>NZ_JAXITC010000011.1:0-128970 GCF_034680285.1 Limnohabitans sp.
AACAGCGCTTCATCGAAATAAGTGGAAACTGGTAGTTGGCTTGCGGCCTGCTGCAGTTGAAGACTTAAATCAGACATGGGTGACCTGACCTAGAGACTCCCCCTATGAAGGGGCAGGAACAAAGCGCTGAATTCAAGGAAAACGGCGCAAAAAAATGACAGGAATTTCCTGCCGATGAAACGTGATTCTACCCCGGGGGGGTACCGAATGGGCGCCAGTCATGCCGTGGCGGCTGAGAGGGCCGTCTTGAAGGCGGCTGATGTGATCGATTTAACCCGCCGCGTCTTGTTGGCTTGACATACCCAACTGTCAGCCAAGTTGAGGCTTAAAGCCTAAAATCGGGTTTTTTGCTGGAAGACCCCATGCCCAAGGCTGCCAAACCTGACCTCGCCGATGCCGCTGCGGCCGAAATGCCTGCCACTTACGAGGCGGCCTTGTCGGAGCTAGAAACATTGGTCGGGCAATTGGAGTCCGGGCAAATGCCTTTGGACCAACTGTTGACGGGTTACCAGCGGGGCGCTGTGTTGCTGGCCTTTTGCCGAGACAAGCTCAAAGCCGTGGAAGACCAGATTCAGGTGCTGGACGGCGGGCAACTCAAACCCTGGAGCGGTGCATGAGTGTGGATTTGAAAACCTGGATGCAGCCACATCTGGATCGGGTGGAGCAGGCTTTGTCGGCCGGCATCGCCGCCGAATCACCAGCCGCCTTGGGCCAGGCCATGCGCTACGCCGTGCTGGACGGCGGCAAGCGTCTGCGCCCCCTTCTGGTGCTGGCCACAGCCGAAGCCGTGGGCACCGAGGCCAGCAGCGCGGCAGCCCTTAACGCCGCATGTGCCATCGAGCTGATCCATGCTTACTCCTTGGTGCACGACGACATGCCTTGCATGGACAACGACGTGCTGCGGCGCGGCAAACCCACGGTGCATGTGCAGTTTGGCGAGGCGCAGGCGCTGCTTGCCGGAGACGCTTTGCAGACCTTGGCTTTTGAGTTTTTGACGCCACCGGATGGCAGTGTGCCCGCGGCGGTGCAAGCGGCTTGTGTGGGCTTGCTGGCCCGGGCTTCGGGTTACCACGGCATGGCTGGAGGCCAGGCGATCGACTTGGCCAGCGTGGGCCAACGCCTGAGCGAAGACCAATTGCGCCAAATGCACCGCCTCAAAACCGGCGCACTGCTGCTGTGCAGCGTGCAGATGGGCGCGGCCTGTGTGCCTGGCGTGTCTGCCCCTGTTCAAGCGGCGCTTCAGCGCTTTGGCGAGGCCTTGGGCCTGGCCTTCCAAGTGGTGGACGATGTGCTGGATGTGACGGCCGATTCGGCCACACTGGGCAAAACTGCGGGCAAGGACGAAGCCGCCGACAAACCCACTTATGTCGCCCTGATGGGCTTGGACGCGGCCAAGGCTTATGCCGACAGCTTGGCGGCTCAGGCCATGCAGGCGCTGGCCGATACCGGTTTGCCTGAGGTCCGTTTGGCTGCGCTGCGTGCTCTGACCGCCATGGTGGTAGAAAGAAACAACTGACATGACCAACTTGCTCAAGAACATCGACTCTCCGGCCGATCTGCGCCGCCTGCAGCGCACCGATTTGCCCCAGTTGGCCGATGAGCTGCGCCACTGCGTGCTCGACAACGTGTCCAAGACCGGCGGGCATCTCAGCTCCAACCTCGGCACTGTCGAGTTGACGGTGGCTTTGCACTACGTCTTCAATACACCCGAAGACCGCATCGTCTGGGACGTGGGCCACCAGACCTACCCGCACAAAATACTCACGGGCCGTCGTGAACGCATGCCGACGTTGCGCCAGTTGGGCGGTCTGTCGGGCTTTCCGCGCCGCGATGAGAGCGAATACGACACCTTTGGTACAGCCCACTCGTCCACCAGCATCTCGGCTGCTTTGGGCATGGCCGTGGCGGCCCGCCAAAAAGGCGAGTCACGCCATTCGATTGCCGTGATCGGCGACGGGGCCATGACCGCCGGCATGGCTTTTGAAGCCCTGAACAACGCGGGCGTGGAAGAGTGCAAGCTGCTGGTGATCCTGAACGACAACGACATGTCGATCAGCCCTCCGGTGGGTGCGCTCAACCGCTATTTGGCCCAACTCATGAGCGGGCGTTTTTATTCGGCAGCCAAGGCCGGGGCCAAGAACGTGCTCAAAAACGCACCGCCCCTGTTTGAATTGGCCAAGCGCCTGGAAGAACACGCCAAGGGCATGGTGGTGCCCGCCACGCTGTTTGAGAAATTCGGTTTCAACTACATCGGCCCGATCGATGGACACGACTTGGAGTCGCTGATCCCAACGCTGGAGAACATCAAGCACTTAGACGGCCCACAGTTTTTGCATGTGGTCACCAAAAAAGGCCAGGGTTACGAGAAGGCCGAGGCCGATCCAGTGGCTTACCACGGCCCCGGCAAGTTCGACCCGAGCGTGGGCCTGGTGCCTGCGGCTACGCCCGCCAAAACCACCTTCACCCAGGTGTTTGGCCAGTGGCTGTGCGACATGGCCGAAAAAGACATGCGCCTGGTGGGCATCACGCCCGCCATGCGCGAGGGCTCGGGCATGGTGTCCTTCCATCAGCGTTTCCCAAAGCGTTACTACGACGTGGGCATTGCCGAGCAGCACGCCGTGACCTTTGCCGCTGGCATGGCCTGCGAAGGGCTCAAGCCTGTGGTGGCGATTTATTCCACTTTCTTGCAGCGCGGCTATGACCAGTTGATCCACGATGTGGCGCTGCAAAACCTGCCTGTTGTGTTCGCCTTGGATCGCGCAGGTTTGGTGGGGGCCGACGGTGCCACCCATGCAGGCGTGTACGACATCGCTTACGTGCGCTGCATCCCCAACATGAGCCTGGCTTGCCCGGCCGATGAGCGTGAGTGCCGTCAGCTGCTCAGCACCGCCTACGCGCAAAACCACCCTGTGGTGGTGCGTTACCCGCGTGGCTCGGGCGTGGGCACCGATCCCGGACGCGATCTGGACACATTGCCTTTTGGCAAAGGCGAAGTGCGCCGCCAGGGCGAAAAACTCGCTATTCTGGCCTTTGGCACCTTGCTTACCCCTGCGCTTGAAGCGGCCGAAAAGCTCAATGCCACGGTGGTCAATATGCGGTGGGTCAAGCCGCTGGATGTGGAGCTGCTGGCTCAAATCGCCCAAAGCCATGAACGCATCGTCACGGTGGAAGAGGGCTGCATCATGGGCGGCGCAGGCAGCGCGGTGGCCGAGGCCTTGCAGACTTTGCAGATCGCCCGCCCCGTCTTGCACCTGGGCCTGCCCGATGCGTTCATCGAGCACGGTGACCCAGCCAAGCTGTTGGCCTTGCAGGGCCTAGATGCCGCGGGCATGGAGAAGTCCATAAGGCAGCGTTGGCCGGACTGATGGCTTGGTCACTGCCGATTTAATTTGGTTTTGTTGCTTTACCCAAAAGCCTTTAATTTTGGCGGTTTTAAAAAGGGTAAACCCCCAGCTTTGGGTGATCAAACGCTTCTTACAATATGCTCTCTTACCCGTTTGAGGGCCCGCTGTTGGGGCTCAATTTCAAATTTTCACAAGGAGTCCTTTATGGATCGTCGTTCCGTCATTAAAAACGCTGGCATTGCCGGTATTTTGGCTGCGGGTGCTGCACCTGCCGTTCACGCTCAGGCCGCATTGCGCTGGCGTCTGACATCCAGCTTCCCCAAGGCGCTGGACACTTTGTTTGGTGTGAACGATGTGTTCGCAGCCAAAGTCAAAGAAATGACGGGCGGTAAGTTTGAGATCACCACCCATGCGGCCGGTGAACTGGTGCCTGCTTTCGGCACCATCGACGCCACCAAAGACGGCACCGTTGAAATGTCCAACACCGCGCCTTACTACTACTTCGGTAAGGACGAGACCTTTGCTTTGGGTTGCGCCATTCCCTTCGGCTTGAACAGCCGCCAAATGTCTGCCTGGATGTTCCACGGCAATGGTTTGAAGCTGTTCCGTGAGTTCTATAGCAACTACGGCATCGTGAACTTCCCTATGGGCAACACAGGCGCTCAAATGGGTGGCTGGTTCCGCAAGCCCATCAAGTCCTTGGCCGACTTCAAAGGCACCAAGTTCCGCGTCGGCGGCTTTGCCGGTAAAGTGGTCGAGCGCATCGGCGGCGTTCCGCAAAACATTCCTGGCGGCGAAATTTACCAAGCTCTGGAAAAAGGCACGATCGATGCGGCTGAGTGGGTGGGTCCTTATGACGACCTGAAGCTCGGCTTCTACAAAGTGGCCAAAAACTACGCTTACCCAGGCTGGTGGGAAGGCGGTCCCCAGTTGGACCTGCACATCAACAAGAAGGCTTGGGACAGCTTGTCTGCCGAGTACAAAGCCATTGTGGAAGCCGCTTCTGTGTATGCCCACAACGACATGCAAACCCGTTACGACGCCCGCAACGCGGCTGCGCTCAAGACCTTGGTCGCAGGTGGTGCCAAGTTGTTCGCTTTCCCCAAGGATTTGATGGACGCCGCGTTCAAAGAGTCCATGGGTCTGTACGAAGAAATCGGCAACAAGAACCCCAACTGGAAAAAAATCTACGGCGATTACTCATCGTTCCGCAAAGAAGCCAACCAGTGGTTCCGTTTCACTGAAGCACGTTTCGACAACTACATGCAATCTGCCAAGCTGTAATTCAGTCTGGTTTGAACGCCATCTAAAAGGCCCTTCGGGGCCTTTTTTCATGTCAAGCCTATATGAGTGGTTTCGGATGCGACTAGCAATCTGTCAAACTCAAAACTATGCAGCACATTGATCTGTCTTACCAATGGGCCCCCCTGGGTCGTGAAACGGCAAGAAACCGTTTGAGTCCTTTGCGCAATCCCCTCATGGATTTGCTGCAAGCCGTTCGCGATGCGGGCTCCATTGGCGGTGCCGCCAAACTTTTGGGACTGTCTTACCGCCATGTCTGGGGTGAGCTCAAACGCTGGGAGCAATCACTCGGCCAGTCTCTCATCCTTTGGGAAAAAGGGCAGGCTGCACGCTTGACTGGTTTTGCCGACAAGCTGCTCTGGGCGGAGCGCCAAGCGCAAGCCCGATTGGCGCCTCAAATCAGCGCATTGCATGCGGAGCTTGAAAAGACATTTGCTGTCGCCTTTGATCCCGAGCATTTGGCCTTGCCCATTTATGCCAGCCATGACGATGCTCTGGTCAGTCTGCGTGAAACTGCAGCCAAGGACTCACTGCATTTGGACCTGCGTTTTTGCGGTAGCGTGGATGCGATCCGTGCACTGAACGAAGGACGTTGTCATGTGGCGGGTTTTCATGCGCCTTGGCAACCCGATGCCAAGTCTTTGGTGGCCCGCACCTACAAACCCTTGCTCAAAACGGGTCAGCACAAGCTCATTGGTTTTGCCACCCGTGAACAAGGTCTGTTGGTGGCACCAGGCAACCCGCTTGGACTGCAGCGGCTGCAAGACCTTTTCCAACCTGGTGTGCGCTTTGTCAATCGCAGTTCTGGCACAGGGACCCGTTTGTTGCTGGACCAAGCCTTGCAAGAGGCGGGTTGGTCCGCTTCGGCATTGCACGGCTACGCGCACGAAGAAAACTCTCATGCAGCCGTGGCCGCGAACGTGGCAGCCGGTCATGCGGATGCGGGTTTGGGCATCGCCAATGCAGCGCGTGTGCACGGGCTCGATTTTGTGCCACTTTTTCAAGAGCACTATTGGTTGGTGTGTTTGGCCTCTGCACTGGAGTCTCCGCCCGTGCGGCAGTTGCGAAACTTGCTCAGTGGTCCGATTTGGAAAGAGCAACTGCAGGGCATGGTCGGTTACAAGCCTTCGCCTGAAGCTGGGCTGGTCCAGTCTTTGCGCGGTGTCTTGCCTTGGTGGCACTTCAAGTCAGACCGTTCAGATGACAAGGGTTAACCCTTTGACGGTTTGTTTTTGAAAACTGCTCAGGCATTTTGCTAAAAATATCAATGTCCCTTTGGCACGGTGAGCTCGATAAAGGGCCAACAGAGACTTACAATCGCGCCAGATTTTTGGAGAACGCCATGACGTTTTTGTTGGGTATTTCGCGCGGCATTGACCGCGTCAACCAATCGGTTGGCCTGGTCACCACTTGGTTGATTTTGGCCACGACCTTGATCAGTGCAGGCAATGCCATTGTGCGAAAACTTTTTGATTCAAGTTCTAACGCCTTGCTGGAGATCCAGTGGTACTTGTTTGCTGCGGTGTTCTTGTTGGGCGCCGGTTACGGTTTGCTCAAGAACTCCCATGTGCGCATCGACTTCATCTCGGGCATGTTGACCCCGCGCACCCGCAACTGGATTGACGTGGGTGGTATTTTGCTGGCCTTGTTCCCTTTTTGTGCCATTTGTATTTACCTGTCATGGCCGCTGTTCATGCAGGCCTTCACCACCGGTGAAATGTCATCCAACGCGGGTGGCCTGATCCGCTGGCCTGTGTACGCATTGGTACCCGCTGGTTTTGCCCTGCTCATGCTGCAAGGTGTGTCGGAGTTGATCAAGCGCTTGGCTTTTTTGTATGGGCATAGCGAAGACGTCCTATCTTCTGATGAAACCATGTCGGACGAGCAAAAAGAATTGCTCGAACTCGAAAAAATCGCGCAACAACAAGCGCTGGGAGCACGTTGATGGAAGCGACTTTTCTGGCACAAAACTTTGTGCCCATCATGTTTGGTGGTCTGCTGGTTTTACTTCTGACAGGCTTTCCCGTGGCATTTGCCTTGGCGGCTTGCGGACTGGGTTTTGGTTTCATCGGCATGGAAGCCGGTTTGTTTCCGCCATCCCTGTTCCAAGCATTGCCCTTGCGGATCTTCGGCATCATGCAAAACGACACTTTGCTGGCCATCCCGTTCTTCACTTTCATGGGCATCATCTTGCAGAAATCCGGCATGGCCGAAGACCTGCTGGAAACCGTGGGTCAGGTCTTTGGACCGGTTCGCGGCGGCGTGGCCATCGCGGTGATTTTGGTGGGGGCCTTGCTGGCCGCGACCACGGGTGTGGTGGCGGCAGCCGTCATCTCCATGGGTCTGATCTCTCTGCCCATCATGCTGCGCTACGGTTACAGCCGAGTGATCGCCACCGGGGCCATCACCGCATCGGGCACATTGGCTCAGGCCATTCCGCCGTCTTTGGTGTTGATTGTGCTGGCCGACCAGTTGGGTCGTTCGGTGGGTGACATGTACGCCGGTGCACTTTTGCCGGGTTTGTTGCTGGTGGGTTTGTATGTGCTGTTCATCGTCGTGGTGGCGATTTTCAAGCCTGCCATGGTGCCAGCCTTGCCCCCAGAAGCCCGTATTTACCGCGAAGCCAATGGCAAGTCGGGCCATGTGTCCTTGATGTTTTTGCTGATCTTGTGCACCGTGGTGGGTTATGCCTGGGCCTCGGCACACGACAGCATCATGATGGCTTGGCTCGAGCGCACCCAAGAAGCGCCTGGTGATGAAGTGGTCATCATGTCGATGACCGTGGCATCTTTGTCGGCTTTGGCTTTGGCCATCGTGAACCGACTGACCGGCATGGGCTTGTTGTCCAAATTGGCCGAGCAGGTGACCTTTGTTCTGATGCCGCCACTGATTTTGATCTTCTTGGTTTTGGGCACCATCTTTTTGGGTGTGGCCACGCCGACTGAGGGCGGCGCCATGGGTGCCTTAGGTGCCTTGATTTTGGCGTACGGTAAGAGCCGGATGACCAAGTCTTTGATGAACCAAGCCCTGGAAAGTACCGCCAAACTGGCCTCTTTCGTACTGTTCATCTTGATTGGTTCGACCGTGTTCAGCTTCACCTTCAATGCGGCCGATGGTCACATTTGGGTGGAACACCTGTTTGTCGACATGCCCGGTGGCGCTATCGGCTTCTTGATCGTGGTGAACCTCTTGATCTTCATCTTGGGTTGTTTCATCGACTTCTTCGAGATTGCGTTCATCGTGATCCCGATCTTGGCGCCAGTGGCTGAAAAGATCCTGCCTGGTCTGGTGCCTGGCATGACACCTGATCAAGCCATGATCTGGTTTGGTGTGATCGTGGCCATGAACTTGCAAACCTCGTTCTTGACGCCACCCTTCGGTTTTGCTTTGTTCTATTTGCGCAGCGTTGCTCCCAAGAACGACTACAAAGACCGTGTCACAGGGGAAAACATCAAGGCGGTGACCACCACCGAGATCTACAAGGGTTCGATCGCCTTCATCATCCTTCAGTTGATCATGGTGGCAGCCATCATCATGGTGCCGTCCTTGGTTACAGGTGGCCTACAAGAAGGCGTGAAGGTTGACGCTGAGGCGGCCATGGAGCAAATGCTGGAGAGTGAAAGCCAGTCGCAAGATCCGGCTGCCGATGACTTGAAGCCAGAAGGTGAAGATGCGGCTGAAGACGATCCGGCGAAAGCATTGGAAGCCGACATGAAGGCCAACAAAAAATAAGCAGGAACCTCCTGCAGATCTCTAAAGCCCGGTTCGCCGGGCTTTTTTTTTGACTTACCAAACCAAGTGCTGAGTGCTTGGAGCAAGAGACTTGAGCTTATGCAAGCCATTTCATAGTGGACACCCCTCATCCTTTGTTCTTGGCCTGTCCCTTAGTATCCAAAGCGCTGTATGAACACCTTCTCCGACAGCGTCCTGACGGCGCTGCATCTCATCACTTCCTTCGATAACGCGCTTTGGGTGGTCGTCATCCGATCCTTGGCCGTGAGTGCCACCGCCTGCCTGCTGGCCTATGGCGTGGGTGTGGCCTTGGGGGCCTGGCTGGCGGTGTCGCGTTTTCGCGGTCGGGGGGCCGTATTGGTGGGTTTGAACACTTTGCTGGCGCTGCCTTCGGTGGTGGTGGGCCTGGTGGTGTATTTGCTGCTGTCGCGCACCGGGCCTTTGGGCTTTTTGGGCTGGATGTTCAGCTTCAAGGCCATGGTGTTGGCCCAGTTCATTTTGGTGGTGCCCGTGGTGGCCGCGCTCACGCGCCAGGTGGTCGAAGACGTGGAGCGCCAGCATGGCGAGCAGTGGGCTTCATTGGGTGCTGGGCCTTGGGTGCGCAGCTTGTTGCTGGCTTGGGACGAACGGCTGGCCTTGCTCACCATTGGCGTGACCGCCTTTGGCCGAGCCATCTCGGAGGTGGGCGCGGTGATGATCGTGGGCGGCAACATCGACGGCTTCACGCGGGTCATGACGACCGCCATTGCACTGGAGACCAGCAAGGGCGATTTGCCGCTGGCGCTGGGGCTGGGCATGGTCTTGCTGGCGGTGGTGTTGCTGCTCAATGCGCTGGTGGCAGGGCTGCGCCTGTGGGGTGAGCGGCGAAACGCCCGACCTGCGCCTGTGGACCGCGTGCCAGGGGCGCTGGCATGAGCACTGTGCAAATCAGCTTGAACGCCGTGAGCGTGCACTTGGGGGCGCAAGCAGCCTTGACGGACGTGAGCTTGCGAATCAAGGCGGGCGAGCGCGTGGCGCTGGTGGGCGCCAATGGCTCGGGCAAAAGCACTTTGCTGCGCACCTTGCATGGACTGGTGTCTCCTACGCAAGGCCAGGTGCAACAAGCGCCGGGAGTGCGCCAGGCCATGCTCTTCCAAAGGCCGCATTTGTTGCGACTGTCTGCTTTGAACAATGTCGCACTGGGCTTGTGGCTGGACCGCGCACGCGGCCTGCGTTGGTCGGCCGCCAAAGCGCTGGCGCTCCAGGCCATGGAGCGCGTGGGTTTGCAGTCTGTGGCGCAGCAAAACGGCCGCCAGTTGTCGGGCGGGCAACAACAGCGCTTGGCCTTGGCCCGTGCCTGGGCACGGCAGCCCGATGTGCTTTTGCTGGATGAACCCACGGCCAGCCTGGACCCGCACGCCAAGCGCGAAGTCGAAGCCCTGATGGCCGAATTTGCCTGTGCCCCAGAACGCCCGCTGACCTTGGTCTGGGCCAGTCACAACCTGGGCCAAGTCAAGCGCTTGGCCACCCGCGTCATTTATCTGGAGTTCGGTCAAGTCATGGCCGACTTGCCTGTGGCTGATTTTTTCAACCCCGAACTGCTGGCTGAACACAGCCCGGCAGCCCATGCTTTTGTTCAAGGAGAACTTTCATGACCTTTCCATCATCTATGACCCGTCGCGCCTTGGTGTGTGCGGTTTTGGCCACCACCTCGGTGTGGGCACAAGCCCAGTCCATCGTGATGTCGTCCACCACCTCCACCGAGCAGTCGGGCTTGTTTGCCCACCTCTTGCCCGCCTTCAAGAAAGCCACCGGGCTGGATGTGAAAGTGGTGGCCTTGGGCACGGGCCAGGCGCTGGACATGGCGCGGCGCGGTGACGCCGATGTGGTGTTTGTGCACGACCAAGTGGCCGAAGAAAAATTTGTGGCCGATGGCTTTGGCATCAAGCGCTTGCCTGTGATGTACAACGACTTTGTGCTGATCGGCCCCAAGGCCGACCCGGCCGCCACCAAAGGCAAAGACATTGTGGCGGCCTTGGCCAAGTTGTCGGCCGGCAATGCTGCCTTTGTTTCGCGCGGTGACAAGAGCGGCACGCACGCGGCCGAATTGCGTTTTTGGAAGATGGCCAATTTGACCGAGAAAAAAGGCAGTGGCTACAAAGAGTGCGGCTGCGGCATGGGCCCGGCTTTGAACATCGCTGCATCTTCGGGTGCCTATGTTTTGGCCGACCGCGCCACTTGGCTCAACTTCAAAAACCGCGCCGATCTGACTATTTTGGTGGAGGGTGACCAACGTCTCTTCAACCAATACGGCGTGATGGTCGTCAACCCCGCCAAACATGCCCACGTCAAACAGGCCGATGCACAGAAGTTCGTGGACTGGATCACCTCGGCCGCAGGTCAAGGTGTGGTGGCCGACTACAAAATCGGCGGGGAGCAGCTGTTTTTCCCGAACGCGGGGAAGTGATCTGACACTGGGTCAGCTTTTGGGTAAGCCGAGTTTGCGGTAAACCGTGGCGCGGCTGATGCCCAGGCTGCGTGCGGCTTCGGCCACGTTGCCACGCGCTTGCTGGACGGCTTCGCGGATCATCTCGGTCTGCACGTCCTTGAGTGGCTTGGAGGCCACAGGCACACGTTCTGCGGTCATCGCGCTGTGTGCTGCCGTTGGGCGGGTGCCCGGGCGCAAAGCTTGGGTTTGCAAACGCAGGCCAGACCACAGCGGCAACTCTTGCGCACTGGCTTGCCGGCTGGCTGCGTCGAACAGGTTTTCCCAGGGCGAGGCGAACACTTCGCTGGCGTGCTGCGTTTGGCCGTTGGTGTCCGGCGACAAGGACAACATTTGCCGCGCCGTGGGGTTAGCCCCCACGATTTGACCGTTGTGGTCGAGTGTGATCAGGCCATCGCTGTCGTCGCCGGGCTGGTTGCCGGGCCAGTTCAGGCGCAGCACCAGCGCATGATCGGTGGACAGCAGCCAACTGTTTTCGATGCTGCGGGCGGAGCGGCGTACCAGGTGCTTGAGGGCAGGGCGCTCGGTGGTCTCGATGCCCGTCAGGTCCAGCATGCCCGCGCACAGGCCATCCGGGCCAAAAACCGGTGCCCCAGCGCAGCTGTAGACCCCCGTGTCCTGAAAGAAATGCTCACCCCGGTGCAACCACACAGGCTGCAACTCTGTCAGGGCGGCGCTGATCGCCGTGGTGCCCACCGCCTTTTCGGACAAGTCCACGCCCACACGGGCGATCACCTCAGCGCGGCGGTCTTGCCGGTCCACCGGGCCGTGCACATCGACCACGATGCCTTGGGCATTGGTCAAGATGGCGAAATAACGGATGTCAGCAATAGCACGCGCCAACTCGGCCAGCACCGGCTGCGCCGCCTTCACCAAGGGTCGGCTGGCTTCTTGCACGCGGCGCATGTGTTGGGCGGAGATGGCGTCAAACCCCACCGCTTGGCCAGGTTGCAGGCCCATGGACAGGCAGCGCTGCCAGGACTGGGCAATCCAGGGGGGTATGCCGCTGCTCTGTGCCTCGGATCGGCCCTGAAACACCAGCTCACGGGCGTGTTCAATTCGCTGCTGTCGGTCGCTGGTTTGGGCTGTCAGGGGCATGTCAGATGTGTATCAAGCTGAGAATTTTTGAGGACAACCCTGACAAACCTAGGGTTAATCCGCATCGGTTTACAGGGGTAATCACCAACAATGGCTATGCATTCTGATTCATAAGCGCGGGCTTGAACAGCCCGTCACCCCACAGGAGACACACATGCAGAAAGTCCTGCACATCAACCCGGACAAATGTACCGGCTGCTTGCAGTGCGAAATGGCCTGTTCTTTCGAGAACTACGGCACATACGCCACCTCCAAATCGCGCATCAAGGTGTTCGACTTCCACCACACTGGCAAAAAAGTGCCCTACACCTGCACCCAGTGTGACGAAGCCTGGTGTCTGCATGCCTGCCCTGTGGAAGCCATCACCGTGGACAAAGCCACGGGCGCCAAAGTGGTCAACGAGTCCACCTGCGTGGGCTGCAAGGTCTGCACCATCGCCTGCCCATTCGGCACGATCAACTATGTGCAAGAGACCGGCAAGGTCCAAAAGTGCGACCTGTGCGGTGGCGATCCGGCTTGTGCCGACGCCTGCCCAACCGGCGCCATCACCTTCGTGGATGCCAACTGGACTGGCATCGACAAAATGAAACAATGGGCCGACAAGTTGGGCAATCAGCCCACTGCCGGTTAATTCACCCACCCATAAGGAGCATCAACATGTCTTGGGCTGGAAAAATTCTCCGCGTCAACCTCACGGCTGGCACCGTCAAATCCGAACCGCTGAACATGGAGTGGGCCAAAGCCTACCTTGGCTCACGCGGTCTGGGCAGCAAATACCTGATCAGCGAGATCGACCCCAAAGTCGACCCCCTGTCAGCTGACAATAAACTCATCTGGGCCACGGGCCCATTGACTGGCACCATGGCCTCCACCGGTGGCCGTTACACCGTCATCACCAAGAGCCCGCTCACCGGCGCAATCGCTTGCTCCAACTCGGGTGGCTATTGGGGCGCTGAGCTCAAAATGGCCGGTTGGGACATGGTCATTTTTGAAGGCGCATCGGCCAAGCCGGTGTACCTGCACATCAACGACGACGAAGCCGAGTTGCGCGATGCAAGCCACCTCTGGGGCCAAAGCGTCTGGAAGACCGAGGAAATCCTCAAGTCCAGCTTGCAAGATCCATTGCTGCGTGTCTGCAGCATCGGCAAGGCCGGTGAAAACGGCGTGCTGTATGCCGCTGTGGTGAACGACCTGCACCGTGCGGCTGGCCGCTCGGGCGTGGGCACCGTCATGGGCAGCAAAAACCTCAAAGCCATCGCAGTGCGTGGCACCAAAGGCGTGGGCAATCTGAAAAACCCCAAGGCTTTCATGGCTGCAGCCAAGGCTGCCAAAAAGGTGCTGGCCGACAACGCGGTCACTGGCCAGGGTCTGCCTGCTTATGGCACGCAGGTGCTGATGAACGTGATCAACGAAGTGGGCGGCTTGCCCACTCGCAACCACCGCGACGTGCAGTTTGAAAGCGCCAAAGACATCTCGGCCGAAGCCATGGTCACGCCCCGCGAGACCGATGGCAAAAAGCACCTGGTGACCAACCAAGCCTGTTTTGGTTGCACCATTGCTTGCGGCCGCATCAGCAAGATGGACGAGGGCCACTTCTCGGTCAAGAACAAGCCTGAGTACTGGGGCGCCAACGGCGGCCTGGAGTACGAAGCAGCTTGGGCGCTGGGCGCAGCCAACGGCGTGAAAGATCTGGAAGCCCTGCAGTACGCCAACATGATCTGCAACGAAGAAGGTTTTGACCCGATCAGCTTCGGTGCCACCATCGGTGCCGTCATGGAGCTGTACGAAATGGGTGTGCTGACCAAAGAGCAAATCGGTGTGGAAGCCCCGTTTGGCTCGGCCGAAGCGCTCTGCGAGTTTGTCGACATGACGGCCAAGGGCGTCGGTTTTGGCAAGGAAATTGGCATGGGCTCCAAGCGCCTGACCGCCAAATACGGCCACCCCGATTTGTCCATGAGCGTCAAGGGCCAAGAGTTCCCAGCCTATGACGGCCGTGTGATCCAAGGCATTGGGTTGGCTTACGCCACATCCAACCGCGGTGCTTGCCACCTGCGCGGCTACACCATCGCCTCTGAAGTGCTGGGCATCCCGGTCAAGACCGAGCCCACCGAGCACGAAGGCAAGCCCGAGTTGGTCAAAGCCTTCCAGGACGCCACTGCTGCGTTCGACTCGGCCGGTATTTGCGTGTTCACCAGCTTTGCCTGGACCCTGGCCGACGTGGCCCCTCAGGTGCAAGCCGCTTGCGGCGAAGAGTTCACCATGGAGCACTTGAACCACATCGGCGAGCGCATCTGGAACATGGAGCGTGACTTCAACAACGCCGCCGGCTTCACCAAGGCCGACGACAACCTGCCCAAGCGCCTGATGACCGAAGCCGCCAAAACCGGCCCCGGCAAAGGCATGGTCAGCAAGTTGGATGAAATGCTGCCCAAGTACTACGACGCCCGCGGCTGGGATGGCGAAGGCCGTCCGACATCGGCCACCCGGGAACGTCTGGGTTTGTGACCTTGCCCCTGTAGGAGCGAGCGCCTGCTCGTGAAGCCTTCACCGTAGGGGTGCGCTTCTACAGGAAATCAAGCGGCCTGCGGGCCGCTACCTGTTTCTGGAGTCCGATTCATGACCCACCACGTCATCTTGGGCGCAGGCCCTGCCGGTGTCATCGCCGCCGAGACCCTGCGCAAGCACGCCCCCGCCGACACCATCACCCTGGTGGGTGACGAGCCCGATGCGCCGTATTCGCGCATGGCCATCCCTTATCTGTTGATTGGCAACATCGAAGAGCAGGGCACCTACTTGCGCAAAAGCGCCACCCACTTTGACGATTTGCGCATCAAGCAGGTCAAGGCCAAGGTGACGCGCGTGGACGCAGCAGGCAAAACGGTGCATCTCGACAATGGCCAGTCGATGGCTTTTGACAAGTTGTTGATTGCGACCGGCTCGCACCCGGTGCGCCCCCCGATTACGGGCATGGACTTGCCCGGCGTGCACCCCTGCTGGACGCTGGAAGACGCCCGCGCCATACAGGCGTTGGCCAAGCCCGGCGCTCGGGTGTTGCAAATGGGCGCAGGCTTCATTGGCTGCATCATCATGGAAGCGCTGGCCGCGCGTGGTGTCAAGCTGAGTGTGGTGGAGATGGGCGACCGCATGGTGCCCCGCATGATGGGCCCGGTGGCCGGCGGCATGATCCGCGACTGGTGCGAGGCCAAAGGCGTGCAGGTGTTCACCGGCACCAAGGTCGAGGCCATCAGCCAAGGCGCAGAAAAAGGCTTGCTCGGCAAGTTGGCTTCTGCGGTGGGCTTGGCTTCTGACGAAGCGGGTGGCCCGCTGCAGGTCCGCTTGTCCAACGGCCAAACCGTCGAGGCCGATCTCGTCATCAGCGCCACGGGCGTGCGCCCAGCGATTGGCTTTTTGAAGGACAGCGGCATCACCTGCCTGCAAGGCGTGTTGACCGACCAGCACCTGCAAACCAATGTGCCCGGCATTTACGCCGCAGGCGACTGCGCCGAAGCGTTTGACATGGTCAGCGGCAAAACGATTGTGAGCGCCATCCAGCCCAACGCGGCCGAGCAGGCCCGTGTGGCCGCACTCAACATGCTGGGCCAAAAGACCGAGCTCAAAGGCGTCACGCAAATCAACGTGCTCGACACCCTGGGATTGATCTCCACCAGTTTTGGCAACTGGGAAGGCGTGGCCGATGGCCAGTCTGCCGTGTTGACCGACAAGGCCGCAGGGCGTCACCTGAGCCTGCAGTTCAAGGACGATGTGATGATCGGCTGCAACAGCGTGGGCTGGACCGAGCATGTGGGCGTGATGCGTGGCCTGGTCGAAGGCCAGGTGCATCTGGGCGACTGGAAAGACCGCCTGATGCACGACCCAACCAAGCTGATGGACGCCTATCTGGATTGCGCACAGGGTCAAGGGCGATGGAGCGGTGCGCAAGACGCGCGTCGTCGATGAAGTGACAATCTGCGCATGAACATCACTTTCAAACTGTTTGCCACGCTGACCGATTACTTGCCCCCCGAAGCCCGGCGCAGCAACCAGGTCACGCTGGATGTGGCGCAGGACGCCAGCATCAGCCAGATCATCGAGCCCTATGGCATGCCGCCTAAGCTGGTGCATTTGGTCTTGGTCAATGGCAAATACATCAAACCTGAAGATCGGGGCACCACCACCTTGGTCGACGGTGATGTCCTCGCCATCTGGCCCCCCGTGGCCGGTGGTTGAGCACAGCACACGCGGCGACCTAACCCATGCAGTCTTACTACCCCGAGCGCTTCGAGCGCGATATGGGCACCAGCGAAACCGAATGGTTGACGGCCTTGCCCCGCGCCTTGGGCGAGCACGCCTTTGAACTGGGAACCGGCCAAGCACGCGTACAAATCGATGACGGCCATCTGCAACTGCAATGGCGCATCCTGCCCCCACGCGTGATCGCGCTGCTGCGCCTGCAGCGGCTGGCCGTGTCTTTTGTCTTTGAGGGCGTGGAAGAAGATGCGCGTCAAAGCTTCATGAAGCGTTTTGATTTGACGATGCAGAGGGGTGGGGGTTGATGGTGGGCGAGTGGCTGCTTCAGGCTGATAGCCGACTTTCGCTTCGCTCCGAAGCTGTCAACTCGAAATGCAGGTTTAACGTTCGAGCTGAGCCTGCCGTAGCGGGTCGGCTCGAGCGAGCGGCTAGGCCTTCTTCGCGATGCTCTCCACCAGCTCTTCAAGAGTATCTCCCGCGATTGTGTTGTCGTTTCTCCAGTCAGTTCCAGCGCGCTTCTGAACCGAGTGTCCATCTTCGCCGCAAACGATCCGGTAGCTTGTCTTGGCGATAAGTGTTGGACAGCCTTCGATGACTTGCCAGTCTGGGACGGACGGACGAGTTTCATGGATCTTGGCCATAAACGCTGAGGCGGATTGAAAGCGTTGAGCTGCGTCGACGTGACAGGCCTTGTTGATGATCCGACGAATCGGCTTGGGAACCCACGGCGGCAAGGAAGCAATGTCTGTCGCTTTACCCGCTGCAATCTTGGCCTTTATGCAGCGGTCGATGAAGTCTTCTTTGTCTAGGGGTGTTGCCAATGTCTCTAGCTGGACAAGTTCCCGCTTGCCGAGCCACGCAAGGCCGTCGTACGAGAGTGTTCCGCCAAGCAGCTGGTAGAGGACCAAACCGCATTGGTATACATCTCCAGCAATGCCGTACGAGTTGGTGAGGATCGTTTCTGGCGGGCGATAAATCAGTGAATGGCTGGATGCAGGAATTGTTGAGACTGCCTCTGGCAGACGCTTGACGGAGCCGAAATCGCCAATGACAACCGATCCAGCTTCGGTCAAGTACAAGTTCGCGAGCTTAATGTCGCGGTGGAGAAACCGTCTGCCATGAAGATGGCTCAGACCTGAAAGAGCTTGGTACGTGTATTCAAGAGCCGATTTAACTCCAAGGGGACTTGACTCAAGTACAAGATCTAGATCGCCACCGGTGCATGTGGGCGTCATGAAGTATGCCCACTTTGCGTCTATCAAACCGGCATCGAGAATCTTTAGAACATTCTGTGCATCTATCTGTGCAAGCTGCCTAGGCTCTGCATGGTATTCGGTCTTTCCACCCCAGTAATAATACTTGAGAGTGACCTGCGTGCCTGTGACGCGGTTTGTGCCAAAGAAGACGTAGCCGTTTGCAGCCTTTGAGTCTTCGCGGTGAAACTCAATGTTCTTGGAGAATCCCAGCAATGAATTCTTGATCTCAAGCGGCGCGCTGGAGCCTTCGATGTAGAGCTTGGTCATGCTTTCGGAAGTCGTTGGGCAAGCGCAGCACAAGCGGTTCGAAAAGCCTCGACTTGGTATTTGTTCAATGTCGCCGGGATGGCGAAGCCGTGCTTTTTGTCTTGCGCGGCGATGGTTGGGGCCGAGACCAGTTGAACTGCGCAGTCCCGGTTGAGCTGGAAGAGACCCTCAATCTTGAAGGTTGTTGGCCCCCCGGCGAATTCTCCCTTCTTTCCGCGCTTCTTGAGTGCAACTTCAGTCAGCTTGTTGTCACGCAGAAACCCGGCGATAAGGTCCGCAAAGGAGCGGACGTTTTGTGCATCGTCGTCGTCGTCGAGCGCGATACGCTTTGTCTCTGTAGGAATGTGCTTCCATTGACCGTCAAGAACTTCGACTATGGCGAAGATGGCTTCGCTACCTTTGATTTCAACGCCGCAGAGGGGCATGCTGTCTCCTAGAAGGCCTAACGTAATGTAGACCGCAAAAGTTGCGGGATATTCTGGGCGCTGCGGGATAAGCTGGAGAAGAAAACCTCCTGAGAGCGGCTTGCAGCCTAGGTTTTGTGGAGTTCATTACCTATTTATACAGGTAAAAAATTCCGTCAAATCTGTATCCCTTTTCATTATATTTTAGATGCCAAAACAATCCAAATTGGTAATTGGCGAAACCAAGTGAACGACCGGTATCGCTGCAAACCCGCCACTCGCTCAATTACCGCGCCCAGAGAAGACCTACGGTTTTAAGTCCCAGTACCGTGAGGGCCAATGAACCGAACAAGTGCATGCTGGCCGTACCTGCTGCCAGCGCAAAGCGGCCTTGTTGCAGCATGGCGACCACTTCGGCCGAGAAGCTGGAAAAGGTGGTCAGGGCGCCTAAGAAGCCTGTGACCAGTGCCAGTCGCCAAACCGGGTCCAACTCAGGCAGTTGCTGAAACACCCCCACGCAAACACCCACCAAGTAGCCGCCGATCAGGTTGGCCGCCAGCGTGCCCAAGGGCAGCAGGCCCGCACTGACACTGGCAGGGTTGAGCCACAAACCCAACTGCCAACGCGAGAGCGCCCCCACACAAGCACCGAGGCAGATCGCGATCACCGTGAGCATGGGGCGGCTCCTTTATGCGGGTGTTGGGAGTGTCTTAAAACGGGGGGTCTTCGTCGTCGCCTGTCGACGCACCGGTGGCGACCGTTGAATTGATCACGGTGCGCGTGGGGTTGGGAATGGCTTGGTCGGCCGCAGAGGCACCCAGTTCCATCTCGCCACCCAGGGCTTCGATCAGGCTGTCGATCAGTGGCCCCAACAAGCCAGTGGACAAGGCCACATCTGCGTCGAAGCGGTCTTCGTTTTTGTCGGTGCCTGATTCGTCCATCACGCCGTCGAGGTACTGCACTTTTTTCAGTTGCAGGGTCTCGGTCAGCACAAAGGCCACTCGGCCATCCCAGCTCAGCGCCAGTTGCGTGGGCAGTTTGCCTTCCAGCACATGCTTGCGCACGTCGTCGTTGGCCAGGTGGTGGCGGGTGAAGCGCACGCTGGCCGCGTCTTCGCCGGTGGACTTGAGCACGGTTTCGCGCTCCACGGTCAAATCTGACGGCCACTCGTCGGGCGTTGGGGCCAGCAGCCACTGCGTCATGGCGGCCTGCGGCGAAGTCACGGTTTGGATCAGTGAGACCGACAGGCCGCCCATCACGTTCATCAAGGCAGACATCACTTCGTCGGCCTTGCCTTGGCTGCCTGCGTTCAGAACCAAGCGGCGGTTTTCCAGGTCCATCCACACCAGTACGGTGGACTGGCGGGCAAACGCCTGCGGCAGCAGCGACAGCAGCACGTCGTCCATCAGGTCGCGCTTTTCTTTTTTGCCAGGTTTGCGGCCGGTGGCCGCTTCGATTTCGGCGATGCGTTCGTCGACTTTGCGGCGCACCACGTTGCCGGGAACGGCCTTGGACTCGATCATGAGTTTCAAGATCCACTGCCCGCCGACCGATTCGACCAGTGGGCCATGCGCTTCGCCCCGTGGAGGTACCCATCCGATCGACTTTTCTTGGCTGGCGCCACACTCCACAAACTGCACCGGCTCCAGCGCCGCCTGCACATCGGCCAATGAAGGGGCAAAGCCCTCGCCGATGCGGTAAACCATCACATTTTTAAACACAAACAATCCTTACTGCCCAAATGAACAACCCGTCCTTTGGGGACGGGTTGAATCATAGAGGATGAAAGGGCAGCGAGATCAGAGTTTCATCTGCGTTGGCAGCCAAGTCACGATGCCGGGCACAAAGTAAATCAGCATCACCGCACCCACCATCAAGAAGAACATGGGCATGGACACGCGGGCGATGTAGGGCAGTTGCTTGCCCGTCATGCCTTGCAGCACAAACAGGTTGAAGCCCACGGGCGGCGTGATCTGCGCCATCTCGACCACAAATACGATGAAGATGCCAAACCAGATCGGGTCGATGCCCGCTTTTTGCACCGTGGGCATGAGCACGCCCATGGTCAGCACCACCATGGAGATGCCGTCCAAAAAGCAGCCCAAGATGATGAAGAACACCATCAAGGCCATGATGAGTGCAAAGGGGCTGAGGCCTAGGCCACCGATCCATTCGGCCAGGTGGCGCGGCAGGCCGATGTAGCCCATGGACAAGGTCAAAAACGCAGCCCCCGCCAAGATCAGGGCGATCATGCAGTACAGGCGTGTGGCCCCCATCAAGGCGTCTTTGAACACCGTCCAACTCATGGAGCCCTGCAGTGTGGAAAGCACCAACGCGCCCACCACGCCCACAGCCGCCGCTTCGGTGGCGGTGGCAAAGCCGGTGTAAATGGAGCCCAACACCGCTGCAATCAGCAAGACCACTGGGATCAGGCTGCTGGAAGCTTCGAGCTTTTGCATGAAGCTCATGGGCGCGTCACGCGGTGGGATCTGGTCTGGGTGGCGCAGTGACCAATAAATGATGTAGCCCGAAAACAGCCCCGCCAGCAGCATGCCGGGCAAGACCCCGGCAATGAAGAGCTGGGCAATCGACACATCGGCCGCCACGCCGTACACGATCATGATGATGGACGGTGGAATCAAAAGGCCCAGCGTGCCAGAGCCAGACAGGGTGCCAATGACCATGTCTTCGGGGTAGCCACGTTTTTGCAGCTCGGGCAGGGTCATCTTGCCGATCGTGGCGCAGGTGGCCGCGCTCGAGCCCGACACGGCCGCAAAGATGGCGCAGCCCACCACATTGGTGTGCAGCAAGCGCCCGGGCAGGGCTTGCATCCAAGGGGCCAAGCCCTTGAACATGTCTTGGCTCAGGCGCGTGCGAAACAAAATCTCGCCCATCCAAATGAACAGAGGCAGGGCGGTGAGGGTCCAGCTCGAGGCCGAGCCCCAGATGGTCACCGCCATGGCGTCACCAGCGGGTCTGGCGGAAAACATTTGCATGCCGATCCAGGCCACACCCGAGAGCGTGAGGCCAATCCACACGCCACTGCCCAAAATCAGAAACAAGGTCAGGACCAGTAGCCCCGTGATCATCAAGTCATTCATGGGCCATCACTCGTTGCGCAGCATTTCGCCGCTTTCAGGGGCGGCACGTTGGCCCCGGATTTCCAGCACCAGTTCATCCACAAAAGCCAGTGCAAAAATCACCGTGCCCAGGGCCATGGCCAGTTGCGGAATCCACAAAGGCGTGGCGTCGTTGCCGGTCGAGATGTCATGGAACTCGATGGATTGCCACACCAGGCGGCAGCTGTAGAAGGCGAACAAACAAGCCAGCAGGCTGGCCAGCGAGAGGCTGAACACTTCCAACCCACGCCGGGCTGTACCCTTGAAAAAGTTCAGCACCAAAGTGACGCGGATGTGTTCTCCCTGCTTCAGGGTGTGGGCCAGCGCCAAAAAGCCCGCCCCGGCCATGAGGTAACCTGCATACGCATCGGTGCCGGGCACGTGGAAGTGGAACTGTCGGCTCAGCACCGACAGCAGCACCATAAAGAGCAGGCCACACATGCACAGCGCCGCCAAGGCGGCGGTGCTGGCATAAATGGCATTCAGCAATCGGCGCATCGGCTCAACGCTTGAAGGCGTCGACAATGGCTTTGCCTTCAGCCCCGGACTTTTCCAACCATTCCTTCATGATGGTGTCACCCACTTTTTTCATGTCGGCTTTGAGCTGGGCAGAAGGCGCGGCAATGGTCATGCCATTGGCCTTGAGCGTTTCCATGGTGGTGGTGTTGACTTTGCGCGACTCGGTCCAGCCGCGGGTTTCGGCTTCGGCAGCGGCTTTGAGCAAAGCGTCCTGTGTCGGCTTGTCCAGCGCGTCAAATGCTTTCTTGTTGGCAATGACCGCGTTTTTGGGCAACCAAGCTTGCACGTCGTAGTAGTACTTGAGGTGCTCATACAGCTTGCTGTCCACGCCTGTGGCGCCCGAGGTCATGGTGGATTCGACCACGCCCGTGGCCAAGGCCTGCGAGAACTCGGCCGCTTGCACGGTCACGGGTTGGGCACCGACCAGTTCAGCGATCTTGGCGGTGGTGGGGCTGTAAGCACGCCACTTGATGCCTTTGAGGTCGGCGGCGCTGTTGATCGGCTTCTTGCTGTAAATGCCCTGTGGAGGCCAAGCCACCGAGTACAAGAGCATCATGCCTTGTTCGGCCAGCTTCTTTTCCAGCAGCGGCTTTTGCGCTTTGTAGAGCTTCATGGACTCGTCGTAGCTGTCGGCCAGGAAAGGCAGACCATCGGCACCAAAGGGCTGCCATTCATTCTGGAAGTTCACCAGCAAGATCTCGCCTAGCTGGGCTTGGCCGCCTTGAACTGCGCGCTTGATTTCAGGTGCTTTGAAGAGGGACGCGTTAGCGTGCACCGTGATCTTCAGCTTGCCCGCCGTGGCTTTGTCCACGTCAGCCGCAAACTGGGTCATGTTGACCGAGTGGAAGTTGGTGGCTGGGTAAGCAGCGGGCAGGTCCCACTTGGTTTGGGCCGAGACAAAGCCGGAAACAGCGAGCAGGCCAGCCAGCAGGCTGAGGTGTAAGGCACGACGTTGCATGAAAACTCCTGTGAAAGATGGAAGTGAACGGTTCACTGAGCAGTGCAAGAAAGGTGCCCGCTTCACGCGTGCATCGGGTGCATCTGTCTGGTGCCCACTGTAGGCAAGGCGGAGCCAATCTGTGCTCGGTGTTTTCCCTTAACGTCAACAAATTGTTGGCAAATTGTCGGCATCGGGCATAGACTTTCTCATCTCTCCAGCCTTGACGGAACCCATGCCGCGCAAAAATTCTCTGAGCACCTCAGCCGCCAGCCCCATTGTGTCTTCGGCCCATCTGGTCTCGCCCGACAGCGCGGAGATGAGCGAGTTCGAGTTCGGCTTGATCGTGGCGGGTAATGCCTTTCACCGCTGGATCATCCATTGCATGGCGGCCGCAGGCCTGAAGGATTTGACGCCCTTGGATGTGCTGGTGCTGCACCACGTCACGCACCGCGCCCGTGACAAACGCCTGGCCGACATCTGTTTCATCATGAACATCGAGGACACCCATTTGGTGAATTACGCCCTGAAAAAGCTGCAAGGCTTGGGCGTGGTGGTGTCGCAAAAGAATGGCAAGGACGTGACCTATGCCGCCACCGACGAGGGCCGTGCTTATGTGCAGCGCTACCGCGAAATCCGTGAGAGTTGCCTGATCGACGCTTTGAAAGCCGACGACGGCTTGAACCGTGACATTGGCGAACTGGCTCGATTGCTGCGTGTGCTCTCGGGCATGTATGACCAAGCGGCGCGTGCGGCGGCTTCTTTGTGAAGCTGGTTTTTGAATTTGAATTTTGAGCAACATATGACCGAATCCCACATCTCACCCGCTGGCAAAAACCGTTGGCAATTTTGGATTGACCGGGGCGGCACCTTCACCGACGTGGTGGGCAAGCGGCCCGACGGCACTTTGGTCACGCACAAGCTGCTTTCTGAAAACCCCGAGCAATACCGCGATGCGGCGGTGGCGGGCATCCGCCATTTGCTGGGCCTCAAAGCTGGCGAGCCGGTCACACCTGAGCTGGTCGAGTGCGTGAAGATGGGCACCACAGTGGCCACCAATGCGCTGCTGGAGCGCAAGGGCGAAGCTACGCTGCTCGTGACCACGCAAGGCTTTGGGGACGCGCTGCGCATTGCGTACCAAAACCGTCCGCGTTTGTTTGACCGCCAGATCGTGCTGCCCGAGTTGCTCTACAGCGCGGTGGTGGAGGCGCAAGAGCGGGTGGCGGTGGATGGCGAGGTTTTGTTGCCGCTCGACGAGGTGCATTTGCGCACCCAATTGATGCATTGGCATGCGCAAGGTGTGCGCTCGGTGGCGGTGGTGTTCATGCACGGCTGGCGACACACGGCGCACGAGCGGGCCGCAGCGCGGCTGGCGCGTGAGGTGGGTTTCACCCAGGTCAGCACCTCGCACCAAACCAGCCCGATGATGAAGCTGGTCAGCCGGGGCGACACCACGGTGGTAGACGCGTATTTGTCACCGATTTTGGGGCGCTATGTGGACCAGGTGGCCAGCGAAATGCCGGGTGTGAAGCTGATGTTCATGCAGTCTTCGGGCGGCCTCACAGACGCGCAGGTGTTTGCGGGCAAAGACGCCATTTTGAGTGGACCAGCGGGCGGCATTGTGGGCATGGCCCGTACGGCGCAGTTGGCGGGTCACGACAAGGTGATTGGCTTTGACATGGGCGGCACCTCCACCGACGTGTCGCACTTTGCGGGGCAATTCGAGCGCGAGTTTGAAACCCAGGTGGCCGGGGTGCGCATGCGTGCGCCGATGATGAGCATCCACACGGTGGCTGCGGGCGGCGGTTCGCTGTTGGCCTATGACGGTGCGCGTTTCCGCGTCGGCCCGCAAAGCGCGGGGGCCAACCCCGGCCCAGCCAGTTACCGCCGGGGCGGGCCTTTGGCCGTGACCGATGCCAACGTGATGGTGGGCAAGGTGCAGCCGAAGTTTTTCCCCTCGGTGTTCGGGCCTGAAGCCAATCAACCGCTTGACGCCGAGGTGGTGCGCGGGCATTTTGAGCAATTGGCCAAGCAAACCGGCCGCGCTGCCGAAGACGTGGCGCATGGCTTCATCCAGATCGCGGTGCAGCAGATGGCAAATGCCATCAAGAAAATTTCGGTGGCGCGGGGCTACGACGTGACGCGTTACACCTTGCAATGCTTTGGTGGCGCGGGCGGGCAGCATGCGTGTTTGGTGGCCGATGCTCTGGGCATGTCGCAGGTGCTGGTGCACCCGCTGGCGGGTGTGCTGTCGGCTTATGGTATGGGCTTGGCCGATCAGAACGTGATGCGCGAGGAATCCGTTGAGCGACGACTGGAAGCTGCCGCCATGCCCTTGATGGCCGAGCGCTTGCAGGCATTGGGCGAATCCACCCGCTTAGCCTTGCTGGCGCAAATGGGCGGGGACGCAACGCATGTCGACCGCATCGAGCTGCGCCAACGCGTGCATTTGCGCTACGAAGGCACCGACTCGGCGCTGGTGGTGCCCTGGGGCGATCAAGCCCAGTTGGTGGCCGGGTTTGAGGCGGCTTACCGCCAGCGCTTTGCCTTCTTGATGCAGGGCAAGGCCTTGGTGGTCGAAGCGGTGTCGGTGGAGGCGGTGCTGCCAGGCGATGCGCCCGAAGAGGCTGTTCATGCGCTGAATGCTGAGCGCGAGGTGCCACGTCGCGACACGGTGCGGGTGTTCGCCGCCAACGCACAAGGCGTGGCCGAGTGGCAGGAAGCCGCGCTGGTGGTGCGCGAAGACATGCGCCCGGGTGATGTGATCGACGGCCCGGCCATCATTGCCGAGAAAAATGCCACCACGGTGGTAGAGCCAGGCTGGCAGGCACGGTTAACGGCTTTGGACCATTTGCTGCTGGTGCGTGTGCAAGCGCGGGCGGTGCAGCACGCCGCAGGCACGCAGGCCGACCCGGTGCTGCTGGAGGTGTTCAACAACTTGTTCATGAACATCGCAGAGCAGATGGGGCTGCAACTGCAAAACACGGCCTACTCGGTCAACATCAAAGAGCGGCTGGACTTTTCGTGTGCGCTGTTCAGTGCCGAGGGCCATTTGATTGCCAACGCGCCGCACATGCCGGTGCACTTGGGCTCGATGGGCGAGAGCATCCAGACCGTGATCCACGAAAACAAGGGGCGCATGCAGCCAGGTGATGTGTTTGTGCTGAACGATCCGTACCATGGCGGCACGCATTTGCCCGACATCACAGTGATCACCCCTGTCTATTTAGACGGTCACAAAGATCCCGTGTTTTATGTGGGCTCACGAGGGCACCATGCCGATGTGGGCGGTTTGACACCTGGCTCCATGCCGCCGTTTTCCACCCGCATCGAAGAAGAGGGCGTGCAGATCAACAACGTCAAGTTGGTCGAAGCGGGCCATTTGCGCGAGGCCGAGATGGCGGCGCTGCTGCAAAGCGGCGAATACCCTTCGCGCAACCCGGCGCAAAACATGGCCGACTTGAAAGCGCAAATTGCCGCCAACGAAAAAGGCGTGCAAGAGCTGCGCCGCATGGTCGATCAATTCGGCTTGGACGTGGTGCAGGCCTACATGCGCCATGTGCAGGACAACGCCGAAGAATCGGTGCGCCGCGTCATCACCCGCCTCAAAGACGGGTCGTTCACTTTCCCCTTGGACAACGGGGCGCAGATCCAGGTGGCGGTGCGCGTGAATGCTACCGAGCGTACGGCCGAGATCGATTTCACCGGCACCAGCGCCCAGCTGTCCAACAACTTCAACGCGCCACGGGCGGTGTGCATGGCAGCCGTCCTGTACGTGTTCCGCAGCCTGGTGGACGACGACATCCCGCTGAACGCGGGTTGCCTGAAGCCCCTGAAGGTCATCATTCCCCAAGGCTCAATGCTCAACCCAAATCCGCCGGCTTCCGTGGTGGCGGGCAATGTGGAAACTTCGACCTGCATCACCAATGCGCTGTTTGGCGCATTGGGTGTGATGGCGGGCAGCCAGCCGACCATGAACAACTTCACCTTCGGCAATGCACGGGTGCAGTACTACGAAACGATTTCGGGTGGCAGCGGTGCGGGTGGGCGTTTTGACGCACAAGGTCAGTTGGTGGGTGGTTTTGACGGCACTTCGGTGGTGCAAACCCACATGACCAATTCACGCCTCACGGACCCTGAGGTGCTGGAGTTCCGATTCCCGGTACGGCTGGAGAGCTACGCTATCCGCCAAGGCTCGGGCGGTTCGGGGCGCTGGCACGGTGGCGACGGCGGCGTGCGCCGTGTGCGCTTTCTGGAGCCGATGACGGCGGGCATTTTGTCCAACGGTCGGGTCCATCCAGCCTTTGGCATGGCGGGTGGTCACAGCGGCTTGCCGGGCATCAACCGCGTGGTGCGCAGCGACGGCAGCGTGCAAGAGCTGGCGCACATTGGGCAGGTCGAGATGCAGACGGGCGATGTGTTCGAAATCCACACGCCGGGTGGCGGCGGATTTGGCGATCGATAGATCCCTCACTCAAGCTTGGGGCATTTTTTGACGGCTCAGAGTTTTTTTGCAGGGTGGCGTGGGGCTGGGGCATAGGCTTGCCCTTGAACCCGCAGGCCTTGATCAGACAAGCTGGCAGCTTTCTTCGGTGCGATGCCTTGGACGCGCTGCATGAATTCTGTCCAATCTCTGAAAGGCTTTTGCTGGCGCTCGTCCATGATTTGCTTGGTCATGGTCGGGCCTAAGCCTTTCAGGCTGTCGAGCTCGATTTCATTGGCCTTGTTCAAGTCCACTTGGGCCCAAGTGACCGAGGTCAGCAGGGCGATGGCGGTGGCAGCGATCTTTTTGAGCATCTCGACCTCTCCTTGTACAAGGCTGCAGACCTTGGCAGTCGCCTGCATTTTGGGCGCCGATGAGGATGCACTGCAAGGCGGAGGGCGGCGAACTTGAAACCAGTTGTTTCAAGCGCGCTTCAGAGTTCTTCGATGCGGCGAGGTGGGTAGCTGTCCCAGGCTTGGCAACCGGGGCAATGCCAAAAATGTTCTTTGGCTTCAAAGCCACAAGCAGCACAGCGGTAACGGGCCAAGGGCCGAATGGCTTGCTCCAGCGCTTTTTGCACGGGTGCGGGCAAGGCAGGCCTTGTTTGGTTTTCGTTCGACAACCAACGTGCAGCGGCCATCAATGAGGTGTGTTGACCCAGGTGGTCCAGGTAGCGTTGGTGCGACGCCTCTTGTCCCTCTGGCGATGGGTCGGCCAGAGCGGTGATGGCATCCAGCACATCGATGCCGGGTTGTTTGTCGTAATGCTTTTGCAGCAGCGCCTTCGCCTGCTCAACCATGGCGGCTGCCTGTGCTGCTTTGACCAAGCTGGGTGCAGCCAGCGTCGCCGCCGCATCTGCACGTTCGAACAACACCGACAAAGTGGCAAATGCCTGTGCGGCCTGTCCTTGGGACAGCTGTAGTTGTCCGAGCAGAATACGCGGCCTGGCCGCATCGGGGGTGGTCTTGATGGCCGTGTTGAGCAGTTGCAAAGCTTTGGCCACATCGCCTTGTTGTACGGCTTCACGGGCTTGCTCGCATTGGTAATGCGCCAGGCGCATCTCGAAATTGGCTTCGCCAGACTTTTCGAGCAGTTGGGCTACTTGCGCAGCTTCAGGCCATTCGCGCGATCGCTCGTAAATCCCCAGCCGCGCCAACCGTGCTTGGCCTTCGTAAGTGGTGCCTTCCAATTTGCGCAAGGCTTCTTCGGCGCGGTCCAGCAGACCTGCTTTCAAGAAGTCGAGTGCCAAGCCGTGTTGAGCACGCTGCCGATCGGCACTGCTCAAGTCTGCCCGTGACAACAGGTGCTCATGGACGCGTACAGCGCGGTCGTACTCTCCCCGACGGCGGAACAAATTACCCAATGCAAAATGCAGCTCAGACGTGTCGGGATCGTTTTGAACCGCCTCAATGAAGGCGTCAATCGCCTGGTCTTGCTGTTCATTGAGCAGGTAATTGAGGCCCTTGAAATAAGCGCGTGGTGCTTGGCGGTTGGCGATGCGCATTTGGCGCAGATCCAGGCGCGAGGCGATCCAGCCCAGCGCAAACGCAGCGGGCAGACCCACCAAAATCCAGGTCAGGTCAAGTTCCATAGGGTTTCTCGGGCTCGGCAGTGAGCTGTGTGGGGGGCGATGCGTTCATGCGCAGCGCTTGGCGGTGGCGCCACCAACGGGGCACCATGCCCAGTACGCCCACGGCAACACCGAGGCCAAACGCGCAAAGCACCACCAAGACGGTGGGGGCTGACCAATAGGTGCCGAAAAAGAAATTGACACGTGTCTCTTGCTGGTTGTTCAGCGCAAAAGCAAACAGTGTGAAAAAGACGGCGGCTTTCAGTAGCCACTGAAGCAGCCGAAGCAGACGTTTCATGGAAGACCTCAGAATCTGGCTTCATTCTAACGGGCCAGTCGATGCCCTGAGGGCTGTTGTCCATGGGCTCCGGCTGGATGTCTTCGCCAGCGTGGGCTGCCCAACAGTTCAGGTTTTGGATGAACCTGTTGCTGGGTTCGGGGTGCCAGCGTCCACGGCTTCGCGCAGGGCTTTGCCGGGTTTGAAATGGGGAACCCGTTTTTCCGGAATCTGAACGCTCTCACCGGAGCGGGGGTTGCGGCCAACACGGGGTGGGCGGCGGTTGATGGAGAAGCTGCCAAAGCCGCGAATCTCGATGCGGTGGCCTTTGACCAAGGCGTCGCTCATGGCGTCCAACACCGTTTTGACGGCCAGTTCGGCGTCACGGTGGGTCAGCTGTGCAAAACGTGCAGCGAGTTCTTCAACCAGGTCGGAGCGTGTCATGGGGTCACTTTGTGGTTCATGTGTCTTGCAGGTGTCCAGCACCGGTCTGAAAAAAGCCTGCCCCCATGACAGGGGCAGGCTTTTCAGACAGCAAGCGTCTTCAGATCAAAAAGATCAGTTGTTGTCCAACTTGGCACGCAACAGAGCGCCCAAGCTGGTGGTGCCAGCGTTTTCGCTCTTCGATTGTTGTGACAAGGAAGCCATGGCTTCTTGTTGGTCCACAGCGTCTTTGGCTTTGATCGACAACTGGATGTTGCGGGTCTTGCGATCCACGTTCACCACCACAGCAGTCACTTCGTCGCCGACTTTCAGCACATGGCTGGCATCCTCCACGCGGTCACGCGAGATTTCGGACACACGCAGGTAGCCGATGATGTCTTCGCCCAGGTCGATTTCAGCGCCCTTGGCATCCACAGTCTTGACCTTACCGGTGACGGTCTGGCCTTTGTCGTTGATCGACACGAAAGTGGTGAAAGGATCGGAGTCGAGCTGTTTGATGCCCAAGCTGATGCGCTCGCGGTCCACGTCCACAGCCAAGACCAAAGCCTCAACTTCTTGACCCTTCTTGAATTCGCGCACGGCGTTTTCGCCGGTTTCGTTCCAAGACAAGTCAGACAGGTGCACCAAGCCGTCGATGCCGGCAGCCAAGCCCACGAACACGCCGAAGTCGGTGATCGACTTGATCGGACCCTTCACGCGGTCGCCGCGCTTGGTGTTCTGAGCAAACTCTTGCCATGGGTTAGCACGGCACTGCTTCATGCCCAAGCTGATGCGGCGCTTGTCTTCGTCGATCTCGAGGACCATGACTTCGACTTCGTCACCCAAGGCAACGATCTTGGAAGGTGCCACGTTCTTGTTGGTCCAGTCCATTTCGGAGACGTGCACCAAGCCTTCGATACCTGGCTCGAGTTCCACAAACGCGCCGTAGTCGGCGATGTTGGTGATCTTGCCGAACATGCGGGTGCTTTGTGGGTAGCGGCGGTTCACGCCCATCCATGGGTCGTCGCCCATTTGCTTCAGACCCAAGGACACGCGGTTTTTCTCGGTGTCGAACTTGAGGATCTTGGCAGTGATTTCCTGACCCGCAGTGACCACTTCGGAAGGGTGACGGACACGGCGCCATGCCATGTCGGTGATGTGCAGCAAGCCGTCGATGCCGCCCAAGTCCACGAACGCACCGTATTCGGTGATGTTCTTGACCACACCGTGAACGATGGAGCCTTCGCGCAATGTTTCCATCAGCTTGGCGCGCTCTTCGCCCATCGATGCTTCCACCACTGCGCGGCGTGACAACACGACGTTGTTGCGCTTGCGGTCGAGCTTGATGACCTTGAATTCCAGGGTCTTGTTCTCATAGGGAGACAGGTCTTTGGTAGGACGTGTGTCGACCAAAGAGCCGGGCAAGAAAGCACGGATGCCGTTGACCAACACGGTCAGGCCACCCTTGACTTTGCCGCTGGTCACGCCAGTGACGAACTCGCCGGATTCCAAGGCTTTTTCCAAAGACATCCACGAAGCCAGACGCTTGGCGGTGTCGCGGGACAAGATGGTGTCGCCGTAGCCGTTTTCGATGGAGCCGATGGCCACCGAGACAAAGTCGCCGACCTGGACTTCGACTTCACCCTGGTCGTTCTTGAACTCTTCGAGGGGCACGTAGGACTCGGATTTGAGACCGGCGTTAACGACCACGAAGTTGTGTTCGATGCGCACCACTTCAGCGGTGATGACTTCACCAGGGCGCATTTCGGTACGTTGCAGGGATTCCTCAAAGAGGGCGGCAAAAGATTCAGACATGTGATTTCCTCATCCACAAACAGGACTGACGAACGCGGAATGCGTCGTTTCCAGGAGCTGACTGTGGCGATTGGTTTGCGGTGTGAGCCGCGGTTGGTTTTAAAAAACCACCTGACCAGTGTGCAAGCTGCACGAAGAGAGCCGAGTGGAACTTCAGGACAGCCCACACAGGGTGGGCTGGGGTGGCCGTGTTCGGTCAATTAACTTGGGTTGGTTAACCGAAAACCTGCCGACTTTGCCACCAGACCATCACCTGTTCCACCGAGGCTTCGATGGTCAAGGACGAGTTGTCCAGTTGCAAGGCATCTTGTGCGGGCTTGAGTGGCGCGACGCTGCGGGACATGTCCCGTGCATCACGCGCTTCCAAGTCAGCGCGAAGAGCGTCGATATTAGCCGAAAAACCCTTAGAAATCAATTGCTTATGACGTCTTTCAGCGCGTTTGGCGGCGCTGGCGGTCAAAAAAACCTTCAAAGGGGCCTTCGGGAAGATCACCGTGCCCATGTCTCGGCCATCGGCCAGCAGACCTGGCAGACGCTGAAAACTGTGTTGCAGATCCACCAAAGCATCTCGCACGGCGGGCAATACGGACACCTTGGAGGCGTTCATGCCGCCTTGTTCGCTGCGGATCGCATCGGTCACGTCCACGTTGTTCAGCAGGACCTGCTCGCCTTCAAAACGCACGGGCAGGTGGCGGGCAAGGTCAGCAATTTGGGCTTCGTCAGCGGCTTCCAGAGTCAGGCCCGACTGCAAAGCGGCATGGGCGGTCACGCGGTAGAGCGCACCTGAGTCCAGGTAGTGGTAGCCGAGTTGCGTGGCCACGCGGCTGGCCAGGGTGCCTTTGCCCGAGGCGGTGGGACCGTCGATGCAAATTACTGGAATGTTGGCGGCTGCCGTGTGCGCCACCGAGAACAGGGCCTCGAAGTAGTCGGGGAAGGTCTTGGCGACGCACTTGGGGTCTTTGATGCGCACCGGGACTTGGTCAGCGTTGAAAGCCGCCAGCGAGAAGCACATGGCCACGCGGTGGTCGTCGTAAGTGTGGATGCTGGCGCGTTGCCACTGGCTTGGCTTGAGTGGGTGGATGGTGATCCAGTCTGGGCCTTCTTCCACAGTGGCCCCGAGTTTGCGGCTTTCAGCGGCCATGGCCACGATGCGGTCGGTTTCCTTGACGCGCCAGCTGGCGATGTTGCGCAGTGTGGTGGGGCCGTCGGCATACAGCGCCATCACGGCCAGCGTCATGGCGGCGTCGGGGATGTGGTTGCAGTCGAGCGTGATGCCTTTGAGCGGCCAAGCGCCACGCTGGATCTCCAGCCAGTTGGGGCCGCTGGTGATTTTGGCGCCCATCTGCGCTGCGGCATCCATGAAGCGGATGTCGCCTTGGATCGAGTCGGCCCCCACGCCCTGGATGCGGATGCCGCTGCCTTGGGCGATGGCGCCGAGTGCGATGAAGTAGCTGGCCGAAGAAGCGTCGGCTTCGACGTGGATCGTGCCGGGTGACTGGTAGCAGCTGCCCGCCGGAATAACAAAGCGTTCCCAGCCTTGGCGCTCCACGGCAATGCCATACCGCGCGAGCAGGTTGAGCGTGATCTCGATGTAAGGCTTGCTGATGAGTTCGCCCACCACCTCGATGGTGATGGCGCGGTCCTGCGCGGCCAATGGCAGGGCCATCAGCAAGGCCGTGAGGAACTGGCTGGACACATCGCCGCGCACGGGAATGGGTTTGTCCAGTTGCAGCGAAGGCTGGCGCACGCGCAGCGGCGGGTAGCCCTCGTTGCCAAGATAGTCTATGGCGCAACCCAGCTCGCGCAGCGCGTCCACGAGGTCGCCAATCGGGCGCTCGTGCATGCGGGGCACGCCTTTGAGCGTGAAATCACCGCCTTGCACCGCCAACGCAGCGGTGAGCGGGCGCATGGCCGTGCCCGCATTGCCCATGAAAAATTCAATCGCCTCACTTGGCCATGCGCGGCCGCCCAAGCCCGTGATGGTCACCGTGGTGCCCGCCACCTCGACGCCACAGCCCAGTTGGCGCAGCGCGGCCAGCATCACGCGGGTGTCGTCCGAGTCCAGCAGGTCGTGGACCACGGTGGTGCCCTGGCAAAGTGCTGAGAGCAGCAGCACGCGGTTCGAAATGCTTTTGGAGCCGGGCAGGGTGACAGTGCCGGACGCGCCTTGCAGCGCAGGGAGGTCAAGGAAGGCGGTGGAGAACATGGGGTCAGTCTTCAGAGGCTTTGTTGCAAGCATTGCCCGCTTGCAGCGTCCAAGCCGAGCGCACGTCGCTGGCTTGTTGAATCAGTTGCTGCAGCGCGGCGGTGTCGCCTTGCTTCAAGGTGTTTTCAAATTGATCAAGCGCCGCGCGAAAGTGCGCCATTTGCGTGAGCACTTCAGACTGGTTGGCGTTCAAAATATCTCGCCAGACGGACGCATCTGATGCGGCGATGCGGGAAAAATCTCGAAAGCCAGGGCCCGCCATCTCCAAAAACGCAGCGCCTTGCGGCTGAGCAGTGAGCGCATTCACTGCCGCAAAGGCCAACAGGTGGGGCAAGTGGCTGACGGCTGCAAAAGTGGCGTCGTGTGCCTCAGGGGTCATGTGGCTCACATGGCTGCCGATGGCGGCCCAGATCTCGCTCGCCGTTTTGATTTGACGGATGCTGTTTTGCGGCAGGGGTGTGAGGATGGTTCGGCGCTCTTGGTACAGCGTGGCCTCGGCATGCTCGATGCCAGCCACCTCTTTGCCCGCAATCGGGTGGGCAGGCACCAAGCAATTCAGGCGTTCGCCCAAAGCTGCTTGGGCTGCTGCAACTACATCGCATTTGGTGGAGCCCACGTCCATCAGCAAAGCATGGGGTGCCAGCGCATCGCGCATGGCGGCAAAGCTGCTTTGCATGGCACCCACGGGCACGGCCAGCAAGACCAAATCCGCACCTTGCACCGCCTCGGCAACGCTGTTGCAAGCTTGGTCGATGACACCCAGCTCAAAGGCGCGTTGGCGTGTTTTTTCGGAAGCGCTGAAACCGGTGATGTGCTGCACCAAGCCCGCTTGGCGCAAGGCAAGTGCAAACGAGCCGCCCATCAGGCCGCAGCCAATCAGGGCCAGGCGTTCAAATTTCACCGCGCACTCACTCAGGTACGGGGTAGGAACCCAGCACTTTGTAGAAAGCGCACAGGCCTTGCAATTCTTGCAGGGCTGCAGCCACATGCGGCTCGCTGATGTGGCCTTGCAGGTCGATGTAGAAGTAATACTCCCACTGGCCCGATTTGGCGGGTCGGGACTCAAATCGCGTCATGGATACGCCGTTTTTTTTGAGCGGCACCAACAAGTCGTGCACGGCACCGGGGCGGTTGGGCACCGACACCACCAAGCTGGTGCAGTCTTTGCCCGAGGCAGGCGGTGTGGCCAGGGTCTTGGGCAATGTGATGACGGCAAAGCGTGTGCGGTTGAGCGCCTCATCTTGGATGGCGTGGTGCACGATGTGCAGGCCAAATTGGCTGGCGGCGCGTTCGCTGGCCAAGGCCGCCCAAGCCGGGTTGGTGGCGGCCAAACGGGCCCCTTCTGCGTTGCTGGAGACAGCGCGGCGCTCCACATGCGGCAAGTGCTTGGACAACCAGCCCTGGCACTGGGCCAGCGCTTGGGGGTGGGCCATCACCACCTCGATGCCAGCGTCTGAATTGAGCTGGCGCAGCAAATTGAAGCGCACCTGCAGGCTGACTTCGCCCACCACATGCACAGGCGAGCGCAAGAACAAATCGAGCGATCGGGCCACCACGCCTTCGGTGGAGTTTTCCATGCCGACCACGCCATATTGGGCGGTGCCCGCAGCGGTGGCGTGAAAGACTTCGTCGAAATTGGCGCAGTAAATCAGGTTGGCCGCGCTGCCAAAAAACTCAATCGCTGCTTGCTCGCAAAATGTGCCTTGGGGCCCGAGTACCGCTACGCGCTGTGGCGCTTCAAGCGCCAGGCAAGCCGACATGATCTCGCGCCAGATGGATGCGACGTGTTCGTTTTTCAGCGGGCCAGGGTTGGCATGGGTGATCTTGTCGATGACCTGGGCGACGCGGTCGGGGCGGAAGAAGGGCGAGCCTTCGGCGCGTTTGATCTCGCCGACTTTCTCGGCCACATGGGCACGCTGGTTCAGCAGGCTGAGCAGTTGCTTGTCCAGTGCGTCAATTTGCACACGCAAAGCGCCCAAGGCATCCGACTGAATGGGTTGTTGGCTCATGTCCGCAAGTCTTTCAGAGGGCCGGGTTCAGGCCTGTGTTTTTTCAAATTCGCGCATGAAGGCCACCAAAGCCTGCACGCCTTCGATTGGCATAGCGTTGTAAATGCTCGCCCGCATGCCCCCGACCGATTTGTGGCCCTTGAGTTGCAACAAGTTGGCCGCTTTGGCGCCTGCCAAAAAGGCCTCGTTGCGCGACTCATCACGCAAGAAGAAAGGCACGTTCATGCGCGAGCGGCAGTCTTGGGCGACACGGTTTTCGAACAGGCTGGAGCTGTCGAGAAACTCGTACAACAGCTGTGCCTTGGCGATGTTGCGTTGCTCCATGGCGGCGATGCCGCCATTTTTCTTGAGCCACTGGAACACCAGCCCGGCGATGTAAATGCTGTAGGTGGGTGGCGTGTTGTACATCGACTGGTTGTCGGCCACCAGTTTGTAATCAAAGGCGCTGGGGCAATGGGGCAAGGCATGGCCGATCAGGTCTTCGCGCACGATGACCAAGGTCAGACCTGCGGGACCCAAATTCTTTTGCGCACCCCCAAAAGCCAGGCCCACACGCGACCAGTCCACTGGCCGGGAGGCCACATGCGAGGAAAAATCCACCACCAGCGGGGCGTCGCAGCCTAAAGCCTTGAGGTCGGGCAGTTCATGGAACTCCACGCCGTGGATGGTTTCGTTGCCGCAGATTTGCACGTAGCGGCTGTCAGCGCCAATCTGCCAAGTGGCTGGCGCGGGCAAAGTCGTGAAACCGTCGGCTTGCGCCGTGGCCGCCACGCGGGCTTGTCCGTACTTGCCCGCTTCCTTGAGCGACTTTTGGCTCCAGCTGCCCGTCAGTACAAAGTCCATGGCCCCGCCTTGCGACAGGTTCAAGGGCACGATGGCGTTTTCGGCCAAACCGCCACCTTGCATGAACAAGATTTTGAAGTTTGCAGGCACGGCCAGCAGCTCGCGCAGATCCGCTTCGGCCTGCTCGTAAATGCTGATGAACTCCTTGCCGCGGTGGCTCATCTCCATCACGCTCATGCCTGAGCCGTGCCAGTCCAGCATCTCGGATGCGGCTTGCTGCAACACAGCCTCTGGCATGACGGCGGGACCCGCCGAGAAGTTGAAAGCGCGCCCCATCACTTATTCCGCTGCAGGTGCGCTGTCGTCCGTCGGTGCATCGGCATCGCCCTCGGCGGCATTCGCGTCGTTTTCCACGATGCGTTGCAGGCCCGACAGCTTGGCGCCCTCGTCTAGGCCAATCAAAGTCACGCCTTGCGTGGCGCGGCCCAGCTCGCGGATTTCGGACACGCGGGTGCGCACCAAAACACCAGTGTCGGTGATGAGCATGATCTCGTCATCGGCATGTACCAAGGTGGCGGCCACGACTTTGCCATTGCGCTCGGATTGCTGGATGGCGATCATGCCCTTAGTTCCACGGCCGTGGCGGGTGTATTCGGCGATGCTGGTGCGTTTGCCGTAGCCGTTCTCGGTGGCCGTGAGCACGCTGGCGCGGGCTTTGGCTTCGTCGGCGGGGGCATCGGGGTTTTCTTGTTCCGACACCAGCATGGCGATCACGCTTTGGTGGTCTTCGATCATCATGCCGCGCACGCCGCGTGCACTCCGACCCAGTGGGCGCACATCGTTTTCGTCAAATCGCACGGCCTTGCCGCCGTCGCTGAACAGCATCACGTCGTGCTGGCCATCGGTGAGCGCTGCACCGATCAAAAAGTCACCTTCGTCCAGATTGACGGCGATGATGCCGCCCTTTCGTGGGTTGCTGAACTCGTCGAGCGAGGTCTTCTTGACCGTGCCCATGGAGGTGGCCATGAAAACATATTGGTTTTCGGGGAAGGTGCGTGCTTCGCCAGTCAAGGCCAAGACCACGTTGATCTTTTCGCCTTCTTGCAGCGGGAACATGTTGACAATGGGGCGACCACGTGAGCCGCGCGATCCTGCAGGCACTTCCCAGACTTTGAGCCAATACAAGCGGCCCCGGTTGGAGAAGCACAGCAAATAGTCGTGCGTGTTGGCGATGAAGAGCTGGTCGATCCAATCGTCTTCTTTGGTGGCTGCCGCTTGTTTGCCTCGGCCACCGCGCTTTTGCGAGCGGTATTCGGACAAAGGTTGGCTCTTGATGTAGCCGCTGTGGCTGAGTGTGACCACCATGTCGGTGGGCGTGATCAGGTCTTCAGTGGACAGGTCTTGCGCGCTGTGCTCGATCTCGCTGCGACGTGCGCCAATCTTGGTCTGACCGAATTCCTGGCGCACGGTGCCCAGCTCGTCGCCAATGATGGTCGCGACGCGTTCAGGCTTGGCCAGGATGTCGAGCAGGTCTTCGATTTCGGACATGACTTCTTTGTACTCGGCCACGATCTTGTCTTGCTCGAGTCCGGTCAGGCGCTGCAGACGCATCTGCAAAATCTCTTGCGCTTGCGTGTCCGACAGGCGGTACAGGCCGTCTTGGCCCAGGCCGTATTCGCGCTCCAGACCTTCTGGGCGGTAATCGTCGGCGTTGACCACCGAGCCGTCATCGCGTGCACGGGTCAGCATGGTGCGCACCATTTGGCTGTCCCAGGCGCGGGTCATCAACTCGGCCTTGGCCACGGGGGGCGTGGGAGCGCCACGGATGATCGCGATGAAGTCGTCGATGTTGGCCAAAGCCACGGCCAAGCCTTCCAGCACATGGCCACGGTCGCGCGCTTTGCGCAATTCAAACACCGTGCGGCGTGTCACCACTTCGCGTCGGTGCTGCAAGAAGACTTGGATCAGGTCTTTCAGGTTGCACAACTTAGGCTGACCGTCGATCAGGGCCACCATGTTCATGCCGAAGGTGTCTTGAAGCTGGGTTTGCTTGTACAGGTTGTTCAGCACCACTTCGGGCACCGCGCCGCGCTTGAGCTCAATCACCAGGCGCATGCCCGACTTGTCGGACTCGTCCTGGATGTGGCTGATGTCTTCGATTTTCTTTTCATGCACCAGCTCGGCCATACGCTCTTGCAAGGTCTTTTTGTTGACCTGGTAGGGCAGCTCGTCGACCACTATGCACTGGCGCTGGCCTTTGTCGATGTCTTCAAAATGGCATTTGGCCCGCATGACCACACGGCCGCGGCCTGTGCGGTAGCCGTCTTTGACGCCTGTCATGCCGTAAATGATGGCGCCAGTAGGGAAGTCGGGCGCGGGCACGATCTCCATCAACTCGTCGATGGAAGCTTCGGGGTTGCGCAGCAAATGCAGGCAAGCGTCCACCACTTCGTTCAGGTTGTGGGGTGGGATGTTGGTGGCCATACCGACCGCGATGCCGCCAGAGCCATTGATCAGCAAGTTGGGCAGGCGCGAAGGCAATACCAAGGGCTCTTTTTCGGAGCCATCGTAGTTGGGGCCGAAGTCGACAGTCTCTTTGTCGATGTCGCCCAGCATCTCGTGGGCGATCTTGGCCAAACGGATTTCGGTGTAACGCATCGCGGCTGCGTTGTCGCCGTCCACCGAGCCGAAGTTGCCCTGGCCGTCCACCAGCATGTGGCGCATGGAAAAGTCCTGAGCCATGCGCACGATGGTGTCGTACACCGACTGGTCGCCGTGCGGGTGGTATTTACCAATGACGTCACCCACGATACGGGCCGACTTCTTGTAAGGGCGGTTCCAGTCGTTGTTCAGCTCGTGCATGGCGAACAAGACTCGGCGGTGCACGGGTTTGAGACCGTCACGCGCATCGGGGAGTGCTCGGCCCACAATCACGCTCATAGCGTAATCGAGGTAGCTGCGCCGCATTTCCTCTTCCAGACTGATGGGCAGTGTTTCTTTGGCGAACTGTGTCATATATAGAAGGAGGGAATTGGCACTTTAAAACATGCATTTTAGGTGCAAGAGGGTGTCGCGTATATGCAACATTTGTCATTCATCCAGGGTTCGGATGTCGCGTGTGTACGCTGTTTAACGAATGCGTTTCGTGTCTATGGCACAATAAAACCCAACGGATCAGGTGAAGGTCATCTGAAACGTCATTTTTTCGCAGCGAGTCTGCGGCTTTATCTCTCTAGAGGAAGACCATGAACAATTTCAACAAAGTAGCGATGTTGATTGCCTCCGCAGCTCTCGCAACAGCCGCCGGTGCTCAATCTGTTGACAACTGGCGCAGCGCTTCGGGCGACGCCTGGAAAAACGGTACTAACGAACTGTGCTGGCGCGATGCCAACTGGACACCTGCTACTGCAGCGCCTGGTTGCGATGGCGCCATCGTGGCTCCTAAGGCAGCTCCTGCACCTGCTCCAGCTGCTCCAGCCCCTAAGGCCGCACCTGCACCAGCTCCTAAAGCAGCCGCTCCTGCGCTGCCCCCAGCAGCTGCTACCAAAGTGACTTACGCTGCAGACGCTTTCTTTGACTTCGACAAATCCGTGTTGAAGGCCGAAGGCAAAGCCAAGTTGGACGATCTGGTTGGCAAAGTCAAGGGCATCAACCTGGAAGTCATCATCGCAGTGGGCCACACCGACTCCGTGGGCGCTGATGCTTACAACCAGAAGCTGTCGGTCAAGCGTGCTGACGCTGTCAAGGCCTATTTGGTGACCAAGGGCATCGAAAAGAACCGCGTTTATACCGAAGGCAAGGGCGAAAAGCAGCCAGTTGCTGACAACAAGACTGCTGCTGGCCGTTCCAAGAACCGCCGCGTGGAAATCGAAGTTGTGGGCACACGCGCCAACTGATAATCCACTCTAGGATTAGTCAAAAGCCCCAGCAATGGGGCTTTTTTTCGCCTGTCGTTCATGCATGAAGGCCTGTTCACCGACAATCAGACACCATGAGCAACATCCAATCCAATGTCGATCCGGCCGAGTTGGCCAAATTCTCCGATCTGGCCCACCGCTGGTGGGACCCGGAAAGTGAATTCCGCCCCCTCCACCAAATCAACCCATTGCGTCTGGAGTGGATCCATGGTCTGGTGCCCTTGACTGGCTTGAACGTCGTCGACATTGGTTGCGGCGGCGGTATTCTTGCCGACGCCATGGCACGCAAAGGGGCGAAGGTGTTGGGCGCTGACCTGGCCACCAAATCGCTCAAAGTCGCCCAGTTGCATGCGCTCGAAGCGGGCACACAAGGGGTGCAGTACCGCGAAGTCAGCGCCGAGGCCTTGGCCGCTGAGCAGCCCGAGCAGTTCGATGTGGTCACGTGCATGGAAATGCTCGAACATGTGCCTGATCCCGCATCGGTCGTCAAAGCCTGTGCCCAATTGGTCAAGCCCGGCGGTTGGGTGTTCTTTTCCACACTCAATCGGAACCCCAAGTCTTTTCTGTTTGCCATTGTGGGGGCCGAATACATCCTCAGGTTGTTGCCCAAAGGCACGCATGAGTTTGCCCGCCTGATCAAGCCAAGCGAGTTGACCACCTGGGCACGCGATGCCGGATTGGACGCTCAAGGCTTCAAAGGCATGGAATACAACCCCTTCACCAAACGCTATTGGCTCAGCCAAGACACCAGTGTGAATTACTTGCTGGCCTGCCGGAAAGCCTGATCATGTTCAAAGACATCCAAGCCGTCCTTTTTGACCTGGACGGCACCTTGATTGACAGTGCCCCGGATTTGGGTGCGGCGGTCGACAAAATGCGGGTGGACCGTGGCTTGTCGTCTTTCCCCCTGGAGCATTACCGCCACATGGCAGGTGCAGGGGCCAGAGGCATGTTGGGCATCGCTTTCGACATGACACCCGAGCACGCCGAGTTTGAGGCGATGAAGGAAGAGTTTTTCGTCAACTACGAAAACTGCATGACCGAGCGCACCCGAATTTTTGACGGCGTGGTCGAGATGATTTCGGCGCTGGTTGGGCAAGGCCTGCCTTGGGGTGTGGTGACCAACAAGTCGAGCCGATTCACCGATCCGCTGACCTCCGCCATGCCCTTGTTCTCATCGGCGGGTGCCATTGTCAGTGGCAACACCACGCCACACGCCAAACCGCACCCTGAGCCTTTGTTCGAAGCGGCTCGCCGATTGTCGGTCGATCCGGCCCGGTGCGTTTATGTTGGCGACGACGAGCGCGACATCGTGGCAGGATTGGCCGCAGGAATGGGCACCGTGGCGGCCACCTACGGTTATTTGGGTCAACAGACCGATATTTCGCGCTGGAATGCCCATTTGCACATTGATTCGCCGATGGACCTCTTGAAATTCCTCAAGAGCGCCTAAAATAGATCCCTCAGGGGCTGCACTGGTTTCGACATGGGTTCGGACGCGTGGCAGGGCATGTCGAGGTTCTGATCCTCGTAAAACTTCGGAAAAAAAACTAACTGCAAACGACGAACGTTTCGCACTCGCCGCTTAATCCGGTGAGCCTTGCAACAGTTGGCCGATAGGCTGGGTTAGGGTGATGAGGGGGTTAAACCCCTCAAAGTCCTAGCTGCAAGGTAAAACATATGGGCTGGCATCACCTCGGGTACCTTGAGGTGGTGTGAGAAAAAAGGGTACTGGCTGGGTGTTCAGCGTGTCGCTGCGCGGTTCATTTGGCGAGACTCAAATCAGACGACTACACATGTAGAACTGTACGAAAAAGACTTATGGACGGGGGTTCAAATCCCCCCAGCTCCACCATTCACAAAGGGGACAGACTTTCTCTGTCCCCTTTTTCTATTGGGCTGCAGCCCAGTAACAGCGCCATTCCTCGCATTTGTCTTGAGGATGACTGGCGTCAATTTCTCCCTAAAAGTTTCATTTTTCGGCCTCGAGATCTCGGATTTCTCTACGTTTTCTCTGTTTTCTTGAGGACGAATCCTCAAGAAGAACCTAGGATTCATGCGGGTTCCAGCGCGATGGTTTGATGTGATTGATGGGTAGCATGGTTGACTTCGATTATTTTTATAACTCTTTTGAGCTATCCGCGAATTTTTTTTGAGACGTCCTCAAGCTTTTTTGACTGGTTTTTGGGGCTTGGAGAGGCTGGCGGCAATGGGTTTGAAGCTCCGCAAAAGTTCGGATAGTCCCGGCAAATTGAGCACGATTTGCACCTGGCTGGGATAGACGATCACGCGATCAATCAAGTGCTTGAACAGTTCCGCGATCAAAGGCGCCATGTAATACAGCCGCACCGTGTGCATCATGTGCAGAGATCTCTTGACATGGGTGGGGTCGAACTCGGGCCTGCTTTTCCATTCATCGGGGAAGTTCTCCAGCCAAGGCTGAGGGTCTTCAAAGCAAGCCATCAGATAGTCGATGACCAATCTGTGCAGCTGTGCTGTTGATAATGTCACCGGGGACGAAGCATCTTCTTTGCTACGGGCGGGCGCCTTGTAATAACGGTAGCGACGTCCATTGCCCCTGAGGCTTGATTCGAATGTTGTGTATGCGCGGCCATCGTGCCAAAACACCTGACCCTCGAGCGGGAAATTTCTCTCGTCGATTTTGGAGCTTGGGATCCCTGTGCGCCTGGCACGATCACTTCTGATGGCTTGGACTTGGTTCCAAAGAGCGCGATCAATGATGGGCTCGTGATGACTGGGGTGCCATTCGTCGCCGTAGAAGACTTCACCAATGTATGCGCGGTTTCTGAGCAGCTGATTGAGCGTATTGCGATCGAAAGGTTTGCCGCCATGCCGATTGCCATTGAGGCTGATGTGCAGCTTGGTTCGGTAGCCTAATGCGTTGAGATCCTCGATCAAGGCGGCCATGGAGTCAGCGCTCAGGAAGCGTTCAAAAATGTCGCGCGCCATAGCCGCTTCGCTGGCGTGGATCTGCAACTCTTGCTGATCATTGAGTACGTAGCCCAATGGGATGCCGTTGCGCTGCCACCTGCCACTGGAGCGTGTGATCGCAAATTTGTCCCGGGTTCTTTCTCCAGCAATTTCACGCTCAAATTGACTAAACGTTGTCAGCAAGTGCAATGTGAGTCGGCCGGTGGGAATCGCGGTGGCCAGCGTTTGGGTGATGCTGACCACGGCGGTATTGGTGCTATTGAACGTAATCAGCAGATCGCAAATGTCCTTGATACTGCGGCTCAGACGATCTAGACGCTGAACGACGACCGCATCAAACTTACCCGTTTTCAGGTCCTTGATGAGCTGTCCCATGGCAGGGCGATCTAGATTGCCCCCGGAGTAACCGTCGTCGATGTAGGCTGGCGCAACCAACTCCCACCCAGTGTCACGCTGGGATTGGATGTAGGCTTCGCAGGCTTGGACCTGCGCCTGCAGCGAATTCAAACCAGTCTCAGGGCTGCTCACCGAGACCCGCGCATAGATCGCACAGCGCCGAGTGGAAAAGCTTGTCGGCTGTGGTGGCTCTTGCCCAGGCGTGCGGATGCCGGTGTCATGGCTCATGAAGCCGCATCATCTCAGATTCCACGTTTTAGCAATTTCACCAATCTCTGTTAATGGAGATGAACCGTCCAAAAGGGTTGAGGAAGCCGGCACTCATACTGGCGTAAATAATTGATTTGCATGGACTTTTATTGATCTGTACAATGAACCACATGGACATCGAGGGACGCATCTTGCAATCACTCCGCCCTCGGCGGGATGGCGTTCTGCTGCGTTCAGACGTCAATGACTTCGGGAGCCCTACCCAGGTTTCTGCCGCGCTCAAAGCTTTGGTCGAAAAGGGTCTGATCACCCGACTTGATCGCGGCGTCTATGCCAAACCTGACAAGGTCGAGCAGATGGGCCGAAAGGCGTTGCTTGAACAGGCCATGGCCAAAATGGAACAGCAGCGAACTCAAGACCTCAAGCGAGCCCGGCGACGTCGCAGCGACCCCACTGCCATTTATGTGCGTCAACTGGCCAAGCGCGAGGGCATTGTGTTTGCCCCAACTTTTGCGGACCTTTGGGCCAAAGCCGTGACGAAACTGGCTGGCGATGAGGTCAAAAGCGACAAAACAGATGACCTCCTGGTTGCACTGACACGTGCAGGCAAACTCTCACCGCGCGACATGACCCGGTTGGTCATCGCGCATCATCGGAATCTGGCCCGTGTTTGACCCGTTTGGTGACTTTGCGACCGAAGGGTACCTGCGCAACTTCGACAAAGAAAAAGATCTGGAGATCGTCAAGATCGCTGAGCATGAACTGTTTCGTGCACAGCTTCCAGCCGCGCTGGATTTTCTGGCCAAGAGAAAGCGGATTGAGTACGCCGATTTCTTAGAGGTGCATCGCATCTTGTTCGAAGGTCTTTACCCTTGGGCTGGAAAAGACCGGGCAGAAGTTTTGCCTGACAGCGCGGTCAAAAAGGGAGCGCTTTATTTCTGCCATCCACGCGACTGCCGGTTGGCGGTCTCAGAGGGTTTGTCAGTCGCCCAAGATAAAAAGCAGATGGACAAACGCCCCGGCTTCATCATGGGCATGTTTGCATACGGCCATCCATTTCTTGATGGCAATGGGCGTACGATGTTGCTCGTTCATGCCGAGCTTTGCTTTCGCGCCAACATGTCTATGAACTGGATGCGCACCAGCAAGCAACCCTATCTGGATGCACTCACCCAAGAAATTCAGGCTCCCAACGATGGCCATCTGGATGCATATCTGAAGCCGTTTATCGAACTCCAAATTCCGCGCGAGAACTGGTTGCAATCTGTCTCAGACCTGCCCGGCCTGGACGGCATCGACGCTCAATCAGATGTCTCAGCCGGTTATTCCGATCCTGCGATCACAAAGGAATATCAGGAGTTCGACCGCCGCCGGGGGTATCAACTGGACAACAAACACTCATTGAGATAAGACGCCCATAGCGGTTGTTGTCGCCGTGGAATGCCCCGCAACCGATTTGGTCGCAGTGACCGTGACAGACGTCAAGAAGGAGTGAGATGTACCACTACACAGACGACGGGCTACGCAACGTGTGGCTGACCTATGTAATTGAGCAGTAGCAGGGGGTATCTTGACGAATAAAAAGCTGTGGTTGACCTATGCGTGGAAGGACAACGAGGACCGGGACATTGACTTTATTGTTCAGGTTCTCGACGGACTGCCTTTAGATGTGAGGTTTGACCGGCGCAGCCTGGTGCCAGGGCAGCGGCTATGGACGCAGATTGGCGGGGCAATAACGGATCCTGCTGAGTGCGACGCATGGGGCATCGTTCTGACGGCGAACAGTCTGGCGAGTCAGCCCTGCATGGAGGAGCTTTGTTACGCTCTGGACCGGGCGCTGAGCTCCAACGGGAGTTCATTTCCTGTATTCGCGCTTTTGCACAGAGTGGTTGCAAAAGATTTGCCCCCGGCTCTTCGCGTGCGCCTTTGCATACCCCTTGAAGGCGCTGACTGGTCAAAACAAGTGGTAGCGGCCGTGGAAAACCGTTCACCAGGACTTGTGATTAATGGACTTGATCAGTGGTTGATTAAGGAGCATCAGGTGCAAGATGGCATTGCGCTCGAAGTTCGACCAAGGTTCGACCGGATTGCGCCTTTTGCGATGGCCGTGGATCTTGATGAAAAAGCGCAAGGGAACGTGCTTCGATGCAGTCCCGGGCCAGCGAACCGGGTACCTGATGGTCATGCTGCGTTCAATTGGATCGATAGTGCTCAGACGTTGACAGACGGCACCCCTGCTTGGGTATGGGGCGGCGACAACGAAGCAAGTTCGACTTATAGCTACTATCTCTTCTATCGCCGCCGACCAAAGCGCGTGTGGTTCGGTCATCAGCAAAATCTTTTTTTGCTTAACTGGGAATAGTGGCGAGCTCAATTGGAGACGGTTGCCATGGCCTCGGTGTCTAACTGCATGCATTCACACGTGCATTCATTCCTCCGCTCACTTGCTACCACGCATGATTGAGCGGTAACAGAAAGTTTGGGGCTGTTAGTGGTTGCTGGAATTCGTTCATGATTAACTCTGCCACCATTCACCAAGGGGGCGGATTTTCTCTGTCCCCTTTTTTTATCGCGCTGCAGCCCAGTAATGGCGTCATTCCTCGCAAATGTCCTGAGGATGCCGAGTGCCAATTTCTCGCCAAAAGGTTTATTTTTAGCCTCTGAAATCTCGGATTTCTCTACGTTTTCTCTGTTTTCTTGAGGATGCGTCCTCAAGAAGAACCTAGTATTCATGCGGGTTTTAGCTCGATGGTTTGATGTGAGCGATGGGTGGCTTGGTTGACTGAATAAGTCATTCTGATCCGCATTGCGCCGTCTAAGTCGAAGTCCTAAAGTTCCTTCTCGTCGAAGCTTGGCTGCGTATCGTACCTGCGTAGATGTCTGCTGTAGGCTGTTTGGAGACATCCATTGAGCTTATGCAAATGACTGCTGTGCCACACAAACATGTCGCTTGACTGAGAAGGACATAGCCCCCAAACGTCTTGACCAGCATCGGCGCGATAGATTCGACTAGGAATCTGCGTCAGGCATAGGCCTCACCAGTGAGGACCATTGCCGACACTTCCGGAGCGGAAGCGCGTAAAGCGGCAGTCGAAACGCTATATCGCTTTGGTTCTGCATACGGAATCGCAACCCCATAGTTGCCATCTACGATGTCAAGCTTCATTTCGTAGCATGCTAAGGCTGCGCCTAAGGTGATCAGCTTGCTCGCCAGAGGTGTGACAACCAATCGGCATCCGCCGATAACGCTCAAGCTTTTCTGATACCGCTTCATGGCGCCCAATAGTTGCCGATATGCCTCAAAGGGATTGGTCTCGTGGGCATATAGGACATTGGTTAGGGGTGTCTTGCTAACGTCAAACAATGGCACCTTATATTCGACTAGCAGCCGATCACCTCGACGTGGATCACGCGACGGATGCGGAAGCACTGGGCAAATCTCTGCAGAGTCTGGGATCTGGTCGTACATCACCTTCTGGAGCTGCGAAACTCTGTTCTCGCCGAGTACCGGAAACCATACAAGCGGCCAGTCGCGAGTGCTTTCAGTTTGCAAAGCGCTTGCAAATCCAGGAATCAAGACCAGCTCGTTGCTGGGATCTTCGGACTGAATCATGCTGTCGAGGCCAGCATCTTCGCCAACAAGGATCTGCAGATTAATCTTAGAAGCGGCCAAGGGCACTGCCTCATTGCGGTTGGGTACAAGCCGATCCAATAATGCGAGCATGAGCGACAAGTACGCTATTCGTGGAAGTGAACTTACGTCGAGAACAATGTCTGTCTGGTCGGAGACGGCACGGAGCACTTCTTCGGTTCCGAGCCTGAGCGCATTACTCGCGCTCAGGTCATCTTCTCCCTCGGCAGTTGAGTCAATCATGACCGTCCGCGTTGTCCCGATCACGGCGAAACGTTGCTCCAGAGCCAGTGCGTTTTCTGCGGTTACTTCGACGAGCTCATCACTCAACTGGTAGCCGCGAAATCCCACTAGCAGCAACTCCGCCTGTTCAACGGAGCAACCTGACGAGGTAACGCTGCTGATGAACCGGTCCATAACTGACTGCGCCCGCAGGTCAAATCCACGCCCTCCCACGTAAAGCAATCGAACGCCGCTGTTAGCACGCTGACGCTGTTGGAACATCTGATCCCACATATCCTGCACTTCGGCACCACGCCGAAAAACATAGCGATTCCACAGCGTCATCGCGGCACCTCCGCTGATCGGCGTTTAGTCTGCGCAGAAGGGCCGTCCATCCAATTGATCAAGGTCTCGGCAGACACATCCTGCCACCCCCCGTACTGAAGTGGAAGGTCGTGGTGTGCACAGAACGACCTGTTTAGGTAGAACACCGTACCCTCATCCCTGGACGTGCTGGCCGCGCTAGGGCGCGTTGTCAACAAGTTCTCCGCAACGCACTCCCAAAGCACCCGGGCAAGTAGCGCATGAAGCTCCGAGTTCTTCGTCTGCTCCGGGCGCAACCTGCTGAGTTCGTAGCGGCTAAGACGGATGCCAGTAACACCCGGCGCGTAGGAAGCCGACATCTGAAACGTCTTGTCCCTGCAATACTGAGCGATGGCATCCAGCAGCCTCTGGGCCCTGGTCCCCTCCGTGTGACTCTTTGGTATGAAATCACGTTTCCGCTTGGCAGTCTCTTTGATGCGACGCTCCTGTTCTGCTGGGGACAGACGGAGGTCAGGCTGCTTTCGAAGCACTTGTTTGGCAAGCATGCCTTCATACAAGCTTGCTGCGATAGCCAGTAGCTCTTCGACGTTCGTCGTTGCCAACGCACAGAGCCGATCAACGCCATAGTAGTAGGGCAGCTTCAGGTCGTCGTGGCAGAAAATTTCCGCCGCACCGAGCACCTTGCTGTCTCGTTCATCAAGCTCTTCCGCTGGAAGTGGTGCAAGTTCGAGAGTGAGTTGTCGCCTGCCTTCAGACCGGGCAACCAGTATGCGGGTTAAATACAGTTGCATCAGGCTATCAAACCCCATCGTCTTCTGCGCTTCGTCAGCGTGTGCCAACCACTCTGCATAACGAATGTTCCCCCGATGGCGCTCCATCTCTTTATCGAAATTCTCGACCGCCTTCCCGAAAAGGTCCATGAGGTCCTCTGAGGTGAGCTGATCCTCAAGGTATTGAGAGAATGCGCCTGCAGGGATCTCGCGTTGGACGTCCAACCGGCGATCCAAAATGCTTTGAGCGAAGGTCGCGAACTGCTGTTGACTTTTGCCCGACCACATTTCCTCAATGGGGTAATGGCGAAGGTCTCGGCCCTCGCGGGCACCTTGAGACAGCAATGCATCTCCTAGGGCAATGCTACGCTCGGCCAGCCACACTGGGATCGCCGGCCTAAGCTCGACAAGCTCTTCCAACATCAGCTCGCGCTGCTTCTTTCGAAGTTTCTGGAGGTCATCAATCATCAGCAATCGACGCGGCGCTATTTGCTTTCCCCCGCGCGAGAACCTGACCGACTGCAGCCACAGGACGCTTTCAAACCGAACATGCAGCGGGAGATCGGCAGAGGCGTCGCCTGCGAGTGAATCAAGCTTGGCATACACGGCTCGCTCCCGCTCTTCCGCCCATCGAACCAACTCAACGGCCGAATCTGCAGTCGGTATCGCTTTAAGATCACTAGCCAAGTCGTCATACTCTAGACGCACGTCGATGAGTTGGTCGGTTGACGCGTAAGCAACTAGCGAAGCAAGACTTCGCAGAGTTCGAAGAACCACACGACAGTCAAAAAGCGCCCGGAATAATCCGGCTTGTGCCATGGACGCGCCTGGTGGAAGGTCAGCATACCCCGAAGCACAAGACAGCAAAACGCCAAGTAACTGAGGCCCGTCAGTTTCATGCATAACCTGGCGCCCAAGTAGGCGTTGGTACGACTCATCTTGACCGGCTCGAGCATTCCAGAATGCTCGTAGTGCCGCCGGCGTGAAAGCACGCAGCAAAGTGGTCTTGCCTCCTCCCGGTGGGCTCGTGAACAGATGCACCGCACCGTTGAAGGCGTCCTCGTGAAGTCTTTCGAAGATCTTCGGGGAAAATAGACGAACAAACTCTTGGTCGGAGGTGCGCTCCGACATTCGCTCCAAGAAAGGATTCGCGCGATAGGCCACTCAAAACTCCTTGTGTCGACTCACGCGAGGAAAAAGTCCATGAAAGGCGTGCGCTTCAGAACCCCATAGCATATACACCGAATTGTTGGGCGTGTTGTGCGATAAAACGACCGGCAACGCACACCCGGCAAACCCCATTTGTGCCGTGCTGGTACCGCCTATCTCGATGTGTTCGTCGAACGCATCCGAGTCGTAGTACTTTGGATTGGTCAAAATGGAATGCAGTTCAGCCGAAACATTGTTCGTAAGGCCGACGCCCGGCTCAATGACCCAAAGCACTCGCACTTGGAGCGGCTTGTAGTTGTTCTCCGACGTAAAGCGCTCAGACCAGTACTCAATATGGTCGATCGCTTGGCGCGTTGCGACGTACAACAGAAGGAAGACTTCGTAGTGCGATGTATCGATGAGATCGCCTTGGTGAAGGCGCTCATAAATCTTCTTGATCTTTCCTTTGAATTTGTTGCTGGCACTATCGAAGCGAATATAGGTGTTGCCACTTCCGGAGAAATCGTCCATCAACCACACCAGCGTGAACTTCGCTGGTGTCGTTGCGTCACCAGAAGCAGGCTTAGCTCGGAGAGAATTGATCAAAACATTTGCCTGGGCCTTGTCGCCCGACTCATACGCTTGCCAAATCTGCTCATTGTTAGGAACAGGCGTCGGCGGTGTTTTTTTCATAACCTTCGCCAGCGCCTGCAGCATATCCTTTGCCTTTGCGTCGCCCAGTTCGTACGCCTGCCAAATCTGCTCGTTGCTGATTTCTCCATTGCTGGCGCGTCGGAGCTCGTTTGTGCGGGCGCCATCACTGAGACCTAGGTATAAAGACTTCAGCTTCAATTCTTTGAACCGGTCATCCCGACAGATCTCTCCCACCCGGTAGGTGGGGATGCCTTTCTCTTCGGCCACAAGGCGAATTCGTTCCTGGACGATGACGTCCGGATATGCATGCTGCACCAAGTGTGAGAGCTCGTGATCCGAAACGTAGACTAGCCGCTCAAGCACGAAGCTGAGCGCAGCAGCACGATCGGGCATGTCGAACTGATTGAGCCATAGAGCCAGGCTCTCGACGAAGCGCCTCCCAGGTCCGAACCTCTGGTAGCCATCGTATTTGTAGTCGGCGAGCAAACGAAGGACCGGAACATTGTCTAGTACGACGTCCTGGTCCTGCCACCCCATAACCTTGGCTAGCAAATACTGTGCGTTTTCGTCCTTCATTGCGCCTCCGTTTCCCTATCAGGTGTCTAGCTTGAAGCGAAATGAACCAGCAAGCGGGTCGATCTCAGCATGATCGAGATACCAGATGGTTGCGTCCACGTCTCGCTTGTGGTGTGGTGCTAGCTTCCATCCTCGATCGAGTCGTCGGGAAGGCTGATCAACGCTCAGCGAAAAGCGGTGCTCAAGCAATGAGGCGTCGTTGCCAGGCCAGGCACCTTGGTCACCCATCGTCACGATCTCGTAGGGGTCGATGCCACAGGTTTGGATCATGTTGGCGACCAGATGCGACTTATTTACATTCGCGTCCAACACGTCGACGGAATGCTTGCTTCGCACGACAGTAGATGGGTCAAGTCCAGCCTGCCGAAGAGAATCGGCAATAACAAACCACATGTTCTCCGCGTTGGCTCCCTCCTTGAACCGGACGCTGATCTGGTGTGGGTAAGTCTCGCGAATGCGTTCGATCGGCACCCCCAGGCTTTCGAGACGCCCCAGAATGCGCCGCACATGGCTCAGAAACTCGTTAGTAACAACCCCTTTGTCGATCTCTTCGTCAAGCAGGCCGATCCAGCCACCGTTGTAGAGGCCCAGGTGCACCTTCGACCATGCTTCGCTTGGAAGTACATCCCGCAAATGTTCTTGAATCGAGTCTCCTCGACCCGACGCGACTCCGACAACGATGCCTGCGTCGAGCAAACGCATAACACGATTGACGATCGGCTCCGAGGGCGGCGAGTCCTTGCGCTGGGAGCTACAGAGGGTACCGTCATAGTCGAAGACGATCGCACGGAACCGCTGCAGCGCAAGTGCAGACTCGAAGCTTGCGAGCGCGCGACTCATCGCGCCGTTCGACCCAATTGATGGCCAGCGAGCACCCAGCACTTCGAACTTCGATTGCTCACCACGCCGCCCCGTGTCCTCCGGGGCGGGAATGAACGACGGCAGGTCAATGTAGTACAGCTCTCGGCCAAATGAAGACACGTTCGGCTTCGCCGGGTCTTTTCCCATCTCCGTGGCAATAAGCGACACAAGCCGCATCTGAGCCAAAAGCCCTGCCAGCAAATCTTGTGGGCGCCCGCCTCCTAGCGACATGGTGCAAACCGGCACATCTGACGGCAGTAGCTCCTGCATCCGAGCCCAAAGCCGCTCCACACCCGGTTCGACAAGCGCAAGAATGGCGCAGTCCTCGGGGCGCTCGGCTAACCAGAGATGTCGACCATGTGCGAACGAGCGAATATCCGCCAGCTGGGTGTACAGAAGTGCCGACTCTGAAAGCTTCGACTCCAGGTCTGCGGCAATCGGCCGAAGAAGCGGCGAGAAGACGATGATGAGGCCCTTGCGAGGAACGGCTTTGCGTACAAACTCCCGCGCGCCTGCCAGCCATTCTTGAACCAAATGGCCACCGATGCGCAATCCATCGAGCGACTCAGGAAAATGAACTGCCTCAGAATGCAGTGCGCCATATGCCCGAGCTATCAGGACGGCGTCGAGGAGGAGGCTGTTGGTCGCAAGGTAGCCGTCCTTCTTGGCGAGCTCGAATACATGAGGGGTAACCTCGGGAAGCTCTCTGACATGATCCATCAGTGGGCTAGATCCCCGGTTCGTCACAACGTGGACCGTGCGAGAACTGTGTCGTCGTGCGCGCTCTAGCACTTCGATGATGTCCGGGTTCTTTCCTTCCGCAGAGATCATGAAGACCGGACTTGAGGCGGCCAGCGTGGGATTGCAAATGATCTCCAGCGGCGTTGATGGTCGCGACACACGACCCGTATAAAGTTCGTGTAAATTGCACAGCAGAGAAGCTACGGTGAAAGAGCCCCCGGAGCCAACGCCTATGATGCTTGACTCTGCTGCGCTGGCAATCGCAAGCTTCAACGGTTCGATATTCGCCGACATCGCAGCAAAGAAGGTATTTTCCAACTCTGCCAGCTCACCGTCGTAGTAGTTACCGGACATAGGGATCCGCTCGCTTACATCACGACGACTTTACGCCGCAAACGATTCGCCGCCTTATCGCCGCTCGCGCTCGATGCTTTGGGAGCAGCGCGTTTTCCATTTTTCGCAGGCTTGGCATACTCCGAGCGCAATTCCATCAGCATGACACCGAGCATGTTCTGCCCCTTCCCATCAACCTCTCCCCACAACCGGTTTACGGCGTTGTTGACCGTACCGGCCTCAACCAGTCGTGCCTCACCAGTAGAGATTAACAAGGCCTTCAAATCGGGATGCTGCTCGAACTTAGCACGAAGCACGGCACGCATTCGATCAAACTTGATGTCCGCCCAGTTCGGCACGACGTCCCAGACATAGAGGCCATGCGCGGCCATGGCAGCTAACGACGGAGTGGGCGCACTGAGGATCCAATCACGTACTGCAGGTTTTGCCGCCTTGCCCGCCTGGTATGCATGCTCGGAGGTCGCGTAAGTATGCCCTTCGAACTCAACCGGTCGCTGAAAGAGATTGCTAAATACTCCGTAGGGCTTTTCGTTGGCTCGATAAAAGCGGATCTCGTCGCCTTGCGCCGCGCTAGCAGTGGTCGTTTGGAATTCTGATGCCGTAGACCGTGAAACGGTACGTGCTTTGCTGACCGCTGCCTTCTTGGCAGCCAGGATTGGCTTCTTGGTCAATGTTTTTCCTTGACGTTTCGTACGGGGGGCAGCCCGACCGCCTCACAGTGATTGAGGATCAGTACCTCAATCAGACTGGTCATGCTACGGTGCTCCTGGACAGCAGCCGCCTCGGCTGCAGCCTTGATCCGAGGATCAAGCCTGAGCGTCATCGTGGCGGTTTTCACTTTGGGACGTTGACTAGCCATCTGAGTGGGCGTTGACCCCGGTTGTGTTTCGATCAAATGTACTGCACTTTGCAGTGCGTTTTAATGTACTCGAATACGCTGTGCCCCCGTGGATCTTTTGACATTGGCGTCTTTTGAATAGCAAGCGCAACTGCACTTGCAGCAGTCGCGATGTATGTCTGCTCCTGCCCGTTTGTACCTGTTCAGACTGTTGTGGTGACGGGCCGAAATCGCTGCAGTCTGGTCACAGGTCAACGTGATATCGGTTTCAGTGGTTAGACCACGCTTTTTACCTTGTCACCTGAGTCTATTGACTCAATCCAGTTGAGAATCCCTTCGCAGAAAAGACCCGTTGAGATGTGAAGAATCCACGGACAGCCTTGGTGTGTGCCGCGCACTTGCGTGACGGGCTGGGCAGTGCCGTCATTGAGCGGGCGCGTAATGGACTCCGCGTGAATGATCTTGTCGCAGACATCCTTGATCGTGAAGGGACGAATATCTTCCCTCGTCGAAACCAAGAGAAAGGCAGAGTGGCCGACAAAGGGTTCGGAGCCCTTGCTCGGTACGCCTTGATAGAACCTAGTTCGTAGAGCCACGGCCAGCGACAACAATTTCTCTGAAAAAAGCTCTTCGTAGGTGCTGCGTGTTAGTTCGGGCTTATTAACGGTCGTGTCGATCAAGAGACGGACTGCTGAGACGTCCAACGCATGACACTCCACCGCCAGGCGGCGTATTGCATCTAGGCTGATCTGATGGGTTCCAAAAAGATCCATTGGTCGGCAACTTTTGTGTGGTCTGTCGTAATATAAACCGCTCAATCCGGTGCGCCAAAGCTAAGGGGCGACGCAGCCGTCTGTAGGGCCGCTTTGGGGATGAAAACATGCCGTAAAGACCCGTCGAGATTGGCAGCAATCGCTGCAGCACGGATCTTCATCGCTTTGATGCCCGCTGCAGGTTGATATCAGGCATCAAGGGCAGTAAATCGCCCACAACCGCTGCACAGAGCAACTGAAGCCTTGCAACATCGTGTCTCTGCTGCGATAAAAACCCGAATGACTCTAGGCAGCCTCTTTTTGCAGGTCGGCTATGAGATCCTGTCGCGAGGAGTCTGCAAACGAGTCGCGCTTCAACGAAAGTGCGTCGATCATGGCCTGGTTGGTAAGCAGGAAGTTGTCCAGCAGCGTATACCAGTTAAGCACGAAGCGCTTCATGCGCTCGTCGTCGCTGACCAAGCCAGGGAACCCCTTGGCGACCTGACCCTGCATGCGACTACGAATCTCTGTGTCGGCCTCAGAAATTTTTCGCCCAATCAGTATGAGCTCGAAGTGCATTGACTCGCTGCCAAACTCAGCGTGCTTTTTGATGAGTTGAGCATAGCCGTCAAGCTGCTGAAGGTGTTTGTAGTTGAGGGCAATGCTCGGCCGCTTAATCTCGACTACGATACAGCGATAAATTTTTCGGCCCATTGAGTCGTGATGTGGAACCTTACGGGCAAGAAATAAATCCGGCTGTTTGTTTGCGCCTTCAATGGTTGTGTGCTCATTAGTATCTAGGTCATCTAAGTTAATCTCATCGATGCCATTGACCGTGTCGCGAAGCGATTTTGCAATTTTCGTAAACGTATCCTCTTCTGCCCCGATAGTCTCATAGGAGCTACCGAACAGCCAAGTGTTCGCTTCGATGATCCCCTGCAAATCTGGGGTTTCAAGTGTCTCCAGATAGTGGTCGTTCATCAGCGTGCGTAGCTTGTCGGCTACCTCATGTCTACGACGAAGAACTTCAATTGCCGAAACGATGCTTTGCAGCGAAACACTCTGCAGTTGTTTGGCAAACAGCTTCGTGGACTTATCGTCGAGATCTAGCACGCTATTAAGGACCTCGAAAATCGCATCGTTCTCGTTGGAAACTGCCAACTTATCGAGGAGTCGTACGAATATTTTCTTTTGATTTCTCTTGAGCGACTTCAATGCTGTTGGATCGGCGGTATATATAGCACACAAGATGTTCTTTGTATTCTCGAAACGCCAATCCTTGTAGTCCTCGGGCAGGCCCGCATAAGTCGGAAAGATACCGTCGGCGACATAACTTTCAATTTCCCGCTCGAACTGCCTACGTAGGAACTCCTCGTAAACGGAATTGGTAATTTTGTTAAGTTCGCGCACCACCTTTCGCCATGTCTCAGACTCATAGCCCGTCGCGTCTGGACTGGCCAAGTCACTTCCGCTCGGTTTGAAGGTATCAACCCACTTTGAGCTGACGTAGATACTTGTGTGAAAGTTTCCTTTGTGATTGAAGGTGCTGAGCTTCTTGTCGACTGTTTTGCACGAAGAGTTCAAGAGGTAGACGTAGGACTTTTCTGACCCAGGTTTCAGATCCCAACGAAGGACTGATGCGTCGAATTCATGGTTGTCGATAAATAATTTTTGTTGAATGAGATCGTGCGAAGGTACCGTAACAGCCGTTCCATTCAGGCTAAGTCGCTTCGTCGGGTTGAGTGCCAGGAACCAGCCGAACTCAATAGAAAGCAGCTTGTGAAGTTCATAACTGGTTGGCAGTGAGGCATGTAGGTTTAATAGTTGGACGGTCGTGCCGGTAATACCCACATTCATCCCTGCTGGGAATGCCGCTGCTTCCACTGACCGGCCTTCGTATTTGGTTAGAGCCGCGCCGTTCACCTCGATTCGTGCGGCGCCGGATCCGGCGGCATTCGTCCACCAAATAGCTCGTTCCGCGAGCCTGTGAAAAGATAGTCGGCCGCGTCCATGTGAGCCATGGGTCGTCACATCCTCTTTTTTACTGGAGTCGTTAAAACGACCAAACGTGTCGGCGTGCGTCTCAAGCTCAATACCTTCCCCGTTATCGGAGACTTCCACTCGTGTTGAGCCACCCATAGCCCCCTCGACAACTACTACTTCGACCTTGGTTGCCTTAGCATCGAAGCCATTCCAGGCCAGCTCGCTGATCGCGCGCCACGGATCGGTGGTCCGAAAATGCTTCTTGATTCCCTCCCCGTTGAGCTCTGTCTTTCCTGAGATTTTTCGAGTCGTCATGTTAAGTCTCTGGAGTTCAGGATCATTTTCGTGAGGTATGGTCGATTTCAGTATCTAGTTTAGTTGCCACCAAGGACAGTGTCGACAAAAATTAATGAATTTTTGTCAACGTTATGCCGCTACTGTTTTCCTGATGTGCCACTCAGCCAACTTGAGCACTGTTAGACCAATGGGCTGCGAAACATGAACTTCTGGGCTAGGTATTTGGCAGAGTTTTCGATGTAGGGGAACACCGTGCTTTCGTTGATGTTCAGTTGGTCCAACTGCCTTAGTACCGCATCCTTATTCGTCACGGCGATGCGCTGGACTGCTATTTCAGGGGTGCCACCTTCGTTCAGGGTCGCATCATGACCAAACAGTAGGAAGGCTCCTGACTGGAAAGCTATACGATTGTTGGTGTGCTTGCCCTTTACGCAGATGATGGATCTGAGATGCTTCGGCTCCAGCCGAGGCTCGAAGAATGGCTTTTCTTCCTTGATGAAGTGCAGTAACTGTTTTACTGGCGCTAGCTTGTTGAATTTTCGGACATCTAGGCTGCTGAAGTCCAAGCCGTCCTTTGATACTTTTGAAAGCCTAGTCAAGTTTGCGATGCAACTAGCAGTGTCTGAGTCGAAGTACTTTATTTGCTCTCTCTGCATCGAAAAAACGATTACTTCGCCGTCCTGCGTCGGGTGGCTTTTGCAGGCAAAGTACAAGGCAATCAATGGGTTCGAGGTGATGTCGAGCAAACGTGTCGGCAGGGAGTAGTGTTGCATTCGCACAAGCCGATCGAGCGTATAAACGTCACCTTGGAAGTCAACGGAATTCGATACCAAAAGCTCCTTGTATAGCTGGTCTTCTGCATCGCGGTAGACATAATTGCCTTTCTCGTCCTTGCGGAAAATGGAAGGCTCAAGACGATACTTCGTTCGATTCGAATGGCCTCGATAGAACACTTCCCTTCCTCTATGATTCAGAGCCAAAACGTGCTCAACGAAAGCGCCTACTGAGGCTGTCTGGAAGGGGGCATTTGCTGGACGCGGTAAGTTAGCTTTGGAGACCTTTGATGCTGGGACAGTATTCAAGTCGATGCCAGCTTCAGCCAGTACCTGAAGGAGATCCTCATCCTTGAGAGCCCAATGGGTTCGACTCAGCTCCCAGCTTCGTATGTCCAGCAGTGCCTGCAGCGGTTCAATAGCTTTGAATGGGATAGGTTGAATCGCAGGATTAATCTCTGGAACGACAAGCAATGACCGGCCGTTATCCCGGAGTTTGACACTTTTAAGTCTACCTATCCGCATCGGCTTATCGGTTCCCTCGTAAGCGAAAAGGCAGGGCATCTCTGTCAAGGCAGCAAGCTGCGCATCCTTTAACTCACGAAAACTTTCTGCAATTTCGTCGCTGGTGTACTCGAGAAACCGAACCCGAGCATACTCATACCCAGGCTGATCCCAAGCATCCTTGGTGGCTGTCACTAAAAAGTTAAACATTTGCTCGGCAGGTATTGGTTACCCTTTAACTGTAGCGCAGGGAGAAATCGCACTCCAGAATCGGAGTCCTTTGAATGTCGGGTCTATGGGAGGTACCGGAAGTTGATGTCACCAGATTATGCGTTTGATGGTCTGACCGACAGCTGCGGTCGACATTGGTCATTCAAGAATATGCAACTCGCACGACCGCTTCCACCGATATCACCCAGAAATTCCTTGCGAGTGAATGACCGCTGCCTCCAGCACTAGTCACTGCGTTGGATCAGACAGCTCTCGGTAAGATTAAAGAGAGGAGAAACCATGCTTTTATATAAATATCGGGCCCCGATGGGACCGAAAGCTGATGACAACACTCGCCGAACCTTTACTTCGTCGAGCTTGTATTACGCCAAGGCTTCGACCTTCAATGATCCCTTCGATGCACAAGTGAACATTGAAGCGACATCCACGCACGAGGAGGCCATTGACCGGCACTGGTTGACACTTCGCGAGCGGGCCCGAGGAAGGGGCGACATGCCCCAGCCCGTTCAAGCTACCTATACAAACGCGAAATTCAACATCGACCGCATCTATGAAAAGGTGAAGTCTGGAACGCACATTGATCATGATCGGTACTACAAGGACATGATCGACTCGCTCGGAATAGTGTCATTGGCCGAAGATCGTGACAATCTTTTGATGTGGGCTCACTACGGTTCTAACCACTACGGAATGTGCTTGGGGTTCGACTGGGACGAGACGGGCTTACCGCCTGCCAAGGAGGTCATTTACCAAAATCTCTATCGCACGCTCGAATACTATTCTCACACTGAAGATCAGCTTGCCGCGATTTCTCTTTTGCAGAAATCGGCAGATTGGGCATATGAGCACGAGTGGCGTTCGGTGGCCAAACCCAAGGTGGAGTACATCAGAAGCTTCTTGCCCGACGAACACTACGAGCAAGAACTCTCGAAGTTGCAGTTGATGCCGGAACACTCGCGCGAGTACCTCAAGGAGAAGCTCAAAGAGGATTTCACATTTCTGGTGCGGAAGGTTTTGGTTGAAGGCTCTGGACCTAAGCAGTTCAAACAGAGCTCTCTAAAGGAAATCGTGTTTGGCATGCGTATGAGTCGATCTGACGTTGAGAGCCAGATAAAGATGATTGAGGCCCAGGGGTTTAAGCCAAAATTCTTTGTGGCTCGCAAGAATCCGAAGCGGTACCAGTTGGATATTCAGGAACTCTAGCGTGTCGGCACTCAGTTGTCTTGTCACGCTGCTGCGGTATCAACTCGATGTGCCTTGGATTTTTTTATGCTGTTTGTTCCATTCCCAAGGTATAGGGTTTGTGTTCAACCAATTCATCGTAAGCCCCTCGGGCTGACGAGCACGAAGGATGCTTTCAATGATTCTTGGATCGAGCAACGTCAGTCGCAGGATCTCATTGACGGTGGCCAGGTCCATGTTCTCTTTGCGGGCGATCTCGGTACCACTGTGAACGATCCCTCGATCAAGCAAGCGTTGCCAGTGAAACGCTTTCGCAAGAGCGTTCATCAAAGTCGTGTCAGGCAGAGGGCCATGTAGTTCTGCTGTTTTCATTGCGTCTTCTGCAGTTTTGACAACACAGCGCCCTGATCGCTTGGCGAACTTCAGCGGAATGAACGTGCTGATTTGTTTTTCGGAATTAGAGGTCGTGACCGGCGTGCCGGTCAGATAGAAATAGTTCACGCAGCCTCCAGTTCGAGCAGTTCATGCCCGAGGGTATTTGGGGAGGGAGTACCCATGAGTGCTCCCCAGGCTTCATACCGCCATTGCAAATCGAGACCATCCGGTGTCACAGTGACGCGCTTGATCAGAGTCCGAACAATGTCTTGCTTGGCCTGCGTGGCCAACTTGTTCCAAATCGTGGCGGTGTTCTTAAAGAACAGGACCATGGCTTCAGGTTCGGAGAGTTCAGGGTTGATCACGGAGATCTGTTTCCAGTACTGATGCACCATCTGGCCAGACCGCAAGATTTCCAGAACCTGTTCCATCACGGCCTTCTCCATCTGACCGGCGGGCAGATTGCTGAAAGCCACTGTGCCTGCGCCCATGTTCTGGTTCTTGTTGACCACGTAGTAGCGATACACCTTGCCGCTGGGCTTTCGGGTGGCCATCGGCAGGTAAAGGTCGCCGTCAATTGTGAAGACCATGCCCCGTAGCAAAAAACCGTATTGGCACTTTTCTCCCCAAGTGTCACGGGCTCGCTCTCGGCTGCTTTCGGTCATGATGGCTTGCACCCGATCCCAGGTGGCTTGATCGATCAGCGCTTCTTGTTGCCCACGGAAATACTCACCCTTGTGGCCAAGTTCGCCCAGGTACATCCGGTTGTGCAGGATCTTGTAAATGGTTTGCTTGCTCAAGGCCTTCCCGTTTTTGCTTTTGGCACCCTGTTCGGCAAGTTGCTTGACCATCTTGGTGGTCGAACGCGATGAAATGAAAGACGCAAAAATCCCCCTGACCAACTGCGCCTCCTCCGGCACCACCACGAGTTGCCGAGATTCCACCCGATAGCCCAGCGGCACTGGCCCGCCCATCCACATGCCTTTGCGTTTGGATGCGGCGATTTTGTCGCGGATGCGCTCCCCAGTGACTTCTCGCTCGAATTGGGCAAATGACAACAGGACGTTGAGCATAAGCCTGCCCATGGATGTTGCTGAGTTGATTTGTTGCGTGACGGAGCTGAAGCTGACCTTGTGCTGATCAAAGATCTCGACCATCTTGGCAAAGTCTGCCAATGACCGAGAGAGGCGGTCGATCTTGTAGACCACCACGATGTCGATCTTGCCGTCTTGAATGTCTCGCATCAAGCGCTTGAGACCTGGGCGCACCATATTGCCGCCAGAAAACCCAGGATCCTCGTAGCTGTCGTCCACCCGCGTCCAGCCCTCGGCACGTTGGCTGGCAATGAATGCTGAACCGGCTTCGCGTTGAGCATCGATGGAGTTGAAGGTTTGGTCCAGGCGTTCATCCGAGGAAACGCGGCAGTAAACGGCGCAGCGCTTCAGGATAGGTTGTTCAATGACGACGCTCATGACTTCTTGCCTTTCAGCCCAAAAAAGGCAGGCCCTGACCATTGAGTGCCAGTGATCAATTTGGCGATTGCAGACAGGCTCTTGTAGTTTTTGCCATCGAACTCATACAGACCATCCGGCAGGACGGTGACTTTGTACTGCTGACCCGCAAAATCGCGCAGCAGCGTTGTGCCGGGCAACACGGCATGCGTGGGTGCGGAGCCGGATTTGATGGCAGAAAGTCTTTCGCCGTAGTCGGCCAACATGGCGCGAGTGGTTGCTGGCAAAGCGCCATAGGTCATCTCTTGCAGTTTGTAGGCCAGCCTTGACTCGATGAACTTGCGGTTCGGATGCGACGGACGGTGCGGGAAATACCGGTCCCAAAGTGCCCACAGTTCGGACATTTTTTGGGTAGAGAGTTCGGCGATTTGTTCTGTTATTCGACCAGCACGCATGCTGTCTTGGATCGGTGGAGCAGTGGTTTTCAAGGCTGTTTTCCTAAGTTGATAGACCGGTTCGTATTCACGCTCTGGTTGGCATGTAAGTCGAGAAACTCGTCTCTATCTGTCGCGTAAACCTGACTGCGGTGCGCCATAGCGAGCTCCTGGTGCTGACTGACCATGGCTTGCGCAATCAGATGAGCAATCTCGGGAAGAGTGAGGTAGCCGCTTTTTTCGGTCGGCTTGTTTGCAGTTCTTGCAGTGACGGTTTGGAGGTGGTTCATTCAGGTGGTTTGGGTGACTAGAACTATCCTGAAATCGTAAAAAACAACCCCTCCAGAGGTAACGGGTTTTAGCGGGCCAAAGAGGTACATGAGCTGGGATGTCTTGGCCGTAGTGCGTGCAACAGCCGAAATCAACAGCTCAAAAAACTACTATTTTTGGGAGTTAATAAAACTGCCAATAACTGTATATTTATCCAGCAATCAGGCAAAACTCATCCCAAGCCCAAGGTCTTCAGATCAGGGGGTTGAGACGCCTCATTGCTAAAACAAACAACAAAGGAGACAACGAATGAGCCGCCCTCAGACCTATGCCGACATCTTGCTGAACCTGCCTGTCGACGACACCCTCAAAACCTTCACGGAACGCCACACACTGCCTATGCCCGAAGGTTGGATCTGGCATGACTCAATCCAAGCCTCCAAGAGCCTGATTGGCTTGATTCAGCTGCATCCGAATGTCGCCATGCGTGACCGCATCGTGGCCGGGTTGCATGCCAGCACGCTGCTGGCCCACTCCTTGGGCAAGCAGGCCATGTTTCAGGCCGCGCATGACCGGCCGATGGAGTTGATGGGGCTCATTGCCTGCAAGAACGACCTGCACCGAGCCTTCTGGCTGTACGTCCATCACCCGGCATTGTTCGAGGCAGCGGCAGAAATCGAATACTTGGATCACCATGGACAACAAGCCCAGCAGCATGACCTGGGGCTCAAGGGGGCCATCAAGCGTGACGAGGCGTCGATCGCTGCATTCGGTGATGCCATCAAATGCTTCTACCAGCGGGAGTTGGGGTGCGGTGAGGTGTGCGTGGTCAATGTGCTGGACCGGGCGCGCGGTACGCAGCTGGTCTCCATCCACGCCAAGGACCTGGCCACGGCCAAGCTGGAGTTTGAGGGCAGTCAGTTGCGGCGTAGGGTAGGCAGTCCGAACATCCACATGGTGCTGGAATATGCTCAAACCACAGGTGTGGCTCGCACCATCATCCGGGGTGGGGCCAAGTACCACGCCATGCTGTGTGAGGCCTTCGCTAGACACCTGCTCGGTGTAGATGCCGATGCACAGCGGATCCAGACGCCGCGCCTGAACCTGTCCACGTTGCGCTTAGGGTTGAACATTCCGCAGGCGATTGATGACGGATTCGTCGGATTGCAGGTCAAGAGTGTGACCGTGGTCAGTGGATGTGGACGACTCAAGATGGAATGCACGGCCAGTGCGTCCAGCGATCAACGCTGCGTGACGGAACTGCTGCAGGACTACTTCGTTGCTGAGAATCCGCTCGCACGTGGCTGGACGATTCAGGCTGCTGTTCTCAACTTCTATCTGGCACCGATCCGGGGCAAAAGCCGCTGCCAGGTGGTCAGTGTGGAGATCACCAGCAACGGGCGACTGAACCTGCACAAGTTCGATGAGAAGCTGCGTGCCCAACTTGAGGACTATCTGGTCCAGTTAGGCATCTTGAAGGCGCAGCAGGTCCTCAAGACAGGACGGGAGCAGGAGGAGCCTGCGACCATGGACGGTAACTTGTTCGAGTGAGGTGTGAATGAAGTTGACCCTCAATCAGCAAGCCATCAGCTTGGCTGCTTTGATGTTCGTGCGAGGCAATGCATCCTTTGAGAGCAGCCTGCACGATGAAGAAATTGCGGCACTACAGGTTCTCAAACAGGTGAAGGCCGTTGTACCCGGTGTGCTCAACAGCCAGGATGCCCTTTGCGCTTTCTGCGGCCTGTACCGTGGACCGATCTTCAGAACGGAAGATGGGCTCATGGTGCAGTGCCCGGACTGTGGTCCGTTTGCCCTGGATCCAGCCAGTCAGCGCAATTGGCGCCTGGACGATGAATGGCTGATCCGAAAGTTGCGTGGCGCTCTGGACATCTCGCCACAAGCAACCACCGCCCACATCGTCGATGGCGTGTGGGACATTGGTCGGTACAAGAAGCGGCCGGTGGTGCTGGCTCGCCGCATCGATCTGGTCGAGCGCCACGGGCTACGAATTTTTCATGGGCCTGAGCCACGCCACCAAAGCTGGGTGATCACACCCAGACCACTGGGTCGGTTGACCCTGGACCCGTTGGAGGGGACTGCAACCTGGTGGCATTTGGAAGATCGATTCGCGCTGCATGGTATGGCACTACGGTTGCAGGGAGACGATCCAGACGTGCTGGTCGATTCCAGCGGGAGGGTCATCCCGGTGGCCGTCCATGGACCTTTCAGTAGCGACTTCGCCTGGGTACATCTTGCAGATTGGCCGCATGGGCCCATCCGTTTGACGGAGGCTCAATCCAGATTTTTTACAGTTCTTTGGGAGCATCGGCATCAGGCTGAATCTGCTGAATTTCTGATGGGGCACGCCGGACTGGCCAGTGATAAACCGATGGATGTTTTCAAGGTCAAGGTCGCAAATCGTGGTGATCCCCTGTATGAGGGACCGATTCATGCCTATGAAAAACTGGTCAGCCGACAGCGCCGTTTGGGTTTGTATCAGCTGGCCTTGGTTCAAAGTAATGCCTGAGAGGATTTAATCTAACAAATAATGTGACTTCTAACATTGGCGATGTTAGATGGCAGTATTTCCGTGCAGTTTTTCAGCTCCTACGCAGGAAGTTGGTGACTGCTCATTTGATGTGACTCTCAAACGCAGGCTTGAAGTCATTGAGCTCGTGCGGCTGCAGTCCAACTTCTGCTGAGGTTGCCACATCTTTCCAGCGCTTGACCGCTGTGGTCACTTCTTCAAGGATGGATTGCGCTTGTGGATGCGACAACTCAAAGCGGGCGGCTTGATCCAGCAGTTGTTGGATCGAGGTGATCGGACCGCTGTCTTCACTGAGCCAGGTTTTGGATTCCCGATCCTTGTCTGGGAAAGGATTCAAATCAAACGCCGGAGCCATGCGCCACTGATTGTTGCCGCTGTATAGAAAACCGATGTTCTGCAGATGATCGTCCACGTTCGTGATCAGGTGGTTGAACACCAACCGTCGCCACAATTGCCTGGCGTCTTCGATGAAGTTTTCACACTTGGAACGCATCACATCGATGATCTCCGTGTACGAATGCTCATCGTCGCGGTTGGCTTGTAACAGTGTTGCTCCTGAGATGTAGGGGATACGGTTTTGTTCAGGTGTGCGGTCAAAGCGACGAATCATGGCAACCGGCTGGTCCTGAACCATCACGACTCGTGCTTGCGCGGTATCAATGCCAGCCAGTTGGGCCAGTCGCAGTGCCAGCACCTCGCCGCGCGTGACGGAGCGTTCATCGTTCACGCTGGGAAATTTGCCCAGTGACAAAGCGCCATCTGAATCCAAGATGGTGCATTTGGGGCGCATACCGCCAAGGGATGTTCCTTTGCCCTGAAGGTAGGCCAAGTCTTCGGCCGTTTCTTGGCTGACTTCCACCGCACGGGATGCAAGGAGAATCTTTTCCAACTCCAGGAACGCAGGTGTTGACCGAGCACCATCGGGCACGCTGCGCAGGTAGTGCCCGCTTTCATTTCGCAGTCGCAGTGCGCCCACCCGGCTGAAATCATCTACACAAGCCAGGAAGTCTGCTTCGGTCAGCGGTCCCAGCGAAGCATCTTTGGCGCGGGCCTTGGCATGTGCGCGTGCGATCACCCGCCGTCCCCATGCATCTGGCTCGGTATCTGCAAGGGCCAAGAAGAAGCACGTGTCGTTCTTGGTGGGGGGCTTGCGAAGTTGGTAGCCGCTTTGGCGGTTGAGGTCGGGTGAGACATCAAAGAACTGAGCATCTGCCAGCCATTCGTCGCTGTAGGCGAATTGAGAAAACTCCCGGTGACCGTCCTTGACGAAAATGAGCCGCCCCAGTGGCTTTTCTGCCTTGCCCAGAAAGACATCCATCTGGGTGCGCGTTGGAGCCGGTCTGGCGGTGGGTTTGGCAGCAGGTTTTGTGGCCATCAGAACGCTCCAGATTCGGGTGATTTGCGGGACTTGCGCACCCGCTGGGGCAATTTTTCATCCATCAGCGTCAGGCCGATGGTGTCTTGAGGCGTGTCGAGTAACTGATTGAGCTTGTCCAGCTCCCCGAACACCTGCAAGGCCCTGGCAAGGTGAACCATGGCGGTGCCTGGGTGGCCAGCTTCCATTCGCCGCACGGTATGGGCAGACGCGCCGATCCGTTCAGCAAGATCTTCCTGTGTCAGGTGTCTGCGCCGACGTGCAAGCGAAATTGCCTGACCGAGTCGGGTCAGGCTGCGTGCAACTGGCAAAGGAGGTGGGGATAGAGATTTCATTTAAGGCGCATTTTATGGCGCTTTAAAAATTTTAGCAACGCATATATGAGTGTTTATTTTCGTGAATGCAGAAATTTACTTTGGTATTGGTCGGAAATTTACTTTGCTATTGCAGGTGCTCCAAGCAAAGCGCCAAGCTCATCAGACACCAGGTCAGGATTAAGGAACTGGAGATATCGCCAAAGTTCCTTGATCAGTTCCTTATCAGTTCCCTATTGATTTCCTGAAATAGCAGCGTTGTCCCTCAACTCTCTGAAAGGAGTGACCCATGCTGCTAGCAACACCAGCGCTTTCAACGCTCAACCCCCTGAGCGTCATGGCCCCAGAGCCACACATACCCCCAAGGCAAGTCCTGAGCGAAGCCGATTTGGCCTCGCGATGGGGCATGAGCCCCAAGACCCTCCAACGTTGGCGAATGGAGGGGCGTGGCCCCCATTACTTGAAGCTGGGCAAGCGGGTGAACTATCCCCTCAATGCCGTGATTGCCTTTGAGAACTGCGTCCAGCACGTCTCCACCTCACAACGAGCAACTGCCTAAGGAGCCACCCCATGAATCACCTTCAATTGCAACAGGCGGCCCTGCCTGACCTCTCCGAAAGCCAGATCAGCCGACTGCCCAAAGACCAGCTGGCTCATTTCAGCAACGCGGTGCAGCAGCTCAATGACTGGACGCAGCAGATGCGCGGCCGAATTAATAGAGGCATGGAAATCCGCTACGCCGAGCAGATTCGCCATGCCGACAGCCTTGGTCAAGACGAAGCTGCCAGATTCCGCATCGATGACGGTGACCTGCAGATTGATGTCTCGCAGCCCAAAGAAATCGTCTGGGACCAGAAGCACCTGTCTGAAATCGCAGAACGAATGGTCGTTGCCGGTGACCGCGTACAGGACTTCATGCAGGTCCAGTTCTCGGTGGCCGAGCAGGACTACGCCCGCTGGCATCCACTGCTGCGCGCGGCATTTCAGCCAGCCCGCAAGGAACTCATCACCGAGCCCACCTTCCAGATCCGATGGGTAGGCGATGTCCAGCTCTGAGCGCCCAAAGCCTTCATCTTCACCCCAACACCACCAAACAAAGGAGATTTCTCAATGAACCACGACAACCACCACCAGGCTGCATGGTCTGATTTCAATGACGCCGATGCCCAGCAAGGCGAGTTCAACCTGATCCCCAAAGGCACCCAGGCCCTGGTGCGCATGGCCTTCAAACCCGGCGGCCATGACGACGCCAGCAAGGGCTGGACGGGTGGCTATGCCACGGCATCGGATGAAACGGGGGCAGTGTTCCTGTCCTGCGAATTCGTGCTCCTCACGGGACCATTTGCCAAGCGCAAGATCTGGAGCAATGTGGGCCTGCACTCCAACAAGGGGCCAACCTGGGCGCAGATGGGTCGCAGCTTCATCAAGGCGGTACTCAACAGTTCGCGCAACATTCACCCCGATGACAACTCACCCGAAGCACAGCGCGCTCGCCAGATCCGCAGCTTTGGTGACCTCGATGGTGCTGAATTTGCCGCGCGCATCGGTATTGAAAAAGATGGCCAAGGCGAGTACCGCAACATCATCCGGTTGGTGATCGAGCCCGATCACAAAGAGTATGCCGACCTGATGCAGGCCAAGCTGCAACGTGATGGAGGTATGGGCGGGGGCACTGGCGGAGCCCCAGCGACTGACGTACCCACATCAGCGGCGCAAGCCCCCAAGTCGGGGGCCAGCTACACCCCCCGTCCCGGCAACGTGCAGGGCCGACCTTCGTGGGCGCAGTGATGGCGAGGCTGCATGAAGTGCTGGGTGTGCTCGCGTCAGGCCAGAGGATTTGGCCATGTGGATCTGCGCTTCAAGGTGGGGCATCCCAAGCGATATCCCATCGACTGGATCTTCTGCTCAAGGCGTTGCCAAGATTGTTTCCATCGGCTTTACGCAGCCGGTGTGCGCTTTCTCGAACGAGAGGGCGCATTGCCGACGGGAGTGGGCGTGATCGATCCGACTGAAGCAGAACTCGCCGCCATGCAGCAGTGCCTCAAACCTTTGGGCGAAGCCGCCATCGAGATCGGAATGGATCGCCCGCTGTCGAGCTACACCCAGCAAGAAGCTCTGCAGCTGATCAACGCCGTGGTCACGACCTATGTCGAGGCAATGGTTCAAGAACACGAACGCAGCAAGTACCCCAGCGTTCGTATGCAACTGGATGCCCAGCCAATCAACTGAGCTGAGCGTCAATCCAACCTTTACAAACCAACTAATGCAGACGGCGAAAGCCGTCTGCAGGGACAACTGTTTTCATGAGAAAAACCAAACCAATGTTTTCTCCGCAGAGGCAGGCAGGCCATATGGCGGCTGACTTCGCGGAAGACCATCTCGTCACGGCTGACCAGGCCTCGGCTGCACTGAACTTGCCGCTGTACTACTTCATTGACGCCCGCAAGCGCGCTGAGCTGGGAATCCCGTACTACTCGATCAATCGCATGGTGCGTTATCGGATCCGGGAACTTCACAAATGGCAAGTGAGGTACGCCGCCGAGCAGGTCAAGCAGCCAGATGCATCTGAAACAGGAGGTGCGCATGCTTGATTTCAATGATGTCCCAAGCGGCCAAGAGCGCAAGGCAGCTGAGGGCGGCACTGACACGGCGCGTGAGAAAGATGAAATCCGATCAGCCCTCAACGAACAACTGGGTCTACTGGCACTGGATATCTGGCCTTCGGGCAAACGTCGCCAGAACAAGTACCTGGTCGGCGATGTGATGGGTGGTCCCGGCGACAGCCTGGAGCTCCTGCTTTCGGGCCCCAAGACTGGCTTGTGGACCGACCGCGCCACAGGTGAAGGCGGTGACATCCTCGACCTCATCGCCCGTTACTACAGCCTCGATGTGCAGGCCCAATTCCCCCAGGTGCTTGAACGGGCTAAAGGTTGGCTCGGACGCGTATCAGCCATGCCCGCCAGCGCGGTGGCCGCGAGCAAAGCCAAAACCCCTGCCGTGGATGAGCTGGGACCTGCAACAGCCAAGTGGGATTACCAGGATGCCAGCGGAAAACTCATCGCAGTGGTGTACCGCTACGACCCAGAGCCGGGCCGCAAGGAATTCAGGCCATGGGATGTGCGCCGCCGCAAGATGGCTCCACCTGAGCCGCGTCCGCTGTACAACCAACCGTGCATGCTCAAGGCCGAGCAAGTCGTGATGGTGGAGGGTGAGAAGTGCGCACAAGCATTGATTGATCTGGGTGTATGCGCCACCACGGCCATGCACGGCGCCAACGCACCGGTTGAGAAAACTGACTGGTCCCCCCTGTCTGGCAAGCACGTCCTGATCTGGCCAGATCGCGACAAACCTGGCTGGCAATATGCCGACCATGCTTCGCAGGCCATCATGCAGGCTGGGGCCAAGTCCTGCGTCATCTTGCAGCCCCCGGCAGAAAAGCCCGAGGGCTGGGATGTGGCCGATGCGGTGCAAGACGGCTTTGACATAGCTGGCTTTCTTGCCGTGGGCGAGCGCGTGCCGGTGGTGCATCAGATCGACGCACACACGCCCATGCAGCTGGTCGATGGGATCGACTACACGAACGAGGATGGGCTGGCCATGGCCTTTTCTCACCAGTTCGCCGAGGAATGGCGCTACTGCGCACCATGGAGCAAATGGCTTGTGTGGAACGGCGTGCGCTGGAACATCGACAAGGCCTTGTATGTCATGCACCTGTGTCGCCTGATTTGCCGGGCAGCTTCAGTGCATGCCGATGGCACCAAGCTCAAAGGTCGCTTGGCCAGCTCTGGAACGATCTCGGCGATTGAGCGCATCGTGCGCTCCGAGCCGCGCCACAGCGCCTCGGTCGATGAGTGGGACTCAAGCGTCTGGCTACTCAACACGCCTGGTGGCATCGTAGATCTGCGCACTGGTGCACGTGGTCCGCATGACCGCGAGCGCCGCATGACCAAGGTGACCACGGCCACCCCGCAAGGGGATTGCCCGGTTTGGCGAAATTTCCTGGTCAACGTCACAGGGGGTGATGACGAGTTGCAGGACTACCTGCAGCGTGTGGTGGGTTACTGCCTGACCGGTGACATCAGCACTCACGCACTGTTTTTCCTGTACGGCACCGGTGCAAATGGCAAGTCGGTATTCGTGAACGTGATCTCCACGGTGCTTGGCGACTATGCCGCCAACGCTCCCATGGACACCTTCATGGAATCGCGCTCGGACCGGCACCCCACCGATCTGGCAGGACTGCGTGGTGCACGCTTTGTATCGGCAACTGAGACAGAGCAAGGCAGGCGCTGGAACGAATCCAAGATCAAGGCGATCACGGGTGGGGATGACATCACGGCGCGCCTGATGCACCAAGATTTTTTCACCTACAGACCTCAGTTCAAGCTCTTGATTGCCGGTAACCACAAGCCTGCGATCCGCAACATCGATGAGGCCATGCGTCGCCGCATGCACCTGATCCCTTTCACGATCACGGTTCCTCCAGAAAAGCGCGATCCGCTCCTGACCGAAAAGCTGCTGGCTGAGCGCGACGGAATCATGGCCTGGGCCGTCCAGGGCTGCCTGCTCTGGCAAAGCCAAGGTCTGAGCCAGCCCAAGTCTGTGGTGAGCGCGACCGAGGAGTATTTCGAGGCCGAGGACGCCATGGGCAGATGGATGACAGAGCGCTGCAACCTGGGCGTCAACCACAAGGCGCTGACGGCCACGCTCTTCAACGACTGGAAGCAGTGGGCCGAACTCAGTGGTGAGTACATAGGCACGCAGCGCCGGTTCTCAGACGCCTTATTGGCCAGACGCTTTGACAAGTGGCGCAACTCCATGGGTGTGCGTGGCTATCAGGGGATCGACCTCAAACAGCCCACCTCTTTGCCTGCCCGGTCCTATCCGTACAACGATGATTGAGAGGAAATTTCAATGAAAAAGATTTCAGATATCGGCTCTTTGACGCAACTGACGAGTCATTACATTGGTTCTTTACGCGGGCGCGTAGACGCGCATAAAGAGAAGGAGTGTTTTGTACCGTCAAAAGCGTCAGACCCATTGTCAAAACCGGACAAGTCCGTTTTTGACTTCCCAGCGGCGCATCGGAATATTTCGTTTGGAGGGCAGGTATGAAGATCCCTCCAGCACGTTACCCATCGCCCCTTGGGCGCATGCAGGCCACTCCCATGGACGTCGAGGCGGCCAAGCGCCAAGGGTGGCGCGAGCAGCACATCCTGGTCGTCTCGGAAGAAGACGAGCGGCTTGACTTCCTGGAGCGCCAGCTCATCCGTTCCATTGGCGAGCGACTATATGGCGATCGGCTTTCTGGCCAGCACCCTGTGCAGACCAGAGGAGGTGGCCATGGTTGAAGCCTGGACAGTCGAGACGGTGGCAGACCGATTTGTCGATGCGGCCAGAACGGCCAGGCGCCTGCCACGCGTGATGGTGCAGGGCTACGCCAGCACCTGGCCCATAGTGATCCTGCCAAGTGATGCCTACCCGGATCCGCACAAGGTGTACCGTTTACCGCCCCCGTCCCCTCAGGACGTGGAACGCATGCTCGAAGTGATGCGCTGGGTGCAGTTGCTCGAGCTCGATGAGCGGCACCTGGTGTGGATGCGGGCCAAGCGCTTTGACTGGGTGGAGATCAGCAAACGCTTTGCCTGTGACCGAACGACGGCGTGGAGACGCTGGAAGCGGGACATGCAGGTGGTGGCGGATCTGCTCAACAGGCAGTCAGCGCAACTCAAACGGTGAAGATTCGAACCAGAGAGGAAATTAGCGTGTTTTGGCGTGCATGCGCGGCGCAATTCAATCTCAAAAGTGAATGCGCGGTTTTTGAGGCCAAAACACGCTGCAACATTTCGGCGATTTGCAGCTACATTTTCATTTACGGTGGACAAACGAGTGCAAAGACAGTGATGACAGTCACACACAGTCGATGACACCTCGAAACTTCCCCGTAACAGTCGAAAAATAGTCGAGAAAGAGTCAAAGACAGTCGATGACATCGACGTCTACTGACTGTTATCCGACTCCTATCGATGAACTTCGATTTCACCTGCTGCCTCGTACTCCGCCAGCTTTTCAAGCGGCAGGTACACAGTCGGTTTTCCCTCGCGGAGAACTTCCAGACGGCCATGAATTTCTGATCCCACTTCGTAGGTCCCAGCAATCAGCGGCGTAAAGCCTGCTCCGGATGCTGTGGCCTCAGTCGGGCTTTTGCGGGCCAGAACCCCGCGAACTACTTTGATTTGCACTGCTGAACATTCTCGTTTTGCAGTCGATTTTACTGGTCACCCCTATGAATCATCCTGAGATCCGAATGGTCCCAGTGGACGCGCTTGTCCCGTATGCACGCAACGCCCGTACCCACAGCGATGCCCAGGTTGCCCAGATTGCAGCTTCCATCACCGAGTTCGGCTGGACCAACCCGATCCTTACGGACGGGGCCAAGGGCCTGATTGCTGGCCACGGTCGCTTGATGGCAGCGCGCAAGCTCGGTCTCAAGGAGGTGCCGGTCATCGAGCTGGGGCACCTGACCCCCGAGCAGAAGAAGGCCTACATCCTGGCCGACAACCGGTTGGCCGAGAACGCTGGCTGGGATGACGAGCTCTTGAAACTGGAGTTGGCCGAGCTCAAAACGGCCGACTTCGATCTGGACCTGGTGGGTTTCACCGACAAAGAGCTCGAGGAGCTGCTGAACGGTGACGAGTCAGGCGGTGGTTTGTCTGAAGATGATGCAATCCCAGAAGCGCCAGTAGATCCTGTTTCCAGACCTGGGGACTTGTGGATTCTCGGCAACCACCGCCTCCTTTGTGGCGACTCAACTATCCTGTCGGATGTGGAGCGCCTCATGGGTGGCCAACTGGCCGACATGGCCTTTACCGATCCACCCTACAACGTTGACTACGGCAACAGTGCCAAGGACAAGATGCGCGGCAAAGACCGGCGCATCATGAACGACGATCTGGGGGAGGGGTTCTTCCAGTTCCTCTACGACGCCTGCCTGAACCTACTCCTAGTCACCAAAGGCGCCTGCTACGTGTGCATGAGCTCGTCCGAGCTGCACACCCTGCAAAAGGCCTGGATCAAGGCAGGTGGCAAGTGGTCCACGTTCATCATCTGGTCCAAGAACACCTTCACGCTCGGGCGCGCGGATTACCAGCGCCAGTACGAGCCCATCCTGTATGGGTGGAAGCAGGGCTCGGACCACTTCTGGTGCGGAGATCGCGACCAATCGGACATCTGGAACTACAACAAACCCCGGGTCAATGACCTGCATCCGACCATGAAGCCTGTCGAGTTGGTTGAGCGGGCCATCAAGAATTCATCCAAGAGCCGGGACATCGTTCTGGACCTGTTTGGAGGTTCGGGCACCACCCTGATCGCCAGCGAAAAGACTGGGCGTCAGGCTCGACTCATTGAACTTGACCCCAAGTTCGTGGATGTGATCATCAAACGCTGGGAGGACTACACCGGCCAGCAGGCGGTACGTGAGGACGATGGCTTGAAGTTTTCTGAGGCAAGCGAAAAGGCTCTTCCTGATTCAGCTGCCCAATGACGGTGATTCACATCTGCTTGCGTCAAAATCATGGGTAAGTCCAAGCCATGGGCTTTTTCAAACCATGAACTCAGACCGGCATGTTCAATCTTCACTGCACCAAGAAGCTTCTCGATCGCATCAAGCCAGAGCTTGAAAACCCTCGGAACGGGTCAACGCTTCTTGGTAATTGGTATGCTACTGCGCTGTTTTGGAAACCTCAAATGGCACTTGTGGTCAATGAGCGAACGCTTTTGCCTGTGCTGTTGCCCTTGGCGCCAGCGGCAACGCTTGCGCAGCGATTCCCGATAGCGCTGCGTGATGTGCTGCGAGCGCTGGATATGCCAGCCCAATTCATTGACTCAGAAATCAGTGGCATGAGTGAGGTGGTCTATGCCAAGACTGCCAACCGAAGCGTGCTTGGCGTGATGAATGAGTTTGTGTTTTTGGCAGAGGGTTACCGTGACCAAGATGGATCAGTCAACCCGGTTGCGTTGTCCCTCAAATTGGCAGGCACACCCTGTGGCCCTCTCTACAAAGGCGCTGTCTTTCCGGACAAGGCCCTGCGTGAGTTGGTCTATGGTGGTCCGATTCATTGACTGATCATTCGCTCGTTTCTAACAAATCAACCCAATCGAGCAACGTACCTTGCGTAGTCGCCACCAGACGGATCAATAAAAAGGTACGGGCGGCCAGGGGCGTGAACCTCGACACACAAGCGGCCATTGCCGATATAGCCGCCTTTGCCCTTTAACCAGTCACGTGACTTGTAGAGGTTCATCGCAAAGCCATCGAACTCTTCAGGAGTCATTTCCCTGGTATCGGAGACGTAGACCGTGTAATCGCCGCAAGCGGCAATGTCTGTGATGTCAGCGGGCTTGCGGCCAAAGGGAAGTCGGATGCTGAGTTCTTCGACTTCGATGCTGTTGCCATCAAAGTTGACAGTCATTGGCTTGCGTTCGATCGTGATGGTCATGGTTTTCATGTGAGCCTTAAATGGTTGTGGTGGTGATTCGGTAGACGCGGTCTGTGCCGGTCTGCTTCTCTGAGGTGATCTCCAGCCTCAGCTTCTTCTTGAGTGCGCCTGCCATCGCGCCGCGCACGGTGTGAACCTGCCAGCCTGTGGCCTCGGTCATCTGCGGCAACGTAGCGCCATCGGCACGGCTGAGCAGCTCGATCAGTACAGCTTGCTTGGTGCCTTCTCGTGTTGTGCGTGGTGGCTGAGTGGTGATGCCGATCTCTTGCAACCCTGTGGCTGTGGCCACGTACACCTCGGGCTCTGACGCGCTGGCCTCAATCAGCTGTGCGTTGCGCATGGCTGTCAGCACCTTGATGCGTGCACCACCCTTGAGGGTGTCGGGGAAGTTGGTCAGTTTCTTTTGAGGATGCTGTGCAGCGGCTTCGAGCAGCACGCGTTGTGTGTCCGTGAGTTTCATTGTTTGCCTTTCGATGTTGTTGATGTGTTTTGTACTGCTGCAGTGGCGGCAGCGTGGCCTGCGGCGTAAGCGGCCTCCAGTGCGCTCTTGACGGCCCAGACCGAGACGTCGTGGAAGTCCAGTCGGTCGCTGTGTTGTGTCTCCAGCGTTTCGATAAAGAAATGCTTCAGAGCGATCTGCTCCAGCAGCTTGTTCAGGTCCTTGTTTTGTTTCATGGGTTGATTCCTTTCGTTAATCCAATGTGATGGATTGACGCTCTGAATCAAGATGAAGCCAAGTCAATTTTTGAAGCTGTCGCTTAATTCTTGAAAGCCGATTGAGATGCCGCGAAGTGCGCCCACTCCATGCAGATATCCGGGTTGCGCGCAGGTGCTGAACGTGCCCGGCTACTGCAGCAATCACCAGCCCCAAGTGCACCGTGAGTACGGGCGTGCGCGGCGTGGGTTCGACACAGAGATCGGCTTCTATCAATCGGCCAGATGGCGCAACACACGTGCAGCGGTGCTGCGGGATAACCCGCTTTGCTGCAGGTGCCAGTCCAAGGGCGTGCTGCAGCCCGCCAAGGTGGTCGATCACATCGTTCCGGTCAAGCAAGGCGGTGAGCGCTTTGAGCGAGCGAACCTGCAGAGCCTGTGCGTGCCCTGTCACAACGCCAAGACCGCCTCAGAGACGGCATCCCTGCGCAACCAGGCCCCGTCCTGAAGGGGGAGGGGGGCTGAATCTCTACAGACTGGCGCCCTAGATGCGTGGGCTTGCGCAAATTTTTGTGCGTGCAAATTGAACAAGGGGGGGTATCAGGACTCCCAAGTGCCTACAGGGCTCCCATCGCTATCCCACTCAACAATTAATTTGGCGGGAAATTTAAGGTGGGTTTCTTTCAATATTTCTATTACACGTAGGCACTCAATCCATCGCCTGACCTCGGCAGAAGGCTCAAAAGTGATGTCGAAAGAATTTCCATTCAATGTGGTCAGAACGTATTTTTGTCGGCTAAGTCGATGCCCGGCTTCATCTTTAACTGTGTCGACGAGATATGTACCGGGCGGCAATCGTTTCAACTTAATCATAGAAATCTCCGAGCTATGGCTGGCCGCAAACCTGTACCTACAAGCATAAAGCAGCTCAAAGGCACGTTGCAGCCATGCCGGACCAACTACCACGAGCCCGTCCCAGAGGGCTTGCTGGTCGAGCCTCCGGACTACATGCCTGAGGGTGCCAAGGCTGCCTGGCGCTACGCGCTTGAATGTGCGCCGCCCACCCTGATTCGCAAGCTGGACATGTCTGTTTTGGAAATCTGGGCCTGCGCGGCAGACCTGTACCGACAGGCCCAGGCAGGCATCGGCAAAACGGGACTCTTGGTGAAGGCGCCCCATAGCGGTGTGCCCATGCAGTCGCCGTACTTGGCCATTGCCAACAAGCAGGCCCAGATCATGACCAAGGCTGCGATCGAGATGGGGTTCACCCCTGCGTCTCGCTCGCGTATCTCCATTCCAAACGAGCGACCGGGCGAAGAGCTGGATCTCTGGGAGGACATTGTTGGGTAGGACCGATGAGCACATACGCCGCGAGCGCCAAACAATATGCACAGCGCGTCGTATCAGGAGAGATCCTGACCTGCGAGTGGGTTCAGAAAGCCTGCAAACGCCAGCTCGATGACCTGATCCGCTTCAAACGCAAGAGCAGCATCTACCAGTTCAACCCGGAGCTACTTGACCGGCACGGTAGGCCTTACAGACCAGCCGACAACCTGTGCGCTTTCATTGAGCGCCTGCCCCACGTCAAAGGCCCACTGGCCAGCCGGATGATTGTTCTGGAGCCATGGCAGGTGTTCATCCTGTCCACGGTATTCGGATGGGTCAAATCGGACGGCAAGCGCCGTTTCAGGCGGTCGTACATCGAGGTGCCAAGGGGCAATGCCAAGTCCACCCTGTCATCGGCGGTGGGTCTGTACATGCTGGCGGCTGACCGCGAGGGCGGCGCTGAGGTGTACTCGCTGGCCACCACCCGCGATCAGGCTCGCATCGTCTTTGGCGATGCCCAGACCATGGCGCGCCTGAGTCCGGGATTTAGGAACCGGTTCGCGGTGAACGTCGGTGCGCACAACATGCATGTCTTGCAAACCGGCTCCAAGTTCGAAGCGCTCTCGGCTGAGGGCTCGACGCTGGACGGCCTGAACATCCACTTCGGTTGTATTGACGAGCTGCACGCCCACAAGACCCGAACGGTCTATGACGTTGTGGAAACCGGCACCGGCAAGAGGGACAACTCCCTGCTGTGGGTGATCACCACGGCTGGCAGCAACCGCTCAGGGATTTGTTACGAGGTCAGGAGCTTTGTCACCAAGCTGCTCAACCGAGTGTTCGAAGACGACTCTCAGTTCGGGATCATTTACGGCCTCGATGAAGGGGACGACTGGACGATCAAGGACTCCCTCATCAAGGCCAACCCCAACTGGGGCATCTCGGTGCGCGAAGAGATCCTGGTGCCCCTGCAGGCCAAGGCCATGCAGTTGCCCAGCGCGGTCAACAACTTCAAGACCAAGCACCTCAATGAATGGGTGAGCGCGGACAAGGCCTGGATGGACATGCGGGCCTGGGACGCGGGCACCAACCCCGATCTGGAGTTGGACCAGTTTCTCGGGCAACCCTGTTGGGTGGGCCTGGACCTGGCCAGCAAGACGGACATTGCGGCACTGGTCATGGTGTTCCAGCACCCTGACACACCAGACGCATATGCGGTGTTTGGCAAGTACTACCTGCCCGAGGACACTGTCCAGGCTGCGGGCAACAGCCAGTACGAGGGGTGGGCCCATACCGGACGCCTGTCGGTGACGCCGGGCAACGTGATCGACTTCAGCTGGATCGAGGCTGATCTGCTGGACATCGCATCCCGGTTTTCCGTCGAGGCCGTGGCCTTCGACCCGTTCCAGGCCACGCAGCTCTCAACTCGCATGCTGGCCGAGGGCCTGCCCATGATCGAGGTGCGTCCCACGGTGCTGAATTTCAGCGAACCGATGAAGACGCTTGAAGCCCTGGTCCTGCAAAAGAAGCTCGTCCATGACGGCGACCCGGTATTGGCCTGGATGGCCAGCAACGTGGTGGCCCACACGGACGTCAAAGACAACATTTACCCGCGCAAGGAGCGAGCAGAAAACAAGATCGACGGCATCGTGGCACTGATCATGGCCCTCTCACGGGCGATCAAACCGGGGGGCTCGGTGGTGCTGGGATCCGACTACGAGCTGATGCTGCTCTAACGAGACGGCAGGCGCGTTTTCTGACACTACCGATGGGAATCTTCAACCTCTTTGACCGATTCAGAGCTTCCACAAGTGATCGCTCCCCATGGGGCGATTTCTTTTTTGAGCCTGTGTCGGTGCGCAGCGTCTCGGGCATGCGCGTCTCGGCCGATTCGGCCATGCGCCTGGCAGCCGTCTATGCCTGCGTGCGCATCCTGTCTGAAACCATGGCCTCGCTGCCTCTGGTGGTCTATCGCGCTCGGGCAGATGGCGGCAAGGACAGGGTGACGGACCACTGGCTCTACCGGTTGCTGGGCAAGAAGCCCAATCGGTACCAGAACCCGTTCGAGTGGCGCGAGATGCTGCAGGGGCACCTGGCCCTGCGTGGCAATGCCTTCTGCCAGATCCTGGCCAACGGCCGAGGCGAGATCACCGAGCTGATCCCTATCCATCCGGACCGGGTGCGAATGGAACTGCTCACTGAAGGTGACTACCTATATCGGATTCAGAACCAGGCAGGCCACGAAATGATCCTGCCTCGCGGCGAGGTCTGGCACCTGCGGGGTTTGTCCTCGGACGGTCTGCTGGGCTTGAGTCCCATCGAGCTTTCCCGTGAGAGCCTGGGCATGGCATTGGCCGCGCAGGACTATGGCGCCCGGTTTTTCAACAACGATGCCAAACCCACGGGCGGCTGGATCGAGTTCCCGGGCAACTTCAAGGACGCCGAAGCCAAGAAGGTATTTCGTGAGTCCTACCAGCAGGCGCAGTCCGGAGCGAACCGGGGCAAGGTGCTGGTGCTGGAAAACGGCATGAAGTTCCACGAGGTGGGCGTCACCAACAAGGACGCCCAGTTCCTGGAGCTGCGCAAGTTCCAGATCACGGACATCGCTCGCCTGTTTCGGGTGCCGCCACACATGATCGCGGACCTGGATCGGGCCACCTTCTCGAACATCGAGCAGCAAAGCCTGGAGTTCGTCATGCACACCATGACGCCCTGGGCCGAGCGCTGGGAGGCTTCGATCGAAGCGGACCTGATGCTGGAAGGCGATGAGCTCGAAATCGAGTTTGACTTCGCCAACCTGATGCGTGGTGATGCGGCCAGCCGCTCGGCTTACTACCAAAGCGGCATCCAAAACGGCTGGCTCACCCGCAATGAGGCCCGTATCGCCGAGAACCTCAACCCGATTTCTGGACTGGATCAGCCCCTTCGCCCGCTCAACATGGTCGAAGAGGACGCGGCCGAGGCATTGGAGTCACAGACTGCAGCGGCAGACGGAACGCCCTCACCTGACGCAGACCCCGGGTCTGATCAGGCCATTCACCAGAGGCTGCGGGGTTTGGTTCATGTCAACGCACAGCGTCTGGCCCGTCGCATCAGCAGGACCGGTGCGATCGGACCCAAAGAAGTGAATTTGATCTCTGAGACCTTCGGCTTGACTCCATCACGGGTTGAGCAGTGGGCCACCCACATTGAAACACCTACCGATGAGCATGCACTGGCGCAAGCGCTCATCGAACTTGGAACGCATGAATGAACAAGCAACTTCTGATCTCTGAATTTTTGACCACGCCCTGGGCGCTGATGCCCGAGCGTCTGCAGGCCATGACTGCCGTCCTCACCCGTTGGTCTTCTGACGTGTCCCCCAGCGACGAGACGCTGTTTCAGATCAATACGGACCGGGTGCTGCGGGATACGCGCAAACAGTTCGCAACAGACCGTGCCTCTTCCAATGCCGGAGCTGGCATCGCGGTCCTGCCCCTGTATGGGGTGGTCACGCAGCGCGGCAACATGGTCGATGACATCTCAGGGCCGGGCAGTACCAGCACCCAGAAATTCACAAGCGCATTGCGCAATGTCTTGGCGGATGACACTGTGGGCCAAATCCTGATCGACATCGATAGCCCAGGCGGCAGCGTCTACGGCGTTGCCGAGCTGGCCGCCGAGATTGTCAAAGCCCGGGCCCAAAAGCCCGTGGTGGCCGTGGCCAATAGCCTGGCCGCCTCGGCCGCCTATTGGATCGGTTGCTCGGCCGGTGAGTTCTATGTCACCCCGGGTGGCGAAGTGGGCTCCATCGGTGTCTGGCAGGCCCACTTTGATTACTCAAAGGCGCTGGAAGAGGAGGGGGTCAAACCCACCCTGATTTCGGCAGGCAAGTTCAAGGTCGAGGGCAACCCGTATGTGCCGCTGGATCCTGAGGCCCAGGCCTTTATGCAGTCCCGCGTGGACGACTATTACAACGCCTTCATCAAAGCCGTGGCCAAGGGCCGAGGCGTCTCGATTGGCGATGTGCGTGATGGCATGGGCGAAGGCCGGGTGTTGGGCGCCGATGCGGCGCTTGCCGCCAAGATGGTGGACGGCATTGCCACCTTTGACGATGTGCTGGCCAAGATGCAAAAGTCGGCCGTCCCTCAAAAGCCACCGGGTGCATCCCGGCTTGGTCAGGCACGTGCAGCCCTTGCGCTGATCTGACCACGTACAGATTCCATTTCCCCAATTCAGCAGTCCTACGTTGAGGGCTGCCGACCACCTGCGACCCGTTGGTCGCGCCTCAAACCGCCGCCCCGTGCTTACTGCCTGGGCGGCATTTTTATTTCTGGAGCAACACCAATGAGTAAGCAATTGCGCGAGCTTCAAGCTCGCAAAGCCACCCTGGTCAAGGACGCACGTGCCCTGACCGATATCGCCGCATCTGAAGAGCGCGACATGACCGATGAGGAGTTGAATGCGTTCAACGCCCTCAAGGCCAAGATCGAGGCCGCGTCAGCCGCCATCGACCGCGAGGCTGCCCTGATCGCCAAAGAGGCGCATATGGCCAATGTAGCCCACTCGACAGTCTCCCATGGCCACACAGCTACGGTGATTTCCGTCACCGACAACCTGGAAGCCGACCCCAAGCACGGCTTCAAAACCGTGGGCGACTTCCTCAAAACCGTGCGTCAGGCGCAAAACCCCGGCAGCGCCATCGACGAGCGCCTCCTGATTGGCTCCGGTCGGGGTGCCGTCGCCCCTGCCTCTTTTGGCAGCGAAGGCTCGGCGCAAGACGGGGGCTTTCTGGTGCCGCCTCAATTCGCTCAAGAAATCTTCCAGCTCTCCTTGGGTGAAGACTCCTTGCTGCCGCTGACCGACAATGTCGAGATCACGGGCAACACCATGGCCTTCCCCAAGGATGAGACCACGCCCTGGGGCACCAACGGGATCCGAGCCTACTGGCAAGGCGAAGCCAATCCGGCCGGTGCCACCAAACCGGTGCTGGGCCTGTCCACCTTGCGCCTCAAAAAGCTCATGGCCCTGGTGCCGGTGACGGATGAGTTGCTGGACGACACCAATGCGCTGTCGACCTACCTACCCGACAAGATCGCCACTTCCATTCGCTGGAAGACCAACGAGTCGATCCTGTTTGGCGCAGGCACCGGCCTGCCGGTGGGCTGCATGACCAATGCGACCACGGTGACGGTGGCCAAGGAGTCGGGCCAGGCCACCCAGACCCTTCAGGCCCAGAACCTGGCCAAGATGATTTCTCGCCTGCCGCCAGGCTCATTTGGCAAGGCCGTGTGGATCGTCAACAACGACGTGTTGCCAGCGCTTTTCACGCTCATGCTGGGCAACTACCCGATTTACCTGCCCACGGGATTGCCCGTCGGCGGCATCCAGGTCTCGCCCTACGGCACTTTGCTGGGTCGCCCGGTGTTCGTCTCCCAGCACGCCAACAGCTTTTCTGCGGCGGGCGATGTGTTGCTGGCCGACCTGTCGTACTACCAGACCATCACCAAGGCCGGGGGCATGCAAACGGCCACCTCCATGCACCTGTACTTCGACTCGGACCTCACGGCGTTTCGGACCACGTTCCGCATGGATGGCCAGTCCAAGATCGCAGCGCCCATTGCACCGGCCAAGGGCAACGCCACCTTGTCGCCCTTTGTCCAACTGGGTGCACGTTGATCGTCGCCCTACTCTGAAGGAGAACCCTCATGTTTCCCAATGCAAAAGCCAGCGAGCAGCTGTCTATTTTGGCCACGCTCGACCCGGGCAATCAGGCGCCGGGTGTCGCCAACACTGGCTGGGTGCCGCTCAGCACCCACCATGGCCTGCTGGCGCTGGTTCAAACCGGCGCTCTGGCTACAGGTGCCACTGTTGACGCCAAGCTGCAGCAGGCCCAGGACACCAACGGCACGGGTGCCAAGGACGTGGCAGGCAAATCCATCGCGCAACTCACCCAGGCGAGCAACGGTGCCAACCGTCAGGCGCTCATCAACTTGCGCCCTGAAGAGCTCGATGTGAACAATGGCTTTGCCTTCGTCCGCCTCGTGGTCACGGTGGCTGCCGCTGCAGCCAACACCTCGGCGCAGCTGCTGGGCGTCAACCCGCGACTGGCTTCAGCCGAAACAGCCAACCAAGCTGCTGTGGCTCAGATCGTTTGATCTGAAGGGGAGAGCGGTGCATGCCCATGCAGTTGATCACCCCGCCAGCGGCCGAGCCCATCTCGCTGGCCGAGGCCAAGCTCCACCTGCGTGTGGACTTTGGCGAGGACGATGCCCTGATTCAGGCGCTGATCTCGGCAGCCCGCCAGGCCGCCGAGATGCTGACCCAGAGGCAGCTGGTCACGGCCCGCTGGCGCATGGTGCTCGACAGCTTTCCCGGACCCAGCCTGATGGGTGTGCCCGTAGGGCAGACCTTCACGCTGCCCGGACATGCCGTTCTGCTGCCCAAGTCGCCTGTGGCGTCGGTGGTGGAAATTCGCTATCTGGACATGGCGGGTGTTTCGCAAGTCATGCCCTGCGCCCATTACACGGTGGACAAGGCCTGTGAGCCTGCCCGCATCACCCCGGTGTTTGGTCAGATCTGGCCTGTGGCTTTGCCACAAATCGGTGCCGTCTCGGTGATTTTTGATGCCGGGTATGGCAGCGCAGCGGATGTGCCCGAAGGCCTCAAAAGCTGGATCAAGCTGCGTCTGGGCAGTCTGTACGCCCACCGCGAGGAAGTTGCTTCGATGGCCCGAGGTCGCATTGACCCCTTGCCCTTTGTCGATGGCCTGCTCGATCCCTACAAAGTACCCCTGATATGAGGCCTTTATGAACCCGATCGGAGCAGGCGCATTGACGCGCCGCATCAGGATTCAGCGCCCCAGCACGACCAAAGACCGCCTGGGTGGCCCCTGCCGCACTTGGCTCGATGTGGCGACCGTCTGGGCTGATATCCAGCCGCTGTCCGGGCGTGAAGCGGTGATCGCTGGGCGGATCTCGGCAGAACTCACCCACCAGATCACGGTGCGCCACCAGAGCCTTTTTGACAACCCCCACCAAGTGGCCCAGATGCGCGTTCTCTACAAAGCCCGTGTGTTCAACATCCACTCAGCTCTTGATGAAGACGAGCGCCGGGTCAAACTCATCTTGTTGGCTTCCGAAGGGCTTGACGATGGCTAAACGTGAAACCGTCAAGATCGAAGGCCTGGCAGAACTGGGCAAAGCCCTGCGCGAATTGCCAGATCGTGTTGCCAAGAACGGCCTGCGTGTGTCGGTGTACGCCGGGGCCAAGGTCGTTCGGGACGAAGCCCGCGCTCGGGCACCCAAGGCACAGCAGTCTCTGGGGCCGAACCAGCCCCCACCGGGCACCCTCAAGCGCTCGGTGATCATGAAGCACATCCCAGAGCTCTCCAGCCTCACGCGTCAGACTTTCTTCGTGACGGTGCGCCACGGCAAGAAGTACCGCAAGCAGGGCAAAAAAGGCAACCTGTCCCAGGACGCCTGGTATTGGCGCTTTGTGGAGTTTGGCACCCGAAAGATGGCTGCACGCCCATTTCTGCGTCCGGCGCTCGAGGCCAAACGGCGCGAAGCCGCTCAGGCCATGAAAGAGCGCTTGCAGCAGCGCGTGGCGATGGAAGCCAAAAAAATTCAGCACAAGACCTTAGGACACAGCGGTGCAGGACTTCTTTGACGCCATCCAAAACTTGGCTGGTGGTGAGGTGTACGCCCTGGTCGCTCCAGAAAGCACACAGTACCCAGCCATCGTTTACACACCCATCGCACAAGAGCACATCTTTGGCATCGATGGGCCAAATTTGTCACGTGGCTTGCAGCGCGTTCGAGTGCAGGTCGACACCTACGCCAGAACCTACCAGGAGGCCTTGCACCTGCAAGACCAGGTCCTGGCGGCGCTTTTGGCCGACATGAGCACCATCGCCGATGTGCGCATGGGGCTCAGTGAATTTGAAGCGCAAGCCCGGCTGTACCGGGTGAGCGTGGACTACACCTACCACCGCTGAACCCGTTTCAGCCCACAACAGTTTCACCGCACAACAGGAGCACGTGCATGAGCAGCACCGCCATCACCGCACAGGGCATTGCCATTGCCCGCTTTGGCACCACCACCTTTGAAACCATTCCCAACGTGGTCTCGTTTCAGGGCCCCGGAGGCCAGGCTTCGGTCATTGACGTGACCAATCTGGCCTCAACCTCCAAAGAAAAACGCGTGGGTTTGCGCGACGAAGGTCAGCTTTCACTGAGCCTTCACTACAACCCCGAAGACGCAGTGCACCAGGGCTTGCGCACCGACCGCGCCAACCGCGCCCATCGTCAGTTTCGGATCACCTTCACCGATGTGGCTGCAGCCACTTGGACGTTTTACGGCTATGTCACGCAGTTCAGCGTGCAAGGCGGGGTGGACGCGGTGGTTGAAGCCAGCGTGACCATTGAAATCGACGGCGACATCACAGAAAGCTAAACCCATGAACCTCCTGTCCAAAGAAGCCATCCTATCTGCCGACGACCTGCCGCGCGAAATCGTGAGCGTTCCCGAATGGGGCGGTCAGGTGTACGTGCGCACCATGACCGGCACCGACCGCGACGCCTTTGAAGCCAGCCTGATCACGAGGGATTCAAACACCTCGTCTAACGATCAACGCATGCACAACGTGCGCGCGCGCCTGGTCTCGCTCACCCTGTGCAGCGAGTCGGGCGAGCGCATGTTCCAAGATGGCGACATCGACGCCTTAGGCCGCAAAAGCGCCCGGGCGCTCGACCGGGTCTTTGCTGTGGCCCAGCGCCTCAACGGCATCGGTGCCGATGAGGCGCAAGCTGCAAAAAACGCCTGATTGCCAGCCCGGCCCGGCGCTTTGTGTTTCGGCTGGCGTTAGCTTTGGGTCTGCCGGTGCGCGAGTTGCTGGCGCGCATGGGCTCTGACGAGCTCACCGAGTGGATGGCGTTTTATCAGTTGGAGCCCTTTGGGGATTTTCGGGCGGACTTGCGCTCGGCCATCATCGCATCCACCTTGGCCAACGCCCACCGCAGCAAAGAGGGCAAGCCCTTCACGCCCGAAGACTTCATGCCCTTTGTGGACAAACACCACAAAGATCACCACAAGCCACACCGTTCAGATCAACCCAAGGCATCTGAAGCAGATGCGGCACGCCTGAACATCGCCCGCTTCAAAGCCATGTTCGCGCACCGCATCAAGAGATAAGGCAACCCCCATGGCTGATATCGGCTCCTTGGTCATCAAACTTGCAGCCGACACCGCCGAGTTTCAGGCCGACCTCGGGCGCAGTGCGCGCTTGCTGGACAAGCACGCCTCGGACATGAAAGCCTCGCTGCAGCAGGTCGCTGGCGTTGCCCGGACCGCTTTTGCGGTCGTCATCGGCACCACTTCGGTGGCCGCACTGCGTGACTTTGTGACCCAGACCTTGGAGACTTCGGCAGCGCTGCAAGGCCTGGCCGAGCAAACCGGGGCGAGCGCGATGGCGCTGTCAGGCTTTGCGCCCGTGGCCACCATCTCGGGCACCGCGATGGACGCCATCGGCGGGAGTCTGGCCAAACTCTCCAAAGGTCTGGCGGGTGTGGACGATGAGACGGCCGGTGCCACCAAGGCGCTGCAGTTTTTGGGCATACGGGCCAAGGATGCCAGCGGCAACCTGCGTGATCCTGCCGAGGTCATGAACGATGTGGCCTTAAAGCTCTCCGAATTTGAAGACGGCGCGGGCAAGACGGCCCTGGCCATGGAGCTCTTTGGCAAGTCGGGCGCGTCCATGCTGCCCTTCCTCAAAGACCTTGCAGAAAACCAGGACCTCAACATCCGGCTCACGGCCCAGCAGATCGAGGAAGCAGACAACGCCTCCAAGGCGCTGGCTCGCATGAAGGCCGAGACAGGCTTTGTCGCGCAGACCCTGGTCACGGCTGCGATCCCGTCAATGACAGTGCTCGCGCAGGAGCTCAAGCAGGTGCTCTTTGGCACCCAGGACGCGGTGGGCGGTATCCAGCGCCTGCGCACCGATGGTTCGCTCACCACCTGGGCGCAGAACACGGCGTACGCCATCGCCGTGGTCATCGACGCCCTGCGCGGCATTGGCCAGACCATCAAGTCGGTGATTGGCAGTTTCCAGGCGGTGTGGGCAGACATTGCGCTGGCGGGGACGTTTTTAGCGGGGGGCGAGGGGCTCAATCCATTTTCTGAAGAGAACCGCGCACGCCTCAAAGCGGCGCTAGACAAACGCAACGCCATCGTCGCGCAGGCCAACCAGAACTATGTCGAGTTGTGGGACATGCCGCTCTTGGCCGATGCGGTCACCAAACGCTTTGATGACATCCGCAAAGACACCGATGCGAGTAATTCAGAAACAACTGCACCTGCGCCCCGCAAGCGCCTGAACTACAGCACCGCCACCACGGCCGTCACAGCCTCGGCCATGGCGGGTATCGACAGCGAGCTCAAGCGTCTGCAAGGCCTGGTGGATACAGAGTCAGGCATCCTCAAGGACCGCCAACGCATCATCGACCTTTATGAAAACCAGGGCTACCTGAGTTTCAAGGAGGCCAGTGACGCCCGCTTGGCAGCGCAGCAAGATTTCACGCAAAAGCTCTCTGCCTTGTCCTCGGATGAAGAAGCTGTTTTGCGCAAAGGTCTCGACACGGTTGCTAAAACCAGTCAGGACAAACTCAAGCTCCAGGACAAGCTCCTGGAGATTGCCCTCAAACGCCAAAAGCTCGAGCGCGATGCCCAGCAATCCGACCTGGAGCGCCAGATCCGGCTGCCGGGCGAATCGCTCAAAGACCTGCAAGAGCAGGCCTCGCTTGGTCAGGCCCAGTTGCGTGCCAGCGAAGAGCAGATCAAAACCCTGCGCGAGACCGGCGCCATCAGCGAGCTGGACTCGCTGCGCCGCCTGGGCGAAGCCCGTCAGGAAAGCGCCAGTCAACTGGCCACTCTGGCCGAGCAGGCGCGTGCCTTGGCAGACGCCGCCCCCGGTAATGAAAAACTCGCCGAAGCCCTTCGCAAAATCGAGGAAGCCGCCCGCCAAGCGGCAGATGGCGCTCAACTGTTGACGCAACGGGCCAAGGAACTCTCGGATCCCGAAGCCGGATTTGCCAAAGGCATGCGCGCAGTGGCCGAAGAAGCTGAGCAAATCGGCAAGCAGATGGAAGCGGCAACTATCCGCGCCTTCAACGGCATGACCGATGCGCTGGTGGCCTTTGTGATGACGGGTAAGCTCGACTTCAGGTCGCTGGCCAACTCCATCATCTCGGACCTGATCCGCATCCAGATCCAGCGCGCCATCACGCTGCCCCTGGCCAAGGCCATGAGCAGTTTCTTTGGCTTTGCCGATGGCGGAGTCATGACGTCAGAGGGGCCATTACCTCTGCGGGGCTACGCCAGCGGCGGGATTGCCAATTCGCCGCAACTGGCGGTGTTTGGCGAAGGCTCGCGGCCAGAGGCCTATGTGCCGCTGCCCGATGGGCGGACCATTCCCGTGACCATGAGCGGTGGCGCTGCTAGCCCCATGGGCGCAGGCCATGTGTTCAATATTTCTGTGAGTGTCAGTGATGCTGGCGCAGCAGCGCGAGGCGACAACGCAGGCGGTCGTGACCTAGGTCAGGCGGTGGCCAATGCGGTGCGCCAGGAGCTGCTGGCGCAAAAACGGGCCGGTGGCTTGCTCGACAGCAGGAGGGCTTTGTAAATGGCGGTGTTCACATGGATTCCATCGCTGGGTGCCAGTCTGGCCATGCGGCCCAATGTGCGCCGGGTCGCATTTGGCGATGGGTATGAGCAGCGCCTGGCCTTTGGCATCCACACCCAAGCCGAGGTCTGGACGCTGGAGTTTCGTGGGCGGACCACACAGGACGCTGGAGCGATCGACGATTTCTTACGCGCTCGCGGGGGCGCGCAGGCTTTTGACTGGACCACCCCGGCAGGCACCGCTGCCAAGTTCACCTGCGAAGAGTGGAGCCGCTCGGTGGATGAGCCCAACGTCGAGACGGTGCGGGCGACTTTTAAACAGGTGTTTGATCTGTGATGACCGAACAAGCCACGACTTCCCAAGCGATCACCTCAGAAATCCAGAAACTCGCCCCCAGCGCCGTGATCGAGCTCTTTGTGCTGGACCTGTCGCTCTTTGGCCAGGGGCCGGTGCGCTTTCACGCGGGCACCAACGCCCTCATGCAACGCGTGGTCTGGCAAGGCCACGCCTATGAAGCGTTTCCGATCCAGGTTGAGGGCTTTGAGTTCAATGGCGGCGGTCAGGTGCCCCGTCCCCGGCTGCGGGTGGCCAACGTCACGGGCTCGATCACGGCGCTGGTGCTGAGCTACCAGGACTTGGTGGGTGCAAGGATCACCCGCAAACGGACCCTGGCCAAGTACCTCGATGCGGTCAATTTTGCGGGCGGCGCGAACCCTACAGCAGACCCCTTGGCCGAATTCGCCGACGACGTTTACTGCGTTGACCGCAAGTTGCGTGAAACGCGCGAGGTGGTCGAGTTCGAGTTGGCCGCGTCCTTTGATCTCGAAGGCGTCAGCTTGCCGCGCCGTCAGATTGTGCAAAACGTCTGCCCTTGGTCCTACCGGGGTGCCGAGTGCGGCTACACGGGCAGTGCGTATTTCAATGCGAATGACGAGGTGGTGAGCAGCAAAGCGCAAGACGCTTGTGGCAAACGACTGGCCTCTTGCCAGCGGCGCTTTGGTGCACATGCCGAATTGCCTTTCGGGGGCTTTCCGGCGGCGGGCTTGTTCCGGTGATGAATGAAATCAAGACATGAATGAAATCACTGCATGAATGAAATCAATCAATCTCTGGCCTTGGCCCACGCCGCCAAAGAGTTTCCCCGTGAAGCCTGTGGGCTGTTGGTCATTCAAAAGGGCCGCGAAGTCTATTGCCCTTGCCGCAACATCGGTGTGGGCACTGACCAGTTCGTGATCCACCCCGAAGACTATGTGGCAGCCGACCGCCAGGGGGAAATCGTAGAGGTGTTCCATTCCCACCCGAACATGCCCCCTGAGCCCAGTCAGGCCGACCGTGTGGCTTGCGAAGCCACAGGGCTGCCGTGGTCCATCGTGTCGTTCCCCGCTGGTCAGTGGGCACAAATCAAGCCCGTGGGCTATGTCGCGCCCTTGGTGGGCCGTCAATGGGCGCATGGGGTGCTTGACTGCTACGCCCTGGTGCGCGACTGGTACGCGCAGGAGCGTGGCATTGAATTGCCCGATTTTGAGCGCTTTGACGAGTGGTGGAAGCGGGGCATGAACCTGTACCTGGACAACTTTGGATCCGCCGGGTTTGGGGTTACGGATCTGACGGATCGGACGAGTCTGAAAGTGGGGGATGTGCTCTTGATGCAAGTCGCTGCCTCTGTGCCCAACCATGCGGCGGTGTATCTGGGTGATGGGCTGATCTTGCATCACTTGCAAGGCAGGCTATCGAGTCGCGATGTGTACGGCGGTTACTGGCAAAAGGTCACCACCCACGCGCTGCGGCATCCAGACCTGCATCCGCATCTTTAACCATTTCCTTTACCTCTCTTACAGCTTGCAGCACGAGTCTCGCGATGGCCACAATCCTTCTTCTCGGTGAACTGGGCAGGCGCTTTGGGCGGCGCCATCATATGGCAGTGGCTTCGGCCGCCGAGGCGGTGCGCGCTCTGTGCGCCAACTTCCCGCAGTTTGAGCGCGAGTTGGTGTCCTCTGGCGAGCGGGGTGTGGGCTACAGGGTACTGGTCGGGCGGGACGCCCTGGCACTGGAGCGCTTGCATGAGCCCACCGGCCAGCAGCGCATCACCATCGCGCCTGTGGTCTCGGGAGCGGGCGGCAACGGTCTAGGCCAGATCCTGTTGGGCGCAGCTTTGATTGCTGTGTCCTGGTGGAACCCGATGGGCTGGGCAGCCGCTGGCTCATTCTTGTCGCAAGCCACCCTGTATTCGGTGGGCACTTCCATGATCCTGGGCGGTGTGGCCCAGATGATTGCGCCCACCGCCAAAGCATCAGATCCGTCCGAGCGCCCAGAAAACCGCCCCAGTTATGTGTTCAACGGAGCCGTGAACACCACTGCTCAAGGCCATCCCGTGCCCGTGGGCTACGGCCGCATGATCGTGGGCTCGGCCGTGATCAGTGCGGGCATCGATGTCGATGAAATACCTGTTCTTTAAATACCTGTCGATGAGATCACTGCATGAATCTGATGCCAGCTTCAAATCCTTTGATCATCGGCGCAGGTGGCGGTGGCAAGTCAGGTGGCGGTAGCGCCCGTGTGGCCCAAGAAGCCGCTGACAGCCTGCGCTCCAAAGCCTACGCCCGTGTGGTCGATTTGGTGTGCGAAGGAGAAATCGAAGGCCTGGTCCAGGGCCTGCAGTCGGTCTTTCTGGACGACACGCCGATTCAGAATGCCGATGGCAGCTACAACTTTTCTGGGGTGACGCTTGAAAGCCGCCCTGGCACCCAACAGCAGGGCTACATCCCGGGCTTTGCTTCGGTAGAAAACGAGGTCTCGGTCGGCGTGGAATGCAAGTTTGCCCTGCCGGTGGTGCGATCCATCACCGACCCCGACGTGGACGCTGTGCGCCTCAAAGTGAGCATTCCCGCGCTCACCTTGCAGGACACGACCAACGGCGACTTGAACGGCACATTGGTCAGCTATGCGATCGACTTGCAGTCAGCAGGCGCTGGTTTTGTGCAGGTGCTCACCGACACGGTCTCTGGCAAGACCACTTCGCGTTACCAACGCAGCTACTACGTGCCACTGTCCGGCACAGGTCCTTGGGATGTCCGCCTTCGCAGGCTGACCGAGGACGCGACCCAAAGCAGCCTGCAAAACAAGACCTTTCTGGACTCGTACACCGAGGTCATCGAGAGCAAGCTGCGCTACCCCAACAGCGCCTTGATGGCCTTGCGGGTGGACGCCTCGCAGTTCAACGCCATCCCCCGGCGCAGCTATGAGCTCAAACTCCTGCGTGTGCGGGTGCCGTCCAATTACGACCCCGAGTCCCGTTCGTACGCGGGTGTCTGGGACGGCACCTTCAAGGTGGCCTGGACCGACAACCCGGCTTGGTGTTTTTACGATCTGGTCACCAACACCCGCTATGGCTTGGGGTATTTCATCCCTGAGTCTCAGGTTGACAAGTGGGCGCTGTACCGGGTGGCCCGTTACTGTGACGAATTCGTGCCCGATGGCTTGGGTGGGCGCGAGCCCCGCTTCACCTGCAACCTGTACCTGCAAACCCGCGAGCAGGCCTACAAGGTGGTGCAGGACATGGCTTCGGTCTTCCGGGGCATGGCCTATTGGTCGGGTGGGGCCATCACCGTCACGCAGGACGCACCCCAAGACCCGGTCTACCAGTTCACCGCTGCCAACGTCATCGACGGTGAGTTCGCCTACCAGGGCTCGTCCGCCAAAGCCCGGCACACCGTGGCCCTGGTCAGCTGGGTGGATCCGGAGGATTTTTACAGACAGAAGGTGGAATACGTTGAGGACGTCGCGGGCATCGCGCGCTACGGCGTGGTGCAAGCCGATGTGGTGGCCATGGGCTGCACTTCGCGCGGGCAGGCCAACCGGGTGGGCAAGTGGCTGCTGTACTCTGAGCAGTCCGAATCAGAAATCATCACTTTCCGCACGGGTTTGGAAGGTGCGGTGGTGCGCCCGGGCGATGTCATCCAGGTGGCCGATCCAAGTCGGGGCGGCATGCGCCTTGGGGGGCGCGTCGCAGCAGCTACCACCACCAGCGTTACCCTGGACCAGGATTTGCCAGCCGATTTGCCCTGGCGGCTTTCGGTGATCTTGCCGAGCGGAGCCGTAGAAGAGCGCCTGGTCGGAGCGACATTCGCTGCGCCCAGCGGTGATGCACACGCTCGGCGAACGCTCATGGTGACCATTCCCTTCAGCATGGCCCCGCAAACCGATGCCATCTGGGTACTGGCTTCTTCCATCATCGAGCCGCAACTGTTTCGGGTGGTGTCAGTGGCCGAGCGCGAGCCCGGTGTGCATGAAGTCACGGCTCTGGCCCACAACCCGGGCAAGTACGCGGCCATTGAAGAGGGCCTGGCGCTGCAGCCGCGCGCCATCACGGTGCTGTCGGACATGCCTGCCGCCCCCACAGCCCTCAGCATGCAAGAGAGCCTGTACCGAGTCAAAGACCGAGCGCAGGTGCTGGTGCAACTGTCCTGGGCTGAGGTGCCTAGTGCCATTGCTTACCGGCTTGCTTACCGGGTGGGCGGTGGCAATTTCGTGAGCCTGCCGCTGGTGAGCGCCAATTACGCAGAAATCCGCGATGCCCAGGAGGGTGAGTACGAGTTCAGCTTAAGGGCCATCGGCATTACCCGCAAAGAGAGTGCGCCCACCACACTCAGCGCTACGGTGCTGGGCAAGACACTGCCTCCGTCGGATGTGACCGGCTTTACCGTGCAGCGGCGCATGTCCGATCTGCTGCTGAGCTGGGACGAACTGCCCGATGCCGACCTGGCGGGCTATGAGGTGAGAGTGGGTTCCGGCTGGGACGACGCCAGATTGGTCGCCAAGACCTCGGGAACCCAGATGGTCCACGACCAGGATGCTGCAGCGCAGTACCCGTACCACATCCGCGCTTACGACACCTCGGGCCACTACAGTGCGCATGTCACCACCTTTGTGCTGACCTTGCTGGCCCCGGCCACGGTGCGACAGTTCGATGTCGTGCAGTCGGCCAACCGGCTGGAGTTTCGTTGGCAACCCAACCCAGAGCCCGAGGTGGTGGGCTACGAGCTGCGAGAAGGTGCGGCATGGGACGCATCGCTCTTTGTGGCCGAGGTCAAGTCCACCAGCTATACGCTGCCCTCAGGATTTGATGGCGAGCGTAAGTTCTGGATCAAGGCGATTGCCTCGCCCGGCATCTACAGCGACACGCCCACTTTCGTCTCGACTGTGGTGGCCCAGCCGCAAAACGCCAATCTGATCCTCGAGCGTGACGAGCAAGCAGGGGGCTTTGCTGGCACCAAGCATTTCGCCTCGGTGGTCACGGTCAATGGCAAAAACGTGCTGCGCATGAATACCGGCGCGCAAGTGGCCGAATACCTGTTTGAGCTGGATCTGGTCTCTCCCATCCGGGCGCAGAACACCTTGCTCAGCAGCCTGGGCGCTTCGGTCGATGACCGTACCACCTGGCAGGAAGCCAACTTTGTCTGGAGCGGTGACGCCGCCCGGCGGCAGTGGACCTACGACGGCGCCATCGCCAACGTGGACGCGCGGTTTCAGATGGCGCGAGAGGATGTGCTGCACCCGGGCGAGCTCTACGGATGGCGGCTCAGCGGCTCGGTGATGGGCATTGGCAATGCAGTGACGAGCCAGTCGGCGGGCGTGAGTTACGGCGATGGCCGCTACGGCAAGGGGCTGATGGTCAAGGACACCACCCAGGTGGCCTGGACTGTGAACATGCCGCAGGTGTTCCACACCTCGTTCTGGTTCATCCCCCAAGAGGTCACGACCTGCGTGATCTGGAAAGCAACGGGACCGAGCAGCGCTTTGCTGCTGGGCTATGACGAAAAAACGCAAGGCTTCTTCTTGGAAGACCATTTGTCCAAGCGCGTCACGCTGGCGTTTGGACTGGAAGCATCCGATCGGATCTGCCTGGGGGTGTGCCAGACCAGCGCAGAACGCCGCCTCTTTGCCGCCAGGATGGGCGGCGGTGTCCAGTCGGCCAGCGCACGGCTTGAGCCCGTGGGTGCGTTCAGCAGTTTGCGGCTGTATTGAGCAGGCGCTGATTTTTTTAGCAATTCAGTTTTAAGGCACCACATGATTGACGAAACCATGCAACTGCAGGGGGCGATGACCCTCATTGTTCGCCGCGCCAGTGGCGACATCGAAACCGTTCACAAAGACAACATCATCGTGAACGTGGGCTTTGATTTCATCGCCGACGCCATCGGCAAATCCGCCAGTCGTCCCTCGGTCATGGGCTTCATCGCCTTGGGCACAGGCACCACGGCGGCTGCGGCCAGCCAGTCGGCCCTGGTCTCCGAGCTCGACCGAAATGCCGCCACCTATGCCCACACTACTGGCACCAAAGCCTTCAGCTTCACGGCGGACTTCCCAGCAGGCGACGGCACGGGGGCAATCACGGAAGCCGGAGTGTTCAATGCCGCATCGGGCGGCATCATGCTCGACAGGGTGGTGTTCCCGGTGGTGAATAAGGGGGCGGACGACAGCCTGACGGCAGTGTTCACCTTCACCATGAGCTGATCGCCATGGCCGAGACGGTCACCGTAGGCGAGTCCCAAGGGCCGCGCTACACCTGGGCCAATGCCAGTTTCACTTGGGCCAGTGCCAGTGCACGTAAATCCTGGCTCACGGCTTACCCCGCTGTCTATGTGGTGGCGGTGGCGGCCACGCTGGCTTGGACGCAGGCCTCAGGTCGTCAGCATGGCAAACGCCTGACTGAAGCCCTGTCCCTTGCGGAAACCCGGCGTCATCAAGCCGCGCTGCAAAAGACGGAGTCGCTGGCGTTTGCCGACACCTACTACGACCTGATCGCCTATGTCTTGCGCTGGGTTGAGTCGCTGGGGGTGACTGAGGGCGTTGCCAAATCGAGCCGCAAGTCTGTTCAAGAAAACCTCCAAACGCTGGACGGCTTGGCCCGCTCGGCGGCCAAAGCCCTGCAAGAGAGCTTGCCTGTGAGCGAAGGCTTGTTGTGGCAGATGCGCCAAAAGCATGCAGAGAGCCTGCCAGTGGCATCGGTATCCGCGCGGGTCGCCACCAAAACAGTCGCTGAAAGGGTGGATTTGACCGATGGCCTGGATCAAGGTTTCAGCAAACGGGTCACCGAAGCGCTGAACTTTGCCGAAACCTATTACGACCTGATCGCCTTCATCCTGCGCATTGGCGAAGGTTTGGCTGTGAGCGATCAGTCCGCCAGGCGGCTTCAAAAGCCAGTCTCTGAGGCATTTACCACGAGCGATCAGTTCAGTCGTCAATCCGTCAAGCAGGTGGTTGAGGCACTGGCGTTTGCCGAAACCTTGGGCCGCACAGTGGCGTACAGGCGGCACTTGCAAGAAGGGCTGGGTGTATCGGATGCCCTGCGCCGGGCGATGCGTCTCAAGGTTCATGAAGCCCTGGAGCTTGCTGAGCAGTACCGCCGCCACGCCAACGGCGTGATCAGCGACATGATCGTGGCCAGCACCGCGATCACCGAGGCCGACTTTGCAAGCATCGTCGAAGCGGGCCATCCCCCGGGCTACACGGATTTCAGGGATTTTATTCAGGGCGATTACACCTACCAGCGCGCCTTGTTCCGCGCCATCTTGAAGTCTAGAAATTCCGACCGGGGGTTCATTGATGCGCTGCGCGTGACGGTGGATGTGCCCGATGTCTTTGATCGGGGCACTGTGCAGATCACCGATGCGCAGGCAGGTGCTGTGATTGGCTTTGCCCGAATTTTTAGGGTGCCGCCCGAGGTGACCATGACCCACAAGGGTGGCACGGTGGTCGCCATCCCGCGCCTGTCCAGTGCAGTCACCCGAACAGGCTTCACGGCAGTTTTAGAAAACACCGCTGGCGCTCGCGTGACCGGCACTTTCACCTGGATTGCGCAGGGGTACTGAGCTGCAGCCCCAAAAGTCGACAGTCCAGCAAGTCATTTGTCCACCCATTCACCATGCAAAACTTCACCGACATCCCGTCGTCGCGCACGCTGTCTGATTCGCTCATCGAGATCCTGAACAACGACAAGACGGCGATATCTTGCAACAGTGGCACCACATTTCCGACGACTAACCAGCAAGTGGGCATGTTGTGCTACCGCACTGATCAGCTCAAGCTCTACCAGCTGATCGGCACCAATCCCGACAACTGGCGCTTCATCATGGACCTGGCCAGTGGGATCGACACCCAGTTTGGAGCCAAGCTCAACGCCGCTGCGTACACCGCTGCCGATGTGCTGGCCAAGCTGCTCACTTTGGATGGCGCGGGCTCCGGACTCGATGCCGACCTGCTCGACGGTCAGCATGCCAGCGCTTTTGCATCAGCCTCACACAACCACAACGCAGCCTATCTGGGCATCAGCGCCAAAGCGACGGACGCGGACCGACTGGACGGCTACGACGCCTCGGCCTTTGTCCGCTCGGTCAATGGCGGCGGCCCTGACGCGAACGGCAACGCCACCGTCAACATCGATTTGTCGGGGCGGGTAGCGCGCAGCGGCGACAGCATGAGTGGGCGCCTGACACTGCCCAGCCAGACCGTACAGAGCACCTCGCCCACGATCGACTTTTACGACACAGATCAAGGCAGTACCCGTTATCTGCACGTCAACAGCAACCTGATGGGGTTCCTCAAGACAGACGGCAACTGGGACATGTACATGAACAACGGCGGCTCCATGTGGACCGCCAACTACGGCTGGCTGCATGACTACTTCTTTGCATCGGTAGGCAATTGCGTGCGTCCAATCAGCTCCAAGGTGACCTCAGGAAGTCCCACGGCCTTTCAGTTGGGCGAAGAAAACGTCATCAACTGCTATGGCAGCGGTCCGCACTACCTCATCAACCATGAGCTCATGGACAACGGCGGCCAGATTTCTCATCGCATGGTCCGGTATTACACAAACTGCAACTGCAACTGTCAGTGCAATTGCTAGGAGGCATCTATGTTCCGCAAAGCTGTATCCAGCATGTCGTATCCAGTTTTCCTGGAGCTGGTGGTCACCGAACGGATTGTCTGCCTGACCGCCTACACAGAAATTGAGAAGCACATCTTTGAGGCCGATGCTGATCCGGGTGACGATCAATCCGAAAGTATCCGGTCACTGCGCTTTGAAGGGCATTTTTTGCCTGGTCAATTGCCACCCAAGGCTACAGGGGTTTATCACGACCGCCTGCCATGCGTGCAGTTGGGTAAACCGTTGGTTCTGGGTGAATCGCTTTCACAGGGCATGGCAGGGCGCTATTTCAAAGCAGCTTCGTATTCATTGCTTGATCTTGACGATCCATCCATCCGCAGCGGAGAAAAGTCTGATGCTGCAGTCTGGGTGTGTGGTGTGGACTATGAAGGCAACCTGCGCCCGTTTTACAACGCGATTGCTTTTGAAACGTCCACCAAGATGCACCCGATGCGCTCGGTCAGAAACCTGGGGACACCCAGCAATCTGTTCATCTACCAACCCTTTGCGAGCACACCGTTGACCCAGTGCAGCATGACGCTCAAATACAACCTTTCGCTGGGCTACAGAAGCAGCGTGCAAGGTTTCGTCGAGGCTCAGGATTACAACTACTTGCCAGATATGGACGAGGCCTTCCCTCGGTTGGAGTTGATTTCTGGCGGTGGAGAGATTGGAGCGGGTGGGCAGCAGCAGGTCACTGTCCAAGTGGTCAGCGCCGAGGGCAGGGACGCCACTTTGTACCTGGAGGAAACAGGGGGTTATTTGCCCATGCGCCGGGTGCGAAGTATCAACGGTAAAGCCTCATTCAAGGTCCATGCCCTGGGATTGGTTGCAGGTGACGCCTTCAAGATCAAGTTGGGTTTCAGAAACTACTCCGGGCTGCTGGACGTTCCCTTTGAGGTGGTTGCATGAAGATCACCAACCACTGGGTTACGCCCATTGCCGAGTTTGATCTGGCACTGCCACAGCCGATGCGTCAGCAGCTGATGGCGCTCCTGCAACGCAAAGAGGCAGATCGGGACAAGTTATCCGAGTCTTCACCAGACTTTTTCAGATTCATGCAGTCCAAGCAGTTTTACGCTTCGACACATTACAACCTGTTCTCAGAGGCTAACCAGCACCCCGAAAAGAACGCCATCCTTTCCTTCGAGCTATTGGCCTGTAATGCTTATCGGCAATACCTGAGACAAGCCTTGAACATCGAGCAAGCAGATGAGTTGAAGCTTGTGGGCAGGTGCTTTGGCAATGTACAAATAACAGGTGGCAGGACCTTTCCGCACTATCACCAGTCTGTCGATCACGTCCTGATCCATTACCTGGACATTCCTGACCACAACGACCCCGAGCTGGGTAAGTCACACCGCCACGGCACGCATGCCTTGCTGCTGCAAGACCCGCGTGGTGCTGTGAACTATCCCTATTGGGAAAAAGTGCTCTCCATTGCCCCTTGCACCGGCAAAACCATTATTCACCCCGCCTACGTCTGGCATGAAACCAACCCCTACAGAGGGCAGGGCACGCGCATGTGCCTGGTGGTGAATTTTCAGATAGCCAGTCACAGCTACATCGAGCTGCACAAAGAATTGAGGTTTTGATGACCATGTTCACCATTCACGCCTTACGCCAAGACGGCCAGAAAGTCTTGCTGCACTACGACAACCAGTTGTCCACGCTGACATGGCAGGACGGCACACCCGTGGTGCCTGTTCAGCCCGGCAATTTCCGGGATGCCACGGTGGTGTCGGTCAACCAACCCGGCCGCAAGGGCAATGTCCGTATTCTCAAGATCAGCCTGGGTCTGTCCTGCAACTACGAATGCAGATACTGCAACCAGCGCTTTGTGCCGCGTGCGGATGCGAGCAACCCGGATGACATCGAGTCGTTCATCGCTCAACTGACTGATGCGCTGATTGAGCCACCCGAGCGCATCCAATTCTGGGGTGGCGAGCCCCTGGTGTACTGGAAGACGCTCAAGCCGCTGGCTGAACGTTTGCGTGGTTTGTATCTGGATGCTCAGTTCAGCGTCATCACCAATGGCAGCTTGCTCGATACGGACAAAAACGAGTGGCTCGACCGCATGGGATTTTCTGTGGGCTTGTCGCACGACGGTCCAGGCCAGTCGACCCGTGGCCCCGATCCGCTGAACGATCCCGAAAAATATGCCGCCATCATGGACCTGTATGCCCGCTTGCATCCTCAGGGGCGTATCAGCATCAACGCCATGGTCCATGCCAGCAACCAAAGTCGGGCGCAGATTCAGGCATGGATTCAGCAGCGCTTTGGCCAGGATGTGAACATCGGGGAGGGCGCTTTTATTGATCCCTACGACGAAGGCGGCTTGGCAGCAACCTTGCAAACCCAGCAGGACCATGTGCGTTTCAGGGCCTTGGCCTACAAAGAACTGCGCCAGGGCCTGGCTTCGCGCATGTCGGTGGCGCAGCAGCGCATCATGGACTTTGTGCAGTCTATCCGCACCGCACGCCCGGCATCCTCGCTGGGCCAAAAGTGCGGCATGGACAAACCGGACAACCTGGCGGTGGACCTGCACGGCAAGGTGCTCACCTGCCAGAACGTCAGCGCAGCAGCCACTGCGCCCAATGGGCAGCCCCACCACATTGGCTATTTGTCCAATTTGCAGGCAGTCAAGATGCGCAGCGCCACGCACTGGAGCCACCGGCCCGATTGCCCCAGTTGCCCGGTGCTGCAACTGTGCAAGGGCTCATGCATGTTTTTGCAAGGACCGCTCTGGGATGCGGGTTGCGACGCAGCCTACTCGGACAACGTGCCGTTTCTGGCTGCAGCCATCGAGTACCTGACGGGTTGCATTCCGTACTACATCGACGGCGACTTTCGTGAAGACCGCAAAGACATCTTCGGGCAGGTCCATGGAGTCCCCGAACAAAGTGCCAAACGCGTGATTCCAATCCTGGCTTACGACCGAACTGTCGCAGCCTGAGTCCAAAAACAATTCGTTCGACAGTCAATTCAACAGTCTATTCAACAGTCAACCCAACACACACCCGCCTAGCTTCGGTCAGCGCGGGTTTTTTAATTTGGAGAAACGTATGCCCGAACCGACAAGCTCAGGCGTGGCAGGGGCGGCCGTCGCCTACAAGGCCTTTGGCGGCACCGCTGCGGCGGTAGCCAGTGGGGCAACTTTGGCCGCCGTGGTGGTCATGCTCATGACGCCGCCACGTGACAAACGCGAGTGGGCCGTAGGGCTCATCAGCACAGTGGTCTCCAGCATTGGGGGTGGGGCCATCACGGTGGAGCATTTTCATTTGCACCACTGGGCGTTTTCTACGGTGGGCCTGTGCGCCCTGGGTGGGCTCATGTTCGCCTGTGGCTTGCCCGGCTGGGCCTTGGTGCGCTGGGTGTTCAACTTCATCGGCCAGCGCCGCGATGCCTCCATTGATGAGGTAGCCAAGGACGTGAAGGAGCTGTTGTGACACCGCAAGACTTCATCGCGCTCATTGGTCCAGCTGCCCAAGCCAGCCGCCTGCAGACAGGCATCCCCGCCAGCTTCGTGGTGGCCCAAGCCGCTCTGGAATCCGGCTGGGGTGAGTCGGGCCTGGCCAAGCGGGCCAAGAACCTCTTTGGCATCAAGGCTGACCGCAGCTGGACGGGCCCGCGCATCACCCTCAACACCCGAGAGTTTCTGAACCAGCAGTGGGTGGTCATCCCGGCGGACTGGCGTGCCTACCCCGATTGGCAGGCCTGCTTGGTGGACCACGGGCAATTTCTGCGCCGCAACAAACGCTACGCCGCCTGTTTCGCCTGCACCACAGGCAAAACCTTTGCCCAAGCCGTGGCCAAGGCGGGCTATGCCACCGACCCGCGTTATGCAGACAAGTTGATCGCCATGATCGAAAAATACCAGCTCGAAGCGCTGGACCTGCCGCCGGAGGCCACATGAGTGCATGGTTACTCCAACGGCTCAGCGCCTTACCCCTGCGATGGATCGTCTCAAGCCTGCTGGCTGCGGGCTTGTTTTGGGCTGGCTACCGGCAGGGGCAGCAAGGGGTTCAGCAAGCGTGGGATGCTGAGCGATTGCAGCGACAAACCGCCGCCTTGCAGCAATCCCTGCAGGTGGCCCAGGTTCAAAACCGGCAAGAACAGATCAACCAGCGCATCACCACCGACCATGACACCCGCAAAACCCAACTTCAGCGACTGTGGCAGCCGCAACAAAAATCCAGCTCGCCTGTGTTTTTATCGTCTGTGCCTGTTGGCGAGTTCACTGTCTCTGACAGCTTGTGCCAGCCCACATGCAGTTCCGATAGTCCGTGCCCCGTGCCCTTCCATGCCCAGCCTGCCACCGGTGTTGATGCAGCCGCCGCCCACGCTGTACCTGATCCCGCCATCGCTCAGATCCCCGTGAGCTGCGAACAATTGGCCAGTGACGCCGCACAGGCCACGCTCATGGTCTTGTCATTTCAGCGGTGGTATGCCGAACAGGTCAAGGTCAAAGTCAAAGAGGCTCCCCCTTAGCTGAACAAAAAATATTGCTGCTGAATTTGCAAGTGGCTGTGATCAACCGTGATGTGCAGAGATGTCACTCCGCTCAATTAAAAATTTGGAATCAAAAAACGCCACCTTTTTGTCTTCGAAGCCAAAACGGTGATTGTGGCCAGCGTTTTTGGTCTGTATACCAGCTAGATTGATTGTTTGTATAGGTATTCCATATTTCTACCAAAGCATTGTTGTATTCGTTGACTTGATATCTAGGTTGGTTTCTTTTGAGTTCTTCAAATACAAACGTGGATGCGGCAAGTCCGGTATAAAGTGAATTGAAGATGCCTTGAGATGAAAGGGGGTCGAAGCTCATGGCTGCGTCCCCAACGGCTAGCCAGCGATGTCCCGCGTATTGTGGCAATGTGGCGCTGTTTGCTGCACAAAAGCCATGCTTTAAGTCTGATTTTGTAAAAGATGTTTGGCCCAGGGTTTGCGCTAGGCCTGACAATTGTTGCGCACGCTTGAGTAATGCGATGTGGCAATGAGCGTCTTTAGCAGAAGTGAGATCCGCATCGGTGTAAAAAGCCAGGAGCCTTTGCTGTTTGGGTAGCACAGAGGTGTACCACCAACCTTCACTTTCTGCGTAGATTTCACTTTCCTGCTCGGCTGATTCGCTGAGTTTGCCAATCATCCATCCACAAGCGAGCTTGTCCATGGTTTTGGGAGAATAACCAAGCCGTTTGGCAACGAATGATTTACGTCCAGTGGCATCAACAAGCCAATTGGCGTTGATTTGAACTCGCCTGCCATCAACTTCGATTTCGACAGACCACATCTCGCGGTAGGATTGAAAATTGATGTCATTCAAAGCAGAGCATTTCAAAAATCCAGCCCCACGAACGCGTGCTTGCTGCAACATCCATTCATCAAATCGATGTCGATCCAAATGCCAACCATGTCCATCCAAGTTCCGTATTGAATCGTTGAAATGGGCTTCGGAACTTCCCCAGTGCGACTTACTTAATCGGTGAGGCTGATGCTCTTCATTCAGGAAAGATGACCATAAGCCCATGTCCTGCATGAGTCTTGATGCGGCTGCAGGTAAAGACTCACCTACAGCCTTTGTCGTGGGTTTTTGGTGCGTCACGACCAGCACCTTGTAAAAAGGTGCCAGATTCAGTGCAACCGTACAGCCTGCAGGACCAGCCCCTACCACTAACACATCAACACGGATCTGGTCCTGCATCCGGACTCACAAGCCGCGCGGGAAGCGGCGAACCTTCTCAATGGTCATTAGATCTACTGAGTCAGGGTGAACTTCTCCAGCAGCGCCATGTACAGCTTCAGCATGGTGTTTGGCAGGTGCATGTTCGCCACTCACGATTGGCCTGTGCTCATCCTCTACTTGAATCACAGCCGGAAAATTTAAGCGGTCTTCCGGTCCTTCTCTTACTTCCACAACGCCCATGTGATCAAAGTGAAGGATCATGTTGTTGATCTGGTCCGTGTATGAGCTATCGCCAAGTGGGGCCGTCCAAGCTGCACGGTTGGCAAATGCCTTCATGCGTTCACCTAAAGATTTGGTTGTGTCCATCACGATGTCGTAGTTCTGCTTGGTCAGCACCTGGTTGGGGACACGCGCAGGCCAAAAACTTGGTACATACGGGTCGTACGCCTTGTCATATCCAGATCGGCAACTTGCAGTGTCTGTTTGCCACGGGACGGCCATCCAACGGGTAATACCGCCCGCTTGCTGCCCGCTGAAAGGACCGTTTGGAATAGTAATCCAGTCGCTGCTCAACACCTCGCCTATAGCCGGAGCTATCCAATTTTTGGGGGCATGGGCAAATCTGAATGGGCCCATGTACATGGTCTTGATACGCACAGGCCATGTCATTTCACATCCTGGGTGAAACGCATCAGCCAGGCAAAAATCCAATGCGGCACGCGTCAAAGTGTCCCCCTGTGCTTCGAGTGGCACGTCTTCTATACGCCGAGGTGTGGGCTGCTCTGGATCGTAGTCCTCAACGAAATCGCCATTCGCCCATTGCTGCAGAAATGCAAGTTGTGTTGCTGTCAGCGACGAATTTTGCAGCGGGGTGTGTGCTGCTGGTACAGACATGGCGTCACCATACAACCAGGGCCACGGCTTGGGTGACCATGCGTCGACGTTATTGTTGCGGAACTGATTGGCAATGGTTTTGCGCAGCTCTCTGAATGCCGGCGATGCACTCGACAATCTGGCCACCACATCTGGGCTGGTCAAGTCATTAGCGCCCTTCCAGCCGAATCCTGCTGCAAAACCATTGTTGACCCATTGCAAGCCACTGAGTCGTTGGAACAGCGGGTAAATGTCAAGCGTAAAGCTGGGGCGAGAGGGCATGGGCAGCATGCCGTTGGTGATGGCCACATCACGCATCAGGTCCCACATCGTGCGAACGGTTTTAAGCTCTGGACCATAGTTGGGTGGAGCTACCACTACCCACGCCGGGTCAACCATCAAAGTCAAGCCCTGATAGTTCACGGTCGCGGTCACGGGCCCGTCGGACACATCGTCATGCCAGCCTTCGTTGTTCCCGAACGTGATCGCCTTGCTATTGTTGTAAGACGATGAGTGACCATATCCCCCAAGCACAATCAAGCGGCCATCATCATCAGTTTGGATTTCACCCAGATAGACAGGTTTACCCATGAACTGGCCATCGTCAAACCGCTTGGCCTTTGCACCCTTGCCCTTCACCTTCTGAGGTTTGGGGCTGATGGTCAACAAGTCTCTGTCTGGCACACCTGGATTGCGCAAAGTCGTGGGTGGTGCAGAAGCCGCTTCGGGGATATCCAGAGCAAGTTGAAAACCGTACCAGGCAGCTTTTTGATTGGCCAGTTGCACATCCCATTCAATGTCTGCGTTATCTGCGGTCAGCTCGCGCACTATCTGACCTTTGGCATTTAATCCGTAAATGCGGAATCTGGCTGCCTGGCGCTTGAGGCGATGGTGTGAATCACGGTAAGAGCCAGGCGGCAAGGGCGCTGGATCGGGGACCTCCGGCCCAAGGAACCATTCATCCGGACTGTTTCCCACGCGTGCTACGCCTATGGAAGGGTAAATCGCGGCTTTCACAATACAGGTGTCTGCTGGACCAAGCATTTGAATAGCGGGTTCGGCTGTCGCCTCATTCACTTGGTGAAAAGGACATGCCGATGATGCTGGCCTGGGTTCGGTAGGATCTTGAAGCGGCTGACCATTTGCTTCGTGTCGCAGGCGGGCACCTTCGCGATAAACCATTTTTCGAGCCTCAGCAATCGAACCTACAGGGGCTTGATCGGGCGGCACCCGCCAGATGTTGAAACTCAGCCCCTGGCCGTATTCAGACTGACCGCGCAGAGTAATGTCCTGCTTGGGCAGCGTGATCGTTGCCACATGTACAAAGGGACTTTCTGACTCTGGCCATTCCACCGTGGCTTGATCCAATGGCATCGATTCTGGGTTGGTCCGCAGTTGAACCATGAATTTGAACTCGTAGGTGTCATGCGACAGACGATTACACATGTCCACGGCCAAGTAATCGGCTTGATCATTGGGTACGTTTTCTGGCGGCGTGACGGGGTCTAATCGGTATTTCACATATCGATCTTTTCCCGCCATGAAAGGCAAAATTGCCCAATAAGTTGTCGTCAGTACGCTACCTTCCACTTTGCCCATCCGATTCAGAATGGTCGCTGTCTTAGGGTGTTTATGGAGGTAATCGGGGTATTCTTTTTGCACAACTCCCGCATAGGTGAACTCCGTCATTTCCTGTGCGTTGTCCACAAAAAAGACTGGGAAGTTTTGCATGATGAAGTCGGCCGTATCGCCCTCATCTCCGAGCGCTTTAGGTCCAGGGACGCCGAAAAGCTTGATGCCAACCCCTAGTGTCGACTTCAAATCTGGCGATGTGGGTGTTGCATCGCTCGAAAAGCGAACCCAGGCCTGGAGGCGTTCGTGGTTAAAGATGCCGACCTTCAATTTGTCTGGAATATTCGGTTGCAAAACCCACTCTGCACTGGCTACCCCATGTAGCTTTCGAAATACGGCCCGCTCAGCAGGCCGTTGTCCAAGTTGAATGCGTCGGTCTTGCGCAATGCCGACGAACATTTCTGTCAATCGTTCGGGTGCTTCCGCTGGATTGTCAAAGCAAGGAGAGATAGGGTATTGCATGCATGAACCTCTTGAGAAATGGGTACATACATTCGATCCGAAACGCTATAAAAATACACCTACCAAATCCAATAGGTTACCAACAGTTTTGAGTCTGCATTGTTGACCAATAGTTGAAGCCTGTTACGCGTGACGTTCTTCCTTCCGAAGATGCGCATTGATCAACACAGGCTGGATATCAGAAAGACTTAGGGCCTTAGAAAATTTTCGAACGTTGCAACTGAATTCCATGTGCCCTGTCAACCAGGCCTTCAGAGGAATATGATGATTTTCGATGATGGCAGATGAAGACCCCTCGTGGACCGACGTGCACAAGCGCAGTTGAGCAGCCATGCCAGAAGGGATAGTTACACATGGAGATACGTGCACAAAATCAATCTTTGCACCACTGCATTGCATGGCCATCTGAGCGCTGTTCAGCTCGATGGGAACTGGCGAAAGATTAATGAGCTGCAAAAATATTTGTGCCGAAGCTACTGGTCCAAGATCTAATTGCACGGATTCACCACGAGGCAATACATCACAGTAGACTAAGTCGGCCATACGCTGAGGGGTGTAGTAGTGCCGATACATGAATCCGGGCAGGTATCGAACCAACACCTTGGCTACGCTGTAAATTGGAAATGAGGTCACCAAAATTATCTTTTCTTTAGCGGTTTAAAGCTTGTTTGACTGAGTATCTAGGTTAGACGTGAATGTGAGTGACCATAAAAGCTAATAAAAATGGTAGGTAAAACTGGGTTGTAAATCTTGCGGAGAAAAATAGAATCAGCAAAGATAATGTGCCGTCGAAAATTCGAAATCTGTTCATTTATGTGTGAAAGACAGATTGGAATCCCAATGAATACCTGCATTAGGCTGGCTGCAGTCTTTCAATTCAGGCCGGCCAATGTCGGCGGTCCCCAAAACCTGCCTCTCAAAAGCGCTAGCTGGGCGAAGCGAGCAGGTCGCCTCATAAGACTGTCAGCCATCCACACTTTTTTGGATGTGCTGTCCCGTCAAATTGCTGCACCAGCCAGCGACCGCGGCCATGGATCTCGAACTGGTGCTGCCGACCCACAGGAGGCAGTCCAGGCTCGAAACGAGCAACACAAGACCAGACAATCAGCACGAGGTCATGCAGTCGACACGTCCCGCCGCATAGTTGTTTGCGCACGGCACCCCTAGTGGGCCAAGTATGAATCCCGTAGCCGCGTAAACATTTGCAGTTAGCTACTCCGCACCACCGATTGCGTTACCCAATTGTTGTAAGCTCTATCCATGAAAAACGCGAGCTCAGGCGGGGAACCGAGCCTTCACGACGTCCTCACCTTGTTCAAAGACAGGAGCGAAGACGAGACTGGAGGACAGCATGCTGTCCGTGGGTTCAGCTTTCAGGTGTGGCAAGCCGTGCTTGAGACACTGAAGGCACATGCGACCGGCGAGGACTACGCCGTCGTACTTGAATGGCAGGAGGACATCGCTGTTCTCAACTCATCCACGCAGCCCACGCGCGTTACGTTTATCCAGCTCAAAAAAAACGAGTCGACGCACCACTGGACCTTGAATGGGCTGCTGGCTCCACCATCGGCACCTCCGGCAAAACTAGTGCAGGCCACCATAGACGAGACAGACTCTCCAGCCGCACCAAAGCGTCGGCCAGCCCTTCGTCTGCGTAAGTCGGGACAGTCCACGCTGGCCAAGCTGTACTTCCACCGACAGCGCTTTTCCACGCTCACGCCGCCTCCGGAACTCGTCTTCGCTTCGAACGCACCGTTCTACGTTGGCGTCGGGGACGATGACCAAAACGAAACGGTGACCGCAATTGAGCTATGCGACTTGCCGGCCGCATCGGTTGCCAAGGTCCAGGAAGCTTTTCGCAAGCAGCTCGAAGTGCCTGAGAACGAAGCGATTGCCCTTGATTGCTTCCGCCTGACAGTGACCAACTGCCCCACTGAGGAAGCCCACAAGTTTGCCATTGGCGAGTTGGTGGAGCTGTGTCAGCTCAAGAAAATTGAGCCGCAGGTCAATGCCCCGTTCATTGCCATATGTCTCGTGGCGTCGTACGTGCAGCAGCGAGCCGGCAAACGAGCCTATGCCAAGGACTTCCCCGGCTTGCTTGAGCGCGCAGTTACGAGGGCTGATGTGACGCAGTACTTCGCTGCGGCCAACGACACCCACGTCCGGACGCAAGACCTGGTCGCGCAGGTCATCGCCCGGCTGAACGCCGAGGCGGCTGATTACGAGATAGTCCAGGAGATGGAGGCTGCAGTGAACACCGCTTGCGCGGAAGTCACCAATCGCGCTAGCGTGGTCTGGCTCACTGCCAGAGCGCTGGTCGACCTGTACGTCAAGAACCACCAATACAAGGCGAACGGAAACCTCAAGACTCGACTGCCGGCGTGGCTGGCGGACCTCCGCGCGATGAAGGTTCGGCACTCACACCTTTATTCCAATGGCTTCCTCTACTGCCTAATGGCGATGACTCTCAAAAATGCACAACCACTCCGACACCTTTCAACTGCTGCGCCTGGTTCGCAACCTGAGGCAACATCATGAGCCCCATCGTGGTATTCAACGAGCTTTGGCTGCTGTCCGAAAGAGACGCGAGCGCGAGGCAGCTGAAGTTTCACCCTCGACGCAACCTGCTGTCGGGAAGTAACGGCACAGGCAAGTCGCGTGTACTGAAGCACCTGGTCTGGGCGCTCGGCTGTGACCCGGCAAGACGTGCCGCCGGCGAGTTCGACTCAAACGTGGTTGCCGCCCTTGAGCTGTCTGTTGGCTCGTCGGGAAAGTTCACTCTCCTGAGACAAGGCCGCAAGCGCGCCGCATTCGACGGGCTGGGCCTCCTTATTTTTGCGACCGAGTCCAGCTCGAAGTGGAGTGAGTTCTTCTCTGAGACCTTCGGCTTCAAACTGATGCTTCAGCGTAAGGAGGAAGGTGAGTTCGGATTGGCTGGGCCCGACTACTCCATGCTTCCGTTCTATATCGACCAAGACAGCGGATGGGGCCCGAAATGGGCGACCTTTCCGTACCTGGGCCAGTTCGTTAAATGGCAGGTGCCGCTCTTCTCGTCATTCACTGGCTTGAAGACCGCGTCCTACCTCGAGGCTCAGGCGCATCGAGACCGGTCGGCCGCTCAGATTAAGACCGCCAAGGTGCACTTAAAGCTACAGGAGACCTCCTACAAGCGAGTAGTAGAGATGCTGCCAGCGGAGACGACCACCATTGACGAAAGCCAGTTCGCGCGCGAGTTGCGCGAGGTGTCGGAGTTGACGAAAAAGTTGCGCGACGAACAAGACGAGGTGCGCGCGGACCTGTTCAAGCTTGCTCAAAGGCGGCAACAGCTTACGGCCGAGTTGAACATGGCCCTTGCCAGCGAACGCGAACTTGTCGAGGACCAAGCATTCCTCGCCGACTATTCAGATGACGAGCCGTTGGTCTGCCCTACTTGCTCACACGTCCATACAGCGACGTTCCACGCACGACAGGCGCTTGCCACCGACGCGCACGATATCCACGAAGTTGTCATTCGGTTGCAAACAGCACGAGACAAGCTGCAAGGCGATGAGGCGGCACTCCAAACCAAGCTTAATGCTGTTGCCGAGCGACTACGCTCGTTAAACGAGGCTCTAAAGGTTCAGCGCGACGGACGCCCCGTGGCTGACGTCGTGGTCGCCAAGAGCCTGTCCGTACTCAAGGACGCCTACGACGTCACGCGCCGCGACCTCGCAGCGGAGCTCGACATCGCTACCGAGGAGCTCCAAGAGTACGACAGCAGACTAAAGGATCTGGCCGACAAGGAGCGAGAAAAGCGGATTCGCGCATCTTTCAAGGAAGACCTGATTTTCTACGCCGATATGCTCGACATCGCGAAGGTCGAAATCGCGTCGAAGGTGACGATTGGCACGCGCTCGCCGAACTCAAGCGGGAGCTACGCGCCACGCGCAGTATTGGCGAACCACCTCGCGCTGCTGTCGGCGCACTCGAAGTACGGCAACGGCCCCACGTTCCCGTTCATCGTCGATACACCGCAACAATCCGGTCAGGACCCTGTGAGCCTCGGGCGGATGCTCGACACTATTCTGAAACGAGCTCACTCGGGTCAAACCATGGTTGCGACTGAGTCGATTCCAGATAACTGGGTACCGCCTGAAGATTGCAGCATCCTGGAATTTGGCGCCAAGCGCCACGTCCTGCTGGAGGAAGCTTTTCGTCCAGGCGTCGAGGCGCTCAGCGGTATGGTCAAGGCAATGCTCGACGAACTACTGAAGCAAGCACCTGTTCGCGACGAGCATCTCCAGGACGGCGACATTCCTGTTCCTGACGCCGGAGACGATGAGGATGAATGACCCGTCGCCAGGGTTGCGATGCAGCGGGATCCGACGGTCATTCGGAGGCGGCGAAGTGCTCCGCGCACATATTCAGGCGGCCGGTAAGCCGATCCTTCCCACATTCCACTCCTGGCCGGGTCCAGGTCTTCGTCTGCGCACCCGACAGCAGTCGTTCGCCTGTGGGCTGAGCCGCGACGGATCTGTTCCGCTGGCGCCCACCCTAGATTTAAAGGAAGCTGTCAGGCACCGCTGTGGGAGGCTCGACCCGGCCATCCACAGTCGGTCGCGGCCGTCGGCTTTCGGTTAGCCTGGACAGGTCAACGCTGCTGTCTCCTCGCCCCCTCGTTCGCTCCACACCCGCTCCATGACCCCGAATCTCTCCGCAGGCGCAATCGTCGACTCGCCTGTGCTCGTCCTCGAAGGGAACATTCTCTGGCAGTTCGAGAACATGTCGGCGTTCGGCGCGCAAACTCTGAAACTGCAAGTCGAGCATGGCACCCTCTTGGGTGAGATCGCACTTGACATGTCAGCCGCGCCGCCAAAAGGCCCGAGAGTGGTTCGGCGGGAGGCAAGTGTCCCGGAGATACACGTCGACCTCTCGCACTTGGAGATGCTCTGGGCATACATCTACGGCTGGATGGTGGTGTATGAAGAGAGCGTGCAGAAGGTTCTGCTCGATCCAGCGAGGGTGATGGATGCTGAGACCGAGAAGTTGATCGACAGAGCTCACCAACTGTTGGCCTGGTCGTCAAGCTTACGAGAGACCTATAGGCCTTGGCCCGCGGATCTTCCGTCGCCGCAGCACTACGCGACGGCGCAGGAAGAGTGGTACGGACTAAAGGCGAACTTGGTCTTTCAAAAGGCGACCGCATTCCTGCTAAGTCATGAGCGAGCACACGCTGCGCTCGGTCACCTCGATGTCATCCAGAGCAACAGTATGACCGGACTGCGGCTCGAAATGGAGAAAGAGGCCGACGCTGTCGCGTATGACGATCTTCTTGGACAGAGTCTCGACGATCGCGAGAAGCTGGCTGATGCATGGGCCGTGATCAGCGTAATGCTGAGTACCCTATACCTGTACAGGGACCCGATAAGGGCCCTTCTTCCGGGTGGCCATCCGGCGCTTCATCACCGGGTGGCGTACATGATCGAACGGCTGGCGCTGACCGACCAGCACTACGACTACTACTTCTCGTTTTTGTGTCGACTGGTCCTGCAAGCGGTGTTTCCCGAAACATTGCACCCAGAGCGCCAGTTCGACGACTGGAAGGATGCTCTGACGGACGCGCTTGATCGACTTGATCAAGTTGCCCTCGCGCAAGCGCATGGCCGTCCGTTGAGTTGAACAACTCGTCGCGGTTCTTTGGCCTTGCCGCTTTGGTCGCTGGACGGACTCCGCTCGCGAGGTCCAATGACTGCTTGGTGGCAAACAGCGTGAGTTCACCGATTGAGCCCGACCGGCCGCTCCCGCTGCACACCTGACCGCTGCAATTGAATTGGCGCTGAGGCTGATTGCAGTCGCACGCTTCACGTTCGCGAATGTGTACTGTCACCAGGAGCAGACAGTGGCTCTTTGGAGAAACGGATAGCACCACCCCTGACATGCCTGATCTGATTCGACTGAAAGCCGACATCAGTTTTAGACCTAACCCACGAGCCAGAGATTTCGGGATGGCAGATAAGTATAGGTTGCGATCTGCAAATCATGCAAGCCGTGAATGCGCTGTTCAATCAGGTGGCTCAGGCGTCGATCCCGCAAAAGAACTTGACGTTGGCTGCTGTAGTTCGTCGTTGATGCCACGAGTGGCTTTACCGGCACCGGTCATTGATCGCGACGGCGCCGACCGGTCGTTATGCACGCATCACCTATCATTCGGGGACGTATGACAGGTTGGCGGTGCGTGGACGGCTGCTCTCGGCGGAGCCGACTTGCTCAGTTCGACGTACTGCGGACGCCCACGGCTAGGTAAATTGGCCGTCGCTCAAGCCGCATACCGTTGACCTACCAAAACCTCTTCTACTTTGCCGACCACTGGCAGTTTTAAGGGATTTGGCTGGGCGCTGGCGAGAATGACAGTTGATTCATAGGTAAGGATAAGACATGAGCAGCAAGAATGCCAAAGCGCCGAGCACGAAGAAGGCCGGCTCCGGCAGTCATTCAATGACCGGCTATGAGTATCAGATCGACGTCTCCGTGTGGTTGGCGCTCGACCTGGTGCTGTCAAGCGAGTTCGCAAATGAAGTGGTCCTCGAGCCGGCTACTGAGGAGGATATCGAAGCAGATCTTGCGGAGACCGAGCCTGGGCGCGTGGTGACGACCGCTAAGGTCGAGCAGTACCGACTGATTGTTCAGGCAAAGCTCCGCAGCGGCGACGCTTGGAATGTCGCTGGGGTGAAAGGGCTGCTCCAGCACGGAACAAGCCGTCCTTCCGCCGCGAGCCGGTTGGCGGATCCGCGGAATCGATACCTACTGGTTACCTCCGCCGCTGTGAATGGAGGGGCCCGAGGCTTGCAGGTTCGCAGCGCAGGGCTTTGGCCAAAGGCCGCCGATATGGCCGTCTCCATCAAGGATGCGATGCCCGCGGGTTCAGCGGGGCGGGTGGCGATCGTCGGGAACCAGGATTTCGAGCGGCTTGAGCGCGACATCAAGGCCTTGCTCTCGGAGAAGCTACGCGTGCCGAATTCGAAATTGGAAGAGTGCCGCCGAAGGCTACGGGACGAAGCCCGGGCCCGCATGGGTGGGGCCGGTGGCGGCCGTTGGACGCGCGCGGAGCTCGAGGAAGTCATTCGCGCTCACGACGGCTACATCGCCAGCTCTCCTGAGCTCGAGCACTACATAAAGCCAATCAACTGGGGAGAGATCAAGGCGGTAATGCACGAGCGCAATGCGGCGCTGATCATTGGTCAGTCTGGCACCGGAAAAACGATGGCCACGCTGAAGCTATACGACGAGCTTCGCAAGGACATTCCGGGGCTTACAAGGGTTCCCATCAAGTTCGGGCCCGAACAGATCAGGGATGACAGGACGCCGCCACCGGTTTTATATGACATTGAAGACCCGTGGGGGCGCTACGACTTCGATCCAAGAAGTCGCCCGTGGAACGATCAGCTCGCCCAGCACTTCGCGCATGCCCGACCCGATCGGCTGGTCGTTGCGACCTCGCGTTTGGACGTCGCAAGAAGCTCCGGCGCGCTACAGACGGTCAAGCGTTGGGAAGTGAGCCTTGAGGCCGAGCATTACGGCGTGCGCGAGCGTCAACACCTCTACCGTACCCGCATCGGCAATCTGCCCCGCAACGTTCAGACGCTGGCTAAGGAAAACGAGGCGGTCGTGCTGGCTGAGCTTGCAACGCCGCTCGAAATCCAGAAGTTCTTCGACGCAATGGCCACGCCTGCAGACAGGAAAAGGCGCTCAGACTCACAGTTGATAAGCGACGCGATTCAACGCGCCCATCAGGACTCCATTGAACGCACGGTGGTGGACCAGATTGAGGAGCGCAACGATGTACGCGCCGCAGCTGTGCTGTGGGGGCTGCTGAAGGCCAATGACAAGGTGGCGCTACAGCTGTTGCGCCAGATCGACGGTGCACTTGCCGACGCGCACGAAGCCTTTGAAAAGGGTGCGATGCTTCTGGTCAACTTCTTCGTTGCTGCGCGGAATCTGCGCCAGTCCGAGGGCACGGTGTCCTACTACCATCCGCGGGTTGAGGCCGGGATTGAACAGGCGTTGAAGCGGGCTGAGAACGTAACGGTCAGGTCGCTGCGGCTTCTCATTGAGACGCTCTCTTCCGCGAATGGGCCAGACGAATCATGGGGCATTGCCGCCTCCGCTAGGTTGCTCTATGCACTGGATAGGACGCCAGAGCTGCGGCCCAAACCCTCGGCTGAGGTTCAGGCAAAGATTGACGCGTGGTTGGTCGGCGCGGTCTGCGAGGGTGGCAAGGAGTTCGAACGAAACCTCAGGCTTGCTGAGTCCGTCGGATCCAGCGCCTGCAATGTCGCGGAGGTGGCACGCTTCCTCCTGCACCGGACTGACCGGAGTTTCGGGATGCTCATGTTTTGGGGAGAACCCACCCACCCGGAGGACTGGTATGAACGTATGCGGGCAGACGCATCGGTCAGGATGGTTGTTGAGACGTTCATCCGTGACGTGCTGCCCCATGGCCGTGATGACCTCCGCGCAAACTTCGTGGCGGCCATCGAGCGCCTGGTTCCTAATTTGACGCCCGTGTTCCTTGATGCAGCCTTTAAGGCGGTGTACTTTGGATACATCAGCTCTGAGGACGCCATTTCGGCGGGCGCGCTGAGGGATATTCAAGGGTTCGAGGCAATCGTCGACCTGGCGGTGGCAGAGCTCACCCCGAGCGAGGCAGAGCTACAGCGGGCAGCGGAGTTTTCGCTCGGTCTCAAGAACGAGGAGTTCAACGAGGACTACGCCCAGCACTACTCTGAGGATGACAGTGGCTGGACCGCCGGCGAGTTTCTTTCTAGCTACGTCGACAAAGTGCGTGCAACTTCCGGATACCGGCTTCTGCTTGAGCACCGCCACCGCGATCAGCTGCTTCCGCGCTGGCTGAATCGCCTTGCTGGGGACGCGCCGGTGCCGGCCGACGAGCTGAGGGGCGTTTATCAGGTCACGCGCCACAGAGCCGGCGAGGACACACTTTGGCTCGTCTTAACCAAACATTGGCTGCCGGAGGTCGAACAAGATCTTGTGGATCTGGTGTTGGCAGGCCATCAAGACCCCGGTGTTCGGATCAGCGCCCTGACTTGTCTGGTTGAAAACGCGGCCAATCGCTTTCCTGGCGTGATTGACCAACTCGTCCGGGAGGGCAAAGAGGCCCGATTGGTCGAGATTGCGGTGGAACTTGGCGACCTGCGCGACCGTCGCAATGTCTTCGAGAAGCATCTCAAGGAGAGCGCAACGCCCTGGACAGCTCCATCGCTCTTGAGCCCGTTCGACGAAGTCAGCGAGGCTGCCTATGCGTTCGAGAAGAAGCAGTCGCCTGTTCTCTCCAGCGAAGCGCAGTCTTTGGTCGCTCGAATTAGCTCGCCCAGCGAGGAGGTGCGAGTATTCCGGATGAAGCTAGATGCGTACGTGCCCGTTGGCTCAGTGGAAGACGCCCGGTGGCTCCTGGCGCATTCTGATGACGAAAAAGCCGCAGAGCTCGCGATAGACTTCGCCATTCGCCACGGCATGGCCGAGGATGTTCAGGCTGGCCTGACCCATCGGTTCGCAGATGTCGTCGCACCGGCATTAACAGCTGTGGCGACGCCCCTGCCGGCTCCGCTGCCGCCGTCGATTCTTGCTCTTGCCGAGAACAAGGGCAGCCGCGTTTGTCGAACCCTGGTTGCCCTGCTAGACGTCAAGCCGCATCCGGATCATCGCGCTACGCTTTTGCGGCTTTCCAAGAACGAGTGGTCAACTCGATCTGCCTACTACGGCGAGGAGGAGAACCTCCCGATTGCGCAGGCCGCTGTTAAAGCGCTGGGCAAGCTGGGCGCACTCGACGCAGCGACTGCCGATGAGTTGTACAGCTTGGCCATTGACACCCGCGACTCGGATCTTCGCTACGCCATCTTCGTCTTGCTGGTCAACCAGGCGGGGGAGCGCTTTCAAGATGCACTGATGGACATTGCGCTCAGTCCTGGTGACAAGTTGATTCGGCAGTTGGCAGCGCATGCTTTGGCGGGCGCGCTCGAGCATATCGCGCCTTCGATCCTGCAGCGCATCACGCCAAAGGTCCTGACGAGCAAGATTCCGCGCGTCGCGTCGAGGCTGCTGGTGTTGTTGGCTTGCGCTGGAGAAACGGAAGCAATCCTCAAGGCTGCCGAGACGCTATCAACCAGTTCGAGCCGGCGCGTGCTGTTGCTCCTCGCCATCTGGGCGCTTCGGGGGCGGGATCAGCAGTTGGCAGAACGCGTTGGACGGATGCTGCCTCCCGGTAGTGTGGGAGTTTCTTGGGCGTTGGCCGGGAGCCAGGGCAAGTTGCGCGATACCGCGCTGGATGACCTGGGCGACCCGGCTTGCGTCGACCAGGTGCTCCAGTTCATGCAGCCCAAGAACAAGGAAGAGTGACCGTGCGACTCAGGGTAAATCGCTCTGGGGTCAGTAGGCACCTTAGAGCCCCACACCGGGGACCGAGAGGGAATGCGATGGCTCAAGCCGCTAATGCGTGGTCATCTTCGCTGTTCAGGACGACGCCAATAAGCGTGCCCAGCGGCTGCTTGGTGTTAGCTAGCGGAAGTTCATTGACCCGAAGTTAACGACCGCAACCGCTGCAATTCGGACCTTCATCTCAGCGATGTCGCCTGTAGGCTGGTGGCGACCATCACTGTGGGCATGTGACCGGCAGTGCCCCATTGACGACGCGAGTAGGCTCGTACGCTTGGTTAGCCCACATCTGGCAGTTCACCGGCAAGTCCACTTTTCGATGGAGTAAGTGCTTTGCTAACACCGGCCGCAGCAAATAGCTGCTCATCAACAGTACTTTTCTTTCCCGCGTTTTTGAAATAGTGCGCCATTGGCATCTCGAAGATTTGGGCTAGTCGCGCAAGTACGTCCTGCAGCCGTTTTTTCTTCATCACCGTGTTGTCCCATGCATGCATCATGTAATAGAACGCAGGCCAAAATGAAGTTGTTTGCGAGAAGAAAACCTTTCGACTGGGTGCCGTGACGGAATACATCCCGGTGTTTTTTTCGAAGACGGCTTTTGCAAACTCAAGGTTTCCCAGGCTGCAGCCAGATATGAACAACCTGCGATTGTTCAGTTTGTCTCTGAAAATATCCGCAAACATTGCGTAGTCCGTCTGCCCAAAGGTGAACTGGAGGTGGGTGTCGTTCCCATGGCAGGAGAGATGAAGATAGCGATAGCCCGATTGCTGAAATATTTCCGAGAACCGAATCAACTCAGTTTGCGTTCGAAAATAGAAGTAGATGGGCTTCTTGCCCTGCAAGCGTAAGACTTCGTATAGAACCTTCCCATCAAGCCTCTGTTCCTTTTCGTCATCCTCACTCAAAGACTCAAGGATGAACGTTTCAGGCTTCGTATGCGGAGCAAACTTTTTGTGCGCAGGCATATGCATTTGATGTGGGTTAACGCAGAAGTGGACGGTCGGCGGGCCATTTCGCGCTAAGCCGATCGACTACCGGGTAAAAAGTGTTAATTAACGAGGGTCCCCGTCATTTACTTTTTGGGGGATTGCTAGATTTGCTGGGCTTGAGGGATGGTGTATTCCCTGGTGTGGTTTTGTTATCACGGCGGCGCTGATCCGGTTTTCCTGTTGATTTTGCTTTCGGTTTTGGTCCTGGTTTAAGTGCCATGAATGCTCTCCTTTGTGGATTAAAAAAACAGTCTGCGCGTACGCTCGAATGTGAAGGTGATCGGCGACAAGCACCAATTGCGTGAATCGCAAAAGCCATTTGCATGTTGTCCGAGTCGATTGAAATGCTAGTTGCTGAAAACCGCAAGCCTTTCCGAAGCAGTTGCAAGAAATTTCCCAAATTCTAGGGATTAGTTAATTAAATGGTGACTGCCATTTTTAGTAGGGTGGAGATGATGGCGATACGCTGAACCATCCCGATCCAATGGCTATTGCAACGAGCGGTCGAGTGTTGTCTTGAGTGCAAAGATGTCACCTCCTAAATTTAGTAGGTTTTCCTAGGCGGGAGGCTTTGGCAACCCTGCTCTAATTCTGCTGACACAGGTGTGGCGCGGGACAAGCCTTACCAATTTCAAGGATTTCCCCCATATGTCAAAGCGCGTCAACTGCTAGACTGGATTGCGTGTATTGAAGAATTTGGCAGATTTGTCACTTGGCATTTGGCGAACGGCTATTGATCAGACGTGTATCGAGAAAATTTCCATTGAAACATGAGATCTTGGCAAGAGGAACTACTGAAAATCACCGAATCAACTGATTCGGAGCAGGAGGTTTTTCGTCGCATCGAATTGGCAGCCTGTGCGATGGGGTTCGAGCACTGTGCGTACGGCTTGCGAGTTCCGTGGCCATTGAGTAACCCCAAAATTTTGATGGTAAATAACTACTCGCAAGTCTGGCAAAAGCGTTATGCCCAAGAGGGGTACCTTCTCATTGATCCAACAGTCAGTCATGGTCGTAAGTCACAAAAGCCGTTGGTTTGGACAGAGGACGTTTTTGCTGGCAGCCGTCAATTTTGGGAAGACGCCAGGGCGCACGGCCTTTCAGTTGGTTGGGCTCAGTCCAGCCTGGATGCCAATGGTGTGGGCGGCATGCTCAGCTTGGCACGGTCGCATGATTCGCTGACTACCAAAGAGCTGGATGCCAAGGAAAATCAGATGCGGTGGCTTGTCAACATCGCGCATTTGGCACTGTCGCGTGTTTTGATCGAGAAAGTCACACACGCCCAAGACATTGGCCTAACTCGGCGTGAGGTCGAAGTTCTCAAATGGACAGCGGATGGGAAGTCTGCCCAAGAAATCGCCGACATTCTGAACGTGACCAAGCACGTGGTAGATTTTCACATCAAGAATGCCATCTATAAGCTAAAAACAGCCAACAAAACTGCCGCTGTTGTCAAGGCAGCCATGTTGGGCCTGCTCAATTGAATTGTCGCGTCGGTTGATTTTGAGGAATTCGCACCTGTTGCGAGCGTGTGTCATCGGGCATACGATGCTTTCGCCTAAGGGCTACCTCAACTTAACTGAATGTCAACTCAATCATGAAAATTTCAAACCAAGGACTTGTACGCCTCACTTTTGAGGCGCTGACCACTATCCCTTTGAGTCATTTGATATCTGGTCTAGACACTGACTGTGCAGAGAGTGTCTGTGGCAGACCTACTGAGATCACTGGCTTTACTGAATGGACCACACAAACCAACCCTGCTATCACCATCGGCTGGGACTGGAAAATTGAATTCAAAGACGGTCAGAGTCGTTATGAACGTCTGGGACACCCTCGCAGCAATCTCATGCTGGTTGATGATCAAGGTCAAGATCATGGGTGGGACAAAAATCTGGTTCAAATCAGTCAATTCGTCGACTCAGTCCCCTGGTCTGCAACGGTGGATGAAGCTGTCAAATCCATAAACTTCGTCTAAATCGTCAAAACCTACTAAGGTTGGTAGGTCACAGAAAAGGCGGTTTCTTATTCAATCGACCTCAATTCTTTTAAGGAGTTGAGGTGCGATTGCTCACAGGAAAACCGGCGGATCTCCGCGAAACCATGATGGTCGATATGGGCCTCTACCGCTACCGTGTTTTTGTTGAAAAACTGGGGTGGGAGCTCCAGTGTGAAGCAGGGCTCGAATACGACCAATTTGACCGCGATGACACTGTTTATGTGGTCGCTCAAGATGATGAAGGCGACATCGTTGGCATGGCACGCCTGTTGCCTACTACTCGACCATATCTCCTCGGCGAGGTGTTTCCTCAGCTGATGAATGGTTTGCCAATTCCTGAAACTGAAGAGGTCTGGGAACTGTCGCGCTTTGTGGCCTTGGACTTCAAGGCGGAGGCCACTACCGGTTCCATGCAGTTTTCATCGCCGGTAGCTGTCAATTTACTCAAAGAGTCGATTGCCGTGGCCATGCGCCATGGGGCCCAAAAACTGATCACCGTCTCTCCGCTGGGTGTGGAGCGTTTGCTGCGTAAAGCTGGCTTCAAAGCCTACCGTGCTGGCCCACCCATGGTGATCGATGGACACGCCATCTTCGCAAATTGGATTGATTGTGAAGAAGGTTGAGCGGTAATGAAATTGACTCACCGATCTTTCAAACTTCTGGCAACGAGTGCGGCCGTCTTTGTGTTGGCTGGTTGTGCATCATTGACCCCCGAAGTTCTCAGCCAACAAGAAATTGAATCACAAAGCCGGGCTGACTTGAAAAAACGCATGGCGGAGATTGCGCCAATAAATGACGCCATCACGATCGAAGAAGCCATTGCACGGGCCCTCAAATACAACCTTGACCACCGCGCTAAGTCACTGGAAATGGCGCTGGCTTCCGGACAGCTTGAAGCAGGCAAGTTCGACATGATGCCCCGGCTGCTGGCCAACGCAGGCTACTTTTCACGAGACAGTGATCTTCTACGTTCGCAAGATTTCAACGGTACCAACTCGTTCAACCCCTATATCTCCTCGGAGCGCAATCGCTCCACCCAAGACCTGACGCTATCGTGGAGCCTGCTGGACTTTGGGGCCAGCTATTACAACGCCAAGCAAAATGCAGATCGGCTGTTGATCGCCACAGAGCGTCGTCGCAAGTCCATGCACACGCTTATCCAGAACGTGCGCACCACTTATTGGCGTGCGCTGGCAGCTCAAACGCTGAGTCAGCGTGTGTCTTCAGCCATTGTCGATGCTGAAACTGCACTCAAGGATTCCCGAGGCATGCAGGCCGCGAAAGTCCGGTCTCCAAGTGAGTCGTTGCGCTTTCAGCGTACCTTGCTGGACAACCTGCGGCAGCTTGAAGCACTTCAGAGAGAACTTACCACCGCCAAGGTTGAGCTGGCGTCTTTGATTGGTGCACCTACAGGTACACGTCTGACGTTGACTGAACCCACAGATGCTGAGCCCCAGGCTCTGGGCATCAGCCTAGAGGCCATGGAGACCCAGGCCCTTACACGCAATGCCGATTTGCGTGAGGCGAACTACAACGTCCGTATCGCTGCAAACGACACGCGCAAAGCCATTCTCAAACTGCTGCCTGGCATCAGTTTTGACTATGGCACTCGTCGGGACGATGACCGCTTCCTGATCAATCAGAACTGGCAAGAAGCCAGCGCGCGTGTCAGCCTCAACCTGTTTAATTTGCTTTCTGCGCCCAGCCAAAAACGGGCTGCGGAAGCGGCCGAGTCCGTCATGCAAGCGCGGCGCATGGCGCTGCAGATGACCGTTTTCACACAGGTACACCTGTCGTGGCACCAGTACGACGATGCCGTGCGCCAATACCAGCGTGCTTATGCCATTGCCGATGTGGACGGCCAGCTGGCGCAGATTGCAGGCGCTCAAGAGCAAAGTCAGATGGCCGGTCGCCTTGATCGCATCTCCTTGGACGTGATCAGCATTCTCAGCGTGGCGCGTCGCTACCAGTCTATGGCCCGAGTTCAAGAAGCGCTCAGCCGCATGCAGTCCACTCTGGGGCTGGAGCCTGAGGTCGGTAGCTTGGACGAGTTGGATCTTCCCGCGCTGCAAAAAACCATGGACCAGTCGCTCAAGAACTGGAAAAGGCAAATGCAAACCAAGTCTGCGCCGCAAGCGCGACGCTCGGTAGAGCAGAACCAAACTGAAAGCCAGACTTGATGTTGCGGCAGACCATCGCAGCCAATTTTTGCATGCTGATTTGCAGTGCAGCGGTGGCGCAAAACATGGGTGCTGCAGATATCCGTGCACAGCTAGTCCCGCAGCGATTTACCACTTTGTCGGCAGAGCTGGGGGTCAAGATTGCACACATCCATGTTCGGGAAGGTGAGCGGTTTAAAGCTGGCCAGGCCCTGGTCAGCTTTGATTGCAGCTTGCAAGAGGCGCAGCTGGAAAAAGCCAAGGCCCAGGTCTTTGCCGCACAGAGCACTTTTGAAGGCAATCAGCGCTTGGTGAAGTTCAATGCCATTGGAGATGTGGAACTGCGTAACTCCGAGGCGGAGTTACTCAAAGCAAAAGCAGATCAAAGTTACCTGCAGGCCACTGTCAACAAATGCCAAATTGCAGCGCCCTATGGCGGACGTGCAGGTGAGTGGAGGGCGCGAGAGCAGCAGTTCGTACAACCGGGCCAGCCCGTGCTGGAAATCGTTGACGACGGCTCACTGGAGCTGGAATTCATCTTGCCCACATCTGCATTGGCCAGTTTGCGATCCGCAGGCAAATTCCGTGTGTTGATTGATGACACCAAAAAGACCTATCCGGCCCGATTCGTTCGAGCGGGAGCCAAAGCCGACCCAGTGAGCCAAACCACAAAAGTGATTGCTGTGTTGGAGGGGTATTACCCCGAGCTCATGGCTGGCATGAGTGGAAAAGTACGTTTGTTCACGAAGTGAAAGCAACAGATCTTTAACCAAGAAGGAGTGAGTGCATGAAGATATATAGATATTCAAAATACTTTTTGTTGCCTTGGCTTTTGGCAAGTGCATTTGCCTATGCGCAAGTCATATTCAGCACAACGACAGGTGATGGAACATGCTCTAGTGGCACAACGATGGTGACCTCAGACGTTGCCTATTCCTACAAGTCTGAAGCTTGTAAAGCAATTGGTTCAGCTGCAAGTGCACGCATTGCGGGTGGCGGCTCCATGAGCAATGCAGCTTCTGGCTGCAAGGTAACGCTGAAGGACTCAGCTACACAACCAGTAACGCTATGCGACAAAGTCGCATTTACTTTAGCTACTGGCGATAACTATTGTCCAGCGGGAATGAGATTGGCAACAATTCAAGAAGCTGCCGTATTTAATACTGAAGCGTGTTCTGCGCTTTCAAGTAATCAATGGTACATCGCTAGGCTTGCGAATAAAGGATCAATTGGTGGCAAAGGTTACAACTGTGCAGTTCATGCTGATGACACTAATCCACTTGGAAATTCACTTTGTATCGCCAAATAACTGGAGAAAATCACCATGAATACAAAAATCAAAATGCAAAACATGCTTCTTGGATTCTTTCTTTTGAGTGGAGGAAGTGCTTTTGCTTGCTCTGGAGCAGATCCATTTATTGGATCTGTTTGCATGACTGCAGCCAAATATTGCCCAGATGGGTATTTAGAGGCAAATGGTCAGCTTTTGCAGGTTAACCAATATCAAGCTTTATATGCCTTGATGGGAATCACTTACGGTGGCAGCACAGGACAGAATTTTAATCTCCCCAATATGCAAGGCAGAGTACCTGTTGGCGTGGGAAAATCACCTTCTGGGTTGGTAATTAATTTGGGTCAACAACGTGGCTCTGAATCAGTACCAATCACGACTGCAAATTTACCTGCCCACGTACATACGCTTGGAACAGCCAGCACCGTTTCATTGAATGTTTCTATGAACACAGCCAATAACAGATTAGCTCCAGATGCAACATTCAACAAATTGGCTGCATCTGCATTAGGACCAGGTGCCGCAAATATATGGAGTGATACTGTAACCAATCCTGTCAAAGCAATCGGTGGGAGTTTATCAGGATCTACTGATGTTACAGGTTCAAATCTTCCTTTAAATGTAATTTCGCCGCAACTTGCGCTCAAATATTGTGTTGCCACAACTGGACTTTGGCCACCTATGCCAAATTAATTTTTGGAGTGTTCAGCACGAATTAAAGTCGTGCTGAACATTGTAAATACCATCTAAATAATATCGTGAAAAAATTCCAAAAATTAATCAATAATATTTTTTGGGTTAAAAATCTCAAAAAAAATGAAATTCGCAATTATTTATTACCCAATAAAGGACTTTATCAACTAGAGCCCAGATTGCTTTTTTCCGCCGGAACAATAACATACACTAGCGCACCACCATCTACATCAATTGCAACCGATGGAGTGGGTGGTTCCACAGATATTCCAGGAATTACAATTCAAATTACTTCTGATTTAGGTCAAAACTGGACATATCAAAGTCCTTACGCCAGTGGTTCCGGATTGACAGTTGGGTATTCAACAAATGCACCTCAATCCTTATTTACCATCAAAAGTAGTGTGACTACTACAAATTTTTGGTTTAAAAGTATTTTTATTATCGACTATGGAGGCTTTGATGTAAAAGTTGAAGGTTTTGATAACGGTGTTAGCACTGGTTATGTGAACTTGACACTATCAACCAACTATTATGAAAACACTTTTACAACTACTCAACTAACTCCAAGTAAGTTTCAGAATGTAGATGAAATCAGAATCACGCCGCAATCGGGAAGCGGCATGTACATCGTCATTAACAATATTGTTATCGGAGATCCAGTTGGCGATACCACTCCGCCGTTAGCACCTAGTGCACCAGACATGACCAGTGTTACTGATACTGGTGCATCCAGCACGGACAACATTACGAGCAACACCACGCCGGTTTTTACAGGAACAGCCGAAGCCAACAGCACGGTAAAACTGTATGACACCAATGGCACCACATTACTGGGTACCGCAACTGCCGATGGCTATGGTAACTGGAGCATCACTTCATCTGCATTGAGCCAAGGTAACCATACCCTCACAGCCACTGCCACTGATGCCGCTGGCAATACATCTGTTGCCTCATCTTCGCTGGCGGTAACAGTAGACACTACGGCGCCCGCTGCCCCCAGCACACCTGACATGACCAGTGGCACGGACTCGGGTGCGTCCAACACGGACAACATCACCAGCAACACCACGCCAGTCTTTAGCGGAACTGCCACTGCTAACAGCATCGTCACTTTGTATGACACCAACGGCACCACGGTGCTGGGCACGACCACATCCGATGGTTCGGGTAACTGGAGCATCACTTCCTCGACATTGAGTTCCGGCACTCACACGATCACCGCAAAGGTCACTGACACAGCGGGTAACGAAAGCGTCGTGTCTGCTGGCTTGAGCATCACGGTAGACACCGCAGCACCTTCGGCCATTGCGTTGAGCAGCAATACCCTCAGCAACTCGGCCAGCGCCAACACAGCGGTAGGCACACTGTCATCTACAGACGCCACCGTGAGCGACACCTTCACCTACTCTTTGGTGGCAGGTGCTGGGTCGACAAACAACTCCAGCTTTTCCATCAGTGGCACCTCACTGGTTGCGACCAACCCCAGCGCCTTGAGCGCAGGCAGCTATTCCGTACGCGTGCGCACGACCGATGTGGCAGGCAACTATTTTGAACAGACGTTCTCCATCACGGTCACCAGCAACCAGGCACCCGTGGTCAGCACCCCCACAGCCATTGCGTTGACGGATACGTCGTCCACCGACACCTTCAGCAACCAGACTGGCACGCTCAGCGCCACAGACGCAGATGCAGACGCCATTGCAAGTTACGGCATTCAAGGTGGCACTACGGGTGGCAGCGACGTTATTGGCGCAGCCACTTACGATGTGTCCAAGCTGGGCACTTACGGTACTTTGTACGTCAAGAGCAGTGACGGTTCGTATGTGTATGTGCCAAACGCCTCACCCATCAATGGCCGCTTGACCAACACCAGCGAAACATTCACCGTCACGGCTACCGACAACAATGCCAGCGCTGCCACCGGCACGGCCACCTTGACAGTGAACATCACCGGCGTGAACGATTTACCCACCGACATCAGCTTGACGGCCACATCTGTCAGCCAATCTGGCGGGGCCAATACCACGGTCGGCTCGTTGTCCACCACAGACGCAGACACGGGCGATACGCACACCTACACCTTGGTGTCTGGCGTGGGCGACACCAACAACGGCTTGTTCAACATCAGCGGCACGTCATTGCGAGCCACCAATGCGGGCAGCATGACGCCCGGCACTTACACCGTGCGCGTGCAAACAACAGACGCAGCCAGCGCAACATATGCCGAGGCCATGACCATCACCGTGGTGGATGATGTGACACCCACCGTAGCCTCTGTCTCCGTGCCTGCTAATGCTTGGTATGTGGCGGGCCAGAACCTGGACTTTACGGTCAACTTCAGCGAATCGGTGACTGTCGTCACCACGGGCGGTACGCCGCGTATTGCACTCACGGTGGGCACCACCACGGTGTACGCCGACTATGTGTCTGGCAGTGGCACTTCGGCTTTGGTTTTCCGCTACACCGTGCAAGCCAACGATCTGGATACCAGCGGGATCACGGTCGGTAATCTGTCGCTCAACGGCGGTACGCTGGCCGATGCAGCAGGCAACAACGCAGTGCTCACACTCAACAGTGTCGGGAGCACCAGCGCGGTGTTGGTGGATGCAGTTACACCTTCAGCCCCATCCACGCCAGACTTGGCCTTGGCGTCTGACTCTGGCACATCTGGTACAGACAACATCACAAGCGATACCACGCCCACTTTCACCGGAACAGCGGAAGCCAACAGCACCGTTACCCTCTATGACAGCGACGGCACCACGGTTTTGGGCACGGCCACGGCGGATGGTGCAGGTGCTTGGACCATTACGTCCAGCACTTTGGCAAGCGGTTCACACAACATCACCGTCAAGATCACCGATGCAGCGGGCAACACCAGTGCGGCATCATCTCCGCTGGCAATCACGGTAGACGCTACAGCACCCAGTGCTGTAACCCTGAGCACCACCAGTGTTGCGGATACCGCTGCCACCAACGGATCAACCGTTGCCACGCTGAGCGGCACCGACACTACAGCCTTGACTTACGCCTTGGTTGCAGGCTCGGGTGATACCCATAACGGCAGTTTCACCATTTCCGGTGGCAACTTGCAAGCGGCTGCCAACTTGGCTGCAGGCACTTACAACATTCGAGTGCAAGCCACGGATGCTGCTGGTAACACCACCGAGCAGACTTTCACCATCACAGTAACCGCTGGACCTTCGGTCTCCAGCATCAACCGTGCCGCGGGTAGTGCTCTGACGAATGCCACCAGCGTTGACTTCACCGTGACGTTCAATGAGTCTGTCACGGGTGTGGATGCAAGTGATTTTGCGCTGACGACCACGGGCACGGCTGCGGGCACAATTGCCAGCATCACCGGCAACGGCACCACTTACACCGTCACGGTCAACGGCTTGTCCGGTGATGGCACCTTGCGGCTTGACTTGGACAACAGTGGCACGGGCATCGTGAATGCGGGCACGCAGGCCATTACAGGTGGTTACACCAGCGGACAAACGTACACTCTGGACACCAGCAGCCCAACAGCGCCCACGGGTCTGGACCTGGATGCTGGTTCGGACTCTGGAACAAGCACCACAGACAACGTTACCAGCGACAACACGCCGACGGTCTCTGGTGCAGGGGCCGAGCCCGGTAGCACGGTCACTCTGTACGACTCTGATGGAACCACTGTGTTAGGCACCACCACTGCAGATGGTGCGGGTGCATGGACGATCACATCCAGCGCATTGAGCGATGGTGTTCACACCTTGACAGCCAAGGTGACCGATGATGCAGGCAACACAGGCGCAGCATCAACCCCTTTGTCGGTCACGGTTGACACCACAGCCCCTTCTGCACCGGGTGCGATTGACCTGGACAGCGGCTCTGACACGGGCATCAGCAACAGCGACAACGTGACCAGCGACACCACGCCCACCTTCAACGGTACGGTTGAAGCCAACAGCACAGTCACGCTTTACGATACCGACGGCACAACTGTTCTGGGCACCACCACGGCAGACAGCTCTGGCAACTGGAGCATCACGGCAAGCACGCTGGCAGGTGGCAGCCATACGCTGACGGTCAAGGCCAAGGACGCAGCGGGCAACGAGAGCGGTGCATCCTCCTCGCTTTCAGTGACGATTGACACCACGGCCCCCAACGCGCCTACAGGTCTCGATGTGTTGGCAGGTTCTGACAGCGGCACAAGCAACACCGACAACATCACCAGCAACAACACCCCAACCGTGAGCGGTGCGGGTGCTGAACCTGGCAGCACTGTCACGCTGTATGACACCAACGGCACGACTGTGCTGGGAACAGCCACAGCCGATAGCTCGGGCAACTGGTCGGTCACGACAAGCACACTGACAGACGGTACCCACACCCTGACAGCCAAGGTTACAGACACAGCGGGCAATGTGGGCGCTGCATCCAGCAGCCTGATGGTTACGATCGACAGCACTGCACCTGGTGCTTCGGGTACCCCAGTGCTGGCCAGTGGCTCGGACTCGGGCGCAAGCAATGCGGACAACATCACCAGCGACACCACGCCTACTTTCACCGGAACAGCGGAAGCCAACAGCACTGTCACCCTCTACGACACCGATGGCTCAACGGTACTGGGTACCGCTACGGCCGATGGCTCGGGTAACTGGAGCATCACGTCCAGCACCCTCAGTGAAGGCGCGTACACCCTCACGACCAAGGTGACGGACACGGCTGGTAACACCAGCGTGGCGTCTGCAGGCTTAGCCATCACCGTTGACACCACTGCACCAACAGCAATCACCTTGAGCGCGAACAGCGTCATGGATGTGGCCACAGGCACCAATACGGCAGTGGCGACTTTGTCATCTACCGACACGCAATTGGTGAGCTACACGTTGGAAGCTGGCAACGGCACCAACGACGCAGGCAATGCCAGCTTTGTGATTGCCGGGGGTGTATTGCAGAGCCGCTCACAGCTGACGGCAGGCACCTACAACATCCGCGTCGGCGCAACCGACGCTGCGGGCAACATCAGTTACCAGACCTTTGTCATCACGGTCAACACCAATACCGCACCCACGATCACCTCTGGCTCCGCAGCCAACGTGGCAGAGAATGCCGCAACGAGCACCGTGGTCTACACCGCCATAGCCACCGATGTGGACGCAGGCCAGACCCTGAGCTACAGCCTGAGCGGCACTGACGCAGGCAGCTTTGACATCAACGCCAGCACTGGCGTGGTCACGCTCAAGGCCTCGGCCAACTACGAGTCAAAGGCCAGCTACAGCTTCAACGTGGTGGCCACCGACAACGGCACGGGCACCCTGACGGACACCAAGGCGGTGACGGTCA
>NZ_JAXITC010000012.1:0-122221 GCF_034680285.1 Limnohabitans sp.
CTGCTGACGAAGGGGGTGGCCACAAAGCCAGCGCCTACGGCACCTGCGCAAGTGGAGGCAATCAGCCAGGTCCGCTTGCTGCTGTCGACTGGGGTGTCACTCATGGGAATCCTCTAGCGAGTCGTTATCAGGGTCAACCCGCGATTGTAGCGGAGTGAAACAGACAAACGTCTTACAAGACCCCTGGCTTGCCTTTGTTGGTACACAATCGGCGTTCAAATTTTCATTTTGGAGTTACTGATATTTCTTTTTTGGGCGAATTCAAATCTTTTGCAGTAAAGGGAAATGTCATCGACTTGGCCGTGGGCGTGATCATTGGAAGTGCTTTTGGCAAGATCGTCGATTCGTTGGTGGGTGATCTGATCATGCCGTTGATAAGCCGTGCTTTTGGCGGCTTGGACTTTTCCAACTACTACTGGGCCTTGGCTGGACAAAATGCGGGGCTCTCGCTGGTTGAAGCCAAAAAACTGGGGGCTGTTTTTGCTTACGGCAACTTCATCACAGTGGCTTTGAACTTCATCATTTTGGCGTTCATCATCTTTTTGATGATCCGGCAAATGAACCGCTTGAGTGCCGCGAAAGCCCCTGCTGAAACTCCGGCAGCCCCGATCACCCCCGAAGACGTTTTGCTGTTGCGCGAAATCCGCGACAGCCTGCGCAACAAGGGCTAAGGCAGAGACCGGTCAGTGCATCCCACTGACCATGTGCCGGGCCATGCCAATGGCCTGAATCAGGCTGCTGGCATTCGCAATGCCTTGGCCCGCGACATCCATGGCGGTGCCATGGTCCGGACTGGTTCGGATCAGTGGCAACCCCAGCGTCACATTGACCCCTTGTTCCACGCCCAAGTATTTGACCGGGATCAGCCCTTGGTCGTGGTACATGGCGATCACCACATCGAATTCTCGGCGACCATCGGCTTGTTGGCGCGCCCGCATGAACACTGTGTCGGGCGCATAGGGACCGTGCACATCCAAACCTTCTTGCTGGGCTATGGCCAAACAGGGCTGCACGATGTCGATTTCCTCGCGGCCAAACAAGCCGCCCTCGCCTGCATGGGGGTTCACGCCTGCCACGGCCATGCGCGGTCTGCGGCCCAGGACTGGCGTCAACGCAGCATCGGTGATGCGCAGGGTTTGCAAGACCCGCTCTAAAGTGATTGCCTCCAGCGCTTGGCGCAAGGACACATGGATGCTCACCAGCACGGTGCGCAACTCGTCGTTGGCCAGCATCATGCGCACGGGCATCTGGTCAAGCAGCACACCCATGTGCAGCGCCGACTCGGCCTGCAGCAACTCGGTGTGACCGGGGTATTGGTTGTAAGGCGCGCCGGCTGCGTGCAAGGCCTCTTTGTGCAAGGGGGCTGTGACCAAAGCCGCCACATCACCGCGCAATGCAGCACGAGTGGCCCACAACACCGTATCACCGGCCAATTGCCCCGCACGGGCGTCGATGCACCCCCAAGGCAACACAGGGGCCACAGGCACCACCTGCAACACAGGCAAGCAACGCGGAGGCACTCGCAAAGCGTCTGCAGGGGTCTCAATTTCACACACTGGGTAAGCGGACACCGTTTGCACCAACGCCATCGCTCGGCGCATCAGGCCCACATCGCCCGCGACAAAACAGCCTTGCGTCAGCTCAGGCGCTTGGCACCAAGCGCGGGCCACGATTTCAGGGCCAATGCCGCAAGGATCGCCCGGGGTGATGGCGATGGGCCGGGTCATCAAGGGTGTTGGCAAAAAAGATTTTGATGTCATTCGGTGGGATTTCAACAAGCGGTCGCAGAGACTTCAGGCCGGGTTATCGATTTCGATGAAAAGGTGCTGCAAACCGAGGTTTTGCGCCACATGGGTGGCCAAAGCGGGTGCACCATAGCGCTCGGTGGCATGGTGACCACACGCCAAAAATGCCACGCCAGTTTCTCGCGCCAAATGGGCTTGAGGTTCCGAAATTTCACCCGTGATGAACGCATCCACGCCTTGGGCAATCGCCGCCTCAAAATAACTTTGCGCCCCACCCGTACACCACGCCACACGCCGCACGGGACGATCACTGCCGCCCACACAGGTCACAGACCGTCCCAACTGCGCCGCCACATGGTTGGCCAAGGCCTGCGGGTCAGACCATGCCTGCACGCCAGCGCCCACGAAACCCAACTCTTGTTCGCCAAAGCGGCCATCGGCTTGCAAGCCCAGCACCCTTGCCAGTTGGGCGTTGTTGCCCAGTTCGGGATGAGCGTCCAGGGGTAAGTGGTAAGCAAAAAGGTGAATGCCGTGCGCCAACAACAAGCGCAGACGCTCGCGCATCCAGCCTGTCACACGCCCATCTTGGCCGCGCCAAAACAAACCATGATGGACCACGATGGCGTCAGCATTTGCAGCAATGGCCGCTTCGATCAAGGCACGGCTGGCGGTGACACCGCTGACCAACAATTGGACGTCGCGGTCGCCCTCCACTTGCAAGCCGTTGGGGCCGTAATCACGGAACTTATCTGACTGGAGCAAAGCGTCAAAGGCTTGGCCCAAAATTTTGGCGTCGGTCATTGGCGAAAGCTTTCTGTCTGATCTGGCTATTGTGGCGCAGGCCGTGTCATGCTGGACGGGCCCGAATCAAGGACAATGCCCAACATGAAACGTTATTGGCTTTTATTTTCGCAGTGGGTCACCGTGTTGGTCGCCATCTGGTTCGTGGTGGCCACTTTGCAGCCTGAATGGCTGCGCAGTGCCAAACGCTCGACCGATGGCATGACCTTGCTGCAAGCCCCGGTCGGATCTGACCTGAATCGCCCGGCAGGCAGCCTGAGTGCGCCGGCTCGCCAAGCTTCTCCCGCTGTGGTCAGCATCAACACCAGCAAATCGAACAGCAACCGACCTCAAAGCCAAGACCCTTGGTTCCGGTTCTTTCATGGTGATCAAGACGAACAAAATCCGGCAGGTCTGGGCAGTGGGGTCATTGTGAGCCCGGAAGGTCACATCTTGACCAACAACCACGTCATCGAAGATGCCGACGACATCGAAGTGGTGCTGGCTGATGGGCGCAAAGCCGTCGCCAAAGTCATCGGCACCGATCCGGAAACCGACTTGGCTTTGTTGAAAATCACGCTCGACAAACTGCCCGTGATTGTTTTGGGGCAAACCCAAAATTTGCAGGTGGGCGATGTCGTGTTGGCCATTGGCAATCCTTTTGGCGTCGGCCAAACCGTGACTTCTGGCATTGTCAGTGCCTTGGGCCGAAGCCAACTTGGCATCAATACCTTTGAAAACTTCATCCAGACCGATGCCGCCATCAACCCGGGCAACTCGGGCGGTGCGTTGATCGATGTGAATGGCCATCTGATGGGCATCAACACGGCCATCTACTCCCGCTCGGGCGGCAACATGGGCATTGGTTTTGCCATTCCCATCTCCACGGCTCAGCAGGTCATGCAAGATTTGCTGAAAAACGGCAAAGTAATTCGGGGCTGGATTGGGGTGGAGCCTCAAGACCTGTCTGCCGAGCTGGCCCAGACCTTCCAACTGCCTGCAGCTGGGCAAGGCCTGCCATCGGGCGTGGTCATCACAGGGGTCCTGAAAAATGGCCCGGCAGCCAGTGCTGGCATCCGCCCAGGCGATGTGATCGTCAAGGTGGCTGGGCAACCTGTGCGCAATGTGGCCGAGTTGTTGACCCAAGTGGCCAGTTTGAAACCTGGTGCCCCCGCAGAGGTGAACATTTGGCGTCGCCAAGGCGAGGTCAACCTTCGCTTGACACCTGCTGAGCGCCCTGCAGTCAACAAACAGCGCCGGTAATTCACGCCAGAAAAGGCGACCGAACCTCACACAAGAAAGAGGCCCGCGGGCCTCTTTTTTTGAAAGTTATTCTGACTACTCAGGCCGCAGTATCGGGCTCTTGCGGCGCCTGAGTGTGCTTGATGAAAATCTGCGCAGCCCAAATGCCCAATTCGTACAACAAGCACATGGGAATCGCCAGCGCCAGTTGAGACACCACATCGGGTGGCGTGACCACGGCAGCGATCACAAAGGCCAGCACCACAAAGTAGCCCCGAAAGTCTTTGAGCTTTTGCACGCTGACCACACCCATACGGGCCAACACCACGACAGCCACTGGCACTTCAAAGGCCAAACCAAAGGCCAGGAACATCGACAGTACAAAGCTCAGATAGGCCTCGATATCAGGCGCAGCCGTGATGCTTTTGGGGGCAAAGCTCTGAATGAAGCTGAACACCTGCCCGAACACAAAGAAGTAACAAAACGCCACCCCGATGAAAAACAGCAAGGTGCTGGACACCACCAACGGCATGACCAGCTTTTTCTCGTGGCTGTAGAGGCCCGGGGCAATGAAGGCCCAAACTTGGTACAAAACCACGGGCAAAGCGATGAGGAACGCGCTCATCAACAAAATCTTGAGGGGCACCATGAACGGCGAAATGACCGACGTGGCGATCAAAGTGGCACCTTTGGGCAAATGCACCACCAAGGGCGCAGCCAAAATGTCGTACAAGTTACCAGGCCCCGGGTAGATGGCCAAAACTGCTGCAGCCACAGCCACAGCAATCACGGCCCGTACCAAGCGGTCGCGCAACTCGATCAGGTGCGCCACAAAAGGTTGCTCAGAACCTTTGAGTTCGTCGTCGGGCTGGGAGGGGGTATCGGACATGGCGGGGTCGGTTGGACAGTGAGCACCCAAGGTGCGCCAGCGTCAATGAGAATTGAGGGGCTTTGGCCGATAACGGGCTACGCGTGCGGCGCCCGAAAGCGCTTTGGTGCGCACACCTGAGCGGGCTTTGTACCACTGAGGCATGGCGCCACGCTTCAAACGCCAGTTTTTGTCTGGGCGCACATAGTAAGGCGGCGGTGGCTCGATGGCGGGCAAATCACTGTTCAGCCCAGCCGTGGTGTCAGCCCAGTCTTTTTCAAAGTCAGAAGCCGTGGTTTGAACGGTTTGCTCGACATCGCGGGCCGCCGTCTCCATGGTCTCTTTCATCTTTTTGAGCTCTTCCAGGTCCATGGACCGGTTGACCTCGGCTTTGACGTCAGAAACGTACCGCTGCGCTTTGCCGATCAGGGCACCGAGCGTTCGGGCGACCTTGGGCAACTTTTCGGGGCCGATGACGATCAACGCCACCACCCCGATGAGGGCCATTTTCGAAAAACTTAAATCCAGCACAGTGCAGCGTTCAATCGTTCAAAAGTTCAAGACTTGGTCTTGGCTTCAACGTCGATGGTGGTCTTTTCGGCTTGGGCGGGCGTCGAAGCGGTCACCTGACCGGCCACGGGCGCAGCGCCATCTTCGGGCTTGGCGCCACCATCTTTCATACCGTCTTTGAAGCCTTTGACCGCACCACCCAAGTCAGAGCCCATGTTTTTGAGCTTTTTGGTGCCGAACACCATGACCACGATCAACAAAACGATCAACCAGTGCCAAATGGAAAAAGTACCCATGAAACTCTCCTGTTAATGCAAGGATTCTAAGGGGATCGACATCCAAAATCGGATCGTCCCTGAGGAAGGAAGGATTTGAAGGAAAAAGACCCGGTCTCAACCCCGCAACCAAGGCCGCGGACCGCCCATGACGTGCATGTGCAGGTGGTGAACCTCTTGTCCGCCCTCGCTCCCGTTGTTGACCACGATGCGGAAACCGCCATCCGGGTAAGGGTTGCAACCCTCTTGCGCGGCCAGCTTGGGGGCCAGGGTCATCATGTGGCCCATCAAGGCAGCATGCTCAGGGGCCAGATGCATCATGGACGGGATGTGCAGCTTGGGAATGATCAGGAAATGAATGGGCGCCCAGGGCGCGATGTCGTGGAAGGCGAACACATGGTCGTCTTCATGGACTTTGCGCGAGGGGATTTTGCCCGCGATGATTTTGCAAAAAATACAGTTGTCGTCGGTCATGGCTCGATAGGTTTCAAATTCAAAAAATGTCAGTCAGTCACCGGGCGCTGCCCGTTCAGGCGCACCATGCCTTGCACGATGCGGTACAGAAACCAGATGGAAATCGCCACCCAAGCCAACCAGCCCGGGAAAACAAAGAAAAACCAGAGCGGCGCAGTCACCAGGTACAACAAAGCCGCCCAGATCACCGTCCGAATGCGGTAGCTGAAATGGGTGCGCTCCCAGTCCTGCGCATCGCCTTTTTTGACCAAGTCGATGATGATGGCCACCACCAGCAAGGCCGGGCCCATCTGCGCCCCGGGAATGACGGCACTCACCGCCACGATCAGGTGGAGGATGTAGCTGACCCAGCTGATGCTGTGGGTGCTGTCGTCAATGGATTGGTCGTTCATGGCTCATTCGCCTAGGCGTGCAATTTATTCGCCCAAACGCTCACGCTCTTGCACTTTGCGCAGGGCTTTCTCTTCCAGGCCGCTCAGGCCTTCGCGGCGGGCCAGCTCGTTGACCACGTCGGCAGGCGTCAGGCCGTAGTGCGCCAGCGCGATCATGCTGTGGAACCACAGGTCGGCCACCTCACCCACCAGCTTGGCTTTATCCCCGCCATGGTCCACGTCTTTGGCGGCCATCACGGTTTCGGTGGCTTCTTCGCCAATCTTCTTCAAAAAGGCGTCGGGCCCTTTGTGCAGCAGGCGGGCCACATAGCTTTTTTCGGGGTCACCGCCGTTGGCGGGTTTGCGGCTTTCGACCACGGCCGCAAGGCGGTCAAGAATGTCTTGGTTGCTCATAAGCTTTGGAGCGCTCACTTGTAAATGGTTTCAGGGTCTTTAAGGACCGGATCAACAGCCTGCCAGCCTTCGGGCTGCAAGCTCTGGAAAAAGCAGCTGTGGCGGCCCGTGTGGCAGGCAATGCCGGGTTCATGCCCCAGCTGGGTGATTTTGAGCAAGACCACGTCGTTGTCGCAGTCGATGCGGATGTCGTGCACCGTCTGCACATGGCCCGACTCCTCGCCCTTGAACCACAGCTTGTTGCGCGAACGGCTGAAATACACCGCCCTTTTCAGCTCGGCCGTCTTTTGCAAGGCCTCGCGGTTCATCCAGGCGAACATCATCACGTCGCCAGTGTCTTTTTCTTGGGCGATCACAGGCACCAGGCCTTTGTCGTCCCATTTGATTTGATCGAGCCAGTTCATGTTCACAGCCTAACCTGAATGCCGCGTTCGCGCATCCGCGCTTTGGCTTGTTGGACAGTGTATTCACCGTAGTGGAAGATGCTCGCCGCCAGCACGGCATCCGCGCCGCCGATGCTCACGCCGTCGGCCAAGTGGTCCAGGTTGCCTACGCCGCCGGATGCGATCACGGGCACGCTCACCGCGTCGCTGACGGCGCGGGTCAATTGCAGGTCAAAGCCGCTTTTGGTGCCGTCGCGGTCCATGCTGGTCAGCAGGATTTCGCCCGCGCCGTACTCGGCCATTTGGGTGGCCCAGGCCACCGCGTCCAGGCCCACGTTTTTGCGGCCGCCGTGGCTGTATACGTCCCAGCCGGGGCCCATGGCCAAACCGTTGGTGCCAATGCGCTGTTCGTCTTCGGCGCTGCGGCGCTTGGCATCGATGGCAACGACGATGCATTGCGCACCGTATTTGGCCGATGCTTCGCGGATGACTTGCGGGTTGGCGATCGCCGCTGAGTTAAAGCTGGTCTTGTCAGCGCCTGCGTTGAGCAAGCGACGCACGTCTTCCACGGTGCGCACGCCACCGCCCACGGTGAGCGGAATGAAGACCTGGCTGGCCACGGCTTCGATGATGTGCAGGATCACGTCGCGCCCATCGCTGGTGGCGGTGATGTCCAAGAACGTGAGTTCGTCAGCGCCTTGCTCGTTGTAGCGGGCCGCGATTTCGACCGGGTCTCCGGCGTCGCGCAGTTCAACAAAGTTGACGCCCTTGACCACGCGACCGCCGGTCACGTCGAGGCAAGGGATGATGCGTTTGGCGAGCATGGAGACTTCTCTGGTTGAATGGGTTCAGGGTTTTTTAGGGTTTCAGCACTTGCAAGCGCTGCCATCCTGTCCAGCGCCCGCCCGCAGGCAAGGTGATGGGTGCATACACCTGGGCTGCTTCGACGCACAACATGTGCCGCCAGCCGTCTTCGGACATGTCGGCCAGGCGCTTGCACAGGTCTTGCGCGGGGTTCCAGACCACGGTGTTGGCCCAGCTCGGGCTTTGGCTGATGTGCAATGTATCGTTCAGCGTCATGGGCTGTGGCCCGGCTTCGTAGACGCGGTCAAACTCGGCGGCAAAGCGGATCGTGTCGGGCGCAGGGGCATGGGTGTCGGTGAGCGAATCCCACTCGGGCTGACCGCCCAAGCCCTGCAGCGTGGCCTGCGTCACGTCGGGCACGGCCAAATAGGTGTGCAGTGCGCCAGAGAACGCCAGCGTTTGGGTGTCTGTGTTGTGCACGTCCAGCGCCAGTTGCAAGGCACCCGGGCTCAGGTCGATGTGCAGCGCCAAGGCAAAGGCTTGAGGCCACCAGGCGCGGGTTTGGATGTTGTCGTTCAGGCGCAGCGTGAGGCGGGCATGCTCGGCACCCAGTTCGGGCGCGTCAGCCTGCCAAGCCACATTGCGGGCAAAGCCGTGTTTGGGCAAACGGTCGGCCATGGGGCCGCGTTGGTTGAACTGCGGAAAGCACACAGGCACACCGCCACGGATGGCGGCTTGGCCGTCCATCACGCTTTGGGGGCTGAGGTACAGACGCTCTTGCCCGCCCGAGACCCAAGACAGGACATGCGCGCCGTGCAGCGCGACCACCAAGCGGTCGCCCGCTGGCAACGCCAACTCGCAAGCCGGCAGGCCTGCGAACACGGTGTCGCGACAAGTGGCCTGCCCTGTCATCTGGCATTTCCTGTGAGGTTCAACCGTTCAGTTCGTCAGCGCGCTTTTGCGCCAGCGCAAAGTCGAGGTCGCCGGAGTAAACGGCGCGGCCACAAATCACGCCTTCCACGCCTTCATCTTCGACAGCGCACAGCTGCTCGATGTCGGCCATGTTGGACAGGCCGCCCGAGGCGATCACCGGGATGGTGAGGGCTTGGGCCAGCTTGACGGTGGCGTCGATGTTGATGCCGCTGAGCATGCCGTCGCGGCCGATGTCGGTGTAGATGATGGACTCAACGCCCCAGTCTTCGAACTTCTTGGCCAAGTCCACCACTTCGTGGCCTGTCAGCTTGCTCCAGCCGTCGGTGGCGACTTTGCCGTCCTTGGCGTCCAGGCCCACAATGATGTGGCCGCCAAAGGCAGTGCAAGCGTCTTTTAGAAAGCCAGGGTTCTTGACGGCGGCGGTGCCGATGATGACGTAGCGCAGGCCGCTGTCGATGTATTTTTCAATCGTGTCCAGATCGCGGATGCCGCCGCCCAGCTGCACCGGGATGTCGTCGCCCACGGCCTTGAGGATGGACTTGATGGCGCTGAAGTTTTGCGGCTTGCCCGCGAAGGCGCCGTTCAGATCCACCAGGTGCAGACGGCGTGCGCCTTTTTCGAGCCAGGTGCGCGCCATGGCGGCGGGGTCTTCGCCAAAAGTCGTGGCTTGGTCCATATCGCCTTGCTTGAGGCGAACGCAGTGGCCGTCTTTGAGGTCAATGGCGGGGATCAGAATCATGGCGAATTAAAAAAGGCTGAGGGGCTGAAAAACGGCAGTGAAAACTTCTCAAGGCTGCCAGTGGAGGAAATTGCGGAACAAGGCCAAACCTTGGGCCGCGCTTTTTTCGGGGTGAAACTGGGTGGCAAAAATATTGTCACGGGCAATGGCGCAAGCAAAGCGGCCGCCGTAATCGGTCTGGGCCGCGCTGTGCGCCGGGTTGGCCACCTGGGTATAGAAGCTGTGCACAAAATAATACCAGCTGCCATCGTCAATGCCATGCCACAGCGGGTGCGCAGGCGTGGCTTGCCAAACCTGGTTCCAGCCCATTTGTGGCACTTTGTAGCGGGTGCCGTCGGGCTGGATTTGCCCCGCCAGCTCGAACTTGACCACGCGGCCGGGAATCAAACCCAGGCCCGGCGTATTGCCTTCGTCGCTGTGGTCGAGCAGCATCTGCATGCCCACACACACGCCAAACAGGGGTTTGCTGGCGGCGGCTTCGAGCACTGCATCGAGTAAGCCCGAGTCGCGCAATTCGCGCATGCAGTCGGGCATGGCGCCCTGCCCCGGCAAGACCACGCGGTGCGCATCACGCACCACTTGCGGGTCAGACGTCACGGTGACCTCGGCATGGTCCACGCTGGAGGCGGCGTGCATCACCGCCTGCGCCACGCTGCGCAGGTTGCCCATGCCGTAATCGACAACAGCGACGCGGTTGACGCTCATGCTCAGAGACTTCCCTTGGTCGAGGGGATCACACCTGCGGAGCGCGGATCGAGTTCCAGCGCGGCGCGAACAGCGCGCGCGAAGGCCTTGAAAATCGTCTCGCACTGGTGGTGCGCATTCACACCCTTGAGGTTGTCGATGTGCAGTGTGCACAGCGCGTGGTTCACGAAGCCCTGGAAAAATTCGTAAACCAGCTGGGTGTCGAGTGAGCCCAGCGAGCCGGAGGTGAAGTTCACGTCCATGTGCAAACCGGGGCGGCCCGAAAAGTCCACCACCACGCGGCTCAGGGCTTCGTCCAGCGGCACGTAGGCGTGGCCATAACGGCGGATGCCTTTTTTGTCGCCAATGGCTTGCGCAAAGGCCTGGCCCAAGGTGATGCCAATGTCTTCGACGGTGTGGTGGCTGTCGATGTGCAGGTCGCCTTCACAAGCGATGTCCAGGTCGATCAGGCCGTGGCGGGCGATCTGGTCCAGCATGTGGTCCAGAAAACCGATGCCCGAAGCCAGCTTGGCTTGGCCCGTGCCGTCGAGGTTGATGGCGACGCGGATGTTCGTCTCGGCCGTCTTGCGGGTGACTGCAGCGGTGCGGTTCATAAGGAGGCTTTCAGAGCAGCAAGGAGTTGGTCGTTTTCTGCGGCGGTGCCCACCGTCAGGCGCAAGCAATTGGCCAGCAATGGGTGCATTTTAGAAATGTTCTTGATCAGCACACCGCGGGACTTCAAGCCATCAAAGGTTTTGGCCGCATCGGGCACGCGGGCCAGGATCATGTTGGCTTCGCTCGGGAAAGGCTTGACGCCGGGCATGGCGGCCAGTTCTTTCAGCAAACGGGTGCGCTGCTCGCGCAGGTCTTTGGCTTGCGCAGCAAACACCTCGGTGTGCTCCAAGGCAAACAATGCGCACTCGCAGTTGAGCACACTGATGTTGTAGGGCGGGCGCACTTTGTCGACCTCGGCCACCAAAGCCTTGGGGCCAATCATGTAGCCCAAACGCACACCGGCCAAGCCAAACTTAGACAGCGTGCGCATCAAGAGCACATGCGAGTGGCGCGTGATGCGGTCTGCATAACTGCGGCTGGCAAAGGGCTGGTAGGCCTCGTCCATGACCACCAAGCCGCCCTGCGCGCCTTGGGCGAGGACGATCTTTTCGATCGTGTCGTCGTTCCACAGGTTGCCCGTGGGGTTGTTGGGGTAGGCCAAGTACACGATGGACGGCTTGTGCTTAGCAATGGCGGCCAGCATGGCGGCTTCGTCGAGTTCAAAGTCGGCGGTGAGCGGCACGCCGTGGAAGGCCAAGCCTTGCAGTTGGGCGCTCATGGCGTACATCACAAAGCCGGGCAAGGGCGAGAGGATACTGGCACCAGGAACATCGCAGGCCATGGCCAGCAAAGAGATCAACTCGTCTGAGCCGTTGCCCAGCATGATGTCGAAGCCTTCGGGCATGCCTGCATATTGGGCCAAGGCTTGACGCAGTTCATTCACACGGTCATCGGGGTAGCGGTTGAGCGCCAATGCGCCCAAACGCTCGCCTAAAGCCTTTTGAAGCTCTGCAGGCAAGCGGTGCGGGTTTTCCATCGCGTCGAGCTTGACCATGCCCGCCGAATCCTGGATGGCGTAGGCGTGCATGGACTGCACGTCCTGGCGGATTCGTTGCATCAGTTGGGGGCTCACGGTCATGTCGGCTCTCGCATGGGGGGAACAGGGTTCAGGCGCAATTCGGCGGCGCGGGCGTGCGCTTGCAGGCCTTCGCCATAAGCCAATTCAGCGGCAATGCGGCCCAGCGGCTGCGCACCGGCTTCGCTCACCTCAATCAGGCTGCTGCGTTTTTGGAAGTCGTACACACCCAGTGGCGAGGAAAAACGCGCCGTGCCGCTGGTGGGCAGCACGTGGTTGGGGCCTGCGCAGTAGTCGCCCAGCGACTCGCTGGTGAACGCGCCCAAAAAGATCGCGCCTGCGTGGCGCAGCAGCGGCTCCCAGCGGTGCGGCTCACTGCTCGACACCTCCAGGTGTTCGGGCGCGATGCGGTTGCTGATGGCGCAGGCTTCTTCCATGCTGCGCGTCAAGATCAAAGCACCTCGGTCGTTGAGCGACTTGGCAATGATCTCGCGGCGCGGCATAGAGGGCAGCAGGCGGTCAATCGCAGCCTGCACCTCGGCGATGTAGGCCGCATCGGGGCACAACAAAATGCTTTGCGCCAGCTCGTCGTGCTCGGCCTGGCTGAACAAATCCATCGCCACCCATTCGGCAGGCGTACTGCCATCAGCCAAGACCAGAATTTCAGAGGGGCCCGCGATCATGTCGATGCCCACGGTGCCGAACACGCGCTTTTTGGCGCTGGCCACGTAGGCATTTCCCGGGCCGGTGATCTTGTCCACCTTGGGGATGGTGGCCGTGCCGTAGGCCAAAGCCCCCACCGCTTGCGCGCCACCCACGGTGAAGGCGCGGCTCACGCCCGCCACACAGGCTGCGGCCAGCACCAGCGGGTTGCGCACGCCTTGCGGTGTGGGCACCACCATGATGATCTCTTGCACCCCAGCCACATGGGCCGGAATCGCGTTCATCAACACCGAAGACGGATAAGCGGCTTTGCCACCGGGCACATAAATGCCCACACGGTCGAGCGGCGTGACTTTTTGGCCCAGCAGCGTGCCGTCTTCGTCGCGGTAAGACCAGCTTTCGCCAGACGCTTTTTTCTGCGCTTCGTGGTATTCGCGCACTCGGGCAGCGGCAGCTTGCAGGGCTTCGCGCTGCACGGCAGACAGGCTGCCCAACGCGGCTTGTAACTCGGCTTGGGTGATCTCCAGCGCCTTCACGTCGGCCGCTTGCAGGCCGTCAAAGCGCTGGGTGTAGTCGAGCAAGGCTGCATCGCCACGCTTTTGCACATCGGCCAGGATGTCGGCCACGCGCTGCTCGATGGCGGCGTCGGTGTCGGCAGACCAATGCAGGCGCGCCGCGAAGGCCGCTTCAAAACCGGCGTCTGCCGTGTTCAGTTGCAATGGTTTGGCTTGGAGGCCCAACGTGTCCATGGGGTTCAGTCTTTCTTCACCGCACCCGCAAAGGCGTCGATGATGGCGCGGATCGGCGCTTGTTTGAGCTTGAGCGCGGCCTGGTTCACCACCAAGCGCGAGCTGATGTCCATGATGCGTTCGACTTCAACCAAATGATTGGCCTTGAGCGTGTTGCCCGTTGAAACCAGATCGACGATGGCGTCAGCCAAGCCGGTCAGCGGTGCCAGCTCCATGCTGCCGTAGAGCTTGATCAGGTCGACGTGCACGCCCTTGGTGGCAAAGAAATCGCGGGCAATGGTGGTGTATTTGGTCGCCACTTTCAGGCGGGCACCCGTGCGCACCAGCGCCGCATAGTCGTCATCGGCCCGCACCGCCACACTCATGCGGCATTTGGCGATGTTCAGGTCCAGCGGCTGGTACAGGCCCTGGCCGCCGTGCTCGATCAGCGTGTCCAAACCGGTCACGCCCAAATCGGCTCCGCCGTATTCCACATAGGTGGGCACGTCGCTGGCGCGCACCAGCACTACGCGCACATTGGCCTGGTTGGTGGGCAAGATCAGCTTGCGGGATTTTTCGGGGTCTTCGAGCACCTCGATGCCAGCGGCCTTGAGCAGCGGCAGGGTTTCGTCAAAGATGCGTCCTTTGGACAGGGCGAGCGTGATCATTTCACTCTTTCAATGTCGGCCCCCAGGCCGCGCAGTTTCAATTCCATGCGGTCGTAGCCGCGGTCCAGGTGGTAGATGCGGTCGACAATGGTTTCGCCTTCGGCCACCAAGCCGGCAATCACCAAGCTGGCCGAGGCCCGCAAATCGGTGGCCATCACGGTAGCGCCCGACAACTTTTCCACGCCCTCGATCACCGAGACTTTGCCGTCGATCTGGATGTGCGCACCCAGGCGCACCAGCTCGTTGACGTGCATGAAGCGGTTTTCAAAAATCGTTTCGGTCACCTTGCTCGCGCCTTGCGCAATGCAGTTGAGCGCCATGAACTGCGCCTGCATGTCGGTGGGGAAGCCCGGGTATTCGGTGGTGCGAAAACTCTGGGCCTTCAGGCGGCCATCGGCCTTGACGCGGATAAAGCCCTCGCCTGCCTCGATGGTGGCTCCTGCATCGCGCAGCTTTTCGATCACAACTTCGAGATGGTCGGCGCGGCCGTGGCGCAGCACCACATCACCGCCTGTTGCGGCGACCGCACACAAGAAGGTGCCCGCTTCGATGCGGTCGGCCACCACCTGGTGCTCGCAGCCGTGCAAACGGTCGACACCCTGAATACGGATGCGGCGCGTGCCATGGCCTTCGATCTTCGCGCCCATTTTGATCAGCATCTCGGCCAGATCAGGAATCTCGGGCTCCTGGGCGGCGTTTTCCAGCACCGTCTCGCCTTCGGCCAAAGCCGCGGCCATCATGAAGTTTTCAGTGCCGGTGACGGTGACCATGTCGGTGGTGATGCGTGCACCTTTGAGGCGCGTGCGGCCCTCGGGCAAGCTGGCCAGCATGTAGCCGTGGTCCACCGTGATGACCGCACCCATGGCCTGCAGGCCTTTGATGTGCTGGTCTACGGGACGAGAGCCAATGGCACAGCCGCCGGGAAGGGACACCTTGGCATGGCCAAAGCGGGCCAACAAGGGGCCGAGCGCCAACACCGAGGCCCGCATGGTTTTCACCAACTCGTAGGGCGCTTCGGGGTTGTTCAAGGCGCCCGCGTCCAGCGTGACGCGGCCGTCTTCGTGGTGCTCGGCCGTCACGCCCATGTTGCGGATCAGCTTGAGCATGGTCGAGACGTCTTGCAGGCGCGGCACATTGGCCAGCGTCACTGGCTCGGCGCTCAGCAAAGCGGCGCACAACTCGGGCAGGGCAGCGTTTTTGGCGCCCGACACATCAAGCGTGCCTTGCAGACGGTTTCCACCGCGAATTTTCAGTTTGTCCATGGGTCAAGTCGGTGCGTTTTGGCCCGAGGGCCTTCGGTTCATTTCGCCTGGGCAGCCCATTCGGCGGGCGTGTAGGTTTTCATCGACAAGGCGTGCACCTCGTCGGTGTGCATTTTTTGGCCGAGCGTGGCGTACACCCGTTGGTGCCGGGCAATGGGGCGCATGCCCGCAAAGGTTTCGGACACGACCACGGCGCTCCAGTGGCGGCCATCGCCTTCCACCGTGAGGTGGGTGCACGAAAGGCCTGCGGCGATGATGGCTTGGAGTTGCTCAGCGTTCATGGGGTTTCAGCTTCGGATTTTGTAGCCGATGCGCAAAAGGTGAAGGGTCAAGGCACTGATGAGCGCCAAGGCGGTGCCCACCACCGCCAAACTGACCCAAGGCGAGACATCGCTTTGGCCAAAAAAGCCATAACGGAAGCCATCGATCATGTAGAAAAACGGGTTCAGGTGGCTGAGCTTTTGCCAAAACGGCGGCAAGGACTGGATGGAATAAAACACACCCGACAAAAACGTCATGGGCATGATGATGAAATTCTGGAACGCGGCCATTTGGTCGAACTTCTCAGCCCACAACCCAGCAATCACCCCCAATGCACCCATCAAAGCCGCGCCCATGACGGCAAAGGCCAAGATCCAAAACGGGTTGACGAAGGTGATGTTGACCATCCAGCCGGTGATGACAAACACGCCCAAGCCCACGGCCAGCCCGCGCACCACCGAAGAGCCCACATAGGCCACAAACCAGCTGCGGTGCGACAAAGGCGTGAGCAACAAAAACACCAAGCTGCCCATGATCTTGCTTTGCACCAGGCTCGACGAGCTGTTGGCAAAAGCGTTTTGCAGCACGCCCATCATCATCAGGCCCGGCAGCAAAAACGAGGTGTAGGGCACGTTGTCATAGACCTTGACATGGTCTTCCAGCACATGGCCAAAGATGAGCATGTACAGCACCGAGGTGAGCACCGGCGCCCCCACGGTCTGGAAGGCCACTTTCCAAAAACGCAGCACCTCTTTGTAGAGCAGGGTTTGCCAGCCGGTCATGCCAGGGCTCCCGAGGCGGTTTGTTTGCGGTTCATGACTTCAAGAAACACGTCTTCCAAGTCGGCCTGGCGAATTTCCACATCTTCCACCACCAAGCCCGCGGTGCGCAGGGTGGCCAAGTGGTTTTCGATCTCGACCGCGTTGTGCACCGGCAACTGCACGATGCGGCCCGTGACGCGGGCAATGGCCGCCACGGCAGGCGGCAAGTCGCCGTCGAGCTTGAAACGCAGCACTTGGCTGGTGGCCGAACGCAGCAAGTCTGACGTGCGCTCGAGCGCCAGCAATTGGCCGCGCTTGAGCATGGCGATTCGGCCACACAGGGCCTCAGCCTCTTCGAGGTAATGGGTGGTGAGCAAGACGGTGTGGCCTTGCTTGTTGAGTTTGGCGATGAATGCCCACAAAGTCTGGCGCAGCTCCACATCGACGCCGGCAGTGGGCTCGTCGAGCACGATGACACGCGGTTTATGCACAAGGGCTTGGGCCACCAGTACACGGCGTTTCATGCCGCCCGAGAGTTGGCGCATGTTGGATCCGGCCTTGTCGGCCAGGCCCAAACTGTCCAACAGCTCGTCGATCCAGGCATCGTTTTTCTTGACACCGAAATAGCCCGACTGGATGCGCAGGGACTCCCGCACCGTGAAAAATGGATCAAATACCAACTCTTGCGGCACCACGCCCAAGAGGCGTCGGGCCGCGGCGTAGTCGGATTGCACATCATGGCCATGGACTTGAACATGGCCAGTGCTGGGGCGCGTCAGACCAGCCAAAGTGCTGATCAGGGTGGTTTTACCCGCGCCGTTGGGGCCCAAAAGACCAAAAAACTCGCCCTCTTGCACATCAAAGCTGACCTGGTCGAGTGCTTTGAATGCGGCTGTTCCCGCCTGACGAGCAGGATAGGTTTTAGAGACAGATTGGAATGAGAGCGCAGGCATGAGAGGCTTGTATTTTAAGTGCTGGCCCACAGACCCTGCAGTTCAGCAAGGGGATAAGGTCAAAAAGACCTGAAAACCCCGCCCTCAGATGGGCTGAAGCAGTTCAATCACCCCGTAGAGGCCAGCCAATTCGCGCAAACGCGGTGACATGCCCGTCACTTGCAAAACGCTGCCCCGCAACACCAACTCCCGCCGCAAGCCCAGCAATACGGCCAGCCCCGAAGAGTCAAACTCGGTCAACTCAGAAGCATCGAGGCCAACGGAAGGGGGCAAATGGCCAGGCAGTTGCGCCACCCACTGTGCCAGGCACGCATTGGCTTGGTCGTGCAGCAGACGGGAGGGCAACTTCAAGGGCGGCATGTCAAAGCGCTTTAAGCGGGTTTGGCGTTGGATTTGTTGCGCAGTGCCAAGCTGGCGATCAAGGCGTCGATGCCCCCGGCATTGATCTCCTTGGTGAATTGGGTGCGGTAATTCTCAATCAACCAGACGCCCAGAACATTCAAGTCGAAGATCATCCAACCAGCGCCTTCACCCGGGGTTTTTTCCAAACGGTAATCCAGTTGGATCGGATCGCCCTTGCCCCGTACCTCGGTGTTGACCACCAGGTTTTTGTCTTCTTGGCCTGCACGCAGGGGTTTGACCACCACCACCTGGTCGCTGACTTGGCTGAGCGCGCCAGAATAGGTGCGGACCAACAAAATTTTGAATTCGTCTTGCAGTCGTTTTTGCTGCTCAGGCGTGGCTTTGCGCCAAGCAGGGCCTGTGGCCAAAGAAGTCATGCGACGAAAATTCACATGCGGCATCAGCTTGGCATCCACCAACTGGATGAGTTTGCCCATGTCCCCACTGCGCAATGATTTGTCCGCCTTGATGAGCTCCAAGGTGTCGTTGGTGATGCGCTTGATGAACGCATCTGGGGCCTCATCAGCGGCCCATGCAGGCGTCAAGGCAGACGTCAGGGCCAAGGTGGCCAGCAGCAAGCTTTGTCGGCGATTCAGGGACATCAGGGTAGAAGTTTTCATGCCATCAACTATAAGGTCATCCCGCCAGCATCTTGTGAACAACTGTAACGTTCAGCAGGGAAGGCTTGAGGTCATCCATCAAGGCGCGTCAGACTCTGAATAATCAAATCGGGCAGGCGGATTGCCGTCGTGCACATCGTTTTCGCGCTTTTGCAAATACGCGTCGCGCACGAAGGAATAAGGGTCAAGGGCTGCTGCCTTGATGACGTCCAAAGACTCCAACAAGCTTGAACGCACATCCAAGACCCGGGTGACTGTCAAAACATGGCGAGTGGCCTGGTCGTTGAACTGCTGAGTCACATCACCCTGCATGTCGAGGGGCGTGGCCAAAGCGTCTCGCAAAGTGGACGGCCCCAATACAGGCAGCACCACATAGGGACCGGGTTTGACCCCCCAATAGCCAAGGGTCTGCCCAAAATCTTCTTTGCGCTTTTCAAGCCGCATCTCTGTGGCCACATCCAGAACACCTCCCAAACCAAAGACGGTGTTGACGGTGATGCGCATGAATGTCTCTGCCGTGGCCTGCAGTTTCAACTGCAAGGCGGTATTGGCCAATGTCCAAACATCGCCCAAATTACCCACAAAATTGTGAATGCCCGTGCGCACTGGGCTCGGTAGAACAGCAGTGTAGGCTTTGGCGACTGGCTTGATGGCGGCGTTGTCCAAAGCTTCATTGAAGTTGTAGACACTTCGGTTCATGGGCTCCCAAGGGTCACGCACATCGGCATTTTTGACCGATGCACACGCCTGCAACAAAAGCACACAGCCGATCGCCAAGATTTTCCCGAGCCGTTGGTGACGGATGTTCATGGCTTACTGCTTCCTGCGGCAGGTTTGTCCGCCTGGCTGTAAAGAAATTGGCTGATCAGGTTTTCCAGAATCACCGCCGATTGGGTTGAACCAATTTTGTCGCCCGCGACCAGGTTTTTCTCATCCGCACCCGGCGACACGTCAAGGTATTGCTCGCCCAGCAAGCCACTGGTCAAAATTTTCAGGGAGCTGTCTTGCGGAAAAGCCAAGCCGGTTTGCAAGGCCAAGGTCACCTTGGCTTGAAAGGACTCGCCGTCGAACTCGATTTTCTTGACACGCCCCACCACCACGCCAGCGCTTTTGACCGCTGCGCCGGGCTTGAGCCCACCGATGTTGTCAAACTTGGCGCTCACTTCGTAATCATGGTTCAGGCTCCAGGTCAGCAAATTGGCCGCCTTGAGCGCCAAAAAAAGCACCGCAACAGCCCCGAGCATCACAAACAAACCGACCCACACGTCATTTTTTGAATTTTGCATGCCGTCCTCCTCAAACGCTGAACATCATTGCGGTGAGGATGAAATCCAGCCCCAGCACCGACAAAGAAGAAACCACCACGCTGCGCGTGGTGGCACTGGCCACACCTTCTGGGGTGGGCTTGGCCACATAGCCTTGGAGCAAAGCGATGAAGGTCACCGCCACACCAAACACCACACTTTTGATGATGCCGTTGCCCACGTCTTTGAACACATCGACACCTCCCTGCATTTGGCTCCAAAAGGACCCTGCGTCCACGCCAATGAGCAGCACGCCCACCACATAGCCACCCAATATACCGACCGCACTGAATACGGCAGCCAGCAGGGGCAAAGCTAGGATGCCGCCCCAAAAACGAGGCGCCAAAATGCGTTGAACAGGGTCCACCGCCATCATTTCCAAAGCGGTCAGTTGCTCACCTGCCCGCATCAAGCCAATCTCGGCTGTGAGCGAGGCCCCTGCCCGCCCGGCAAAAAGCAAAGCTGCCACCACAGGGCCCAATTCACGCACCAGCGTGAGCGCCACCAAAAGGCCCAAAGCTTCTGCCGAGCCGTAACGCTGCAATGTGTAGTAGCCCTGCAGCCCCAGCACAAACCCCACAAACAAGCCAGACACCATGATGATGGCCAGCGAATAATTGCCCAAGAAATGGATTTGGTCACGGACCAAGCCAAAGCGTTTGAGCGCGGCACCTGACATGCCCAAAAGCTTGAAAAACAAGCGGGCAGCAAAACCCCAATCGGCCAACATCTGGCGAGTAGCTGCGCCCAAAATGGCCAACCAACGGATGATCATGAAGACCTCCGGTCGTAGTCACGCTCAGCGGGTGGCGCCGGGTAATGGAAAGGCACAGGGCCATCGCTCAAGGCGTGCACAAATTGGTAAATCAAGGGGTCGGTGCTGGCTCTCAGCTCAGCAGGGGTGCCCTGGGCCGCCACACCACCGTGCGCCAAAATCACCACATGGTCCGCGATCTCGAAAGTCTCGGTCACATCATGTGACACCACCACACTGGTGATGCCCAGGCTGTCGTTCAGTCTGCGGATCAAACGGGCCGCCGTACCCAGTGAAATCGGATCGAGGCCAGCAAAGGGCTCGTCGTACATGATCAGGTCCGGGTCGAGGGCGATGGCGCGGGCCAAAGCCACACGGCGACTCATGCCACCCGAAATTTCTGAGGGCTTCAGGTCACGCGCTCCTCGCAAACCCACCGCATCGAGCTTCATCAGCACGATGTCACGGATCAGGTCTTCGGACAGATGGGTGTGTTCGCGCAGTGGGAATGCCACGTTGTCGAACACACTCATGTCGGTGAACAAAGCACCAAACTGAAAAAGCATGCCCATGCGTCGCCGAGCGGCATACAACTCGGTTTGGCGCATGGGGGTGATGTCATGCCCATCAAACAACAATTGCCCTGCACTGGCGCGTATCTGCCCACCGATCAAACGCAAAACGGTGGTTTTCCCCCCACCCGACACACCCATCAGGGCCGTGACTTGTCCGCGCGGCACATTGAAGCTGAGGTTCTTCAAAATGACGCGGTCGCCGTACCCGAAACTCAGGTCACGCAATTCAACGAGTGGCGGTGGTGTGCTGGTGGTCATGAAAAAACAAAAGCCGGATGGTCCGGCTCTTGTGGTTGGAGAGGTTCTCGGGTGGGCTGGTGACCACCCCAGCATTCTAGGGATTTTACCTAGAACAAATGTTCCTCATCGCGGCAGGTCACTGACCCCCATCAAGAACTCGTCCACAGCACGTGCGGCTTGACGGCCTTCGCGGATCGCCCACACCACCAGAGACTGACCACGGCGCATGTCGCCTGCGGCAAACACCTTGTTCACATTGGTGGCATAGCCGCCTGTGAAGTCGGTGCTGGCCTTGGCGTTGCCACGGGCGTCCTTGTCGATGCCAAAGGCGTCGAGAACGGTGGCGACCGGGTTGGTGAAACCCATGGCCAGCAAGACCATGTCGGCTTTGTATTCCTTCTCGGTGCCGGGCACTTCAACCATCTTGCCGTCTTTGAACTCGACGTGCACGGTTTTCAGACCCGTGAGCTTGCCTTTTTCGCCCATGAACTCTTTGGTGGAGATGGCAAATTCACGCTGGAGCAAGCCTTTTTCGGCGCTCTCGTCGTGGCTGGAGCTGGTGCGCAGCTTCATGGGCCAGTAAGGCCAGACCATCAACTTGTCTTCTTTTTCGGGTGGCTCGGGCATCACCTCGAACTGGGTCACGCTGACAGCGCCGTGGCGGGTGCTGGTGCCCACGCAGTCGCTGCCGGTGTCGCCACCACCGATCACGATGACGTTTTTGCCGTCAGCGCGCAATTGGCCTTTGAGCTTGTCGCCCGCGTTGACCTTGTTTTGCTGGGGCAGGAATTCCATCGCGAAATGGATGCCGTCCAGGTCGCGGCCCGGGACAGGCAGATCACGCGACTGCTCGGAGCCGCCTGTGAGCAGCACGGCGTCAAAGTCTTTTTTCAACTGCTCGGCACTGATGGTTTCCTTGGCCCAGTTGGTGACCTTGGAATCCTTGGGCCACTCGCCCACCAACACGCTGGTGCGGATCTTCACGCCTTCGGCTTCGAGCTGCTCGACGCGGCGGTCGATGTGCGTCTTTTCCATCTTGAAGTCTGGGATGCCATAGCGCAACAAACCACCCACGCGGTCGTTCTTCTCAAACAAGGTCACGTCGTGACCAACGCGTGCAAGCTGCTGGGCAGCGGCCAAGCCGGCTGGGCCTGCACCAATCACTGCCACTTTTTTGCCGGTTTTGACTTTGGCGGGGCGGGGTGTGACCCAGCCTTCGGCCCAAGCGCGGTCGATGATCGCGTGCTCAATGGACTTGATGCCCACGGCGTCGTCGTTGAAGTTGACCACGCAGGCTGCTTCGCAAGGTGCGGGGCAGATGCGGCCGGTGAACTCGGGGAAGTTGTTGGTGCTGTGCAGCACCTCGATCGCATTTTTCCAGTCGCCTTCAAACACCAGGTTGTTGAAGTCCGGAATGATGTTGTTGACGGGGCAGCCGTTGTTGCAAAACGGCGTGCCGCAATCCATGCAGCGTGCGGCCTGGGTCTTGGATTGCTCGGGTGTCAAGCCGATCACGAACTCGCCGTAGTTCTTCAGGCGCTCGGTGACCGGCTTGTAGCCCTCTTCGATGCGCTCAAATTCCATGAAACCTGTGATTTTTCCCATGATGTTTCCTTAGCTTCTTAACGTGGGGCTCAGGCGGCAACGGGCTTGGCGGCCTTGGCCGCATTCGCCGCTTTGCGTGCGTTGATCTCGCCCAGGGCGCGTTTGTATTCGTTCGGGAACACCTTCACGAACTTGGCGCGGGCCGTGGCCCAGTTGTCCAGCAACTCGCGGGCGCGCTGGCTGCCGGTCCACTTGTGGTGGTCTTCCAACAGTTTCTTCAGTTGCGCTTCGTCGGCTTGGTCGCGGTGCCAGACCTTGCGGTCCACTTGGGCTTCTTGCTCAGCAGCTGACAACACTTTTTCCATGCTGACCATGGCCGTGTTGCAACGTGAAGCAAATTCACCGTCTTCGTCGTAAACATAAGCGATACCGCCGCTCATGCCCGCGCCGAAGTTGCGGCCGGTCTTACCCAAGACCGCGACGGTGCCGCCGGTCATGTATTCGCAACCGTGGTCGCCCGTGCCTTCCACCACGGCGGTGGCGCCGGACAGACGCACCGCAAAGCGCTCGCCGGCCACGCCAGCAAAGAAGGCTTCACCGGTGGTCGCACCGTACATGACGGTGTTGCCCACGATGATGTTTTGCGAGGCCACGCCGCGGAACTCGAGGCTCGGGCGCACCACCACACGACCACCCGACAAACCTTTGCCGGTGTAGTCGTTGGCTTCGCCGATCAGGTACAGCGTGATGCCCTTGGCCAAGAAAGCACCGAATGACTGACCGCCTGTGCCTTCAAGCTGAATGCGCAGGGTGTCGTCTGGCAAGCCTTCGGGGTGCACTTTGGTCACCGCACCGGACAACATGGCACCGACCGAGCGGTTCACGTTGCGGGCCACTTCCATGAACTGCACTTTCTCGCCCTTGTCGATGGCAGCGCGGCTCTTGGCGATCAGCACGTTGTCCAAGGCTTTTTCGAGGCCGTGGTCTTGTGTGTCCACATGGCGCACGGCCACGGTGGAGTCGACCTGTGGCACGGCCAACAGGCGACCGAAGTCCAAGCCCTTGGCTTTCCAGTGTTCCACACCGCTCTTCATATCGAGCAGGTCGGCGCGGCCCACCAGGTCGTCAAACTTGGCAATGCCCAGCTGGGCCATGATCTGACGCACTTCTTCAGCGATGAAGAAGAAGTAGTTCACGACATGCTCGGGCTTGCCGGTGAACTTCTTGCGCAGTGTGGGGTCTTGTGTGGCCACGCCCACGGGACAGGTGTTCAGGTGGCACTTGCGCATCATGATGCAGCCCTCGACCACCAGCGGTGCGGTGGCGAAGCCGAACTCGTCTGCACCCAACAAAGCGCCAATCGCCACGTCACGGCCGGTCTTCATCTGTCCATCAGCCTGCACACGGATGCGACCGCGCAAACCGTTGAGCACCAGGGTCTGTTGGGTTTCGGCCAGGCCGATTTCCCAAGGGCTGCCCGCGTGCTTGACCGACGACCAGGGCGATGCGCCCGTGCCGCCGTCGTGGCCCGCGATCACCACATGGTCGGCCTTGCACTTGGCCACGCCGGCAGCAATCGTACCGACGCCGATTTCGGACACGAGCTTGACGCTGATGTCGCTGTGCGGGGCCACGTTCTTCAGATCGTGGATCAGCTGGGCCAAGTCCTCGATGGAATAGATGTCGTGGTGTGGTGGTGGCGAAATCAAACCGACACCGGGCACCGAGTGGCGCAGCTTGCCGATGTAGTCGGACACCTTGCCACCGGGCAACTGACCACCTTCACCAGGCTTGGCGCCCTGGGCCATCTTGATCTGGATTTGGTCGGCGCTGTGCAGGTATTCGGCCGTCACACCAAAGCGGCCAGAAGCCACTTGCTTGATCTTGGAGCGCAGGCTATCACCGGCGGCCAAAGGCATGTCCACTTCGACGTTTTCTGCACCGATCACGCTCTTCAAAGAATCACCCAACTTGATCGGGATGCCCTTGAGTTCGTTGCGGTAACGGTTGGCGTCTTCACCGCCCTCGCCCGTGTTGCTCTTGCCGCCTATGCGGTTCATGGCCACGGCCAGAGTGGCGTGCGCTTCGGTGGAGATCGAACCCAGCGACATCGCGCCAGTGGCGAAGCGCTTGACGATTTCGGCCGCGGGCTCGACTTGCTCCAGCGGGATGGCTTTGGACGGGTCGATTTTGAATTCAAACAGACCGCGCAGCGTCATGTGGCGCTTGCTCTGGTCGTTGATGATCTGGGCGTATTCCTTGTAGGTGCTGAAGTTGTTTGCACGGGTGGAGTGCTGCAACTTGGCAATCGCATCGGGCGTCCACATGTGCTCTTCGCCACGGGCGCGCCAAGCGTATTCACCGCCTGCATCCAGCATGGTGGCCAAGATCGGATCGTCGCTGAAAGCGGCGGTGTGCATGCGGAAGGCTTCTTCAGCGATCTCGAACACACCGATGCCGCCCACACGGCTGGAGGTGCCGGTGAAGTACTTGTTGATGGTTTCGGTGTTGATGCCGATGGCTTCAAACAGCTGCGCGCCGCAATACGACATGTAGGTCGAGACGCCCATCTTGGACATGATCTTGGACAGCCCCTTGCCGATCGCCTTGATGTAGTTGTAGATGGCTTTCTCTGCGGACAAATCGCCGGGCAGCTCTTTGTGCAAAGCCGCCAGGGTTTCCATGGCCAAGTAGGGGTGCACGGCTTCTGCGCCGTAACCGGCCAGCACGGCAAAGTGGTGCACTTCGCGGGCGGTGCCCGTCTCGACCACCAAGCCAGCAGTGGTGCGCAGGCCAGCCGTCACCAAGTGCTGGTGGATGGCGGACAACGCCAACAAGGCGGGCACAGCCACTTGGGTAGCGCTCACGCCACGGTCGCTGATGATCAGAATGTTGTGACCGCCCTTGATGGCATCCACGGCTTCAGCGCAGAGCGATGCCAGCTTGGCTTCCACGCCTTCGCGTCCCCACAAGGCGGGGTAGGTGATGTCGAGCGTTGCGCTCTTGAACTTGCCCTTGGTCGCGCTGTCGATGTTGCGCAGCTTGGCCATGTCAGCGAAGTCTAGGATCGGCTGGCTCACTTCCAGGCGCATCGGAGGGTTGACTTGGTTGATGTCCAGCAGGTTGGGCTTGGGGCCAATGAAGGACACCAACGACATCACGATGGCTTCCCGAATCGGGTCGATCGGGGGGTTGGTCACTTGCGCGAACAACTGCTTGAAGTAGTTGTACAACGGCTTGTTCTTGTCGGACAACACGGCCAGGGGGCTGTCGTTGCCCATGGAGCCGATGGCTTCTTCACCGGCAGAGGCCATGGGGGCCAACAGGAACTTGATGTCTTCTTGCGTGGTGCCAAAAGCTTGTTGCAGGTCGAGCAATGCCACTTCAGAAGCTGGAGCCACGGGGGCTTCGGCCACGTCATCGAGCTTGATGCGCAGGTTTTCGATCCACTGCTTGTAAGGCTTGGCACTGGCCAAACCGGCTTTCAACTCTTCGTCGTTGATCATGCGACCTTGTTCCAGATCAATCAGGAACATCTTGCCGGGCTGCAGACGCCACTTGCGCACGATCTTGCTCTCAGGAATCGGCAACACACCGGTCTCGGAGCCCATGATGACCATGTCGTCGTCGGTGATGATGTAACGCGAAGGGCGCAGGCCGTTGCGGTCCAGCGTGGCACCGATCTGGCGGCCGTCGGTGAACACGATCGAGGCTGGGCCGTCCCATGGTTCGAGCATCGCAGCGTGGTATTCATAGAAGGCCTTGCGGCGCTCGTCCATGGTGGTGTGCTGTTCCCAAGGCTCGGGGATCATCATCATCACGGCCTGACTGATGGGGTAACCCGCCATCGTCAGCAGTTCCAGGCAGTTGTCAAACGTGGCGGTGTCGGACTGACCGGCGAAGCTGATGGGGTAGAGCTTTTGCAGATCGTTGGCCAGCACGGGCGAAGACATCACGCCTTCGCGGGCCTTCATCCAGTTGTAGTTGCCCTTGACGGTGTTGATCTCACCGTTGTGCGCCACATAGCGGTAAGGGTGAGCCAATGGCCACTCGGGGAAAGTGTTGGTGGAGAAACGCTGGTGCACCAGGCCCAAAGCCGAGACGCAGCGCTCGTCTTGCAGGTCCAGGTAATAAGTGCCCACTTGGTCGGCCAGCAGCAAGCCCTTGTAGACCGCGGTGCGGCTGGACATGCTGGGGATGTAGTACTCGTTGCTGTGCGTCAAGTTCAGGGCCTGAATCGCGGCGCTGGCGGTCTTGCGGATCACGTACAACTTGCGCTCCAGGGCGTCTTGCACAATCACATCGGCACCGCGGCCGATGAAGATCTGACGCATGATCGGCTCTTTTTCGCGCACGGTGGGCGACATGGGCATGTCGCGGTTCACCGGCACATCGCGCCAGCCCAGCACCACTTGGCCTTCGGCCTTGACGGCACGCTCGAGTTCTTGTTCGCAAGCCATGCGCGAGGCATGCTCTTTGGGCAAGAAGACCATGCCGACGCCGTATTCGCCAAAGGGTGGCAGCGCAACGCCTTGCTTGGCCATCTCGTCGCGGTACAGCGCATCGGGCAGCTGAATCAGGATACCGGCACCGTCGCCCATGAGCGCATCGGCACCTACAGCACCCCGGTGGTCCAGGTTTTCCAGAATCTTGAGCGCCTGCGTCACGATCGCGTGGGTCTTGTGTCCTTTGATGTGGGCCACAAAGCCGACACCACAAGCATCGTGCTCGTTGGCGGGGTCATACAGACCGGTCGATTGGAAATGTTCTTTTGCACTGGCCGAAGTCATGGGCGCTCCTAAGGGTTTTCACGCAGACCGAAGAGTGTAGTGCACTGCAGCATCCATGCCAAACTTTTTAATTGGGGTCAGATCCCAATTAATTTCGCTTTTGACTTGGCTTTTAATTAATTGGGGACAGATTCAACCAGGGATCTTTTTGGCAGGTCTACCAGCCTTGCCTGGCACCAAGCGCCGCTGGGTGGTTTGCTGCAAACCACTGACAAAATTGGCCGACCCCAGCGCCCAGCCCGACAAGGCACTTTGGGTCAGCTGGTCTTTTTCGCGCTGCGCCAGGCCCGTCTGCACCAGCTCGGCATAAGCCGCCTCACGGGCAAATGGTGTGTTGCCCAGGCCCCAAAACAGGGCGTGCGGTGTCACCCATTTGGCGCTCACCTGCCCAATACAGTGCCTGTGGCTGGACCATTTGAAATCGGCGGGCTGCTGCACCATGCCCGCCCTCACCGGATTCAAGTCGATGTAGGCCATGCAAGCCAAAAGATAGCGCTCACTCTCAATGAGGTTGCTCCTGTAGCGACCTTCCCAGAGCGTGCCCGTGCGCTGGTGCCGCAAATTGAAGTAGCGCACATAAGCCCTTCCCACCGCCTGCATCATCTGCGGCAGACCCTCGTCGGTTTCGGGTGTCAGCAACAGATGAAAGTGGTTGTCCATGATCACGTAGCCATGGATAGCCACCTTGAAAGTTTGCGCATGCTCTTGCCACAGCGCTAGCAAACGCTCGCGGTCCGCATCGTCGCGCACGATGGCCTGGCGGTCATTGCCGCGCTGGATGACGTGGTGCGGGTAAGCCGCAACGGTGAGACGGGGTTGGCGGGCCATGGGGACTTCCTGAATGAGACGTGCAGTTTAATTGGGATCTGACCCCAATTAATTCAAGCTCCAGCGTGACAGGCTGTTGGTCAGGGCGCCATTAAGCTTGAAGCATGCACAAGACAACACTTCGCATCGGCGCAGGCGCGGGTTATTCGGGTGACCGCATCCCACCTGCCCTTGAGTTGGCCGAAAAGGGGCAGTTGGACTATTTGGTGTTCGAGTGCCTGGCCGAGCGCACGATTGCCTTGGCGCAGCTGGAGCGCTCCAAAGACCCGGCTGCGGGTTTCGACCCGATGCTGGTGGCCCGCATGCGGGCCGTGCTGCCCGCTTGCATCCGTCAAGGCACCCGCATCATCAGCAACATGGGCGCGGCCAACCCGCTGCAGGCCGGGCATGCTGTGTTGGCTGTGGCGCGTGAATTGGGTTTGCCTCAGCTCAAAGTAGCGGTGGTGCTGGGCGACGATGTGCTGGCCACCCTCACCTCAAGCGGTTTGGCGCTGCCCATTCTGGAGAGCACGCAAACCCTGGCCAATTTTCAAGCCGAACTGATTTCAGCCAGCGCTTACCTGGGTGCCGAAGCCTTGCTGCCGGCGCTGCAAACCGATGCGCACGTCATCATCACCGGCCGAGTGGCCGACCCGGCGCTGTTTTTGGCACCCTTGATGCACCACTTTGGCTGGGCCGCTGACGACTGGACACGCCTTGGGAAAGGGGTTCTGGTCGGGCATTTGCTGGAATGCGCGGCGCAGATCACGGGGGGCTACTTTGCCGATCCGGGCTTCAAGGATGTGCCCAACATGGCCCAGCTGGGCTTCCCGCTGGCCGAAGTCGGCGTCTCGGGTGACGCCGTCATCACCAAAGTGGCCGGTTCTGGTGGCTGCGTCACGGTGGCCACCTGCACCGAACAATTACTCTACGAAATCGAAAACCCAGCCCGCTACCTGCAGCCCGATGTGGTGGCGGACTTTACTCAGGTGCAGTTGACGCAAATCGGTACAGACCTTGTTCAGGTGACCGGTGGCAGCGGCCATCCGCGCACTGACACGCTCAAGGTCACGCTAGGTTACCGCGACGGCTTCATTGGCGAAGGCCAGATGAGCTATGCCGGGCCGGGTGCACAGACGCGAGGCCAGCTGGCGCTGGACTTGGTGCGCCAACGGCTGGCCGATGCGGGTTACGGCGAGTTCGAGGCCCGCTATGACCTGATCGGCGTGAACGCGATCTTCGGACCCTCCAGCCCAACACCACCAGAACCCGCCGAGGTACGAGCCCGAGTGGCACTGCGCGTGCCCACCCTGCAACAAGCCCAGCATGTGGCACAAGAGGTTGAAGCGCTTTACACCAACGGCCCATCCGGTGGTGGCGGTGCCACACGCGCAGTACGCGAAGTGATTGCCGCTGCCTCAGTGCTCATGCCGCGCAGCGACGTGCACATCACCACCGTGCTGCTCAACTCAGAAGGAGACTGACATGCAACTGCGCGACATCGCCCATACCCGTACCGGCGACAAAGGCAACCGGTCCACCTTGTCGGTGATTGCCTACGACAAAAAAGACTTTGCCCTGCTGGAACAACACCTGAGTGCCGAACGCGTGAAAGCCCACTTTGTTGGCACCGTGCACGGTCCGGTCGAACGCTATGTGCTACCCCAACTGGGCGCGCTCAACTTTGTCATGCACCAATCGCTGGGCGGCGGCGTGACCCGCTCGCTGGCATTAGACGCCCACGGGAAATGCCTGAGTGCGCACCTGCTCACATTTGTGATTGAATGATTTTTTGACCCACTGGAGAACCCATGAAACGTTTGCGCATCGCCTCTTTGTTGTCTGCTGCTCTGGGCCTCGGCCTTGTGGCCTCCCAAGCGCTGGCACAGGCTTACCCCAACAAGCCCATCAAAGCCATCGTGCCTTTTGCAGCTGGCAGTGCGACCGACCAGATTGGCAGGGCTTTCACTCAAAAAATGTCTGAGGTTCTTGGCCAACCCATCATCATCGAAAACCGTGCAGGCGTGAACGGAATGCTGGGCGCCGACGCGGTGGCCAAATCGGCCCCCGATGGCTACACCATCATGGTGGGCACCAACAGCACCAACGCTGCACTCAAAAGCCTGATGAAAAAGCTGCCCTATGACCAGGACACCGCTTTCGCACCCATTGGGTACATTGGTTCGGTCCCTCTGATCGTCGCCGTCAACAACGATGTGCCCATCAAGAACTTGCGCGAGTTGGTGGCTGCAGCCAAGGCCAAGCCCACCCAATTGACCTTTGCCAGCGCCAGCACCTCCCAGCGCGTATCCACCGAGATGCTGCAAAGCATGGCGGGGATCGAGATGACCCATGTGCCCTATAAAAGCGGCCCCGCCGCCATGACCGATTTGATCGGCGGGCAGGTGAATCTGTTCACGGCCGACTTTGCGGTCATGCTGCCGCAGGTCAAGGCGGGCAAGATCCGCGGCCTGGCCGTGACCTCGATGCAACGCTCCAAGGCCATCCCCGAGTTGCCCACCGTCAACGAAGCGCTCGGCCTCAAGGATTACGAGTTGATCGCCTACTTTGCCCTGTTCGCCCCGGCCGGTACGCCGCCAGATGTGATCGCGCGGTTGAACCGAGCCCTCAATACAGCAGCCACCGACAAGGACATCATAGACAAGTTCTCTGCCATTGGCTTTGAAACCGCCCCGGGCACACCCGAAGCTCTGGCCCAGCGCAACCGGCTGGAGACCGCCAAGTGGGCCAAAGCGATTCGTGACGCGAAAATCGAAGCGGAATAAAGGCGGTCTTGCGCGAAACAGAGGGTTAACTTACTGAAAGAAAAGGCCCTCTTTTCATCCCGCTGCAGTGTTCAACACCAGCGGGTAACGCGCCCCCATCAGCGCTTCAACCCCAAACTCCTGAAGCAACGCCAGCAGGCGCTCGCCGGAGGCACGTTTTTTCTGGCCCGTGTACTTGGCCAGGATCAGCTCGTTTTTCATGCTGTGTTCCCAGCCAACCAACTCGGTCACGGTGACTGCATAGCCTTGTGACTCCAAGTACAAGCAGCGCAGCACGTTGGTGAGCTGACTGCCCACTTCGCGGGTGTGCAGGGGGTGACGCCAGAGTTCGGCCAAAGGCGTGCGCTGCAAATTAAGGGCCTTGTTTTGGTTGAGCGCTCGGGCCAATTCGGCCTGGCAGCAGGGCACCAACACCATGTACTTGGCTTTCTTTTGCAGGCCAAAAGCGATGGCGTCGTCGGTGGCGGTGTCGCAGGCGTGCAAGGCAGTCACCATGTCGATCTGCGCGGGCAGTTCACCACTTTGCGTCGATTCGACCACGCTCACATTCAAAAAGCGCATGCGCTCAAAGCCCAAGCGCTCGGCCAGAGCCTTGGACGACTCGACCAATTCACTGCGCGTTTCGATCCCGTAAATCGTGCCTTGGCCCAGCACTTTGAAAAACAGGTCATAGATGATGAAACCCAGATACGACTTGCCAGCGCCGTGATCGGCCAGTGTGGGGCCGCTGTCGCTGGCGGGTAACTCTTTGAGCCGCTTTTCGATGAACTGGAACAGGTGGTAGACCTGCTTGAGTTTGCGGCGCGAATCTTGGTTGAGCTTGCCTTCTCGCGTGAGAATGTGCAGCTCTTTGAGCAGCTCGACCGATTGGCCGGGGCGCACTTCGGGCGGCAAGGCTTGGCTGTCGACGGTAGGTGTTATTTTCTTCATGGTTTTTGTGTGGGAGCCGCCCCCTCGCGGCGATCAGGCTGGGTCTATCGCGACGGGGGCGTCGCTCCTACAGCTTCAAGGGCTTGGGCCTACATCCAGTTTTTTCCAGCCTTCAACGCCCAGCTTGTCCATGGTCTCGATGTTGGTTTCGTAAATCATTTCGGCCTCGGGAAAAGCCTCCACCGCCCGGTCGATGCTTTCCTCGCGCAGCAGGTGCAGCGTGGGGTAAGGCGAGCGGTTGGTGAAATTACCGATGTCGTCCGGCTCGGTGTCGGCAAACTGGAACTGCGGGTGGAAACTGGCCACCTGAAAAACACCCTCCAAATCGAGCTCTTGCAGCACGGCATCGGCCTCGTCCAGGAAGTCGTTGAACTCCAGAAAATCCTGCAGCATCTGCGGCACGATCAAGAGCACAGTTTCGCGCTCTTCGGCGGACATGGCGGCCAGCGCCTGCAGCTGCTCAATCAGCTCATCGCGCAAGCCTTCGAGGCCCTTGGCCTCGCTCAGCACGTAATGGATTTGGCCCTTGACGTGCGGGGCTTTGGCAAAGGGGCAGAGGTTGAGGCCAATTACGGCGCGTTCAAGCCAGCGCACGGTGTCGGCAATTTCGTGGATGTTCATGTCGGTCATGGGCGAGATTGTGCCTGTGGCAGCAAGCGCCCAGCCAGCCAAGCCAACACCGCCCCCACCCCACAGCACCCCACCGTGACCAGCGGTGTGAGTTGCCAACCGCCTGCCCGCGCTGCCACAGCCGCTACCACGGGTGGCCCCACAAACTGTCCCAGGGCCGAGAGCTGCTGCACCCAGCCCACCGTGGTGGCCACTTGTTGCTCGCCCGGGGCCAGACGCACCGCCAGGCTGAACAGCGTGCCCGGGACCAAACCGCCCATGCCCGAGAACAGCAACACCCCAGCAAAACGCAACCAAGGCAGGCTTTCGGTGAAGGGCGCAAAGGCCACGGTGCTGCCCAGCGCCATCGCGCCAAAGCCCAGCCACAGCGTGCTGCGGGGTGCCCAGCCGCGCTGCAGCAAGCGGCCCGAGGCCATATTGCCCACGATGTTGACGGCCGCCGCCAAGGCCGTGAGCACGCCCAGCAACGCACCACCCACGCCAGCGGCGGCGTAAATGGACGGCAAGAAACCCACCACCGCCAGCCACTGGCCAGAGTACATGCCAAAGGTGAGTGCCACGAGCCAGGGGCCGGGGGCGCTCAAGGTGCGGCGCAGGCGCTGCCAGGCGCCTTGCCCAGCTGCTGCGGTGAGGGCCACAGGGTCAGCGGGCACGCTGCGCCACAACCACGCAGCCATGGCCAAGGACACGGCAGCAAACAGCCCCCACCAAGCGCTCCAGCCCCAGGCCGGGATGAACAACGGACCGGCCAGCAGGGCGAGTGCTGTGCCTGTGGGCATGTAAGCGCCCCACACCCCCAGCATGCCGGGCAGCTGCACGGGCGGCACCAGGCGGCGGATCAAAGCCGGTGCGGGCAAAGCCACCAGCAAAAAGCCCAGGCCCTCAATGGCACGCAGGGCCAGTAAAGCGGCGGTCGAAGTGGCGAAGGCACCCAAACCACTGGCCAGTGCCAGCAAGCACAAACCGCGCACCATGCTGCGTTTCAAGCCCATGCCATCGGCCCACAAGCCCATGAAGACCGCCAGGCTCAGGCCCGCCAATTGCACCATGGACAAGAGGAAACCGGACTGCACCAGCGTCAGGCCCAGCTCGGCCTGCAGCGCGGGCAAGGCGGGCGGCAACTTGCCCACCTGCAAAGCCGCCACGCCGCCCGCGAGCACGACCAGCCAAGCGGCGCGGTGGGCGCTCACTGGGCTCACAACAACTTTCGCCCCGTCAGGCGTTCGTGCTCGCGCAAGGCGAAGCGATCGGTCATGCCGGCGATGTAGTCGGCCACCGAGCGGTGCAGGTCATCATTGGCAGCAAAGTCGGTGGGCATTTCAGAGGGTTGGTGCACATAAGCGGCGAACAACTCACGCACCACCTGCTGCGCCTGTCCGGTGGTGTGCATCACTTGGGGGTGGCGGTAGAGCTGCCCGAACAAAAACTGCTTCAATTCGGTGCTGCGTGTCTTCATCTCGGCGCTGAAAGCCACCAGGGGCCCAGCTTGGCGGGCTTCTGCCAGCGTCGTCACACCCGAATGGGCAACGCCCTGACGGGTGGTGTCGATCACGTCGTACACCTGGTCGCTCAGCATGCGGCGGATGGTTTCGTACAGAACGCGGCGCGGTTTTTCAGACAAGCGCGGATGCTCGGCCAGCGTCTGACGGTGGTAGTGCGCAAAGAGTTCCACCTGCAGCAATTGCTTGATGCTGATCAGGCCCGAGCGCACGCCGTCGTCGATGTCGTGCGCGTTGTAGGCGATCGCATCGGCCAGGTTGCACAGTTGCGCCTCCAGGCTGGGCTGGGTTCGGTCGATGAATCGACGCCCCACACCGCCCGGTTCGGACTGTTCCAGATGCTCGGCATTCAGACGTGAGCAGTGTTTCAGCACACCCTCGCGGGTTTCAAAGCTCAGGTTCAGACCGTCGAACGCGGGGTAGCGCTCTTCGAGTTTGTCCACCACACGCAAACTTTGCAGGTTGTGCTCAAAGCCACCATGCTCGGCCATGCATTCGTTCAGCGCGTCCTGCCCAGCGTGTCCGAAAGGGGTGTGGCCCAAGTCATGAGCCAGCGACACGGCTTCGACCAAATCTTCATTAAGCCCCAGCGCCCGGGCGATAGAGCGACCCAGTTGGGCCACTTCAATAGAGTGCGTGAGCCGCGTGCGAAACAGGTCGCCTTCGTGGTTCAAGAACACCTGTGTTTTGTAAACCAGTCGGCGAAAAGCGGTGGAGTGCACAATGCGGTCGCGGTCGCGCTGGAAAGCGTTGCGCGTGGGCGCAGCCGGTTCGGCAAACCGACGGCCCCGGCTTTGCGCCGGGTCGCAGGCCAGCGCAGACAAGCTGGTCTGCACCTGGCTTGAAAGCACCGACAAATCCAGTGTCTCGGCGAACATGGACATCAGGCGCAGCAGGCGTTGATCACCTCGCGCACCATGGCGTCGGGCGCACCACACACGGTGGCTTGGCCGGGACCATCGATCACCACAAACTGGATGTCGCCGCCGATGGCTTTTTTATCAAGGCGCATGTGCTCGATGTAATGGCCCGCGTTGTCGGCCGCGTCAATGACCGGACCGCGCACCGGCAAGCCCGCACGCGCAATCAAGGCCCGCAAACGGGCCACAAAAGCGGTGTCCACTTTGCCCAAGCGCTGCGAGAGTTCTGCCGCCATGACCATGCCGCAACCCACGGCTTCGCCGTGCAACCAGACGCCAAAGCCCAAACCCGCCTCGATGGCATGGCCAAAGGTGTGGCCAAAATTCAAGATGGCCCGCAGGCCCGCTTCGCGTTCGTCTTGCCCCACCACCCAAGCCTTGATCTCGCAACTGCGCTTGACGGCGTGCGCCAATGCGGCCGGGTCTTGGGCGATGAGCGCATCGATGTTCGCCTCGATCCAGTTGAGGAAGGCCATGTCGGCAATCGGGCCGTATTTGATGACTTCGGCCAAGCCCGCGCTCAGCTCACGCGGGGGCAAGGTGGCCAAGGTGTTCAAGTCACAGACCACGCGCACCGGCTGGTAAAACGCGCCGATCATGTTTTTGCCCAGCGGGTGGTTGATGGCGGTTTTGCCGCCCACCGATGAGTCGACCTGCGACAAAAGCGTGGTCGGCACCTGCACAAAGGGCACGCCGCGCATGTAGCTGGCCGCCGCAAAGCCGGTCATGTCGCCCACCACGCCACCGCCCAAAGCGAACAACACTGTCTTGCGGTCGCAGCCTTGGCCCAGCAGCGCGTCAAAAATCAGATTCAGCGTCTGCCAGTCTTTGTGGGCCTCGCCGTCCGGCAACACCACGGTGTGCACCTGCTTGTAATGCGGGGCGATGGCGCTGCGCAAAGCGGCCTCGTATAGCAGGGCGATCGTGTCGTTGGTCACGATCATGGCCGTCTGCGCCTTGGGCAGGCCAACCCAGGTTTCAGGGCGGCTCAGCAGGCCTTGGCCGATCTGGATGTCGTAACTGCGGTCGTCCAGCGAAATGGCAACCGTTTGGATGGGGGAGGAGAACTCGGACATAAGACCCAAGTGTAGGCGCTCAGGGCTGAGGTTGAGGCGGTGACGATGCCTGCGCATGGGTTGGCAGATGCCCTGCCAGTTCCAATTGCATGGTGATCATGTTGACCAAAGTGGCCGCAGAGGGGCGACCGGTTTCGATCACAAAATGGGCGGCTTGGCGGTACAGCGGGTCTCGCGTCTCAAACAAGGTCCGTAAACGGTCCAAGGGGTCGTCCACCTGCAGCAAGGGGCGGGCTTTGTCGTGGCGAACACGGCGAAACACATCTTCGGGGGTGGAACGGAGGTAAACCACCTGACCCCGCTCGTGCAAACGGCGGCGATTGGCTTCGCGCAACACTGCGCCGCCCCCCGTGGCGATCACCCCATGGTGTGACTGGGTCAGCTCGTCGAGCACTTGCTCTTCCACATCCCGAAAGCTGTCTTCGCCTTCACGGGCAAAAAACTCCCTTATCGAGCAGCCCAATTGGTGCTCGATCACATGGTCAGAGTCCACAAACGGCACATCCAACCGGCGTGCCAATTGCCTGCCGATGGTGGTTTTGCCCGAACCTGGAAGGCCAACGAAGATGATGCTCAAGGAAATCTCACACTGAAAAAAGCAGCTGGGGACGCCACTTCAACGGCCCACACTTTGAATGCAATGAGTGTATTCGACCTGCTGCCGGCACTTTCAGGAGACCCTGCGCGGCGCCTAGGGTGCAATTTTCTCGGATGACACGTTCACCGGGCCGTCCGCGACCACCCGGGGCGTCAAAAAGATCAGCAACTCGCTTTTGCGCTGGGTTTGGTCGCGTTTTTTAAACAACCAACCTAAACCCGGTAGTTCGCCCAAACCGGGCACTTTGGCATCGTCACTCCGACTGGTTTCCTCGTAAATGCCGCCCAGCACCACCGTGCCTCCATCTTCGACGCGCACTTGGGTTTTCACATGCTTGGTGTTGATGGCATAACCCGCTGCTGTGATCTGCCCCACGCTGTCGCGGTTCACATCCACATCCAACACCACCGAGCCATCGGGCGTGATCTGGGGCGTCACCTCCAGCTTGAGGTTGGCTTTTCTGAAGGAAATGGCGGTCACACCGTTGCCTGAGGCGGTCAAATAAGGCAACTCAGTGCCCTGCTCGATCAGTGCCTTGGTCTGGTCAGCCGTCACCACCCGGGGGCGAGACACCACCTTACCCAGCCCTGCAGCTTCCAAGGTCGAAATTTCGACATTGATGAACCGGTCTGCAGCGGCGTTGAACAGCGAAACCGCAAAGGTCGCAGGGGTGTTGACCGTTTGCCCCGCATTGCCAGCAGGCAGGTTGACTTGATTGCCCGCCACCGTCCCGGCGGCCGCGGACTGGTTACTGGCGCCCACAGCCAAAGTGTTGGATCGCCCCTGCACCTTCATGGGAATCGCCAGGCCGGCACCCAGCCTTACCCCGAGAGACTGGCCGAATTGGTCGTCAGCCTCCACGATTCTTGCCTCGATCAAAATTTGCCTGACAGGCACATCCAGCAGCACCAACATTTTTTGCAGATCTTGTAAACGCGCAGGCAAGTCCAAAATGAAGAGTTGGTTGGTGCGGGGTTCGGCCAAGACACTGCCGCGGGCACTCAACCAACGCCCAGCGGTGCTGCCCGATGCACCCCCTTGCAGGCGCTGAGCCACTTCCGTGGCGCGGGCGTATTGCAAGCGCAACGACATCATTTGCATCGGACTGACGGCTTCCAAAGCCGCCTGAGCATCCAGTTGTTTTTTTTCGCGCAAGGCCCACTCACCTTGCGGAGAAATCCACAACACGCGACCTTCTTGGCGTGAAACCAAACCCTTGGATTGCAGCACGATGTCCAGCGCTTGTTGCCAAGGCACCTCGTTCAAACGCACACTGACAGGACCCGTCACACTGTCGGTGGGCACCAAATGCAAACCCGAAAAATCAGCAAAGACCTGCAACAAGGCTTTGATGTCGATGTTTTGGAAATTCAGACTGATGGGCTTGACATGGGCAGTCGAATTGGGGGGTTCTGACCGGTTGACCACCGTCAAGACGGGGGACGAAGGCGGGCCATTGGTTTGCCCCAACACCCCATCTGATGCGCTGAGAGCAGCCAGCCACAAGAAAATTTGTGTGCCCGAGTGGGTCATTTTTGTCATGGGGTTGAACTCCCAGTTGTATTGCCCGAATGGATGCCGGGGATGGATGGGGCAGCAGAGACACTTGTCGACTGACCACCCGACCCACCTACTTGACTCACTTCAGCCCAAGGGAGTTCAAACGTTGGCCCCTTGCCCAAACGCAAGTGCACCCCGTGATCGGTGATGGCAGCAACCCGGTGCCCCTCCAAGGAAATGCGTTGACCCAGCACCACCCTGACCGCATGTGGTCCGGCTGAGACAAGCGCTTGTCGGTCGTTTCCTTGTTGCCATAAGCCAGCCAATCGGATACGTGCCAAAGGCCATTGCTTGGGGTCATCCGACATGGCCGACAAACTCGCCCCGGCAGCAGGCAGCCCTTCTGTGCGTGAGGGGGCAGCAAGTCCATCCGCACGCGGTGTATTCGGATCCGCCACAGATAAATGGCTGGGTGCAAACAAGGCTGTGCGCGAATGGGCTGTTGAACGCGTGCCCTTTTGCACATCCGCCATCCAATCGGCCAGATCAAGCGCATCTGACGCTTGTCCCTCGGCAGAGCTCATCCAAACGCGCATCACCGCATCAATTTGCACCTCGCCGGGCTGCTGCGTGGCCACCACGTTGATGCGGTCGAGGGTACACACCGGCCCACTTTCGGCGCAAGCCGCCCAGACCCGCACCCAATCATCGAAGCGCCCCAAAATTCGCCAAGCGGCAGCGTGGCTGACCCATGCAGCGCCTTGCCTTACAGTGCCGATGGAAGGCATTGGCTGCAGAAGCACCAGCCGTAAACCATGTGTCGCCAAAGTTTGCTGCCAAGCCGTCCAAAGTCTTTCTGGCCGGGTTGACACAGGCAAGCGCCTCAAAAGGTGCTGCGCTTGGACCACCGACTCAGCTTTTGTTATCGCCACTTTGGCCTGTGTGGGTCCGGCAGCACTTGAGCGCAGGTCGGCCAATTGCTGAGACAAGCGCGCGTGCGCTTGAAGCGCTGAGTCGTAGGACTCACCCACCTCAGGCTGCGCCAGCCACACCCCCCCTAGACCTATGGCCAATCCAGCCAGGGCATAGCCCCAACGGCGCATGCCACGCTCAGCCAATCGTTGCAAGTGAGGCCAAGCCAATGCACCTGATGGCAATGAAATGTGATTCATGGTTTGGCCTTGACCAAGGGGTCAGCATGAGTCAGCCGGGCACCGAGCAGAGCAGGCCAAGTGGTTTGCCAGACAAAGCTCACTTGGGATGCCGGGCCCGTGCTCATGTCTTTGAGAGCCAGGTCTTGACCCAATTGCTCAGACAGGCTTTGGCGAGCAGCGGCCATGGCTTCGAAGCGGCTGAACTCGCCATGCCACGTCACATGGTCGGCATCCGCATTCAAGCGCGAGAGCCTCAATCCTTCCTTGGCCATGTCCTGCATCCGCTCATGAACAGCCATCCAAGCCTGGTGGTGCATGGCGATTCGCTGCAAATGCAAGGCTTGCTCTACCTGCATCCGCAGCCGCAACTGTTGCTGCGCTGCGTCCTTGGCCTGCCGCGTATGGGCAAGCCACTCCGATTGCAGCTGACTGTGCGCCAGTTGAAGCCGCTGCGTCTCTGCCATTTGCCATTGCTGCCAGCTCCAAGCCAGCAAACAGCCCACCAACACACCCGCCCCACTGGTCCACCAACGGTGGAACACCCTGCGCTGCTGTGCCAGGCCAGGATGGCTCAATAAATTGAACGGGCGCATCAATGCCAAGCCTTCAGTGCCAAGCCTGCGGCCACCAAGCGAGCGCCGCCCGGCGTGCGCATGATCTGCTCAAGGGCTTGCGCGATGGTGTCGTCAGATTCATCGGCGGGTTCTGGCGACTCGTATGAAGGCCGCGACGCAACCCGGTCCAATTGGAATTGCCAGTCTTGCGGCGCTTGGGTCAACAAGCTGGCCGATCCCCCCTTCAAAGCGCGAACGCCCCGCTGTGCCGCCTGTTGTTCAATTTCGACGGCCGCCAAACGCCAACCCGCAGCCCGGACACAGTTTTTGAACACTGCCATTTGCGCTTGTGCGCAACCCACCCAGTGCACCCGCCGCACCAAGCCGTCGCTTTCTTTGGCCGGTTCAAAATCAAAATTGACCTCGTCTGGCTGCAATTGCAAAGCTTGCGCCACGTCAAGCTGCACCTCGTACAGCCAATCTTCTTCTGGCAGTTCGATTGGAAAGTCGATGAAACCCTCATGAACGAAATCCCTGGGCAAAGCCATGTTCAGTCGTTGATGCGCAACACCCCGAGAGCGGCTGTGTTGGCGCAAATGCTGACTCAAACCACTCAGGTCGGTCATGTCGGATTCGCTCAAGGGATGCCATGTGGCCAATGTGTGGACTTTGACCAAGGCGGAACTTTGTCGGACCAAGCCGGCCAACAGCCAAGCACCATCCATCGGCGCCATGCCCCATGCGTGACGAACGGACCCTTGGGCCCACCTTTGCCACCAATGCGCCAATGCGTGCATGCTGAGCCTCCCAGAAAGTGGCTTGATCCGACTTGACAGAGCAGTTTTGTAACATGAATCCGCTTGAACGACAATTTTTAAAAACAAAGTTATTCATTTTAAAATTTGTTTTGCGCAAGACTGCAAGTCGATATTTTTATAATGGGAGACCAGTCTGCGCCTTGTTGGCTGCCCCAAAGCCCACCTATGCCTGCCAACCAAAACGCCTCTCCAGAAAAACAAAGCCCCTCGGCGCCCATCCGAACAGGTAGCCCCTTGTCTTGGGTCATCAAGCTGGGCTTGTGGGCCGTGGGCCTGGCCGCCGCGGGATTGGCTGCGATCTTGTTGGTGGTGGGTGTGGCCATGGTCATGGCGTATCCAAACTTGCCAGACATTTCTGACTTGGCCGACTACAAACCCAAATTGCCGCTTCGCGTGTTCACGGCCGATGGCCAATTGATGGGTGAGTTTGGTGAAGAACGCCGCAACCTCACGCCCATCAAAGACATCCCGAAAGTGATGAAAGATGCGGTGCTGTCCATCGAAGACAACCGCTTTTACCAACACGGCGGCGTCGACTATTTGGGCATTTTGCGTGCAGGCATTGCCAATATCGGTCGCATGAAAAGCCAAGGCGCGTCGACCATCACCATGCAGGTTGCGCGCAATGTTTACCTGTCATCCGAAAAAACCTACACCCGCAAAATTTATGAAATTTTGTTGACCTACAAGCTCGAGCACATGTTGACCAAGGATCAGATCCTTGAGATTTACATGAACCAGATCTTTTTGGGCAACCGGGCTTATGGTTTTGCCTCAGCCGCAGAAACTTACTTTGGCAAACCACTGAAAGACATCACCGTTGCCGAAGCGGCCATGTTGGCTGGCCTGCCCAAAGCGCCCTCGGCCTACAACCCGATCAGCAATCCCAAACGCGCCCGTTCACGCCAGCTCTACATCATTGAGCGGATGGAAGAAAACCAGTACATCACGGCGGCCCAGGCCAAGGCTGCCAAGGCCGAGCCGCTCAAGCTGCGCTCGGCGGCCGACAAAAAAATTCTGCACGCGGAATACGTGGCAGAAACCGTGCGCCAAATGGTCTTTGCCCAGTATGGCCAAGACACTTACACCCGTGGCCTGAATGTTTACACCACGGTCCAGTCCACCGAGCAAATGGCTGCATACAAAGCCTTGCGTCAAGGCATCATGGATTTTGAGCGCCGCCAGATTTACCGCGGCCCAGAGAAGTTCATCGACCTGCCGGCCGACCCTAAAAAGATGGACGACGCCATCGATGACGCCTTGGAAGAGCACCCTGACAATGGCGACGTGTTGTCGGCCGTGGTGCTTGAAGCCTCTCCACGCAAAGTGGTGGTGATTCGTCAAAACGGCGAACAAATCACCCTCTCTGGCGACGGCCTCAAGCCTGCCCAGTCGGGACTGTCCGACAAGACTCCCCCGGCCAAGCAGGTGCGCAAAGGCGCCTTGATCCGCATCACGCAAACGCCCAAAGGCGCTTGGGAGATCACCCAACTGCCCGAAGTAGAAGGTGCGCTGGTCGCTATCACACCGCAAACGGGTGCCATCCGTGCCTTGGTCGGCGGCTTTGACTTTGCCAAGAACAAATTCAACCATGTGACGCAGGCTTGGCGTCAGCCGGGCTCCAGCTTCAAACCCTTCATCTACTCGGCAGCACTCGAAAAAGGCTTCACCCCAGCCACCATGGTGAACGACGCCCCCTTGTTTTTTGACAGCGGTGTCACAGGCGGACAACCCTGGGAACCCAAAAACTACGATGGCAAGTTTGACGGGCTCATGAGTTTGCGCACAGGCTTGGCCAAATCGAAAAACATGGTCTCGATTCGCGTCTTGCAGGCCGTGGGCCCGCGCCCAGCACAAGAGTGGGTCACCCGTTTTGGCTTTGACGAAGACAAGCACCCCGCCTTTTTGACCATGGCGCTGGGCGCGGGCTCGGTCACCCCCATGCAAATGGCGACGGGTTACTCGGTGTTTGCGAACGGCGGGCACTTGGTTCAACCCCACCTGATCACCCGCATCACCGACTACAAGGATCGCGTCTTGGTCGACAGCCCTGCTGTAGCGCAGTTGGGCGAGACACCGGCCATCCCAGCACGGAACGCTTTTGTCATGACCAGTTTGCTGCAAGAAGTCACGCGATCAGGCACTGCTGCCCGCGCCCAAGGCACCCTCAAGCGGCCCGACATTTACGGCAAAACTGGTACAACCAACGATGCGATGGATGCTTGGTTTGCAGGCTACCAAACCAACTTGACAGCCGTGGTCTGGATTGGCTACGACACCCCACGCAAACTGGGCGACCGGGAAACAGGCGGAGGCTTGAGTTTGCCGGTGTGGATCAGTTTCATGGAAACCGCTTTGCGAAGTGTGCCCATTTCCGAGCCACCCGTGCCCGAAGGCGTTGTGCATGTGAGCGGCGATTGGATGTACGAGGAGTACGCCAAAGGTGGTGGCATCAGCAGCTTGGGCGCTGGCAACGACAGCGCAGTCAAATCGACCAACGCCGCCGTGCCACCCGCTGAAGAGCGCAACCGGATTTTGGACTTGTTCAGGAACTGAGTTGGGGCACAAAGCCCCAAGCCTTAACCCGTCAAAGGATCCTTCAGCGTCTCAAAGCTTGAAAGTCAAGTCTTGCCCAGCCTGCTCAGACGCATAGCGAGACAGGCTTTCCCAAAATTCGCCCTGCCCTTTGGTGTCCATCCAGTGCGCACCGTCAAACTTGTAATGAAAGCCGCCACACCGCGCCGCCAACCACACTTCGTGCAGGGGCTTTTGCAAGTTGATGACGATCTGACTGCGGTTAGGGAAAGTGAGTGTCACCATGCCGCCCACGCGCTGGTTGTCGATATCGGCGTCGGTGTCGTCGTTGAGGCGATCGCTGCTGATCTCCACGCCCGCGAGCAGGCGTTCAGCTTGGTCCAGAAATTCAAGGTCGGTCATTACAATCGCTGCATGTTGAAGGTATTGAAGATTTTAGTCACGGCGCATGCCCTTGTCGGTGGTGCGGCGATGCTGAGCGCTTGCGGTCAAAAAGGTGCTTTGTTTTTGCCGAGCACGCCTGAGTCCGCCGGGCGTGCCACCTTGCCACAAACACTCAAAGTTTGGCCGGCTCAAACCGCGCCCGCCAGCACATCACAGCCCGCCGGTGCCTCGCAAGTGCCAGCCGCTTCAACACCCCCCCTTTTGCCTCCGACCATCAGCCCCTCGAACCTGCCTGCGGCCCCCAAGACCACCCCACCATGAACGCACCCGTCACTGCCCAAGGCCTGCCTGGCCAGCCCCATATCGCTTATACCGACCACCAACTCATGGTGGAAGGCGTCCGTTTGTCGGATCTGGCCCGCGAACATGGCACACCCCTGTTTGTGTATTCCAAAGCGGCCATGCTGTCGGCCCTTGCCGCTTACCAGCGCGGTTTCGCCGGACGCCAAGCGCAAATTTGCTATGCCATGAAAGCCAACTCCACCCTGGCGGTGCTGCAGGTGTTTGCCGAAGCGGGTTGCGGTTTTGACACCGTCTCGGGTGGCGAACTGGCCCGGGTGTTGGCCGCTGGCGCTGATCCGGCCAAGGTGATTTTTTCGGGCGTGGGCAAAACCCGTGCAGAGATGAAGCAAGCCCTGCAAGTGGGCATTGGCTGCTTCAACGTGGAAAGCGAAGCCGAACTGGACGTGCTGAGCGAAGTCGCTGTCAGCTTGGGCAAGCAAGCCCCCGTCAGTTTGCGCGTGAACCCCAACGTGGACGCCAAGACACACCCCTACATTTCGACCGGCCTGAAAGGCAATAAATTCGGCATAGCCCATGAAGACAGCCTGCGCGCTTACCGCCATGCGGCCAGCCTGCCGGGCCTCAAAGTGGTGGGCATCGACTGCCATATCGGCTCGCAAATCACCGAAACCACCCCCTATCTGGATGCCATGGACCGCGTGCTGGACTTGGTGGGCGAGATCGAAGCGGCCGGCATCCCGATTCACCACATCGACTTTGGCGGCGGCTTGGGCATCAATTACAACGGTGACACGCCACCCGAAGCCGACGCGCTGTGGGCACAGTTGCTGGCCAAACTGGATGCACGCGGCTACGGCCAGCGGCAGATCATGATCGAGCCCGGCCGCTCTTTGGTGGGCAACGCGGGCGTTTGCCTGACCGAAGTGCTGTACCTCAAACCCGGCGAACAAAAGAACTTCTGCATCGTCGACGCAGCCATGAACGACCTGCCTCGCCCCGCCATGTACCAAGCCTTCCACCAAATCGTGCCACTTGCGCCTGTTGCAGGCGATGGTGTGGTGTACGACGTGGTAGGACCCGTGTGCGAGAGCGGCGACTGGATCGGCCGCGACCGGCAACTGCTGGTGCAAGCGGGTGATGTACTGGCCGTGTTGTCAGCAGGTGCTTACTGCATGAGCATGGCCAGCAACTACAACACCCGGGGTCGCGCTGCCGAAATCCTGGTCGATGGCACAAAGGCCCACCTGATTCGCCAGCGAGAATCGGCGTTTGACACCTTTGCGTTGGAACAGCTGGTCTGAAACGCGCCGGCCCCGTGAAGCGGCTGCACAGCGCCTGATGGTGCGCTCAGGGTCTTCGCACAAAACGCATCACGCGCCAGACCAGCAAACCCGCCAAGATGCCCGCATAGACCAGGACCTCGGCAAAGTCCTGTTTACCTGCCCGCATCCACCAAAAGTGCAGCACGGCGAGCACGGCCACCGCATAAACACCGCGGTGCAACAGCTGCCAACGCCTGCCGCCCAGCCAGCGCACGGCCCGGTTGAAAGAGGTGGCCGCCAGCGCCAGCAAAATCACGAAGGCGCTGAAACCCAACCAGATGAAGGGGCGCTTGAGAAGGTCTTGCAGCGTGTCGGCCAAGTTAAAGCCCATGTCAAACCAGGCGTAGCACACGAGGTGCAGGCTCGCATAGCCAAACACCAGCAAGCCCAACATGCGCCGAAACCGCAGCAGCTCTGGCCAGCCCAACCAAGTGCGCAAAGGGGTCACCATCAACACCAAGCACAGGCTGCGCAGCGTCCAGTCGCCAGTGGCACGGATCAAGGCTTCCGCGGGGTTGGGCCCGAGCTGGTCCTGCAGGGTTTGCGCCAGCAGCCAGGCCCAAGGCACGCAGCCGAGCAGCAACAAGACCCACCAAGCGGCGGGGTGACGCAGCAACCCCCTCATGCCCCCAGAACCTTGGCCTGAAACAACATCAGAAGAATTTTTTCAGGTCCATGCCCGCGTACAACTGGCCCACCTGCGCCTCGTAACCGTTGAACATGAGCGTCTTGCGCTTCTTGGCCAGCAAACCATCTTCGCCAATGCGCCGCTCAGTGGCCTGACTCCAACGCGGGTGGTCCACCGTCGGATTCACGTTGGAATAAAAGCCGTACTCTTGAGGAGCCGCTTTTTCCCATGACGACACAGGTTGCTTGTCGGTAAAACGGATCTTGACCAGGCTTTTACCGCTCTTGAATCCGTATTTCCAGGGCACCACCAAACGCAAGGGTGCACCGTTTTGTTTGGGCATGGCTTCGCCGTACATGCCAAAAGCCAGCAAGGTGAGCGGGTGCATGGCTTCGTCCAGGCGCAAGGCCTCGACATAGGGCCAATCCAACATCCCACCACGTAAGCCCGGCATGGTCTTGGGGTCTGCTTGCGTCACGAATTCCACAAATTTGGCGCCAGGCAGGGGTTCCACACGACGGATCAAATCGGCCATGGAATAACCCACCCAAGGAATCACCATCGACCAGCCCTCAACGCAGCGCATGCGGTAAATGCGATCCTCCATGGCACCCCACTTCATCAGGTCTTCCAGATTCACGCGGGCGGGTTTCTTGACCATGCCTTCGATCTCCACACTCCAAGGGTCGGTCTTGAGGGTGTGGGCCCGTTTGGCTGGGTCAGACTTGTCGGTCCCAAACTCGTAGAAATTGTTGTACGTGGTGGCGTCTTTGTAGGGCGTGGGCTTGTCCAAGACCATGGCCCCGGCCAGTTTGGAAGGCACCGAAGCCAGCGGCGCCAGTTGCCCGGGCCGGGCCATTTGAGCCTGCGCATCGCGCATGCCCCATGCGGCCATGGCCAAACCCGCCGAGCCTGAGGCCATCAAGCGAACGATCTCGCGCCGTGACTGGTACACCGATTCTGGAGTGATCTCGCTGCCGATGGGGTGATGAAAACCGGACTTGTCTGTGTGAATGATCATGCTGGACCTTGGCTGATGGCGGAAAATGCAAGAAGCTATTTTGAACTGATTCAGAAACCCTCGCCCAATCGGCCTGCCTCCCCCTAGGAATAAGCCCTCTATGCATCCTGCCGTCGGCCTGCTGATCCAAGTGGTCGTTGCCATCCACATTGCCCTGCCTTTAGGCACCTGGTTGTTGTTGGCAGGCCGTCGCAATGAATCCACGCGCTTGTGGTTCTTGAGCATTGCGTTTTACAGCCTGTCGATCTGCGCGATCGCTTTACGGCCTTTGGGACCTGAATACCTCTCGACGATTTTGGCGTGGACAGGCGCTTGCGCTTCTTGGTTGATGATGATTGAAGCCCTGCGCCGTGAATTGGGCTCCAAGCCCAAGCCAGCCTCTGCCTTGATCGTGCCTGTCGCGATCTGGGTGTTGGTGCTGCATGGCTTGCACGAAACCGGCAACATGAATCCGAATGGGGTGCTGGTTTACTCCTGCACATTCATTGGTTTGAACTTGGTTCTGTCGGCTTTGGTCTGGCAACTGCGGCGCATCCACCACAGCAAAAGCCTGATGTTGATGCAAGTGGCTTTTGCGATCCATGCGGGTGCCTACCTCAACCGTTTGTACCAATACGCCTTGACGGGGAAAACGGATTACCTGAATGTTTTCTCGTTTTCCTGGGTCAGTAATCTGGTGACTTTGTCCTCGATTTTGGCCATGGTCCTGATTTGTTTTGGTTATTGGGGCTTCTGCCTTGAGAGGACCAGTTCAGAAACCACCAACGCGCAACAGGGGCAGCGCCAGGCTGAAGCCGAGAGTGAAACCATGCGCAACTTGGTGAAAGAGCGAGACCAGTTGTTGATGCTCAATGCCAGGGTGTCTTCCTTGAGCAGTTTGTCGTCTTTTTCGGCCATGCTGGTCCACGACATCAGCCAGCCCTTGCAGGCCTTGGAGCTGGGTTTGTACGATTTGCAAAATCAGATCACCCCCTCACCAGAGCCGAATCAACTGCAACCGCGCATTGACAACCTGATGCTGCTGTCGGGCAAAGCCAGCGACATGGTCAGCAGCCTGCGACGTTTGATGATTCGCGGACAAGACCAAATGGATGCCGTCAACCTGTTGGCATCCATTGAAACGGTGTTTCCCATCTTGCATGGAGCAGCCCAGCAAAGGGGAATTGCCCTTCGCTTGTCTTGCCAACTGCCATCGGGAAGCTGTGTTCAAGCCAACGAAGTCATGCTGCAGCGGATTGTCTTCAACCTTGTGGCAAACGCCATGGATGCCTTGAGCGACACGCCACCCTCTGGGCAAGATGAACCGACCATCCATATTGAGCTTTTCCCCCGCCAAAGAGATGGCAAAGACGGGGTGGTACTTCAAATTCGGGACAACGGTCCTGGCTGGCCCGCTGCTTTGCTGCAGCCTCTGCCCGGTCCCGTGGTGTCCAGCAAAGCCCAGGGTTCAGGCCTGGGTTTGCTGCTCACACAAAACATGGTGAGGCTCTGGGGTGGCCAAACGACCATGGAGAACGCGCCAGCCAACCGGGGCGCCATCGTGGCGCTTTGGCTGGTGCCCACTGACAAAACCTCGCCTCCAACCTGACCGGAAGATGTTGAATTCATGATGCACAAATTAGGCTCGGTTCATGTGGTCGATGACAACGACGACATTCGAAAGATGCTGACCCTGGTTCTGGAGGGGCGGGGTTATACCGTGCACTCACACCACAGTGGTGCAGCCTATTTACAAGCGCCCGCCACACAGGCGCCGCATGTGATGCTGTTGGATGTGCGCATGCCAGGCATGAGCGGACTCGAGTTGCATGCCCAAATGACCGCTTCAGGCAACACCATGCCTGTGATTTTCATGAGTGGCGAGAGCCAACCCCACGAAATCCAAGCGGTGAACAATTCAGGCGCGGTGCACTTTCTGTGGAAGCCGTTCAGCACCCAAGAGATGTTGCGGGTGATTGGCCAAGCGCTGGGGCAATCGGACGCCCCACTCTAGTTGGCCGCATCCAAGCCAAGGTGAACGGGGAAGCAGTGAGGGGAGGCAGGCGAAGCCTGCTCCCCATCGCGGTCAAAGCGTGCCGTAGCTGTGCAGTCCGCTCAAGAACATGTTCACGCCCAAGAACGCGAATGTGGTCACCGCCAGGCCCATCAAGGCCCACCAAGCGGCCACGGTGCCGCGCAAGCCCTTCATGAGGCGCATGTGCAGCCAAGCGGCGTAGTTGAGCCAGACGATCAAAGCCCAGGTTTCTTTCGGGTCCCAGCTCCAGTAGCCACCCCAAGCCTCAGCTGCCCACAAGGCCCCCAAGACGGTGGCGATGGTGAAAAAGGCAAAACCCACGGCGATGGCTTTGTACATCACATCGTCGAGGATTTCGAACGACGGCAAGCGCTCGGCAATGCGACGACGACCCCACAAAATAGCGGCCACGATCAGCGCCGAAATACCGAAATAAACCATCCAATAGCCGCTGCCCCCGTCTGTCGGCGATTTGCGGAAAACCACTGGCTCGAAGCACAACACAATGCCCAACAACCACAAGGGAGCGAGCTTGTACCAACGGGTCTCACCCGCAGTTTGCTTGATCAGGTAGGCAAACGCCACCATGGCCGCCAAGGCGAAGGTGCCGTAACCGATGAAGTTGGCCGGCACATGGATCTTCATCCACCAGCTCTTGAGGGCAGGCACCAAGGGTTGGATGGCATGCGCCTCGCGCACCAGCGTGTACCAAAGCAAGAAGCCCACCGCTGCGCTGACCACCAACATCACAAACGCACCCAAAGCACGGGTTTTGTACTGCGCTTCGTAATACAAGTAGAACGCTGCCGTCATCCAGCAGAACATGATGAAGACTTCGTACAGATTGCTGACCGGGATGTGCCCAATATCAGGCCCCAACTGGTGACTTTCGTACCAGCGCACCATCGTGCCGATCAAAGCCAACCCCACTGCCACCCAAGCCATGCGCGAGCCCAAAGACTCCATGGCGTCGCCTTGTCCACGAACGAACATGCCTGCCCAGTAAAAAACCGTGCTGATGAAAAACAGCAAGCTCATCCACAAAATGGCCGACTGGCTGGACAGGAAATATTTGAGCAAAAACACTTGCTCAGAGCGGGCCAGATCACCTTGGTAGAGGTAAATCGCCAAAAGCGACAAGCCTGTGACCACCAACATCAATGTGCGCAGGGGTCGCCAAAACCAAGCCAACCAAATGACGGCAGGCAGCGTGCAGATCAAAATGGCTTGCTCGTACACGTCCATCGACTGCTGGTAGCGGGTGAAGGCGAATACGGTGCCCAACAGCGCAAGCATTGCAAAGCCCCAGTCCAAAGCCGAGCGGCTCGAAAAATAGCCCGGGTTCAAGGTCACAGTCGTCATGGTGTTTTCTCGGAGCGGCCCAGCAATCGGGCGGTCAGTTGTTCAAATTCACGGTCTACGTCCATGGTCTTGCGGTTGGACGACAAAGCCACGGTTGCTTGCGCACCCTCCCCTTGAGGTGAGAGCCAGACCCACAAGCGACGGTCTCGAACATACAGCATTGCAAAAATACCCAGGATCAAAAGGGCACAACCCAGGTACACGATGGACTGGCCAGGCGCTCTGGCCACTTGGAACACGCTGGCTTGCACTTGCTTGAAATCTTTCAGCAGGAACGTCATGGGGGCGGAATAAAGCGGCGCATCGGACAAAGCCAGCACCGCTTGCGACATGAAGCCCTGAATTTTGTCTTCGGGCAAAGGTTTGGCGGCGGCCTGCTCGCGAGCCACCGTGTCCAACTCCAACAAAGTCCCGTTCAGGATGCGCACAAACATCTCACCCGCACGGGCGCGTTCGGCCTCGGGCACATTGGCTTCCAAAAAGTCGGCCAAGGCCTGCAAGCCCGCCACTTTTTTGCCTTTGACTTCCTCTTGACCCGCGAACAAGCCCAAGGCCCGCTCTGCTGAATCGGCCAATTGTTGTGTCAGTTCGGGGCGCTTCGGGTCCACAGCCTTGCGGGCGTAGCGCTGTACCGCACGCTCGCGCAAGGCTGGCGTCTCCAGGGCCGCACGCAATCGGATGAAGCCGGTCAACTCGCCGTTTTCGTCGGCTGGAGGGCGCAGGTAGCGGTAAGGCTCACTGGGCGTTTCGCGCATGCCCAAAAGAAACACGGGCACACCGTCGCCTGCATCCACGGGCAACATGTAGTTGTTGTACTCACGGGCCTGCCCTGCCGCATCGCGCAGCTTGTAGCTTACGCTGGGGCCTACGTTGTGCAAGTTTTTGGTCTGGGTGGTTTTGTTCCCCGCCCCCATGCGCGCCTCCAGCGAGCTGCGCAGATCGACCTTGCGCACGTCCACGCCTGTGGCTTGAGGACCTTCACCACCGGACAGGTTTTCCACGTTGATGACGCGAAGCCCGGTGAACTCCAAACTTATTTTTTCACTGCCATTGGTGAGGTCGGTGCTGCCGCCAATGGTGCCCTCCACCTCGAACGATTTGGTGGCTGCTGACATCGGCACGGCTTGGAGTTTGACACTCGAGCCGCCGTCATCAAAGCTGGACTGGTAAATGTTGATGCCTTTGAAACTGGCGGGATGGTTCACTTCCACACGGGCTTCTTTTTTCTCGCCTGTGGCTTTGTCGTGGATGACGATGTCGCTGGCAAACAGCTTGGGCATGCCCGTCGAGTAGTACTCAACGATGAACTTTTTGAGCTCGATCACAAAAGGCAGCTCTTGCAGCAAGATACCATTGGACTGGTTCAAAATGGCGGTGCCCGATGCGGTGTCTTCGGCCACCAGCAAGTTGGCACGAAAGGCCGGGTTGCGCTCCGACAAACGGTGCTTTTCAGGCACATCCACAATCAGGCCGCCGCCGTTGTAAATTTCTTTGCCGCCAAACCACATCTGGGCGCGCACCATCAAATCGCCGTCAAGCAGCCCCCCCACACACACCAACACAATGGCAGAGTGCGCCAAGATATACCCGATCTTGTTCGCCGCACCCGCCTTGGCCGCCAGCATCCAACCCTTGCCGGCCGGTGTGTCGCGCTCTTGCAGTTTGACTTTCCAACCGCCTGTTGCCAGCAGCGCGCCCAAGCGTTTGGCAGCCACCTCGGGCAATTCACCCAAGTGCCCTTCGGCCTTGTGGTGAAAGGCTTTGAGGCTTTGTTCACGGATGTTTTCCTTGTAGTTCTTCAGGTCCACCAGGATTTTGGGCGCGTTGCGGGCAATGCACAAACTGGTACTGAGCACCAAAAAAGCCAAAATCAGCAAAAACCACCAAGCGCTGTAGACGGCATTGAGATTGAGGGTGGTGAACAACTCGGCCCAAAAAGGGCCAAACTGGTTGACGTAATTGACACCGGGTTCGTTTTGCTTGAGCACCGTGCCAATGACGGAGGCGATGCAAATGATCGTCAACAGCGAAATGGCGAAGCGCATGGACGACAGCAATTCGATCACTGCCTGCCCTCGGGGCGAGCCGCGCTCGGATTCATGGCTGGAGGCAACAGTCGTCATGGGGTGCTCAAGAAAGGGGCCCAAAAGGCAGTGGGACAGTAAGTAGCAGGAGAAGCCCCGCCAGAAACGATCAAGGCCGGGAAAACCGGCCTTGGATCAAGTCATATCAGCCGATGCTGAATTGTGCCGCATGGGCATGTGCTTTGCCTTAAAACCCCCTGAAACGAGCAGGTCAAGGCGGCCCGGCTTGATTTCAGCGCAAACCAGCGATGTAGTCGGAAACGGCCTTGATTTCGCGGTCGTTCATTTTGGCCGCAACTTGGGTCATCTGGAGGTTGTTCTTGCGAACGCCTTCACGGAACTGCACCAACTGAGAAGCGGTGTAGTCGGCGTGTTGACCCGACAAACGGGGGTATTGAGAAGGCATGCCTGCACCGTTGGGCGAATGGCAGCTGGCGCAAGCGGCGATCTGGCGATCTGGAATGCCGCCGCGGTAAATGCGCTCACCCAAAGCCACGGTGTCTTTTTCTTTGGCAAAGCCTGGCTTGGCTTGTTTGGAAGCCAACCAGTAAGCGATGTTGCGCATGTCATCGTCGCTCAGACCGGCCACCATGCCGCTCATCACAGCATTGGCACGTTTGCCTGACTTGAATTCCTGCAGCTGTTTGACCAGGTATTCAGGGTGTTGCTGAGACAGTTTGGGATTGACCGGTGTGGTCGAGTTGCCGTCGGCGGCGTGGCAGGCCACGCACATGGCGAAAGAGGCTTCGCCTTTGGCCAGATCAGGCTTGGCAGCAGCGGGGGCAGGACCTGCCGCCAGTGCTGTACCCACCATGAAAACAGACGTGGTGGCAGCCAAAGTGGCAGACTTCAGGAGAGAAACAATTGACTTCATGGTCGTCGTCCAATAGTTGGAAGAAGGGAGCGCAAAACCCAGGGATTCTACAATGAGGTCTGCGTCAGTTTCCTGACGACCCAAGGTATCCCTGATTTATGAGCTCCCGCCCCCCCGTTCGTGCGTCTGCAAGCCGCAAAGTCACCCAGCCAGCCAAGCCGATCGCCAGCCCCAAGGCCGCTTCAGTGGCACCATCCCTTGCCGATCCGACCGAGCGCCCCACCCCCTCAGGCAGCACCACCAGCAAGGCGTCTGGCGTGCCAGCGGCCGTCACACCCATGGGCTGGATGCACACGGCCCGATTTTTGACCACCGCGGCCCAATTGCACCATCTACCCGAAATGGACACGCCGGAGATCGCCTTTGTGGGCCGCTCCAATGCGGGCAAATCGACTTGCATCAACACTTTGACGCAAAAGAAACAACTGGCTTTTGCTTCTAAAAAGCCTGGCCGCACCCAGCACATCAACTTGTTTGCACTGGGCAAACAGGGCGTGACCGACGCGGTGCTGGCTGATTTACCCGGTTATGGCTACGCCGCTGTGGCCAAAATGGACAAGCTTCGCTGGCAGCAGGTCATGGCCAATTATTTGGTCAGCCGCGAGAACTTGACGGGCATTGTCATGATGTGCGACCCGCGTCATGGCTTGACCGAACTCGACGACATCCTGCTGGAAGTGATCCGCCCCCGTGTCGAAGAGGGCCTGAAGTTTTTGATCATCCTCACCAAAGCTGACAAGCTCACCCGCGCTGAACAGGCCAAGGCTTTGTCGATTGCGCGACTGCAAGCGGGCGGCGGCGAGGTGAAACTCTTTTCGGCCTTGAAGAAACAAGGCGTTGACGAGGTGGCCCAATTGTTGTGGGACTGGACCCACCCGGCAGCAGGCGCTTTGTTGGCCACCCCGACTGCACAAACCTCCGAAGAAGAGCCTGAAGCCCTGGACGAGTGAGGCACTCACGGGGCCCCGTTGAACCAGAAAGCCCCTTGTTGTGAACACCGACATCCAGACTTGGCAGGAAAACCTGCCCCACGGCATCACCTTGAGCTGCCGAGCCAGCGGCGAAACCGGTCGCCCGGTGCTGCTGTTTCTACATGGCTTTCCAGAGGGTGCTTGGGTTTGGGACCCTTTACTGACACATTTCTCTCAGCCAGAAAACGGAAGTTACCGCTGCGTAGCGCCCAACCTGCGGGGTTATGAACGCTCGAGTGCGCCCGACGACGTCAAGGCCTACCGGGCCAAATACCTGGTGCAAGACATCTTGGCTTTGATCGAAGTTGAATGTGGCCATGCGCCATTGGCCGCGCTGGTGGCCCATGACTGGGGAGGCGCCGTGGCTTGGAACTTGGCCAACCAACACCCAGAACGGCTTCGACAGTTGGTCATCATCAACTCACCCCACCCGGGCCCATTGCTCCAAGCCTTGCAACACGACCCGGCACAGCAAGCAGCCAGCGCTTACATGAATTTTCTGGTGCAACCCGAGGCTGCAGCGCTGCTGGCGGCCAACGACTTCGAGCGCTTATTGGGTTTCTTGACCGGTCAAGACACCTCACTCACGTCGCTCACGGCCACGCCAGACTCGGCACCAAGGCCTGATTGGCTCACGGCCGATGTCCAAGGGAAATACCGAGAGGTCTGGCAACACGGCTTACAGGGTGGACTCAACTATTACCGAGCTTCGCCTTTGCGCCCCGCCACGGCCAGCGATCCTGGGGCCAGCGCCATCCAGATCCCGCAGGAAGCCTTGCGCATCGATGTGCCCACCTTATTGCTGTGGGCGCTCGACGATGTGGCACTCTTGCCCTGCCTGACCGAGGGACTGGATACGCACATCGCCCAACTCAAACGGGTCTCCATCGAGAAAGCCACCCACTGGGTGGTGCATGAACAACCCGACCGGGTGATGGCGGAGATCCGTGCTTTTCTCCAACCGCCCTTGATCTAAGTGGCTCTCCAACTCAGGCCTGAAAGGTCTCAATAAAAGCCGGGATCGCCTTCGGGCCGGGTCTTGAAACGTTTGTGCACCCAGTAATACTGCTCGGGCATGGTGCGCACCCAATCGGCCAGCAAGCGGTTGACCCGGGCGGTGTCTTCCACCACATCGGCGCTGGGAAAGTCTGTCAAGGGGGCGTGGACTTCGATGTCGTAGCCCTCAGGCGTCATGCGTGTCACCACGGGCACCACCCGCGCACCCACCACCTTGGACAAGCGCGACAAAGAGGGCACCGTGGCGGCTTGCTCGACCCCCATGAAGGGCACAAAAATCGATTCGCCACGGCCAAAATCCATGTCTGGTGACAGGTGCAAGGGTTCGCCCTTTTTGATGCCCGCCAAGATCTGGCGCATGCCTTGGTGACGAAAATAGGGCCGAACATTGCCTGAGCGCTCTCGCCCTTCACGGACCCATGCCTCTACAGCGGGTCGTGATTGCGCCGTGAATATGAACGCCACAGGGCCTTGGACATCCAAGGACACGGCCATGCCGCCGGCATCGAGCCCCACAAAATGGGGTGCAAACATCACCAAGGGTCCGGGCGCTTTCAAGGCATCCAAATCACCCACCCAGCGCAAGCGTTGTCGCACCGTGGCCTCGGGCGCGTGCCAAAGCCAAGCCCGGTCCATCACAGACTGGCCAAAAGCCACGAAGTGGCGGTAAGCCAATGCCTTGCGCTGCGCCTCGGACCATTCCGGCAGGCACTTTTGCAGGTTGACCTGCACAATGTGCCGGCGTGCAAGGGCCACTTGCCACAGCAGCCAACCCAGCCCCGTACCCGCTGCGCGCACCCATGAGAGAGGCAGCCGCGAGAACAAGCGCAAATAAGCAATCAACAAATTCACCATATGGGCGCCCGCTCAGGCCTGCCTGGGGTTCTTGTAGCGGGCATAACCCCAGATGTACTGGGACGGACACTGCAAAATCAGCCTTTCCATGGCTTGGTTGATCTGCACCACGGCCGTGTTCAGATCGTCTGAGAGCTCATGTCCCAAAGCTTGGGTGTGCAATCGGTAGCCGCGGCCCCATGACAAACGCTCGCCCCAAATCAACACCACTCGGGCCCCGGTTTGCAGGGCCAAACGGGCGGCCAAGGTCATGGTGTAAGCCGATTGCCCAAAAAAAGGTGCCCACTGACCCATGCCTTCGGGCGGTACCTGGTCCGGCAACAAACCCACGGCACGGCCTGAACGCAAGGCCTTGATCATCTGGCGCACACCAGCCAAAGTGGTCGGCACGGCTTCCAGACCCGGTCGCTGCCTGGCCAAAGTCATGACCTCGCCCAAACCGGCATGGCGGGCGGGGCGATAAAGCACCGTCAGGGAACCGTTTTTTTGTGAGAAACGCGCAGCCAGCGCTTGGGCCGTGATTTCAAAACAACCCATGTGCGGGGTCAAAAACAAGACGCCTTGACCGCTGTCATAAGCCTCAACCACCGCGCGGTCATCCACCCAAACTAAGGGCGGCGTTTGGCCTAGCCATAAACGAGGCAGCTCTGCCGACATGCGTCCGGCATGGCCTACCGCCCGAATGACCGTGCCCCAGCCCAATCCGGCCAGACGCACGTTTTTCAAAAAGCGGCTTCTGTAACGCCCCGAAAAGCACCAAGCCAGCCAGCCACCCAAGCTGCCCAGCGCATGCAATGCCCACAGGGGCCAACGGGAAAAAAACAAAAACCATCTCAACATAGGGGGTGATTTTGCACTGAAGACGCTTGTAACTGGTGAAAAGGAGGGCCGAAGCGGTCACCTCAAATTCTCAACGGAAAAAACAAGCCGCTCTTGAAATGCCAAGAAATGCCCGTATCATTAGCACTCGATGGGGATGAGTGCTAACAACACCCACCCCTCAGATTTCAGAAGCACCGTCGGTGCTCGTGTTTTTCAACCCTTGTTTCAAATCCAGGAGATTCCATGAAACTGCGTCCTTTGGGCGATCGCGTGATCGTCAAGCGTATCGAAAGCGAAACCAAAACAGCTTCGGGCATCGTGATCCCCGATTCCGCTGCAGAAAAGCCTGATCAAGGTGAAGTCTTGGCCGTCGGCCCTGGCAAAACCAATGACAAAGGCGAGACCAAAGCCCTGAGCGTCAAAGTCGGCGACCGCGTGTTGTTCGGCAAGTACAGCGGCCAGACCGTCAAGGTCGGCGGCGACGAGCTGTTGGTCATGAAAGAAGAAGACCTGTTCGCGGTAGTTGAGTGATTTGCGGGACAGACCGACAGACGCGCGAAACGCCCTGTCGCTCTGTCCTCAACTGATTAATCTGAATTTAGGAGCTTAAAAATGGCAGCAAAAGACGTAATTTTCGGCGGCGAAGCCCGCGCACGCATGGTTGAAGGCGTGAACATTTTGGCCAACGCGGTCAAAGTGACTCTGGGCCCTAAGGGCCGTAACGTGGTTCTGGAGCGTTCTTTCGGCGCCCCTACCGTGACCAAGGACGGTGTGTCCGTGGCCAAGGAAATCGAACTCAAAGACAAGTTGCAAAACATGGGCGCGCAGATGGTCAAGGAAGTGGCTTCCAAGACTTCTGACAACGCTGGTGACGGCACGACGACTGCGACTGTGTTGGCCCAAGCCATCGTGCGCGAAGGCATGAAGTACGTGGCCGCCGGCATGAACCCGATGGACCTGAAGCGCGGCATCGACAAGGCTGTTGCAGCTTTGATCGACGAGTTGAAGAAAGCCACTAAGGCCACCACAACGACCAAAGAAATCGCCCAAGTCGGTTCGATCTCTGCCAACAGCGACCACAGCATCGGTGACATCATCGCCAAAGCCATGGACAAAGTCGGCAAAGAAGGCGTGATCACCGTGGAAGACGGCAAGTCTTTGGACAACGAACTCGACATCGTTGAAGGCATGCAGTTTGACCGCGGCTACCTGTCGCCCTACTTCATCAACAACCCTGAAAAGCAAGCCGCTTTGCTGGACAACCCTTTCGTGTTGTTGTTCGACAAGAAGATCAGCAACATCCGCGATCTGCTGCCCACATTGGAAGCCGTTGCCAAAGCTGGCCGTCCTTTGTTGATCATTGCTGAAGAAGTCGAAGGCGAAGCCTTGGCAACTTTGGTGGTGAACACCATCCGTGGCATCTTGAAGGTTGTGGCTGTCAAGGCTCCAGGCTTTGGCGATCGTCGCAAAGCCATGTTGGAAGACATCGCCATCTTGACCGGCGGCAAAGTGATCGCTGAAGAAGTTGGCTTGACACTCGAAAAAGTGACTTTGGCCGATCTGGGCCAAGCCAAGCGCATCGAAGTGGGCAAAGAAAACACCATCATCATCGACGGCGCTGGTGCAGCTGCTGACATCGAAGCCCGCGTCAAACAAGTGCGCGTGCAAATCGAAGAAGCCACTTCTGACTACGACCGCGAAAAGCTGCAAGAGCGCGTGGCCAAGTTGGCTGGCGGTGTGGCCGTGATCAAGGTTGGCGCTGCCACCGAAGTCGAAATGAAAGAAAAGAAAGCCCGCGTGGAAGACGCCCTGCACGCTACACGCGCTGCTGTGGAAGAAGGCATCGTGGCTGGCGGCGGCGTGGCATTGCTGCGTGCACGTCAAACCGCTGGCGCCATCAAAGGCGACAACGCTGACCAAGACGCTGGTATCAAGCTGGTGTTGAAAGCCATCGAAGCGCCTCTGCGCGAGATCGTGTACAACGCCGGCGGCGAGCCATCGGTGGTGGTGAACGCTGTGTTGGCTGGCAAAGGCAACTACGGCTTCAACGCGGCCAACGACACCTACGGCGACATGATCGAAATGGGTATTCTGGATCCTACAAAAGTGACCCGTACTGCTTTGCAGAACGCCGCTTCTGTGGCTTCTTTGATGCTCACAACCGAGTGCATGGTTTCCGAAGCTCCGAAGGACGAGTCCGGCGCTGGCGGCGGCGGCATGCCTGACATGGGTGGAATGGGCGGTATGGGCGGCATGGGCATGTAATTGCCCCGCTGTCTGGACTGAGGGTTTGCGCCCTCTCCCGGCCAAAAACAAAGCCCCGCAAGGTTCACGCCTTGCGGGGCTTTTTTATTGGCGCAAGGTCTGTAAGACATCAAGCTAGGCCATACGGCCCTGACCCGGGTATCGCTGAAAGCTTTTCGCAGTGCCGTCTTTTTGTACCAACCACACGTCAAACGCGTCTTTACGCCCTTTATATTCAGGGCCATCCATGCCGGGACTGCCAATTGGCATGCCAGGCACTGACAAACCCAAAGCCACAGGCCGCTCCTTGAGCAGACGGTGAATGTCCGCGGCAGGCACATGGCCCTCAATCACATAGCCACCCACGGTGGCGGTGTGGCAAGAGCCGAGTTTTTCGGGCATGCCCAAGCGCTTGCGGGCGGCGGCGTTGCCTACGTCACGGACCTCGACCTTGAAGCCGCTGGACTGCAAGTGTTCTATCCAAAGATGGCAACAGCCGCAATTGGGGTCTTTCCAGACCTGCACGGTGGTGGCCTGCGCCATCGCAGTCAGCTGGAATCCTGCGCCAATGATCACGGCCGCAGTTGCAAGCCATTGGCGTCTGGACAAGGCGTTCATTGGTGAATGGCTCATGAAGTGTGTACCCTTTACTTGACAGTGACGCCATGGATCATGCCCTCTTCAAAATGGCCAGTCATCCGGCAGGCAAATTCAAACCTGCCTGCAGCGTTCAAGGTTCAGTCGTTAAGATGAAGACATGCGTTGTTGTTCATGGTTTTTAATAGGTTGGATGCTGCTCAAGTTGAGTTTGAGCTCGGTCATGGCCATGCCCACATCTTTGCAATCCGGTTGGCAATCACACTTGCAAACCCCTGTGGCAACAGCCCATCAAAACAGGGCGCCCACGGAACAAACCAGAGAAAGTCCATTCGCCATCAACACCATAGCCTTCATGGCATCGACTGACTGCCACGGACACTCAGAGAATCAAGCCGACAAGTCATCGAGCGATACGACCTCGACCTCCGAAGACGCCCACACGCGCTGTACCTCACTTGACGACTGTCACCATTGCTGTGCGGTGGGCTTGGGTCACTGGACGAACAAGGCCCAGCACACTGCGCCATCCGGCCAGCCTCAGCTGGCGCCACAGGGCTGGCAAAGTACGAATTTTCAGCCTTTATTTCGCCCTCCCATCGCCTAAGCGCTCCACTCTTTTCCCATTCTGTGCGGGCCCTTGCCTGCGCAGCAGATCGATGAATACGCGCAGTTAACAGCTGCGCATGGATGGACGCATGACTTCTTCTTTTCAACAACACCATGGCGCGATGCTGCTCAAGTACTCGGGCATCAGTTTCATTTCTGGGGCTGTGAACCACGGCTTTTTCAGCGGCACACGTTCCCTCTGGACCGCAGCCATTGGCATCGTTTTATTTGTGCTCGGGGCTTGGCTGGAGCATCGGCAAAACACCCCAACGATTGATTCTCCGCAAACAGGTTTACTGAAAACCTTGGTGCTGGGCACATTGCTGTCGATTGGCTTGGGCTTTTTCACGGGCGGTTTGCAGCACTTTCCAGACTCGCCTGCGCGCAGCGCCTGGGTGGTGCCGCTGGGCTTTTTCATCTCTGTATTGGCTCTGGGCTTGAGTGCGCCTCGCCACTGGCCGCGAGCGGCCACAGCGTATGTGCTGGTGCTGGGCACAGCCGTGACGGCGGGCAGCTGGGCCTCTTGGCAATGGCTTGAACGCCACCCCAACTGGGCAGCCTCAGGGCACAGCCATGGCGAGGCCGTTGCAGCAGATGACCACCATGGCGCCCCACCCGCTGGGACCACTGGGCCAGCTGACCCCATTCAGGCCCAAGTGGTCAGCCGCAGCATCGCCGTGAACATGGACGACCAAATGCGCTTCACGCCCAGCCAGATTGAGGTGCAAGCCGGTGAAACCATCCGTTTTGTCATCACCAATTCGGGCCGCACGACCCATGAAATGGTGCTGGGCAGCGACGAGGCCATTCGTGAACACGCTGAGGTGATGAAACAAGCCGCGGCAAAAGGTTCGGCGCAACAGGAGCACCCCCACCATGGCACAGGGGCTGCCATCAGCGTGAGGGCTGGGCAAACCGGCGAGTTGGTGGTGACCTTTGCCCAGGCCACCCGCTTGCAAATGGCGTGCCTGATTCCCGGGCATTACGAGGCAGGCATGCGCGGGACCTTGGAAGTGAAGGCGGCCAAAGCAGATCACGACCACAGCACGCACAAGCACTGAAAACCCACAACATTGGCCTTATCGCGGCGGGGGCGCCGCGCCTACAGGGGAAGACGAAACGTCTGACTCTGTAGGAGCCCCGCACGGGTGCTAGGGGTTTAAGCGTCAGCGAATCCGCTCGAGCAGTCCAGCGCTTGAAGCATCCAAGCCGGTGACATCCCCCGAGGCCATTCGGGCATGGATGTCTTTGGCCAGGACCTTGCCCAGTTCCACACCCCATTGGTCAAAGCTGTTGATGCCCCAGACGGAGCCGCTCACAAACACGCGGTGCTCTTGTAAGGCGATGAGCGACCCCAAACTGGCGGGCGTGAGTTCATCGAGCAGCAAGAAGGTGCTGGGTCGGTTACCGGTGAAGTGCTTGTGCCCACCTTCGTCGGACTTGCCCACCATGAGCGCCTGGGCCTGCGCGATTGCATTGGCCAGCAGCAGTTCATGGTGGTCGGTTAAATTGTGCGTGGGCTTTTTGACCGCGATGAACTCCAGCGGCACCACGTCGGTGCCTTGGTGCAGCATCTGAAAGTAAGCGTGCTGGCCATTGGTGCCCGGCTCGCCCCAGAGCACGGGTGAGGTATCGAAGGGCAAGGCATGCCCGTTTCGGTCCACCCGCTTGCCGTTGCTCTCCATCTCCAGCTGCTGCAAATACGCGGGCAAGCGGCGCAGGGCGCTGTGATAAGGCGCAATGCTGCGGCTGGTGTAGTTCAAAAAGTTGCGGTACCAGACATCCAGCAGCCCCAAGCGCATGGGCAAGTTGAGCTCTGGCGGCGCAGTCTGAAAGTGCTGGTCCATCGCGTGTGCTCCGGCCAGCAAATCCTTGAAACCCTGCGTGCCAATGGCGATGGCCAGCGGCAGTCCAATGGCCGACCACATGGAGTAACGTCCGCCCACCCAGTCCCAAAACCCAAAAGTGGTGGTGATCCCAAAATCGGCCGCCGCCGCCACGTTGGTGGTCAGCGCCGCAAAGTGTCGGGCCACCTGGGTGCCGCCTTGTGCCTGTAACCATGCCAGCGCCGAGCGGGCATTGGTCATGGTCTCGATGGTGGTGAAAGTTTTGGAGGCGATCAAAAACAGCGTGTGCTCAGCCTTCAGCCCCTTGAGTACCGAAGCCAGTTCATGGCCGTCCACGTTAGACACGAAATGGAAGCGTTTGCCCTCGCTCACAAAATCCTGCAGCGCCAGCACCGCCATCTGAGGGCCCAGATCGGAGCCGCCAATGCCGATATTCACCACATCGGTGATCTGCGCATCGGCACGGATGGTCTCGGCATAGGCCAGCATGGGTTGGAGCGTGGCGTGCACCAGCGCCAGCGGCTCGGCCAAATCCCCACCCAAGGAGCCTTCGGGTTGGCGCAGCAGCCAGTGCATGACAGCGCGGTCCTCGGTGGTGTTGATATGCTCACCCCGGAACATGGCATCTCGGTGCGCAATCAGCCCCGTCTGTTGGGCCAGCGCTTGCAGCAGGGCTTCGGTGGCGGCATCCACATGGTTTTTGGACAGGTCGGCAAAGACATGCGGGGCGTTCTGACTCAGGTGCTGTACCCGACTGGCGTCTTGTGCGAAGGCCGTTCGCAAATCGAAACCCTTGGCCTCACTCGCATGAGCTGTCAACGCCTTCCAGGCCGGGGTTTGGTCACAGCGCATGCCTCAGGCCTTTTTCATCAATTCTTCAAGCTTCACCGCATCGGCACAGAACGCCCGAATGCCTTCGGCAAGCTTTTCTGTGGCCATGGCGTCCTCGTTGAGCGCCAAGCGGAAAGCTGCTTCGTCGTAACTCACCGCAGGCAAATCCATGCTTTGCGCGGCAGCGGCGTCCAGCGCCAAACCCAGCGCTGCATCGCTGGCGGCCAACTGCCCCAACAACTCAGGGCTGATGGTCAACAGATCGCAACCGGCCAGCGCAGTGATCTGACCGATGTTGCGAAACGACGCGCCCATCACCTCGGTGGCGATGCCGTGCTTTTTGTAGTGGTTGAAGATGGCCCGCACCGACTGCACGCCGGGGTCGTTGGCGCCCGCTTTGGATGCTTCGTCCCAAGCGGTACCCGCAGACTTTTTGTACCAGTCGTAAATGCGGCCCACAAAGGGCGAGATCAGTTGCACTTTGGCTTGGCCGCAAGACACGGCTTGGCAAAACGCAAACAACAGCGTCAGGTTGCAGCGAATGCCCTCGCGCTCCAGCTCGGCGGCGGCTTGAATGCCCTCCCAAGTCGAGGCGATCTTGATCAGCACCCGCTCGCGGGAAATGCCCTGCGCCTCGTAAAGCGCCATGATGCGACGCGCGCGCGCTACGGTAGCGGCGGTGTCAAAGCTCAAACGGGCATCGACTTCGGTCGACACACGGCCCGGAATGGTGTTCAAAATTTCGCAGCCAAAACGCACCAGCAGATGGTCCATGACCACATCCAATGGCTGACCCCGGTGAGCGCTCACCGCATCGACCAACAAAGGCGCGTATTCGGGTTTTTGGACCGCCTTCAGAATCAGCGAAGGGTTGGTGGTCGCGTCTTGTGGTTGAAACTGGGCCAGTTGTTTGAAGTCACCAGTGTCTGCGACCACGGTGGTGAATTTTTTGAGAGCGTCGAGTTGGTTCATGGCGTTTATTTGAGAAGTCGCTTGAATTATCTGTGAAACAAAGTTACATTACAAATCAATTTTTCATGTAACTCAAGAACATCATGGCTTTTGATTTGGTTTTCTTTGGCGGCACGGGCGATTTGGTCTGGCGCAAACTCATGCCCGCCTTGTTCCAGGCGTACCGTCACGACAGTCTGCCTGAAGGTGGCCGCATCATCGGTGTGGGCCGCGACGATATGACGGACGCGCAATACCGCCAGCAGATCCAGTCGCGTTTTGACCAAGTGGACGGGGACAAGCGCCCCAACCCTGAAGAATTCGCCCGCTTTGCCAGCATGCTGTGCTACGTGCGCATGGACCTGTCCAAGCCAGAGTCTTATGCGGCCTTGTCAGCCCGTTTGGCCGAGCGCGAGACCGACAGCGTGGTGATGTATTTGTCCACCGCACCCAGCCTTTTCACCACCGTTTGCGAGCAATTGGCGGCCAACGGCTTGAACACCGCCAAGACGCGCATCGTGCTGGAAAAGCCACTGGGCCATGATCTGGCCTCCAACCGCTCGATCAATGAGGCGGTGGGCAAGGTCTTCAAAGAACAGCAAATTTTTCGCATCGACCACTACCTGGGCAAGCCTGCGGTGCAAAACCTGTTTGCGCTGCGCTTTGGCAATGCCTTGTTTGAGCCCCTGTGGCGGCGTGAGCACATCGCCAACATCCAGATCACCATGTCCGAAGAGTTGGGTGTGGAAAAACGCGGCGGCTTTTACGAAACCACCGGCGCCCTGCGCGACATGGTTCAAAACCACGCCTTGCAATTGGTTTGCGCGATCGCGATGGAGCCGCCCATCAACGCCCACGCCGACGCGATCCGCGATGAAAAGCTCAAGGTGTTGCGCGCCTTGAAACGCTGGACGCCCGAAACCCTGAGCCAGCACGTCATCCGCGGTCAGTACAGCGCAGGCAATGTGTTCGGCCAAGCCGTGCCCGGCTACCGCGAAGAGCAAGGTGTCAGCCCAAGCAGCAGCACCGAAACCTTTGTGGCGCTGCGCACGGAGATCGCCAACTGGCGGTGGGCGGGCGTGCCGTTCTACATCCGCACTGGCAAACGCATGGCTTCGCGAGAGGCGCACATCGAGATCAATTTCCGCAAAACGCCGCACGAGATCTTCAAAAGTCCCATGGGGCAAGCCAACAAACTGGTCATCCATTTGCAGCCCAAAGACGGACTGGAGTTGCACCTGTTCGCCCAGGGCCAAAGCAAGCGCGGCGAAGGCAGCGGTGGCGCCACCTTGAGCCCTGTGCACCTGGACCTGGACTTTGACAAGCGCTTTGGCAGCCAACGCGTGGGCGCTTATGAGCGCTTGCTGCTCGATGTGCTGGACGGCCGCCTGAACCTGTTCGTGCGAAGCGATGAACAAGAAGAAGCTTGGCGTTGGGTAGAGCCAATCCTGCAGCACTGGCAGAACGACACCATGGGCCCACGCCCTTATGCTGCGGGCACCTGGGGTCCGAGCGCATCCAGCGCCATGATCGCCCGCGACGGCTTTTGCTGGTCTGAAGAAATTTAAACCGGAGACACACCATGCTCGACCGAATCAAAGCCTCTTTGCCCTCCCTGGCCCCGGCCGAGCAACGCGTGGGCAAGCTGGTCTTGGCTGACCCACGGGCCTTTGCCAACTTACCCGTCACCGAGTTGGCCGACCGCGCGCATGTGAGCAAACCCACCGTGGTGCGCTTTTGCCGCAGTGTGGGTTACGACGGTTTGTCGGATTTCAAGCTGAAGCTGGCTGGCAGTGTGAGCGAAGGCGTCCCCTTCATCCACCGCAGCGTGGATGTGGACGACAAAACCAGCGACATCGCGGTCAAGGTCATCGACAACACCGTGGCCGCGTTTTTGAAGTACCGCAACGACGCCAGCTCGTTCGCACTGGAACACGCTGCGCAAGCCTTGGCTGCTACCCAAAAAACCAACCGCCGCATCGAGTTTTACGGCGTGGGCAATTCGGGCATCGTGGCCCAAGACGCGCAACACAAATTCTTTCGCCTGGGGGTGAACGCCATCGCCTACAGCGACGGCCACATGCAAGTGATGAGCGCCTCCATGCTCAAGCCGGGTGACTGCGCGGTGATCATCTCCAACTCAGGGCGCACCCGCGACCTGATGGACGCCTGCGACATTGCCAAAAAGCAAGGGGCCACGACCATTGTCATCACCGCCAGCGGCTCGCCTCTGGCCAGCGCCGGACACATCCACCTCACGGCCGACCACCCCGAGGGCTACGACAAATACAGCCCCATGGTCTCTCGCCTGCTGCACCTGTTGATCATCGACATTTTGGCCACCACCGTGGCCTTGCGCATTGGCGAAGAACTGCAGCCCAATCTGCGGGACATGAAAAACAACCTGCGCAGCAAGCGTTACACCTGAAGTTTTAGGTCTGCGAAGCGCCTATTGCGAGGAGGGTGTCGCTCCTACAGAGAGAATTTTTTTAGTGGGAGCCTCGCCCCCGGGGCGATGGGGTTCAGGCAAGTGGCCAATACAAGCGGATCGCTGTACCGCGACCGTTTGCCACAGGGCTGACCAGGCTGATTTCAGCGCCTTGTTGATTGGCGATTTCTTTCACAATGGCCAAACCCAAACCACTGCCCGAGACACCTGAGGGCGCGGCGCGGTAAAAACGTTCAAACACATGGGCTTGGTGCTCAGGCGGAATGCCCGGGCCATCGTCCACCACCTCGACCCAACCGGACCCAACCCGCACCGTGATGTGTGTGCCCACAGAACTGTGGTGCATGGCGTTGTCGATCAAGTTGCTCAGCGCTTCGTGCAGCAACAATTCCACGCACTGCACCTCGCTGCTCGCCAATTGCAACTCCAGGCCCAAATCGTCACCCGATTGGTGGGCACGCAGCAAATGCTCCTGCGTCACCCGCCGGGCCAAGTCCACCAGGTCCACACGCTCGGGGCTGTGCATTTCGCGGGCATGCTCGACCCGCGTCATGGCGAGCAACTGCTCGGTCAAACGCACCGCATCGTCTGTGGTTTGGCGGGCCGCAGCCATCAAAGCCTGCGCATTTTCCGGCTCGGCATTGCGATGAGCCAAGGCCAATTGGGTTTTGAGCGCGGTCAGCGGCGTGCGCAACTGGTGAGCGGCGTTGTCCAAAAAGCGTTTGCGAATCTCAATCAAGCGGCCTAATCGGTCCAAGTAGCTGTTCAGGGTGTCGATCAAGGGACGCAATTCACGCGGCAAATCCGGCGGTTGGATGGGAGAAAAATCGTCATCGCTTTTTTGGGCCAATTGCTGCCGGAAAGCCTCCAGCGGGCGGATGCCGCGCTGCACACCCCACACCACCAACAAGGCAGCCGCCAGCAGCAGCAGGCCCTGGCTGCCCAGCGTGTCCCACAAGATGTGTTCAATCAGTTGCTGGCGCGCCTCCATGGTCTCGGCCACGGTGATCTTGACCAAAGGGTCACGGGGCCCAGCCGCATTAACACCAGATACGGCTTCCACCACATGCGTGAGCTGCGCCAATCGCACGGGCTGGCCCAAATATTGACCATTGTCAAACTGCACCAATGCAAAAAACTTCACGGCAGACTGGGCGCGGGCAGGTACATCGGGCAAAGCCGCCACACCCGCCAACCACTGGCCTTCGGGCGTGGTGATTTTGTAAAACAAACGCGAGCCCGTGTGGTTTTCAAACAAATAACCAACCGCCTTGGTCACATCGAGTTGAAGCTCAGCACCCTGCCATTCCAGCTCTTCGGCCAGAGACCGGGCGGCCAAATACAAAGACCGGTCGTAAGCCTCATTGGCTGCTTGTACCGCGTTGCCGTAACCCACCCAAGCGTTGATACCAATCAGCCCAGCCAGCGGCAACAAAATCCAGCTGAGCAAACGCCTGCGCAAGGAGGTGGCAGAACCTGCCCAAAGCAGCGGGGTCTGGCTCATGGAGACGCAGCCTCTGGCGGTTTCGCGGGTTGGGTCAGCATGTAACCCATGCCCCGAAAGGTGGTGATCGCCACATCGACCGATACGCCGGACGCCAGCGCGGAAGATTCGAGCTTTTTGCGCAATCGGTAAATCAACACCTCGACCGCGTCCAGCCCAGCGGACTCGTCAGCAAACACTTCGGCGTGCAACTGCTCTTTGCTCACAGTGCGTTGGGGCGAAGCCAGCAACACCCGCAGCGCCGCCGCCTCCCGCTGGGTCAGTGCCAAGGGCTGCCCGCGCAGTTGCACCTCGTTGGTGTCGGTCCGCATCTCCAATGGCCCCCATCGCAAGGCTGTGGTTTTGGCGCGCCCGTGGCGTCGCAGCAAAACTTGCAAACGCGCTTCGAGTTCACTCAAATCGAAAGGCTTGGGCAAATAGTCGTCCGCCCCCATGTTCAGGCCCAATACCCGGTCAGGCACACTGGCACGCGCCGTCAAAATCAGCACGGGTACGGTATCACCCCGCCCGCGCAAAGCCTGCAAAACGCTCAGGCCGTCTTGCCCGGGCAACTGCAAATCGAGCAGCACCGCATCGAAACCGTGCCCCAGCTGCAAGCTGTGCTCAGCGGCATGCCCGTCTGCGGCGAATTCAACCTGCATGCCGCCCAGACGCAAAGCCGTCCCCAGCCACAAGGCAATATCAGGCGTGTCTTCCACCAACAAAATTCGGGGGGTCATGGGTCGTTTGAGGGTAATTACCGAACGGAATTGACAGCTCTTTGACAGGTTGACGGCCAGCAACGCCGCAAAATCCTTCAATCTGCTCGAGGCATGCGCCCCGCAGAGTTGTTTTCATTTTCACACAGGAGACCCGCATGACTTTTTCCAAACGCGACTTTCTGGCCTTCGGCGCTGCCGCTGGCGCATCCATGGCCCTGCCCGCTTGGGCGCAAGCCAAACCCCTCATTGCCAGCCTCAACATGTTTGTGCCAGCTGCACCTGGCGGTGGTTGGGACGGCACGGCCCGCGCCATCGAACGCGCAGCCAAAGCAGCAGGCTTGGTCGGCAACATGCAGTTTGAAAACGTTGGCGGCGCCGGTGGCATGGTGGGTCTGCCCCGTTATGTGAACCAACGCAAAGGCCAGGGCAACAGCCTGATGGTGGGCGGCTCGGTCATGATCGGTGCAGGCATTGCCAACAAGAGCCCCGTGACCATCAAGGACGTGACCCCAATTGCCCGCTTGACTGAAGAAGCTGGCGTGATCGTGGTGCCTGCTAACGGCAAAATCAAGACTTGGAAAGAGCTCGAAGCCGCCATCAAGGCCAACCCCAAGGCGGTGTCGGTCGCAGGCGGCAGTGCAGGCGGCACCGACCACCTGATTTTGGGCATGTTGATCAAAGCTTTAGGCAAGAACCCGCGCGAAGCCGCTTATGTCGCTTTTGCAGGCGGCGGTCCAGCCAACGCGGCCATTTTGGGTGGCCAAGTCACGGCAGGCATTTCGGGATATTCCGAATTTGAAGAGCAAATCAAAGCGGGCCGCATGATTCCGCTGGCCGTGTCCGGCAAGCGACGTATCCCTGGCGTGAGCGTACCCACTTTGGCCGAATTGGGCATCAACGTGACCGAGTCCAACTGGCGTGGTGTCTTCGCGCCCCCCGGCATCTCGAATGCTCAGCGTGAAGCCATGATTGACTTTGTGACCAAACTCAACGCATCTGCAGCATGGAAGCAAGAATTGGAAACACGCAAGTGGACCGACGCCTTCATGACCGAGCGCCCATTTGAACGCGACTTGGCTGCTGACATTGCAGAAAAAGAAGTTCTGATGAAAGAACTGGGCTTGGCATGACGCCTTTTCGCGTCGCCCTTTTGCTGGTCACCCTTTGCGGGGTGGCCGCTTGGCAGGTCACGGTCATTCCGGAATCTTTGATGCAGATGACCGTAGGTCCTGTGCTCGCCCCGGGCGTGATCGTGGCCGCGCTCAGCTCTTTTGCCGTTTTGTACGGCATCAGCGCTTGGCGCGGTAGCCAAACCGACGAAAGCCAAGCACCCGATCAGTCTGCCCTGCCAGGCGCCAATGTACGGGTGCTCAGCTTGCTGGGCGGCGGTGTGGCTTTCATCGCGCTGGTGATCCCCTTGGGTTTTGTCATTCCCGCCACGTTGTGCGGCATGGGCGTGGCCCGCTCGTTTGACGCACCTTTGGGACTCAAGTCTGCAATGATCTGTGCCGCCATTGCCAGCACCTTTTGGTTCGTATTTGCCCAATTGCTGGGCGTAGGTTTGGGACCGGCACTGCCTTGGCTGATCTGACGCGGGCATCGTCCGCGCTGCGCCAGCAAGTCTTCACGTTTTTCGATCGGATACCCCATGGAAGCTTTTGACGCCCTGATGGGTGGCTTTGCCATTGCCTTGCAACCCACCACCTTGATGTGGGGCTTTGTGGGCTGCTTTGTCGGCACGCTGGTCGGTGTGCTGCCCGGCATTGGCCCTGCGCTGACCATCGCCTTGCTGCTCCCCCTCACTTACCACGTCCCCGCCACCAGCATGTTTGTGATGTTCGCAGGCATTTACTATGGTGCAGCCTATGGGGGTTCCACGACCTCGATTTTGCTCAACACACCGGGCGAATCTGCGGCTGTGGTCACAGCCCTGGAAGGCAACAAGATGGCCCGTCGCGGCCGAGCGGGTCAAGCCCTGGCCACTGCCGCCATTGGCAGCTTTGTGGCCGGCACCATCGGCACATTGGCCCTGACCTTTGTCGCCCCCTGGGTGGTCGAAGCGGCGCTGGCCTTTGGCCCGGCCGAATACTTCAGCCTCATGGTCTTGTCGGTCGTGGCCGTGTCGGCCGTGCTGGGCAATTCCATGCTGCGCGGACTGGTGGCGCTTGGTTTGGGCTTGCTTTTGGGCATGGTGGGTGTGGACTTGCAAACAGGCCAACCCCGCTTCACCTTTGGCCGCCCCGAATTGCTCGACGGCATCGAAGTCACTGTGGCCGCTGTGGGCCTGTTTGCCGTGGGCGAAGCGCTGTACCTCGCTTGGCAAGGCCGCGAGTCCAAAGGTGGTGAGGTCATGAAATTGACGGGCAGCCTGTGGATGAGCAAACAAGACTGGGCACGCTCCTGGAAAGCCTGGTTCCGTGGCGCTTTCTTTGGTTTCCCCATCGGCGCCATGCCCGCAGGCGGGGCGGAACTGCCCACCCTCTTGTCTTATTACACCGAAAAGAAACTCTCCAAACACCCTGAAGAATTTGGCCATGGCGCCATCGAAGGTGTGGCTGGCCCTGAAGCCGCCAACAACGCCGCCGCTGCGGGTGTGCTCATGCCCTTGCTCACCTTGGGCATCCCCACCTCGGCCACGGCGGCCATCATGTTGTCGGCCTTTGAAGGCTACGGCATTCAGACCGGCCCGCAACTGTTCAGTCAACAAGGCAGCCTGGTGTGGACACTGATCGCCAGCCTCTACATCGGCAACGTGATCTTGCTGGTGCTCAACCTGCCCTTGGTGAGCCTGTGGGTCAAGCTGCTCAAGATCCCGCCGCCTTGGCTCTACGCTGGCATCATCGTGATCTCGACAGCGGGCGTTTACGGCGCTGGCAACTCGGTGTTCAATGTGGGCTTGTTGTTTGTCTTCGGCTTACTGGGTTACATCATGCGCCGCTTCGACTTCCCGGCTGCACCACTCATCGTCGGCTTGATCCTGGCGCCACTGGGTGAGCAGTCCATGCGGCAGGCCCTCACCATCAGCCAAGGCGAATGGTCCACCTTCTTCACGCGGCCACTGTCAGGCAGCTTGATGGCTGTGGCGCTCCTGCTGTTGGTCGTCCCCAGTCTTTGGCGACAATTCCGACGCTCATAAAAACCATGGGTACGTAAAAACCCCCTTTGAGATTTTTGTTTTTTTTGGTTTGATTACCTGTCATTTTTATTCACGGTCAAAAACATGAACGAAATCAATTCACTCCCATTGCAACGTCGCGATTACCTGAAGTGGATGGGTGCTGCCGGTTTAGCGGCTACGGGCGTCAATGCCAACGCGCAATCGGCCTGGCCCAACAAGCCTATCCGCTGGATCGTGCCTTTCGCCCCGGGTGGCACTTCCAGCATCGTGGCACGCACCATGGCCACAGAATTGACCAAACAAATGGGCGTACCTTTCATCATTGACAACAAAGGTGGTGGCGGTGGCGTTCCCGCCATGCAAGAGATGATGCGTGCCCCAGCCGACGGCTACACCATCGTCATGAGCCACATTGGCCTGATGGCGGTCAACCCTCTCATCTACCCAGACAGCGGCTACGACGTCAACAAAGACTTTGTACCTGTCACCCTGCTCTCGCGCGTGCCCAGTCTGTTTGTCGTGCACAAAGACGTACCTGCCACCGATCTCAAATCACTGGTGGCCTATGTCAAATCGCGCCCAGGGCAACTCAATTACGCCTCTGCGGGCAACGCCAGCGCCGGCCACTTGGCCATGGAAGCGCTCAAGCTCGCCACGGGCATGTTCATCACCCACATCCCCTACCGCGGTACGGGTCCTGCGCTCAACGATGTGTTGGCTGGACGTATCCAGCTGTTTTCGGCAGGTACACCGGCTCTGTTGCCTCACATCAAGAGCGGTGCTCTTCGCTGCATCGCCGTGGGCACACGCGAACGCATCTCGGTACTGCCCGACGTCCCCACCGTGGCCGAATTGGGCTACAAGAATTTTGAAACCGTGCAGTGGTACGGCATCACAGCCAAGGTAGGAACACCGCCTGAAATCTTGCTCAAACTGCAACAAGAATGTGCCAAAGCCATGACCTCACCTGAAGTCATTGCCAAGTACGCCGCCGAAAGTGCCATTGCAGGCGGGGGCCCGGCCAGCGAATACGGGGCCTTCATTGCCAGCGAACAAGCCCGGTGGAAAGAAGTCGTCATCAAGGGTCAAATCAAACCCGGTTGACACTCAACCCATCAGGCTGATCACCAACAAGTGCGTCCAAGTGACGCACTTGTGCTTTTCACACCACCGCATGACACGCGATCTTGATGCCTTGGAAGTCACGCAAAGCGGGGCGCTCTGCTCGGCAAATGTCGGTCGCTTGCGGGCAGCGGGGGTGGAAGGTGCAGCCCGTAGGCGGGTTGAGCGGGTTGGGCACCTCGCCTTGCACCGGGGTGCGGGCACGGCCCGTGTCGTGCATCTTCGGAATCGCGTCCAGCAGCATCTTGGTGTAAGGGTGCTGCGGATTAGCAAACAGGGTGTGCTTGTCGGCCAACTCGACCAGTCGGCCCAAATACATCACGCCCACCTGGTCGCTCACATGGCGCACCACGGCCAGGTTGTGGCTGATGAACAAATAGGTCAGCCCCCGCTCGCGCTGCAAGTCTTTCATGATGTTGAGCACTTGCGCTTGAACGCTCACATCAAGCGCCGAGGTCGGCTCGTCACACACCAGAAACTCGGGTGCTGTGGCCAAAGCACGGGCAATCGAAATGCGCTGGCGTTGTCCACCTGAGAACTGGTGAGGGTACTTGACCATGTCGAGCGGCGACAAGCCCACCGACTGGAGCAACTCGGCCACGCGGGCTTTGAGCTCTTCGGCATCGCTGATCAGTCCATGCTCCTTGAGCGGCTCACCAATGATGTTGTCCACTGTCCAGCGAGGGTTCAGGCTGGCATAGGGGTCTTGAAAAATCATCTGAATGCGCTGGCGCATGGCCTTGGCATTGTTCGATTTGAAGGCGGCGTGCGCGTCTTGCCCGTCAAAGGTCAGGCCGCCGCGTGTGGGTTCGTACAAGCCCACCAGCAAACGGGCCACGGTGCTTTTGCCGCAGCCAGACTCGCCCACCAAGGCCAAGGTTTTGCCACGCTCGATCTCAAAGCTCACGCCGTCTACGGCATTGAGCAGTTGACGGGGTTTGCGCTCGATCACGCGGTTGAGCCAAGGGGCGGAGACGTCAAAGGTCTTGGCCAGGTCGTGCGCCACGACCAAAGGCTGCGTCTTGTGGTCGCTCATGCCGCGCTCCCGTCGTGCAGCCAGCAAGCCGCTAGATTGACCCCGGCCTGCACCAGATCGGGCCGCTCTTGGCGGCAGCGGTCAAAAGCTTTGGGGCAGCGCGGATTGAAAGCGCAGCCTTGGGGAATGGCGTTCAGGCGCGGCATCGCACCGTCAATTTGGTTCAGGCGTTCGCGGTCACTGTCCATGTCGGGGATCGAGGCCATCAGGCCTGCGGTGTAAGGGTGGGCCGGGTGGTTGATGACCTGGTGGACGGGGCCGATTTCGGCCACGCGTCCGGCATACAGCACCGCCACGCGGTCACAGGTTTCGGCGATCACGCCCATGTCGTGCGTGATCAACATCACGGCAGCGCCCCGGTCCTTGCAGACCTTTTTGAGCAAGCTGATGATCTGCGCTTGGATGGACACATCAAGCGCCGTGGTCGGCTCATCGGCCACAATCAATTGGGGCTCGGCCGCCAGGGCCAGCGCAATCACCACGCGCTGACGCATGCCGCCCGAAAATTGGTGCGGGTAGTGGTCGATGCGCTCTTCGGCAGCCGAAATGCCCGTGTCCATGAGCAATTGGATGGCCCGTTGACGCGCCTCTTGAGGCGTGACCGGCAAGTGGGCCAAAATGGTTTCCGTCAACTGCCGCCCGATGGAGTACAGCGGGTTGAGCGAGGTCAGCGGGTCCTGAAAAATCGCACCAATTTTGCGGCCGCGGATGTGGCGCATCTGGTCATTGTTCAGGTGGTCGATGCGCTGACCTTCCAGCAAGATTTGCCCTCCGGCCACCTGGCCCGGTGGCTCCAAAAGGCCAATGATGGCAGCACCCGTGAGTGACTTGCCAGCGCCCGACTCGCCCACCACACCCAGAATTTCACCGGGTGCAATGTCGAAAGAAATGTCATCCAGCGCACGCAGCGTGCCGTGGCGGCTGGGGAATTCCACCACCAAATTCTTGACTTGTAAAAGACTCATCGCAATCTCGGATTCAGCGCGTCGCGCAACCAGTCACCCAACAAGTTGACCGACAAAGCGATCAGCACCAGCATCAGCCCCGGGAAAATCGTGATCCACCATTCGCCCGAGAACAAATAGTCGTTGCCCACACGGATCAGCGTACCCAGCGAGGGTGAAGTGGGCGGAGCGCCCACACCCAAGAAAGACAAGGTGGCCTCTGTGATGATGGCCGTGGCCACCTGGATGGTGGCGAGCACCATGACAGGGCCCATCACGTTGGGCAGCACATGCTTGAACATGATGCGCAGCGGCGCCACGCCCGTCACGCGTGCGGCTTGCACGTATTCCTTGTTGCGTTCCACCAGTGTGGTGCCGCGCACCGTGCGGGCGTATTGCACCCAACCCGTGAGCGAGATCGAGATGATCAACACGCCAAAAGCCAGCGACTCGTTGGCATTGGGGAACAAGGCCCGCCCCACGCCCGCGATCAACAGCGCCACCAAGATGGCCGGGAAGGACAGCATCACATCGCACAAACGCATCAACAATGCGTCCAGCCAGCCGCCTTTGAAACCTGCCAGCAAACCCATGCCCACACCAACGACCACCGACAAGATCACCGAGGCCAAGCCCACCACCAAAGAAATGCGCGAGCCGTAGATCAGGGCCGACAGAATGTCACGCCCCTGATCGTCGGTACCGAGCAAGAACTTGGTGGTGCCCCCTTCCATCCACGCTGGGGGCAAGCGGGCGTCGCTCAGCTCCAGGGTGGCCAGATCAAACGGGTTGGTCGGCGAGACCCAGCCGGCAAAAACCGAACAAAAAAGACAGACGAAGGCGATGCCCGCCGCCACCATCGCCGTGGGCGATTGGCGGAAGCTGTAACCGACATCGCTGTTCAGCCAGCGTTGCAATGCGTTCATGGATTACTTCACAGTGATGGACTTGAACGGCATGTAGTTGTCCCCGCGCTGTACCAAGGTGACCTTTTTGCTGGTGCCCCAGGCCAACGCCTGTTGGTGCAATGGCAGGTGACCGATGTCAGCACTGTGCAATTCAAAAACCTCGCGGATCATGGCATTGCGCTTGGTCTGATCGGTCTCGCTCTGGATTTTCACGGTCAACTCGTCCACCTTGGGGTTGCAATAGGCCCCCAAGTTGAACTGGCCAGTGCCCTTGTCATCCACGCAGCGCATCAAGGCATTGAGCGCGTTGTGGGCGTCGTAGGTGCTTGGTGTCCAGCCCAGCAAATAGAAACTCGTGTCACGGCGCAAGATTTTCGGGAAATAGGTGCCCTTGGTCTCAGCCTTGAGGTTGATCTTGATGTTCACCCGTGCCAGGTTGGCGGCCACGGCTTCGCAGATCTGGCCGTCGTTCACATAACGGTCATTGGGGCAGTTCATGTCCACCGTGAAACCAGTGGGGTAGCCCGCATCGGCCAGCAGTTTTTTGGAGGCTTCGGGGTCAAAGGGCAAGCGCTTGTTCAATTCTTGGTTGTAACCGTTGATGCCTGGGCCGACCATCAAGGCGCTGGGGTTGGATGCACCACGCATCACGGTACGCTTGATGCCTTCGATGTCGATGGCTTGGTAGAAGGCTTGACGGACGCGCTTGTCCTTGAAAGGATTTTTGCCCTTCACGCTGGAGTAAAGAAGCTCGTCACGCTTTTGGTCCATGCCCAAAAAGATGGTGCGCAACTCGGGTGCTACCAAGGCGCGGGTGTTGGCACCAGCGTTGATGCGGGGAACGTCTTGCACAGGCACGGGTTCCATGATGTCGATCTCGCCGGAGAGCAAAGCTGCGACGCGGGTCGGATCGTTCGAAATCACTGAGAAGATGACTTCGTCGACGTTACCCTCAAATTTTCCCCAATAGCTCCCATTGCGCACAAAGGTGGTGCGCACGTTGGGCTGGCGCTCACGCAGGCGGTAGGGGCCTGTGCCATTGGCACGGAAGGACGCTGCGTTTTCAATGCCTTTGCGGCGATCCACGGGGCGTGTGGCTTGGTTGTCCTCGCACCATTTCTTGCTCATGATGTAAACAGTGGACAAAACGTTAGGCAAGATAGGAAACGGTGCCTTGGTCTCGATCTCGATGGTGTGGCTGCCCAGCTTTCGCACTTCCTTGATGTCGTTGGTGTTGCTGCGCATGTCAGAGCCTTCACCAGCAGCTCGGTTGATCGAGAACACCACGTCATCCGCCGTGAAAGGCGTGTCGTCGTGGAAGCGCACGTTCTTGCGCAGCTCAAAACGCCAAACGGTTGGCGATGTCTGCTTCCACGAAGTGGCCAAGCCTGCTTCGAACTTCAGGTCTTTGCTCACGCCCACCAGGGACTCATAGACGTTGTTGGTGACGCTCAGTTGCAGCGATTCGTTGAGCGAATGCGGGTCCATGGACAAAGCGTCGCCCTGGTTGGCGATGCGCACAGTGGCAGCATTTGCGGTGCCCATGGATAAGGCCGAGGCCATGGCCATGGTCAGCAAAGAACGGGAGAGTAAGGATGTGCGCATTGAAAAACTCCAGTAGTTGAAATGGATAGCGATCAAAGCTTGACCGTGGTGCCCAGGGGCAAGGCCTGTTCCACCAAGCTGGCGTGCAAGGCCGCGCCCAAAGGCAGGATGTCGTCGTTGAAGTCGTACCGGCTGTTGTGCAGCGGGTGCGGCCCAGGGCCGTGCGGCAGGCCTTGGCCGATGCGGATGTACGCACCGGGTTTGGCCTGCAGCATGAAAGAAAAATCTTCACCGCCCATGCTGGGCAGCATGTTGCGCCAGACCTTGTCTTCGCCCACCAAGCTGGCTGCCACGTCACAGGCAAACTGGGCTTCGGGCACGGTGTTCACAGTGGCGGGGTAAACGCGCTCATAGGTCAATTCCGCCGAAGCGCCAAAGCCCTGAGCGACGCCCATGCACAAAGACCGCAAACGGTCTTCGATGAGGTCTTGCACGCTTTCGCTGTAAGTGCGCACGGTGCCCACCAAAGTGACTTCGCCGGGGATCACGCTCATGGCCCCGGGATGACCGCCTTGCATGGAGCAAATGCTGACCACCGCTTGGTCAAAAGCAGACAGGTTACGCGAGACCACGCTTTGTGCGGCGGTGATGATGTGCCCAGCCACCAGCACCGGGTCCACGCCTTGATGCGGCCGTGCACCGTGACCGCCTTTGCCGCGGATCAAAATTTCGATCCGGTCCACCGCCGCCTGCATCGGGCCGGGGGTGATACCGATCACGCCCAAAGGCGTTTCAGGTGAATTGTGCTGGGCATAGACCTGTTCGCACGGAAAACGCTCAAACAAACCGTCTTGCATCATGGCGCGTGCGCCCGCATAGCCTTCTTCGCCTGGCTGAAAAATCAACACCGCTGTGCCATCAAAGCGCCGTGTTTCGGCCAGGTAGCGGGCAGCGCCCATGAGCATGGCAGTGTGGCCGTCGTGCCCACAGCCGTGCATCAACCCAGGCGTACCCGACTTCCAAGTGCACTCGTTGAATTCGGTCAAGGGCAGCGCATCCATGTCGGCCCGCAAACCGACCATGCGGCCCGGATTGGTGGACGATCGGCCTTGTCCGTGGACCAAAGCGACCACACCGGTTTTTCCGATACCCGTGTGGATGCTGTCTACGCCGCAAACCTGCAACATTTCAGCCACGCGGCGTGCGGTGTAAACCTCTTCGAAGCCCAACTCGGGGTGGGCGTGCAGGTCGCGCCGAAAGGCTGTCAGCTCTGGATGGAACTGTGCGATGCGCGCAAACGCGGCACCACGCCCTAAAACAGATTGCAGCGAAGTGCCCATGTTCAGTGCCCCCCCGGCTTGCCCACGCGCAGGCGCGGATCGACCACAAAGTAAAGCAAATCAACCACCAAATTGATGGCCACAAAAATCAGCGCAATCAGACACAAATAAGCCGCCATGACGGGAATGTCGGCAAAGGTGACCGCCTGAATGAACAGCAAACCCATGCCTGGCCACTGGAACACGGTCTCGGTGATGATGGCAAACGCGATCAAACCACCCAACTGCAAGCCAGTGATGGTCAACACAGGCACCAGTGTGTTTTTGAGCGCATGGCCAAAATGGATGGCCCGGTTGGACAAGCCCCGCGCACGGGCAAACTTGATGTAGTCGGTGCGCAGCACCTCCAGCATTTCGGCACGCACCAAGCGCATGATCAGCGTGAGTTGAAAGATCGCCAACGTGACGGCGGGCAGCACGATGTGGTGCCAGCCCTTGGCCGTCATCAATCCGCTCGACCACCAGCCCATTTGAACCACTTCGCCCCGGCCAAAGCTGGGGAACCAGCCCAGCATCACGGCAAACACCAAGATCAGCAAGATGCCGATCAGGAAGGTGGGCAGGGACACACCCAGCAGAGACACCGTCATGATAAGTTGGCTGGCCCAAGTGCCCCGGCGCAAAGCCGAGTACACCCCCATGGGGATGCCGATGAGCAGGGCCAAGGAAGCAGCGACCAAGGCCAGCTCGAGCGTCGCAGGCAGTCGCTCAGCGATCAGACGTGACACCTTGGCACCCTGGCGCAAGCTCAAGCCAAACTCACCTTGCACCGCATTCAGCAAAAAGTGCCAGAACTGCACGAAAAATGGTTGATCCAATCCCAGATCTGCCCGCAGCATGTCAATCTGTTCTTTGGTGGCGTCTTGTCCCAACAAGAACACCACCGGATCACCCACATACTGAAACAGCAAAAACGCAATGAAAGCGACCGTGACCATGACGACCACGGCCTGGATCAGCCGCTGCAGGATGAAAGCGAGCATCAGTTGACCTTGATCAGCGACCAGTCGAGGCGGTTGTCAGGGCGGTGCACCACCTCCACATTTTTCTTCATGGCCCAAGGGATCACCTGGTTGTGCAACGGAATGTGCGACACGGTGTCATTGGACAGTTGCAGGCCCTCTGTCAGCAAACGGTTGCGCACCAAAAGATCGGTCTCGGTTTTCACGCGGTCCACGATGTAGTCCATGCGGGTGTTGCTGTAACGTCCCACGTTGTAGTTGCCGTCACCACCTGTTCCCACCGAGCGGGTGAGAGACTGCAGGCTGTACAAGCCGTCAAAGGTCGGCACGCCCCAACCCAGCATGTAAATGCTGGCTTCGTAACGTTGGATCATGGGGAAATAGGTGACCAAGGGCAAGGTGCGCAGCTTGGCTTTCACGCCCACTTTGGCCCACATGGCGGTGATGGCCTGGCAAATTTCCTCGTCATTGATGTAGCGGTTGTTGGGGCAAGCAAAGTCCACCTCAAAACCGTTGGGATAACCGGCCTCGGCCAACAGCTTTTTGGACGCATCTTGCGAATAAGGGAAACGGGTGTCCACGGTTTTGGTCCAGCCATTGACCTGCGGCGCCACCAAAGCACCCGTGTTTTGGGACAGGCCGCGCATGGTCACTCGTTGGATGGTGTCCATGTCAATGGCCTGGTACAAGGCTTTACGCACTTTCACGTCTTTGAGCGGGTTCTTGCCCTTGACGCTAGAGCCTGGCAGTTCATCACGGTGCTGGTCCATGCCCAAAAAGATGGTGCGGTTTTCAATGCCGTCGACCACTTTCAAGTTGGCGTTGTTGCGCATGCGGCCCAGGTCTTGGGGGCTGGGGTCGAGCACAAAGTCCAGTTCACCCGACAGCAAAGCGGCCGCACGGGTGGCTTCGTTTTTGATGGGGGTGTAGATGATCTCGGTCACATTGGAGGGCACCTCGGACCAACCCCACCAGTTGGGGTTTTTCACCAACACCAGCTTTTGGTCGGGCTGCCATTCTTTGACCATGTAGGCGCCACTGCCCATGGCGTTGCGGTGAGCAAAATTTTCATCTTTGGCCTTGATGTCTTTGGGCTCGACCGACTTATTCTTCTCGGCCCAGGCTTTGCTCATGATGCGCAGCTCGGTCAGTTGATTCAGCAGCACAGGGTTGGGGCCACTCAAGAGGATGTCCACCGTATTGGTATCGACCTTCACCACTTTGCTGAAACCCTGGGTGTAGACGTTGAAGTTGGACGTTTTGGCGCGTGCGCGTTCCAGAGAGAACACCACATCGTCAGCCGTCAGGGCTGAACCATCGCTGAACTTCACGCCTTTGCGCAAATTGAAGCGGTATTGCGTGGCAGACATTTCTTTCCAGGAAGTCGCCAGCTTGGACTCCACCTTGAAAGTTTTGCTGTTGTAGTAAACCAGCGAATCAAAAATGGCTGCATGAACGCCATTACCCAGAGCATTGTTTTGGGAGTGGATATCGAGCGTGGGGATGTCGCTGGCACTGGACCATTTGAAGGGTTTTGCCTGCACGCTGGTAGCGCCCAACAGGCCAGCCAAACCCAGTGACAACACCAAAGTGGTGGCGCGAACAGACAAATTCGTTACTTTTTTCATCAGAGTCACCTCGATCATGGAATGTGATGTACAGAGCTGCATACTATGCAACATTCAGGCCCGCGCCAGGGAGAGGGAATTCCCCCAAACGGCCTGTCGCGCACAGGACTGGTGCATGCGCGTGAGCCAATTGCTTGACAAAGCTTCAATCGAGCCGAATGTCGCCGTACCAAGCTCGGACATCGCCGCGAGTGTTGTCTGAGTCGGTCATGATGGCGATCCCCACCAAAGCCCCAGGCGCTTCGCCAAAAGCCTTTTCAAAATCCGCACGCACGTCGCGTTGGTAATGCCGCCATTGCCGAATGTGGGAAGAACCCGACTCCACCACCCACTGGCGTACACGGTCGGTGCGCGGGTTGACGATGACCGTGTCTACCGGGCGATGGTTGCACCAGACGTACATCAAGGTGGCATAGGGCAAGGGCTCGCCCGTGAGTGCTTCGGTCAGATCGCTGAGCATGGCGTTCTTGGTTGAAAATCGGCTTCGATCTCCTTCAAACGCCAAGATCACCCGCACTGGGGAATCTTCGCCATCGCGTTCCCCCATGTCAGCCCCGGCCAGCAATTTGTCTATCTGCCAATTGAATTGCAAGCGGCCCAATTGGTCCGCGGGCACATGCAGCCGCTGGCGCAGCATGCTGGCCGAGGCCTGCGCGTGTGCGCTCAGGGCCTCGCGTTGGTGGCGTTTTTCAAGCTTGAAAGCCGTGCGCAATTTACTGGGCAAAGTCACCGCCTCCCACTGGGCCTTGTCCTGGGGGCTGAAATGAAGCCCGCCAGGGCGCTGTTTCAAAATTGGACTGGCTACCCGCTGGGCATTGTCACCCTGCGTCGCACAACCTGCCAGAAAGGTTAAACCTAGCGACCACACGCAAAGACGGATCCAAGAACCAGAGAAAACCATGAGGGACCTTTCAATACGTTTGAAAGACAATACAACACGCATCTTCCGCGAATTTTCATTCAATGACCAAATTCCCTCATTTTGGAACTCTTGCCATGTTCAACCGTCGCCACCTGCTCCAGTCCATTGTCTTGAGCGGCATGCCCGCTGCATGGGCGCAAGCCCCCTCGGTTTTCCCATCTAAACCTCTGCGCATTGTGGTGCCCTTTGGCGCTGGAGGCGTGGCCGATTTGACGGCCCGCGCCGTGGCCCAGAAACTATCAGAAAACTTGGGACAAGCCGTGGTGATTGATAACCGTCCCGGAGCGGGTGGGATTGTCGCGGGTGAAATGGTGGCAAAAGCCGCACCCGATGGCCACACACTGCTTTTGATGTCCAACGGCACGGCGGTCAGCGCGGGACTGTTCAAGTCCCTGCCCTTCAACCCACGCACAGACTTCGCGCCTATTTCTTTGCTGGGCTTGTTTGACATTGCCATCGTGGTCCCCGAGTCATCCCCCTACAAAACACTGGCCGATCTGGTCAGTTTTGGCCGCGCCAATCCAGGTAAGCTGAACATCGGCACCATCAACATCGGCAGCACCCAACATTTGGCTGCGGAACTGTTCAGGACTCAGGCCAACCTGATCAGCCAAATCATTCCTTACAACGGCACGCCTGCCGTCATCAACGCACTGCGTGGGGGGCAAGTCGATGTCGTGGTGGAAATTCTGGGGCCACTGAAGCCCCAGATCAGCGCCAAGGCGGTTCGCTTGCTCGGCGTCATGGGTTCATCCCGTCCCAAAGACCAACCACAAGTGCCGGTGGTGCAAGAACTGCCCGGTCTGAGCAACTTCAACGTTTCGTCTTGGAATGCTTTGGCTGCGCCCGCCAAAACGCCCAAAGCCGTGGTCGAAAGACTCAGCGCCGAAGTGGCCAAAGTGCTGTCTGAACCCGAGATGGTCCAACGCCTGGCGGGTTTCAACGTCGAAGCCAAAACCAGCACCCCCGCCCAATTGGTTCAGTTGCTGGACAATGACATCAAGCGTTGGGGCGAAGTGATTCAAAAAGCGGGGATACCGCAGCAATGACCTTCTCGGTCTCGGCTGGACGAACACTCAGTCCTCTAAGCCGCCCACCGAAAGCACATCCCAGCAAGCACCCATGGTGTGGTAATCCACCTTGCCAGCGGGTGATTTGGTGTTTTCTAGCTTGCGACCGTCCGCCCCCAAAATTCGGAACCAAGCACCGTATTGGTGGTCAACCATGTGCGACCAACTCCATTGCCACAGCGCTTGGTATTGCTGGAGGAACTCTTTCTCACCCGTGTGCCGCCACAAGCGCCATGCGCTGGCAAAAGACTCCGCTTGAACCCAAAAGTACTTGTCGGTATCGCAGGGCGATTTGTCGGGGGCGAAGCCATAAATCAGTCCGCCATGTTGTGCGTCCCAGCCGTGAAGGTAAGCCGCTCGCTGAAAGTGAACCGCCCGATCGACCCACCGTTGTTGTGGGCGGTGCTGATGGGCCATCATGAGCAATTTGGCCCACTCGGTTTGATGACCGGTCTGAAAACCCCAAGGCTTGAAAATATTGCCCGGGTTGTTCTTGTTGTACTCCCAATCGACCGACCAATCCGTTTGATAGTGCTCCCAGACCAAGCCTCCTGCATGCTCTGCGAGATCAAAAGCAAAGCGCTCAATCAACAGTTCTGCCCGATCGAGGTACTGGGTTTCTCCGGTGAATTCATAGGCCGCCAGACAAGCTTCGCACATGTGCATATTGGCGTTTTGCCCCCGGTAATCCAGCATGCGCCCATCTGGCGTGATTTCATCGGCATACGCCCTATCCGAAGCACTGAAGAACGCATCGTTCATGCGTGCAAAAGCATTGGCAACATCCTCTCTCGTGGCGCAACCTACGCTGAACGCGTGGGCTTGCGCCAACAACACAAATGCTTGTCCATAAGCCATGACCGTGCTGTCTTCAATTCGTCCGTGGTTGACCGTCCAAGCGTACAAGCCATCGGACCTGCGAAATGCATCCAGATGGGCCAGGCCATGCCGAGCCCAATCGGCGACGGCGTCACGCCCCGTATGACGCTTGGCCATGGCACCATTGAACACAAACCGGGTGGCACTGACCAAATGACGATGCGTGGTGTTGTAGACCGTACCATCGTCCAGAAAATAGTGGAAGAACCCGCCTTCCGGATCCACCGCTCGGGGCTCATAAAAATGCAAAGTGTGAGCGATGTGCTCTTCTAAAAAGCGGCGGCTTTGAAAATTCATGGCCTTTATCTCCTGTAAATTCAGCATGCAACTGGCGCGTCTGATGACCGAGGGACCAAGACCACGGGCTCCAGGTAATGCATGGACTTGGAAGAATCACCTGCAAGAACCGAAAGCAAGACCTGACCTAAGTGTTGGCCGTTCTCAAAAATACGGTGCTCAATGGTCGACAGCGGCGGGTTGCAATAGCGCCCAGCATCGCTGTTGCCGTAACCCATGACCGAGATGTCTGATCCCACGCGCAAACCGATGGCTCTGCATGCGGCCATGGCTCCAATGGCCATGGCATCGGTGGCGCACAACAATGCCGTCGGGCGATTCTCCAACGCCATCAACTGCTGCGCCATGGAAAATCCTCCTGTTTCAGACAAATGGCCTTGCACGATCAAGCGCTCGTCCACCTTCAAATTGGCCTGAGTCAAAGCATTCAAATAGCCTTGCTGTCGCAATTGAGCAAATGTGTATTCAGCTGGACCGTTGAGCAATGCAATCCTTTGATGGCCCAATTGAATTTGACGTTGGGCCGCCATGAAAAAAGCCATTTCGTTGTCGGTATCTACCCAAGCGTGGTCCAAACTGTCAGCGCAGCGTCCATAGGTGACAAAGGGCTTTTGGTGCGCCAACATCAGCTCCACCCGCTGATCCACCAAACGGGTTCGCACAATCACAAAGGCATCAAACCAGCCACTGCGAATGAAGTTTTCGTAGACAGCACGCTCCTGCTCTGGGGTCGAAGTCGCCGATGTCGTGGCCATCAAGCTATAACCAGCAGGCTCCAAAATACTGGACGTGCCACCCAACAAACTCGAATACATCGAGTCAATGAACTGACCGCCTTCCGGCGAGGTGGGCAAAACAACCCCGACAGCACCAGATTTACCCGATTTGAGCCTTCTGGCTCCGGGATGAGGTTTGTAGCCCAAAGCCTGAGCGCGCTCCATGACCCTGAGCCGGGTTGATTCGGCCACATCCGTGTAGCCATTCAATGCACGCGAGACGGTCGAAACCGACAATCCAAGATCTTGAGCCAGGTGAACAATTGACATGGCGCTGATGTTAACCAGTCCACCTGCCTATCAGGTGATATCCAGCGCTTGCTTCGCGTCCATGTTCAGGAATTCAATCACCATGGCAGCGGTCCAAGTGAATGTGCCACCGCCCAAGGCCTCGCCTGTCATGGGGTGGTAGTACTCCGAACAACCACTCTTTTGGATGCACTTGAGGCTCGCTTGCATCACACGACGCGCCAAGTCGGTCTGACCACATTGGCGCAGACCAGTGATGAGCAGAAAATTGACAATCAGCCACGAGGGGCCACGCCAATAGCGCTTGCCATCAAAACGCACGTCCTGCGGGTCCATGCTGCAAACGCCAAAGGGCGCTTTGTCAAGCCAATCGTTCAGCTTGTCACACACATCGCCGACATGAGGGTGCCCAGTGGGCAACACTAACAAGGGCAACAATCCCCCGATGCTGGCGCTGTGGACACGCTGACCGGTGCGACGGTTCAAGCAGGCATATTGCCCCAAGTCGGCATGCCACAGTGTGTTCATGGCCTCGATGGACTGCGCTGCTCGCTCGGCCAATCTTTGCGCTAAATCGTTGTCTCCCAACAAAGTGGCCAAGCGCGAAAGCGCCAACTCGGAGTGGATCAAAATCGCATTGAAGCCCGGGTCCACCACCTGAAAAGGGGAAGCATCGTGCAATAGGGCGTTGTCCCACTTCAGTGCTCGAAAGCACTCCAGCAGCGCGACATAGCGGTCGTACTCAAAAGCGGTGGGCCGCTGGCTGGCATCGACATGGGAGGTGTCGCGGCGCTGATAAGGCGAGATGCCCTCGATCGGCACTTGGGCCAATGCATCATCCCAATCGCAAGAATTGTCACGCCCCGACTCCCAAGGGTGCAACAGGGCCACCACCCCGGTGCCTTGTGGGTCTCGGCAACGGTAAAACCAGTCATGCCAACGAGCCGCCGCCTGCATCAGCTGGCGACAACGCGATTCGACCTCAGGGCCACGTTGGTCACGCAAAAAAAGTTGCTCCAAAACCATGCCCAACACGGGCGGTTGGGTGATGCCTGACGTGGGGGTGGGCCGACCGGTTTGCCACACATCCGGTCCCGGGAAATAACCTTCATCACGCTCGTGGAAAACAATGTGGGGCACCATGCCGTCGGGCCATTGGTGGGCCATCAAGGTCTCGACTTCAACCCATGCCCGGTCGGGACTGATGCTGAATTGCCCCAAAGCGGTCAGGCATGAGTCCCAATTCCATTGAAAAGGGTAAAGGCCATGCGTGGGAACGGTGTAATGGCCTTTGTCGTTGAGTCGCAAAATGCGCTCGGCTTCTTGGAGCATGTCTTGGGTGTTCATGGCTTCTCTATCAAACTTTGACCAAACGCCCGGCTGCGTCGTACCAACGGATGCGGTTCAAATCAGGCTGTAAGTGCAACACCTGCCTGACAGAAAGTGCCAGATCGGAAGGCAATGCAGCCCGAAACACCCCTTGCGTCTGCAATGCGGTCACCAAGGTGTGTGCGCCCAAAGGTTCAATGACATCGGCCTGCAATGTCAGACCTGTATCGGAAGGGTGAAGGTCTTCGGGTCTGACACCCAGCGTGAGTTGCTCATAGCCGGCAGGTCCTTGCAATCGCATGCCAGCCACTTCAAAAATGCCATTCTGGACGGCCCGTGCAGGTAAGAAATTCATGGGCGGATTGCCAATGAAACCCGCCACAAAGGTGGAGGCCGGATTGCGGTAAATCTCGATCGGGGTGTCACACTGGACAATGACCCCTTGGTCCATGATGGCGATCCTGTCGGCCAGACTCATGGCCTCCACTTGGTCATGTGTCACATAAATGGTGCTCGCTTGGCTCTTGGCCAAAATGGTTTTGAGCTCAGCGCGCATCTCCAAGCGGAGCAAGGCATCCAGGTTAGACAAGGGCTCATCCATCAAAATGACTTTGGGCTCTACAGCCAAGGCGCGGGCCAAGGCTACACGTTGACGCTGTCCACCCGAGAGTTGTCCGGAATACCGATGCAGCAACACTTCCAGGTGCACCAGCTCGGCCACTTCCTGGACCTTTTTTTCAACCCAGGCCTGTGGCTTTTTCTGCATTCGCAAACCAAAGGCGATGTTTTCAAACACGGTCAAGTGCGGAAACACGGCATAGTTTTGAAACACCATGGACAGGCCGCGATCTCGGGGCGCCAAGTTGTCGATGCGGCTATCGCCTACATGAATGTGGCCCGCATCAGCAGTCTCCAGCCCTGCCATGATGCGCAGCAACGTGGATTTGCCGCAGCCCGATGCCCCCAGCAAAACCATAAACTCCTGGTCAGCGATTTGCAAATCAATGCCTTTGAGCGCACGGAACTCGCCAAAGGATTTCTCAATGTTTTGGATTTGAATCTGAGCCATTTTTTTCAACGGTTGGAAATGCCCCACATCGCAAACATGTGCTTGCGAATCAGGAACATGAAAACAGCTGCTGGCAAAACCAACAAGGCACCTCCAGCAAACTTCAAGTGCAAGGGCGCATAGTCCAGACTCTGCAGCAAGAGCGCCGTGAGCGTTCTGTTCTGGACGGTCAAGACAGAGGCAGCAAACACCTCATTCCAAGAAATGATGAACGCAAATACCGCAGAGGCCACCATGCCTGGGAAGGCCAAAGGCAACACTACGCGTTTGAATGCCTGAAGTTTGTTGCAGCCAAAAACCCATGCAGCTTCTTCAAGTTCCACCGGAATGCCCGAAAACAAGGAATAGGTGATCAGCACCGAAAATGGCAAGGCCAGCATGGTGTGCACCAGCGCCAGGCCGATCAGCGAATCGTCGATGCCCAGGCGAATGAAATACACCGTCAAGGGCAAGGCCAACAAGGGCAAAGGGAATGCGCGAGTCAGCATGATGAGCATGCGAAAACCGCCCTTGCCTTTGAACTCGTAGCGCGCCAAAGCGTAACCTGCGGGTGCGCCCAAAGTGATGGCCCCCACCATGGTCAACAAGGCCACAGCCAAAGAATTCAACAAGGACTTCAACACGCCGTCGTAGGCCAGCAAGTACTGAATGCTGCCCATGTCCACTTTGGGAATCCAGTTTTTCGGAAATGCATTGACCGCTTCTGGCGTTGACAAGGCATTGGCCACCAGAAAATAAATGGGCAACGCGACCCACAAACTGACCAGAGTGGCGCCAGTGATCAAGATCAACCGCGTACGGCGCTGTCTTTGCGCCAGCGTCAGCACTGAGCGATTCATGCCGATGCTCCTTGCGGCGTACGCAATGCACGCAGATAGATAAGGGTGGACACAATGGAAATACCCAAAATGACCATGGCCATCGCTGCTGCGACGGGTCCGTCCTGCAAATTGAACTGCCAGTTGTAGGTCTCACTCATCAAGACCGGGAATTTCGTACCTGACAAAGCAGCCACCACCGCAAACACTTCAAAGGCCAAAATGGTTCGCAATATCAAGGCGGTCTGCAGACTGGGCTTGAGCAAAGGGAGCGTCACATGCCTGAACTTTTGCCAAGCACTGGCACCGAACACATCCGCGGCTTCCCCGTATTCTTTGGGGATCAACCCCATGCCGGAGACCAAAATCACCAAGACGATGGCTGTGGCCCGCCACACTTCGGCCAGAACAACAGCGAGCAGGAGACTGCCTGTGTTTTGAAAAGCCAAGAAATTGTGCGGCGCATCCAGCCCCCCAGAGGCCACGAGCAGTGAATTGAGAAAACCTGTTTGCTCAAAAATCGCCAACCAAATGATGCCCGCAGCCAAATCTGAAATGCCCAGCGGCACCGTCCAAACGTACAACAACAAATCGCGGCCACGTCGGATTTGACTCAACATTTGAGCCATGGACAAAGCCAAAACCAGCTGCAAAGGAATGACCAACAGCGCCAGCCACAGGGTGTTCTTCAGGGCAGCGCCGAATTTCCAATGGCTGGTCATCGTCTGAAATGCCGCAAGCGAGAAGACCCCGTTGGCATCGGCAAAAGCCAAGCTGGCGACACCGTAAAACGGCACCACAAACAATGCCACCGTGAACAGGGTTGCAGGCGCAATCAGCCAATAAGGCAATAGGCGTTGGATCATTTTTTGGGGGATTTGATGGCTTTGAAAAGCGGGCCACTGACCGTGGCCATTCCATTCAGGCCGATGCCCAGCTGGGGGCATCGGACCTGTATCAGAAGGTCAATACACCATCACTTGACTGGGCAAGCGCCCACGGATGGCTTGTCAGGTTCCCAGCAAGGCGCATTGGCTTCTTGCATGATTTTGCGCAAGGCAGCCGCTTGTTCATCCAGAACCGCTCTGACCGGCTGACCAGCCAAAACCACCCGCTCGAAGGTGTCCACATAAACTTGGTTGAACTTACCGCCTAAAGCACCCAAGCCCACAGGCAAGAGTCCAGGGTTGGCGTCTGCAGAACCGGCTTGCTTGGCAATCGCCTCAGCTGTGATGCGCACCGATGCGGGCATGTCTGCCGGGATCTTGATGTCTACCGTGGGGAAGAAATTCGTGGCTCGCAGTGTGGCCAACTGCACCTCAGGGGTCATGAGGTAGGCCACCAGCTTTTCAGCGCCGGCTTTATCCGGTGCTGTTTTAGGAACAGCCAAGCCAGCCAATACCGGCATAAAGCCTCGCCCTGTCGGACCGCTTGGCGCAGGAAACGCCACAAAGTCATTGGGCTTTGCATTGAATGCATCGGCCAATCGCGCAATGTGGTCAAAAGCGACCCAAACTTGCTCGTTCTTCAGAGGCTCTTGCATCTGGTTAAAGCCAGTGGACGACGCGTGCGTGTATTTCCAAAGCTCTTTGAACATGTTCCAGCCCGCCTCGGCGCCTGCAGAACGGTACTCAGTGACCATGGAATCCGCATAGGAGGGGTACAGGTAACCCTGGAAAAACCGGTGCTTCAGGCCTTGAGGCCCTGCGGGGAAACCAAATTTGGGACCCCCTGTTTTTTCAGCCAAGTTCTTCGACCAAGCCACCAATTGGTCATAGGTCAGTTTGTTGATGTCTGCACCTGCGGGCAAATAAGGCAAAGCTTTTTTGTTGGCCGCCATCACAAAAGTGGCCTGCATCCAAGGCACGTATTTTTGCTCTGCCGTACCCAACTTGCCCAATTTGACAAAGGCTGGACTGACTTTGGCCGTAGCACCCAGTTTGCTCAAATCTTGCAAGTCTTTGGTGTTGCTCGACAAGCCGCCGTGCAACGCACCCAGCACGCCAATGCTGCCTTTGCCCGCTTGCAACTCAGCATTCAGACGGGTGAAGTAAGGGCCATCGTTGTTGGTCACGAACTCAACGGGCACGGGGCTGTTCTTCAGAACGATCTCGCGCACATCTTTTTGCTCATTGACCGGGGTGGCCTGTGTTGACCAGAACAACACCGATTGCGCATTGACCGAGGCTGTCGCCAACAGCGACAGACCCATTCCAACCAGCAACTGCGCGGCGGGGCGTTTCATCTGTTTCATCCAATTCTCCTTGTGCAATATCGGGCGGGATCGTCCGAAAAGTAAACAGTTCAAAACCAGTCCAAAAACGTTTTTGGAAAAAGGAGTTTCTCAACTTGTGGACATCAAAAAAAGGGGGTTTACCCTAGTTTTCGAGCAAATAAATACCGCGAATCGAAACGCTCAGAACACCAGCGTTTCAGAGACCGGATCATCGAACCTGGGCAAAGTACCGACTTGGGGATTTGCCACAGGAATCTGCGTCCCAGATCGCGCAAACAAGGGCAGGTGGTTCAAAGCGGCAAGCACCACATGCTCGGTGCCTGCAGCCATGGGCTTGCGGGTATAAAAATCAAACCAGCTCTGTCCCGGCGGCAGTTGGGGCAGGTATACCCGGCGCTCAGTTGCGCCTTGCGTCACAACGGGCGCCACCAGCAAGGCATCTCCCAACATGAAGTCGTCACAGTCATCAAGGCAACGTGCGTCGTTCGTGAAGTTGAAAAAGGTCGGCCGAATGATGGGTTCATGCTTTTGGCTGGCCGCTTCGAAGCATTGCCACATATAAGGCAAGAGGCGGTAGCGCAAACGGATGGCCTGGGTGACCGCATCGGTGACTTCCGGATGCATCCAGGGCAAGTTGCTGACGTTTCCAGCTTTCCAAGAATTCATCACCATACGCGGGTTCAAGCAGCATGCCTGCACCCAACGCAGGAACAACTCGGCATCGGGCACAGGCCCATAGAAGCCGCCGACGTCATGCCCGATGTTGAACATGCCCGACAGGCTCATTTGCAAACCGGTGCGGATGTTCCACTTCAAACTCGCCCAGCTGGTGGTGTTGTCACCGGACCAGGTTTGGGCATAGCGCTGCAAGCCTGGCGGGCCTGCGCGGGTGATGGTGAAGACCAGTTCATCTTGCCCAGTTTCTCGAGCATGGGCTTGTTGCGACTCGAAGGTGGCGCGCGTCATCAACAAGCCGTGCAAAGGACGACTCCGGTGCATGGGCAAGGTTTGACCCAGGCCCGCGCTGAAGGCGTCTTCGGCCTGTATGGCGTATTCGTTGTTGTCGTTCCAACCCACATCGATACCGCGCTGCAAAATTTGTGATTTGAGCTGCGACTGCCACCACCGAATGGCTTGCTCACGCGTGAAATCCAAATGGGAACCCTGTCCATCCCAATAAGGCTCCACTACAGGCTCACGCGTGGCCTCGTGCTCGATGAACGCACCTTGCTTGGCCAATTCGGCGTAGGCCGGATGGTCGTCCAGCAAACAAGGCTTGAGGTTGGCGACCAGTTTCATACCAGCGGCATGAAATTTGGCATTGACCCGCTCTGGGTCTGGAAATTTGTTGGCGTTCCAGGTGAACACATAGCGCTGCTTGCCACGGTTCGAATAACCCGATCCGTAGTGAAAAGACGAAATCGGCACGCCGTGGTGTTGGCATTCGTCAATGAAAGACTCCAGCAAGACCTGGGCATTGGGAGAGTCGGCCAAGCCCATGGCGGTCTGGGCAAAGCCCAAAGTCCAGCGCGGCGGCAGCAAAGTCCCCCCCACCAGTTGGACAAATTGTGAAACGACCTGCGCGGGCGTTTCGCCCACCATCAGGTAGTAATCCAGATCGCCGTCGTCAATTTCCGTGGTGCGAAACAGCCCATGGTAGTTGTCGTGCTCGCAACCTAAATCGAAAGTGCAAGCTGACAAGGTGTCGTAATAAATGCCAACCCACAAACCATCGACGGTGCGGGTCATCAGAAATGGCCAATGCTTGTAGAGCGGATCGCCATGCTGGGGATCGTAGCCAATGGAGTCTTGCCCCAAACAACGCAAACGGCGGCCATGCAAATTCAGAGGTCCGGTCTTGTCGCCTAAGCCAAAGTAATGCTCGCGCGGATCGCGCACCACACAGTGCCGCACCAGCCCTGTGCGCTTCTCGCTCAAGTAAGCACTGGTCACGCGGTCGGATTGAAAAACCTTGTCACTGTCCGGCTGTCTCCACTCCAGACGTACCGGAGCGCCGTTGCCGCCCGTCCATTGCACCGCCAACTTGTTGGTCTGGAGGCCTTGGCCATTCGCAGCTGACACCAATCGGGGCCGCTCAAAGCCAGCCAAACTGTGGCGATCGCGCCCTTGCCATGGCACATCCTCACCCGCCACAGGCGCAATCGCCCAGGTTCGGGACTCTTTAAAACCGGCCTCTGGTTGCCAGCAGACGCGTGCCAGTGTGTCCGACAAAAATACCAAACTCAGCTGCCCACCCGTCTGGAGTGTGGCGACCGCATCAGCTTTAGGTGCACCAGGCTGAGCTTGCCAACCAGGCGTGGAAACGGGTTTCATGCGACCGCCCTTTCGATGCGTTGATCCTGCGCATCAAATACATGCAAGTGGTGTTCTGCAACCGACATATGAATGACTTGCCCAGCGGTCAAATGCTGCTCACCATCGACCAACAATTCCACACGGGTTCGGTCTGCCAGCTCGGCATGAACGAGGCGTTGGGCGCCCATATATTCGGCATGGAGAACCGTCATGGGCAGACCCTGCTCAGGACCACAGGCTTGCCAATGTTCGGGGCGCACGCCGACTTGGTGGGCCTGCGGCGGCACCCAAGCCGACAAAGCCGTACAAGCACGGACCAAAGCTGCAGACATGAAGTTCATGCGCGGACTGCCAATGAAGCCGGCCACAAAAGTGTTGCAAGGTTTTTCATACAAGGACACAGGCGTGCCCACCTGCTCCACCAGACCAGCACGCAAGACCACAATCTTGTCGGCCATGGTCATGGCCTCCACCTGATCATGGGTCACATAAACCATGGTGGCGCCCAAGCGCTGATGTAGCTCGCGCAACTCACTGCGCATGGAAACGCGCAACTCGGCATCCAGATTGGACAAAGGCTCGTCAAACAAGAAAATTTTCGGGTCTCGCACAATTGCTCGGCCAATGGCCACCCTTTGGCGTTGCCCGCCCGACAACTGAGTCGGTCGTCGCTGCAACAAGGTATCCAGCCTGAGCAAAGTGGCCGCCTCCTGCACCTTGCGCTCAATCTCCGCACGAGGCACCTTGGCGTTTTCAAGGCCGAAAGCCATGTTGTCGTAAACCGTCATGTGTGGATACAGCGCATAAGACTGAAACACCATGGCACAACCACGCTCGGCTGCGCCCACGTCGTTGACGCGCTGACCATCGATCAGCAAATCGCCCTCGGTCGGCAAGTCAAGACCGGCGATCATGCGCAAAAGGGTGGATTTGCCGCAGCCAGAGGGGCCAACAAACACCACAAACTCGCCATGGGCCACCTGCAAATCCACGCCGTGGATCACCGGGGTTTGGTCAAACTTCTTATGAAGGGCACGCAGTTCAAGAGTGGACACGATCAACGACCTGACAAAAATATAAAAACAAACCGTTCACTTCACCCCAGCACCCGCGATGCCGGTGGTGATGTAACGCTGAAGAAATGCAAACACCAAGGTGACGGGCAACAAGGTGATGACCGTCATGGCCAAGAGGTAGTGCCACTGGGTGTTGAGCTCACCTTGGAAGGAGTTGAGGGCCAACTGCAAAGTGAAAAACTCGTTTTTCGACAACACGATCAAAGGCAACAAGAAATCGTTCCAGCGCCACATGACCGAGAAAATCGCCAACACAGCCAGCGCGGGCGCAGACAAGGGCAACACAATGCGCCAATAAATGCGCCACTCACTGGCGTGGTCCATGCGAGCCGCTTCGATCAGTTCATCCGGAATGGTCAGCATGTACTGCCGCAGCAAAAACACCCCGGTGGGCGTGGCCACGGCCGGCAAAATCACACCCCACAAACTGTTGAGCAAACCCACCTGGTTGATCACCAAGAACACAGGCACCAAAATGATGGTGGGTGGAATCATCAGCGTGGCGATGATGAGGAAGAACACCCCTTTTTGCCCACGAAACTTGTATTTAGACAAGGCAAATGCAGCCATGGAGTTGAAGAGCAAAGTCAACAACGTGGCCACCACGGTGATGAACACGCTGTTCCACAGGTAGGTGCCAAAGGTGAACTTGCCAAACAATTCGGTGTAGTTGCCCCAGGCAAACTTCAAGGTGTTGACCGGTTCACGCTGACGGATGTTGACCTGAACACGCTCTTCCGGTGCTGCGGGGTCAACCATGTTGGCCATGATGCCGATGCGCCCAACCTGAGCCATTTCGCGTTTGCGGCCATCGTCCAGGGTCACCGTGAACAAAGGCAAGGGTTTGTCATGCCCCGCCACCACCACGGTTTTTTGGGCGTAGGGCATGAAAGTCGGTGGAAATTGCCCAATCGCCGCCTCGGTTTTGAAAGAAGACATGACCAGCCACACCACGGGTGCAAACATGGTGAACAAGCCCACCACCAGGTAGGCATAGCTGAGCACGTCGGTCCAATCCAGCCGCTGGCGGCCACGGGTACGCAACAAAAAATTCATCCAAGCCATTTCAGCGCCCTTTCTGGCCAGCTTCGCTGGCTCGGGTCAGCCGCAACTGGGCCAAAGTCAACACAATCAAGAAAAAAGCGAGCGCCAAAGAGGCTGCGGCGGCCAAACCGTACAAATGGATTTGCTCTGCAAACCCGGTCTGGTAGATGAACTGGACAATGAAGGTGGTAGCCGAACCCGGACCGCCACCGGTCAAGACAAATACCTCGTCAAACACCTGCACCGCGCGAATGGCAGCCAACACCAGCACCACAATCAAGTTGGGCATCAGCAAAGGCAGCGTGATGCGGGTCAAGGTGCGCCAAGGGCTGGCCCGGTCCATCTCGGCTGCCTCGTACAAATCTTTGGGAATCGCCTGCAGCCCGGCCAACAAAATCAGGGTGTAAAACCCCATGTGCGCCCAAATAGACACAAAAACCGTCCAGAAAAAAGCCCAACCCGATTCGGTCAGCCACTGCACAGGCTGCATCTCGAGCGCCACCAAACCCGCGTTGAACGCGCCTTGGCTTTGCAGCAACCATTTCCAGATCAAGGCCACCACCACGGGTGACAACAAAACTGGGTAGAAAAACACCCCACGCCAAAACCCACGACCCAGGATTTTGCGGTTGAGCACAAGTGCGGTGACCAGCGCCAGCAACACCATCAAACCCACCTGAATGACACTGAACTTCAGGGTGTTGAAAATGGCTCGCCAAAAAACATCCTTTCGACAGGTGGACAAGTCCAGGTAGTTGCCGCATTCAAACAATATTTGGAAGTTCTCGGCCCCGGTGAAAGGTCGGCTCAAAGGCATCAAGTTCACGCCACCCGTGACGGCATAAACCAGGTTGATCAGAATCGGCAAGAAACAAAAAAGACCAAAGACAAACAAATTGGGGGCTACGAACATCCAGCCCAACCGTTGCAGACCCAAGCGCTGTTGTCCGAATCGGAAAATAGGCTCCAGCAGATTGAAAAAGAAGGAGAGAAATCTCATGAACAACCCTCACCCCTCTCTCAAACTGGGGGCGATCTGCAAAAAAATAAAAAAGCGGTGTGGGCATTTGAACGCCCACACCTGCGTTGACGAAGCTCGGCCTTTGATTACTTCTGGGCTTGCTTGACGGCGTCTTGCATGTCGGCGGTGATCTTGTTGACCGCCTCGTCCGTGCTCATCTCACCCACAATGGCCTGCGTCACACGGCTGACCGTAGGGAGCATGATGGCGCGGTTGAACTTGTAACCTTGGAATTGGTAGGCCACAGGTGCAAGTTGCGCCACACCTGCGCTGAACACACCCAAAGCCGCTTTGGCTGCAGGCTTGGCGCTGGCGTAGTCCACGCCTTTTTTAGCCAATCCAGCGTGTGCAGGAATGTTGTTGGTGCGGGCGCTGAACTCGGCGTAAGCGGCTTCAGAAGCCATGAAGTCCATGAAAGCGCCGACTTCCTTGGGCGATTTGCTGGTCTTCAGTGCCACCCAGGCCGCACCACCGGGGATGCCTGAACAAGCGGCAGGACCGCAAGGGTTGGGCACCGCGACCCAGTCAAAATTGGTGCCCACTTTGTTTTGCAGGTTGCCAATTTGCCAGCTGCCTGCCAACACCATGGCCACATTGCCGTTGATGAATTCATCGATCGAAGAGGCATAAGTTGAACCACCCGAGCCGGCCCACACTTCGCGCATCATGCCGCCGTCCTTGTGCCACCCCACAAATTTGTTGACCGCATTTTTGTAGCCCGCATCGATGACCGGATTGCCCTGAGCATCAAAGATTTTGGCGCCATAGCTGATGGCTGGGCCAGCAAAACGGTGACCAGAACGGTCCCAAGCGGCAGCGGCTTTGATTTGTGTGGCTTTGGCCACCTTGCGGCTGGCCTCCATCCAGTCGTCCCAAGTGGCTTTAGCGCCGGGCATAGGGACTTTGGCTTGCTCAAACAGGGTTTTGTTCACAAACGGGCCGGTCATGGTCAGTTGCGACATGAAACCGTAAATCCCTTTGTCACTGGCGCTGGGGCGCAACCAAGCGGCTGTGGCACCAAAGTTGTCGTCCCAGTATTTGCGGTTTTTCAGGTGCGCCGAAATGTCCATGTAGTACTTGGACAAACCACCCAAATCGGTCACTCGGGCAATGTCCGGACCTTGGCCAGCGGCCAACTGCACCGGCAGCTGCTCAACGATGGACTTGTAGGGGACCGTGTCGACGATGACTTTGGTGCCGGGGTTCTGGGCTTCAAAGCGTTTGGCCAGCTCGGCTGTGACCTCGCATTCCACACCGTCTTGGTAGCACATGACACGGATGTCTCCAGCATGGGCCAAGCCAGCCAAAGCAGACAAACCAACGGCCAAAGCCAGGGGACGAATAAAAACAGATTTCATGGTGGACTCCTCGTTTAGTGGTGAAATGAATATAGTTGAAAGATGACGAAACGCGCTTATCGTTTACACGAATGCTGAATGAATTAACACGCAACCCTGCGGCATCGGTGTCGAATACGGCGACGTACCTCGCAGCCCTCGAAGCCTTGTTTGGACACTTGGTTTCCCTCACAGACCCAGTGCATGCACAGCTGGCGCATCAATTGGTGCAAACCGATCGGGTGCTGGAAGTTTGGCGCGTGGGCGCTGGCTCGCCAACTTGGCTTCAGTGGAGCCTGACGGTGGTTTGGCCCCAACAAAAGGGTCGCTGCCCGGTGTTGCTCAGCCCCGATGGATGTTGGCCGCACGTGGTGGGTCAGGATGCGGCATCGACCGTTTTGCGCCAAGGGATCGCACTGGCCTGGTTCAACCGCACCGATCTCGCTTTTGACAATGGCCAAGGACAACGCGAAGGTCCGTTTTACCAACAGGTCAGTCAAAGCAACAGCGGCAGTTTGGCGGTCTGGGCATGGGGCATTCAATGCTGCGTGGACGCCTTGGAACAAATTGCCCATGACCGCATGTCTGGTGTTGCGACCATTGGGCACTCGCGGGGCGGCAAAGCGGCCTTGCTGGCGACCGCGTTGGACGCACGCATTGCAGCCGTCATCGCACACAACAGCGGCACCGCAGGCGCGGCTTCTTTGGCCAGCCACTCGCCAGGTGCCGAGACCCTTGCACAATTGGCCCAGCAATTCCCCCACTGGCTGGGACCTGCGATGCAAGAAGTGGCTGAACGCGAACGCATTTTGGCAATGGACTTGCCTAGGCTGATGCTGACCCAGATCGCCCCAAGGGGCTTGTGCCTGATGCAAGCGCGTGACGACCTGTGGGCCAATCCTGCGGGCACCCGGCATATGGCCGATGTGCTTCGCCCCCATTGGCCAACCACTGAGCAAGACCCCAAGCGACCGAACCGCCTGCAATGGCACGAGCGAGCAGGCGGCCACGCCATGACCATTGCCGATTGGCAAACGGCTGCGCAATTCGTGCGCCAGGTTTTGGGCTGATGTGCGTGGCACCGTCGTCAATGCTTTAAATTTGGGCCAGGGCGTAATCGCCCCGGGTCAAATCAATCGCCTGCCCTGTGCGCGCAGATTCTTGAGCGGCCAAGCCCATCAGGACAGCGGCCAGACCATCGCGCAAACTCACCTCAACCTCACCTTGCCCGCGCACCACTGCATTGAAGCGTTGGTGTTGGTAAAAAGTGGAGCCGTTGTGGTCTCCGGCAGCCAAAGCCACCGGATCCACCGGCACATCCAACTCACGAGGACCTTTGGGCTCGCGGGGACTGATGACCACCTTGGGAACAGGTGCAGCGCCCAAATGGGCAGGCCAAAAACGGCCGGGGCCAGGCACGAAACATTCGGCCTTGCCGCGCGAACCTACCAATGAAATCTCTTCTTGATACCGCGCACCCTCGGCAAACATGCACAACTCCAGCATGGCCCGCTGGCCATTGGCAAAGTCCACGACCACGTAAGCGTTGTCCAGAATATCGGGCACACCGTCCGCATAGCGTTCCTCCAAATGGTTGTGTGCCACCGAGGCTGATGCGTAAACCCTCACGGGTTCACTGCGCAAGACATGGCGCATCAGGTCAAAGAAGTGGCAGCATTTTTCGACCAGCGTCCCTCCGGTGTACCGGTTGAATCGGTTCCAATCGCCCACCTTGACCAGAAACGGAAAACGGTGTTCCCGTATGGACAGCATTGACAACGGTCCGGTGTGGATTTGGCTATGCGCTTCCTCGGTCAAGCGTGCCACGGGTGGCATGTAACGGTACTCCATCGCCACCCAAATCGGCGCAGGGTAAGCCTTGCGCAACAAGGCTAAATCACGCAATGAATCGAGCGAGGTGCAAGCAGGCTTTTCCAACAACACGGGCAAGGGGCGCAAAGCCGCGATGTCGGCCAATTGTTCGGCGTGTCTGAAATTGGGGCTGGCCACCAGCAAGCAATCCACATCGGGCGATGTCACCACCTCTGCCAAACTGAATGCACGTTGACTGCCAGGGGTCATGCTCAAACTGGCTGCAGCCATGGCGTCGTCTGGCTCAAAAATGCGTGTCACCGATGCGCCGGGCAACAAAGCGATGTTGCGCAAGTGCTCTTGACCCATCATGCCGCAGCCAATGATGCCGTAACGTACTTTAGAAATGCTGGGGGTGTTCAAAACCATCGCTCCTTCAAACGCTCATGTGATTTATGTGCCCGCCAAATCAGACGGGCTCAACTGGTACTGTTGGCACAAGGCCAAAAATGCGGGCAATGCCGGGTCGATGCCCGTCTCTTGTTCCAACAACTCGGCCACTCGCGGGGCCATCTGGGCAGCCAGGCGGGCATCCAAAAACAAAACACGCCAGCGCCGTGCCAGCATGTCTTCGACTGTGACGGCCCATTCTGAACGCGCAGCGTAACGCACCATCGCAGCCGTCAAGCCCAGCCCTAACATCTCTTCTGAGCCCGGGGCATTTTTCACTTGATCGGCCTGCGTGCCCAGCAGGTGCAAGCCGGGGGTATCCATCAAACTCACCGCAAGAGTGCCTGGCGAGGGAGCACCAAACAAGGTGTGGCGCTCGGTGCGAGCATCGTGCACGGGTGCAGACAAATCACCCTGGCGCACCAACTCGCCCATCACATCCTGGGCCATGCTCCGGTAAGTGGTCCATTTGCCGCCGGTCACGGTGACGAAACCGGGCGCCTCTCGAACAATCAAATGTTCACGTGACATTTGCGCAGTGCCACCCGAAGGGGCAGAACCACCGCCCACCAAAGGCCGCAAGCCCACCCATATGCTTTTGATGTCTTGGGCCCGCAAGCGCACGCCCAACGCCTGCTCCGTCTCTTTCAACAAAAAGGCCAGCTCTTCGGCCATGGGACGGGGCTCCAGCGGCGCATCGTTTCTCGGCGTATCGGTGGTGCCAATCACGGTTGCCCCTAACCAGGGTACGGCGAAGAGGACGCGGCCATCTGATGTGCGAGGCACCAACACAGCTTCCTGCAAAGGCAGCAGCGCACGGTCTACCACCCAGTGCACGCCCTGGCTCGGCTTGACCAAACCCGGCAATTTCTGCGCAGGGTTCGCTGCAGGCAAGGCCAACTGCCGCATTGCATCGACCCATACCCCGGTCGCGTTCACCACACAGGCGGCCTGGAGCGTTGCGGTTTGGCCATTGAGGCCGTCTTTCAAACTGACTTGCCAGCCCTGACCATGACGGACCATGCCGACCACCCGCACATGGTTGCGCACCCGCGCACCACCCGCTTGAGCTGTTTGGGCCAAGGCCAAGGCCAAGCGCGCATCCTCAAACTGCCCATCCCAATAGCGCACGGCAGCCACCGTGCCAGGCAGCACGGGGACCGAGGCGCTCAACTCGTCAGAACTCAGCATCTCGGTGGACCCGAGGCTCAAGCGACCCGCCAACCATTGGTACAGCTTAAGACCCACGGTGGTCAATGCCCAAGACCACCAGCTTCGCTCGTGCACGACGAATGGCAAGGGCTGCGCCAAATGGGGTGCCAGGCCCAGCACAATCGCCCGCTCCCGCAAAGCCTCACGCACCAACTTGATGCGCCCTTGCGCCAGATAACGGACACCGCCATGCAGCAATTTGGTCGAACGTGAGGATGTACCGCACGCAAAATCACGCGCCTCGACCAGCACCACTTGGCGCCCTTCCAATGCGGCCTGAACAGCCACACCCAACCCGGTGGCACCGCCACCGACCACCAGCACATCGCAAGGTTCTAGGGTCCAGTCTGAAAGTTCAGGTCGAGTCATCATGAGGCGCGAAAATGTTTCTTTTCTTTCGTTTATTTTCTTTTATGAGTTTATATAGGGGATAAAGGTGATCACATATGATCGTTATCCCTGATGGCTATTTCCTGAAAAAGCGGTAAAACAAGCGCCATGACCATGGCACTCAATCCCCGACAACAGGCCATGCTGCAGCACGTGCGTGAACGCGGCAGCCTCAAAACCGAGGCCTTGGCCGCACAATTCGAGACCACGCTTCAGACCATCCGCCGCGATATCCAACGCCTCACGGAAACCGGAGCGCTGGAGCGTTTTCATGGCGGGGTACGCGCCATCGACAGCAGCGCGCGCAACACCACCTATGCTCAGCGCCAACGCACCCATGCCCTGGCCAAACAGCGCATTGCGCGCACCGTGGCTGCCGCCATACCACCGGGGGCGAGTCTGTTCATGAACATTGGCACCACGGTTGAAGCCGTGGCCAGCGAATTGCTGCACCACGCCGACCTGCGCGTGATCACCAACAATTTGCATGTGGCCCAGACCTTGACCGGCAACCCTCAATGCGAAGTTCTCATGGCAGGCGGCACTGTGCGTCATGAAGACCTGGGCGTTGTGGGTGAGGCAGCACTGTCGTTCATCCGCCAATTCAAGGTCGACATTGGCCTCATCGGGATCAGCGGGATCGACGCGGACGGCACGCTCAGAGACTTTGACATGCGTGAAGTCATGGTGGCCCGCGCCATCGTCGAGCAGTCGCGGCAAGTCTGGTTGGTGGCCGATCACAGCAAATTTGGCCGGGCGGCCATGATCGAGATGGCCCCCTTGAAAGCCTTGCACACCCTGTTCACCGATGCCCCCCTGTCGCCCGACTTTGAACAACTGCTGCGCGACCAATCCGTCCGCTGTGTCGTTGCACCCGCCAAAGACGCTGCGCCTGGCACCCCCTCAGACACTTGAACCATGACACACCCTGCTTATTTGCTGGCACTCGACCAGGGGACTTCCAGCTCCCGAGCCATCGTCTTTGACGATCGCGGCCGCATCGTCGGTACCGCTCAACAAGAGTTTCCGCAAATCTTTCCGCAGCCTGGCTGGGTCGAGCACAACCCCATGGCCATTTGGCACAGCCAACGCGACACGGCACAACAGGTGTTGGCCCAATGTGGCCTGAAGCCCTCTGACATTCGCGGCGTGGGCATCACCAACCAGCGTGAAACCACGGTGTTGTGGAACCGCAGCACTGGGCAGCCGCTGCACAACGCCATCGTTTGGCAAGACCGCCGAACCGAGCCAATGTGCCAAGAGTGGCGGGACCAGTGTGCAGAACAGTGGGTCCAACAACGCACCGGTTTGCGTTTGGATCCTTACTTTTCGGCCACCAAACTGCGCTGGCTGCTCGACCACATTCCTGGCGCACGCGCCCAAGCCCAAGCAGGCGAGCTGGCCTTTGGCACAGTGGATACCTGGTTGATCTGGCAACTCACGGGCGGGCAAAGCCACGTCACCGACATCAGCAACGCCAGCCGCACCCTGCTGTTCAACATCCACACGGGGCAATGGGACGACGAGTTGTTGGCCTTGTTTGACATCCCGCCTGCCATCCTGCCACAGGTGCAACCCTCCGTCTCGGAGTTTGGCCGGGTGCAGAACGGCTTGCTGGGCGAAGGCGCAGGCCCATTGATAGGCGGCGTGGCGGGCGACCAGCAATCGGCCCTGCTCGGACAAGCGGGCTTGCAAGCGGGCGATGTAAAAAACACTTACGGCACGGGTTGCTTCATGCTCATGCACACGGGATCTGTGGCGCTGCAAAGTGACAGCGGGCTGATCACCACTTGCGCAGCCCAATTGCAAAACCAAGCGCCCATCCACTATGCCCTCGAAGGCAGCGTGTTCATCGGTGGTGCGGTGGTGCAGTGGCTGCGCGATGGTCTCAAAGCGATTGCCCACAGCAGCGAGGTCGAGGCACTGGCAGCCAGCGTGGAGAGCAGCGACGGTGTGGTGCTGGTGCCCGCATTTGCTGGCTTGGGCGCGCCCTATTGGTTGCCCCATGCCCGCGGCAGCATTCAGGGGCTCACGCGGGGCAGCACGGTGGCGCACATTGCCCGCGCCGCACTTGAAAGCATCGCCCTCCAGAGCACAGTGCTGCTGCAAGCCATGCAAAAAGATGCACGGCATCTGGCCAATTTGCAGGTCGCAGCCCTGCGTGTGGACGGCGGTGCCTGCGCCAACAACCTGCTCATGCAATTGCAAGCCGACCTGATGGGCTTGCCCGTGATTCGCCCCCAAACCACCGAGACCACCGCCCTGGGCGCGGCTTTGTTAGCGGGGCTGCAACAAGGGGTTTTCCAACATGCTGGCGAGCTGCGTGAACGCTTGGCCACTGAGCGGGTCTTTGAACCCCAATGGAGCCGCGACCAAGCCGAGGCCAAACTGGCCGCTTGGAACACGGCCGTTCATCGCAGTTGAAATTATTTTCACCCTTGCGACCGCAAGCGATTTACCCACGTCGACTCAAAGTTGGTCGATTTTGATGCCCTGCTGCCGGACCACTTTTTGCCAAGCAGTCAGGTCACCGCGAATGAATTTGTCCATGTAAGCCACGCCTGGGGGCGCTACCTCCAAAGCATCATTCTTCAAACGTGCCTGCACATCGGGCATGGCGGTCACTCTGACCAAAGCCTGGTTCAGGCGCTCGACCACATCACCGGGCGTTCCTTTGGGGGCCACCAAACCAAAATAGTTCAACGCCGTCAAATCTGCCAAATTTTGCTCTGCCAGTCCTGGCACTTGTGGGAACAGGGGGTGACGCTGACCCGTGGTGACCGCCAACGCTTTGATGCGCCCATCGCGAACCAAAGGTGCCAAGGCCGGAATGGTGCCTGTCAGCACATGGATTTGGCCGCCCATCATGTCCACCGTGGCAGGTGCAATGCCACGATAAGGGATGTGCACAATCGACACCCCCTGCTGCGCCTTTAGTTGCTCCAGCACCAAGTGGTTGATGCCTCCCGCTCCAGCCGAACCGTAATTTAGCTGACTCGGTCTGGTTTTGGCGTAAGCCACCAATTCGGCCAAACTGTTGACCGGCAAGTCTTTGTTGCAAGCCCACATCAAGGGGCCCTGCGCCACCATGCTGATGTTGGTAAAACCATTCAAGGGGTCATAGCCAGCGGTGGGCAAGACGGCCGGGACGGTGGTGTAAGGCGCCGCCACCAACAACAAGGTGTAGCCATCGGCCGGACTTTGGGCCACAAATTGGGAGCCGATAGCGCCTGAAGCCCCGGTTTTGTTGTCAACCACCGCCGACACATTGAGCAGCTCGCCCAACTTCTGAGCCAACAATCGGCCCATGGCATCTGTTCCGGCACCCGGCGCGAAGGGCACGATGATTTTGATGGCCTTTTCTGGGTAATTGGCAGCACGTGCGTCCGACGTCACCCACAACGCGCCTGCAGCGGCAGTCACCAAGACGTGACGGCGAGATGGCAACAAAACTTGTGAATTCTTTTCAGGACTGGCCAGTGTGGGTAAATGTTTCATTCAATACCTCAGGAAAAACCATGATTTTGAGTGGTGCATATTTCAATGGAATGACGTCTCTCATCAGCACAGGGCATGAAAAAACCCACCGCGTTGCCACGGTGGGTTTTTTGTCTTTTAACTCTCAGCTGGCTTGCGCCAGCGTCAAATTAGAAAGTGTGCATCAAGCGAACGCGGTACTGGTCGCCGTTGCTGTCAGTGGCGTTACCCATTTTTGTACGGTCACCGTAGGACACGTTCAACACGGTACGCTTGCTGAAACCGTAGTCAGCACCAATGCCCCAGCCTTCTGTCTTACCAGCGCCCAAAGAAGCCGAACCTTCTTTGTTGATCGCGTAAACAGCGCCCAGTGTCAAAGCGCCCATAGGCACAGTCACGCCGAAGGCATTTTGTGTACCAGCGCTGTAAACGCCGTTTTTCTTGTTGTCTTCAAAACCAGCACCGATCTTGGCGATGCCCAGGTCGTAAGAAGCCGAGATACGAACGCGTGTGCGGTCTGTGTTGTACACAGTGTAGTCAGCTGCAGCAGCGATAGGGCCGTTGGCGTAGTTCAAACCAACCACGTCAGCAGCCACGCCTTTGGCAGTAGCGCCAGACAAAGCAGGTGTACCAGCGCTGTCAACGCGTGTGTAGCCCAATGTCATGCCAGGAATCAAAGCGGGTGTTGTGTAGTTGAAGTAATCCAAGTTGGCAACGCCGGACAAGATTGCGCCGTCATAGCCGGACTGCAAGTTCACTGGAGCACCAGCAAAACCCAAGCCCATGATGCCGTTACCAGCTTCAATGGCGCCCAAAGTCACGGAACCGAAGCCACCAGCCAAGGACAATGTGGAGTTACGACCACCAACACCGCTGTTAGCGCCAGTTGCAGAGCCGTCGTCAGCAGCGCCACGGCCGCGAACGCGCAATTCCATAGCAGCAGTTGCCTTCAAGCCACCGCCCAGGTCTTCAACGGAAGTGAAGCGAACGTCACCGTCGGTCACGCCCAGGTTGGACTGACCACCGATGCTTTTGCCGTATGAAGGGCCAAACTTACCGGAAATGGTCACCGAAGATTGTGCGAAAGCAGCGCCTGTGGCAGCAACAGCAGCCAGAGCAATCAGAGTTTTTTTCATTGCAAATTTCTCCAAAGATTAAAAAAGAGCTTCGAATCCACCAGGTGAAAGACACCTGCCTGAACGCTTAGCCAACCTCCAAATTCGGAAGGTTGAGCTATTGCACCAGAGCAAGAAGACTTTTCAAAGAACTTCCATGAATAAAAGGCTTTTTCGTTGCATGAATGCAACAAACAAGGCGCCCAAGAGAACAAACCATCTTTGATTTTCCATTTTTATCAATCAATTCAACAATTTGGCTGATTTTCAGAAGGCATTGCTTGAATACGACGGTGCAAAAGACGGGGTGTTTAGGGTGACGCATCTGAACAAGCGGAGAAGACTCTATTAAAGTAAGGCGTTCACCAGAGGGTTTACATGTCCACCAACGCTTTCATCTTGGCCGCCGACAGCGCTTTGCGCACTTTGTTTGCCGAGCCGCGAGCCAGTCGGCCCACTCCGCAGGCTTCTAGGGCCGAGTTGGCGCTGACAGCAGACGAGCAGCGCGAGTCGGCCGCTTTGATGCGCGTGAACCATGTGGGCGAAGTGTGCGCACAAGCGCTTTACACAGGGCAGGCCCTGGCGTGTCAAAACCCGACATTACGTGCGCAGTTGTCCGAAGCCAGCCGAGAAGAGACGGACCATTTGGCTTGGACTCAGCAACGCCTGAACGAACTCAAGGGCCGCCCTTCGCTGCTGAACCCGCTTTGGTATGCGGGGGCTTTCGCCATTGGTTATGTCGCGGGCAAGCTGGGCGGCGATCAGGTCAGTTTGGGGTTTGTGGTGGAAACCGAGCGCCAAGTCGAAGCGCATCTGCAAAGCCACATGGACTTGTTGCCTGCGGCGGACAACGCCTCTCGCGCCATCGTGGCCCAAATGAAAGCCGATGAAATCGCTCACGCCCAGATGGCCATGAAGGCCGGGGCTGTTGAACTGCCAGGCCCTGTGAAGTCGGTGATGCAACTGGCCGCCAAGGTGATGACCACCGTGGCGCACCGGATTTGAAGCGCGCTGATTAAGCCGCTTCCACCAACTCAAAACTGGTGGTGATTTCAGCGCTCTTGCCCAGCATGATGCTGGCCGAGCAGTATTTGTCATGGCTCATGGCAATCGCCCGCTCCACCGCGCTGGCGGGCACGCCTTTGGCGGTGACAGTGAAGTGCATGTTGATCTTGGTGAAGACTTTGGGGTCCACCTCGGCACGTTCGCTGCTGAGCTTGACGCTGCAGCCCCGCACGTCGTGTCGGCCACGCTTCAAGATGAGCACCACATCGTAGGCGGTGCAGCCGCCTGTCCCGGCCAGGAGCATTTCCATGGGGCGAGGCGCCAGGTTTTGGCCACCGTTTTCAGGCTTTGCGGCGTCTGGCGCACCGTCCATGACCACCATGTGCCCAGAGCCGGTCTCGGCCACAAAGCCCATGCCTGAGCGGGTGCCGGCCGCGCCGGTCCAAGAAACTGTGCATTCCATGTCGTGATTCCTACGATATTTCCGTTTTGACTGCGCTTGTCAGGGCCGCTCAGCTTTGCAGTGCTTTCCACATCTCCATGTCGCGCTCGGCGGTCCAGATGCGGGGGTTCTTGATGCCACTGGCTTCGTCATAAGCGCGGGTCACGTCAAACGGCAGGCAGTGCTCATAAATGAACACATGGCCAAACACCGGGTCCATGCTCTTGCGGGTGTGGGCCATGGCGGCTTTCAGGTCCATCTTGCCCGCTACGGCTTCTTTGCCAGCTTGGAACAAAGTCGTCACCCAGCGCTGGGTGTAGTCCAGTGCTTTGTTGACGTTGGCGTTGCCCTTCATGGCCTCGCCACGACCCGGCACGATGAACTCGGCCTTCAGGGCGCGCAGGGCTTCGAGCGTGGCTGGCCACTCTTCGAGTTGGGCGTCGCCCGTGTACACACCGGCTTCGTACTCGACCAAGTCACCCGAGAAGAGCACTTTTTCTTCTTCGACCCAAGCAATCGTATCGCCACGGGTGTGGCCAGGGCCCGGATGCCAAATCTGCACCACCACGCCGCCCAAGTTGATGCTGAGCTTGCCGGGTACTTCGCCTTGGGTGGGGTTGCCGCCGCCCACCACCATGGTCGGCCAGGTCAGGCCCGGGATGCTGTCGGCACCACGGAACAGGCGAGGAAAGCGCTCCATCTCGCTTTTCATGTCTTGCGCGCCGCGCTCTTTGATCAGGTCCAAAGTGCCTTCGCTGGCGATGATCTCGGTCGCGCCTTCGGCGGCGTAGGCGTAAGCGCCCAGCACACGGACTGCGTGGTAATGGGTCAGCAGTACATATTTGATGGGCAAGTCGCTGACGGTGCGGATTTTCTTGATCAGGTCTTGCGCCATGGCCGGCGTGGCCGTGGCGTCGCTGACCATGATGAATCGGTCACCGATGATCACGCCCGAGTTGGGGTCGCCCTCAGCTGTGTAGGCCCAGCAATGCTGGCTGAGTTGCTCGAAGGTGATCTTCTTTTCGGTCAAATCGGCTTGGCTGGCGAATGCTTTGGTGGGGGCTTTGGACATGGAAGTCTCCGGTCAATGAATGGGGTCGATTTTACTTAAACGAAATGCGTTACGGATAGGTAAATTTCAAAGTTCAACCCAAGCCCTTTTCGAGCATGCCAATCACCTCATCGGCAAAAGCCGCGTAACTGATCGGACCGCCTGGGCGCAGCCAGGTGAAAGTCCAGTTGATCATGCCCAGCAGCATCATGGTCAGCGCGGTTTGGTTGGTGGGGGTGAGGCGCTCGGGATAGGCCCGCTTCATGAATCGGGTCATCGCGGCCACGATGTCACGCTGTCGGTTCAGGATCAGCTCGCGCGGCGACACACCCGCATTGGGCAAGGTGGCATCGGCGGCGTCGCTCAAAAACTGCGTGTCGTTCAGCAGCGCTGCGTGCCGGGTGGCCGAGGTCTCGTACTCCTGCAAAAACGCCCGCACCAACTCATGCAGGGTGGCGCGTTCGTTCAGGTCTTTGCGCTGGGCCGTGGCTTCGGTTTGCGCGATCACCCCCAACAAGCGCTGGGTGTGTCGGTCGAGCAAGTCAAACAGGATCGCCTCTTTGCTCTCGTAGTAGTGGTACAGGCGCGCCTTGGAGGTGCCACAGGCTGCCGCAATTTCGTTCATGCTCGCCGCAGGGTAGCTGCGATCGGCAAAGCATTGCGCCGCGATGTCGAGGATCGCGTCGCGCTTGATGTCGTGGGTGGCTGATTTGGGTCGGGCCATGGTTTGCGAATGGCGGCCTCAAACCGGCCACACCACCCCGTTGTCGTTCAGGATGGCGTCCAGCGGCTCATCGTGCGCTTCCGGCTCGAGGTCATCCACAAAGCCTTGAGTAAAGCCTAAGCCCACCGTGAAAGGCTTAGGCTGTAAGGTGGCCAGCGTGCGGTCGTAAAAACCGCCGCCATAGCCCAGGCGGTAACCGCCCGTGCCGTAGCCTACGCAGGGGACAAACAGCAAGGTGGGCACGATGACTTCGGTGTCTTTGGGTTTGGGGATGCCGTACGCGTCTTCCTCCATCGCACAGCCGGGGTACCAGGTATGAAACGTCAGGGTTTTGTGCAGCTTGTTGACCACGGGCAAGCCAATTTGGCGGCGCTGGGGCTCGCCATGCAGCTCCCCGTCCTCTTTCCAGCGGTGCAACACGGGCAAAGGGTCAAACTCGCCCTTGATGGGCCAATAGGCGCCGATCACCGTGTCCGGGCGGTCAAACAGCCAGATGCGCATGATGCGCTGCAAGGCTTCGCCCCGCTCCAAACGGTCTGGCAGGTTCAACCTTTCTGCCACCAAGGCTTTTCGCAAGGCTCTTTTAACGTCAGCTTTGTCCATAATCGACCCATGAAATTCAATCAGATTCTGACACTGCTTTGTGCCATCGCCGCGACAGGCTTGTGCAGCCCTTTTGCAAACGCCCAAGTTCCTGCCCTCAACAAGGGGGATGAAGTCATCCTGGACATGAGCCAGGCCTTCAAAAAGAACGACAAAACCCGCCTGTCTGCCCTGCTGCCCAAATCCCGGGGCCATGTGCTGGAGCCCTTGGCGGCCTATTGGGAAATGCGTGCGCGGCTGGACACGGCCCCCGAATCGGAGATTCGCAGCTTTTTGAACAGCTATGCGGGCAGCTACTACGAAGACCGCTTGCGCAACGACTGGCTGCTGCAATTGGGCAAGCGACGCGATTGGGCCGGCTTCACCGCCGAATACCCCCGCTACCGCATGCGCGACGACCGTGAATTGCGCTGCTACGCCTTGGCCACCGAGGCCATGAACAGCAAAGCCGATGTGGTCGAGGAAGCCAAACGCCTGTGGTACAGCCTGCGCGAGACCGACGATGGCTGCACCTACGTCGCCGACCATTTGCATTCGGGCAAACAGATCAACGGCCTCGATTTGTGGCGCAAGGCCCGCATCGCGATGGACGCGAACCGCCCCCGCGCGGCGCAGGCTGCGGTCGACATCGAAGCCCCACGTTTGTCCGAGCAAGTGGCCCTGATCCATGCCGACCCAGGCAAATACCTGGACAAGCGGATTTTGGCCATCACCAAGAGCCGCAAAGAGTTGGCCGTGCTGGCCCTGATCCGTTTGGCGGCCAAAGACCCGGACGAAGCGGCCGATTTGCTCAGTCGCCGCTGGTCCGTTCAGCTGAGCCCAGAGGAGCGCAACTGGACATGGGCTGTGATTGGCAAACAAGCTGCTTGGAAACTGCAGGAGAACGCCGCCAGTCACTTTGCCAAAGTGCAAAAAGACAACGACCTGAACGACGACCTGCTGACTTGGAAGGTCCGCGCTGCTCTGCGTCAGGGCCAGTGGCGTCAGGTACTGACGGCCACCCAGGCCATGAGCCCAGAATCACAAAAAGACCCTGCTTGGGTGTATTGGCGAGCCCGCGCGATGCTGGCCACAGCGCAAGACGCCATCCAAAAGCAAGAGGCGCAAGCTTTGCTGCGCAGCATTGCCAGCGTGAAAGGTTTTTACGAACAACTGGCACTGGAGGAGTTGGGCCAATCCATCACCGCGCCAGAGCGCCCTTTGGCGTTGACGCCGCAAGAGAAAGCCGCAGCCCAGACCAACCCCGGTCTGCAACGCGCCCTTTATGCGATCCAGATCGGACTGCGACCTGAAGGCAACCGCGAGTGGAACTACAGCACCAACTTGCACACGCCAGGCGGGATGAACGACCGCGAGCTGCTGGCCGCCGCCGACTTGGCCTGTCAGCGCCAGGTGTGGGACCGCTGCATCAACACCAGCGACCGGACCAAAGAGGCCATCGACTTTGACCAGCGCTTCCCCATGCCGCTGCGCGAGATCGTGGTGCGCCGGGCTGGCGAGATCAAACTTGACCCGGCTTATGTGTACGGTCTGATCCGACAGGAAAGCCGATTCATCATGGACGCCCGCTCGCATGTGGGGGCATCTGGCCTGATGCAGGTCATGCCAGCCACCGCCAAATGGACCGCCAAGAAAATCGGGTTGACCAGTTTCACCCCGGAGCAGATCACCGACCGGGAAGTGAATGTGGCCATTGGCACGGGTTATCTGAAACTGGTGCTGGACGATTTTGAAGGCTCCATGCCCATGGCCACCGCCGCCTACAACGCAGGCCCCAGCCGCCCGCGCAACTGGCGCAATGGCCCGGTGCTCGAAGCCGCCATTTGGGCCGAAAACATCCCGTTCCAGGAAACGCGTGACTACGTGAAAAAAGTGCTGTCCAACACGACCAACTACGCGGCCATCTTGACGCGCCAGCCGCAATCGCTCAAAGCACGCTTGGGGATGATCGGCCCGCGCAACTCACCCATGGCCGAAGTGAACAAGGATTTGCCCTGAACCAAAGTCAGGCCACGGGCCCCAGCAACTCGTCCAAGTTGGCGTTGATTTTTTCTGCGATCTTGCCGCTGTAGGCACCCAACAAAAAGCCGAGTTGGATCTGCAGGTCAAAACGGGTCTCGGTCACGATCAGTTCGCCGCTCACACCGCTGCGCTCAAAGCGCATGCGGTCGACCGCCTCACCAGGCTCTAACGCACAGTTCATGCCCCACTCCTGCTCCGCTTGCTCACGCCAGCGCTCGGCGACCAAGCGTGCGCCAGCCATACCCAAGGTGTGTTCGCGTTCGATTTTCAATTCGGGCATGTCGCCACCTCCACCAAGCAGTCGTAAAACACGGGCGCACGGCCCAAATCGGTCAGGTTCTGGCTGGTCAGCTCGTTCACATTGGTGCCATTCAAGCCCAGTTTGCGCCACCAGATGCCCAGGCCATGAACCACGCCAAGCCGCGCCCGCTGGTTCAGCCGCGCTTTGCAGTGGTAGGTGCCACGGTCGTTGAACACACGCACCACCGCGCCGTCGGCAATGCCCCGCTGGGCCGCATCTTCCGGGTGCATTTCCAGCACGGGCTCGGCCTCGATGTCACGCAGGCTTTGCACATTGACAAAGGTCGAATTGAGGAAGTTGCGCGCGGGCGGCGATATCATGGCCAGCGGGTAGCGACCACCCGGCGCGGCCAGCTCGTAGTTGGGCAGGTGGTCGGGCAAGCCATCCAGCCCCTGGTCTGCCAAGCGTTGGCTGAAGAACTCGCACTTGCCCGAAGGCGATGGAAAGCCGCCTTGCGCAAACGGCGCATCGGGCACAGGCAAGGACGCAAAGCCATGCTCAAGCAACTGCTGAAAGTCTTTGTCATCCCCAATGGCACTGCGGCACAGGCTTTCGTCGCTTTCGGCGAAACACGGGTCGTCAAACCCCATGCGGGCAGCCAGCCCCCTGAAGATGTCGGTGTTGGTGCGTGCACCGCCCACGGGCGCAATCGCTGGGCGGTTGAGCAGCAAGTCGGTGTGACCGTAGCTGGTGTGGATGTCCCAGTGCTCCAGCTGCGTGGTGGCGGGCAAGATGAAGTCGGCGTAATCGGCCGTGTCGGTCTGGAAATGCTCGAGCACCACGGTGAACAAGTCTTCGCGGCCAAAGCCCTGCACCACCTTGCCGGACTCGGGCGCAATCGCTACCGGGTTGCTGTTGTAGACGATCAAGGCTTCGATTTGCGGGCCGAATGCGGATGATGCCGGGCGCAACAAGTCGTCGCCAATGGTGGTCATGTTGATGGTGCGGGGACGGCGCACGCCCAACAAGTCGGGCCGCTGCAAAGCAGCTCGCCGCACCGGAAAATGCCCCGAGCTACTGAGCAAGACCCCGCCCGCCCGGTGCCGCCAAGCTCCGGTAAGGGCAGGAAGGCAGGCAATCGCCCGCACCGCGTTGCCGCCTCCACGCACGCGCTGCATGCCGTAATTCAGGCGAATGGCGGCGGGCTGGGTGGTGCCCCAGTCGCGGGCCAGTTGGCGGATTTGTTCAACCGGCACACCGCACACCTCGGCCGCACGCTCGGGTGGCCATTGCAAAGCGCGGGCCTTCAAAGCGTCCCAACCCAGGGTGTAGCGGTCGATGTAATCTTGGTCGAGCCAGCCGTGCACGATCAGCTCATGCATGAGGGCCAACGCCAGCGCGGCGTCGGTGCCGGGCCGCAGGGCAATGTGTTCGTGGCATTTTTCGGCCGTCTCGCTGCGCCGGGGGTCAATGCACACCAGCTTGGCGCCCTGACGCTTGGCCTCTTGGGCAATGCGCCAAAAGTGCAGGTTGCTGCCAATCGAGTTGCTGCCCCAAATGACGATGAGCTTGGATTCGGCAAAAAACTCGTTCTTCATGCCCACCTTGTTGCCCAAGGTCTGGGTCAGCGCTTCAGCCCCGGCCGAGGCGCAAATCGTACGGTCCAAAAGCGACGCGCCCAGCCGATGGAAAAACCGCGCCGCGATCGACTCGCTTTGCACCAGGCCCATGGTGCCCGCGTAGCTGTAAGGCAGGATGGCCTGCGGGTCTCGTGCGGCAATGGTTTTCAGCCGGGAAGCAATGGCGTCCAAGGCTTCGTCCCAGCCCACAGGCTCAAACTGTCCAGCACCTTTGGGTCCCACACGGCGCAGCGGCTGTAGCAAGCGCTCGGGGTGGTAGGTGCGCTCGGCATATCGCGAGACTTTGGTGCACAACACGCCATCGGTCGGCGCGTGCGCGGGGTTGCCCTGCACTTTGGTGGCGCGGCCGTTTTCAACGGTCGTGAGCAAGGCGCAGGTGTCGGGGCAATCGTGCGGGCAGGCGCCGCGCACCACTTGAATGGCATGGGTCATGATGCGAATTGTGGCGTATCTGGCCGTCAACAGGGGTGTTGTGTGGGAGCCCCGCCCTCGGGGCGATGGCGTACGGCATGCGAGTGCCCATTCGCGGCGGGGGCGCCGCTCCCACGGGCCCCGAACCACTACAGAGCCAAACGCTCAACGCTGCTGACCCGCCACGCACTGCCCCACCGCCGCATCTCCGCGCTGCCAGCAGGGACTGGCAGCGCGATCGTCACGCTCGGGCACCCCATCCATGCGGATTTGGGCCACAAGAGTGTCGAATCCACGCACACCGTGCTTGTCCAAATCCAAACGTAGTACCCAGCCCCGACGCTGGTTGGCGTTGTCGGTTTCTTTCATCACAAAGTTACCGACGCTGTAAATCACGGGCTTGCCTTGGATGTGCTCGATGTCTTGCGTCACATGGGGGTGCCCACCGATCACCGCGTCGGCCCCCGCCTCAACCATCACGCGGGCCAGTTGCCGCTGGCGGGCATTGGCCACCAACTCGTTTTCCCAGCCCCAATGCATGATGGGGATGACCAAGTTTGCGCGGTGCACTTGGCGCGCCTTGCGGATATCGTCCGCCACCTGCTCGTCTTCGCTCCAGGCCACGCCTGGAGCATTGTGGTCGGCTTCAAAACTGCGGGGCATGAACTCGTTGTAGCTCAAGAAGGCGATGCGAAGACCCTGTCGCTCCACGATCCACGGGGTGTGCGCTTCACGCAGGTTCATGCCCCCACCCATTTGGGCCAAACCTGTTTGGCGTAACAAACCCAGCATTTGGGCAAAAGCCTCCCTGCCAAAATCACCCGAATGGTTGTTGGCCAGCGCTACCGCATCGAAATGGGTCTTGATCACAGGCAAAACGCGAGGATGGGCCCGGAATGTGAAATTCTTGTCACCCGAGCTGCCTACCGTGGCCACCACACATTCGAGGTTGGCGATGCGGATGTCGGCACCCGCAAAAACCGCAGCAAACTCGGCAAATGGATCTCCGCCACGGGCGATCAACGCGCCAGGCGCGTCGTCCAGCACGGTGTCTCCTGCAAACACCAAGCGAATGGGCTTGTCCAAAGGGGCAGCGGTTTGGGCCTGGGCCGATGACCCGCCCCAAAATCCGAACCAGCATGTCATCACCACAAGCCACTGGAAGATGAACATGCTTGCTGGGGCTTTGTATTGCTGAAACTGCTTCATGGTGCCGTGCCTTCCAAACTGCAGCTGTAGATCAATTCCCGCTCCAAGGGCCCACCGTAAACGTGGTTTTGCCCAGTGATCGGGACGGCTGTCTTGGAAGCGGGGAAAGGCGGCAAATATTTCACTTGGTGCACCAACAGCGGCTGGGTGGGTGTGTCAAGGTAGCTGTAAATCAGAACCCGGTCGATCTTTTGGGCCGTGCCCACCACGATCGGTTTGAACCAAAATCGCCCGCCAATGTCCACCGAAGCCACCGGGTAAGGGTCCGCCACCGGGCGGGCCACCACAGTCTGAGTAGCCCCGGCATAAGTGACTTGGCAAGTGAGTTGGGACTGGGCCAGTGCCGCGCCCCCCAAACCAAGCAGGGTCAAGCCCCAAGCCAAAGGCAGGGGTTTTCGAAGAATTTTTGTATGCATGGGACTGTGATTTTGCACGCAGCCCAAGGCACCCAGGTGACAGGCCGAACCCGGCCGCTTTATGGGGCGATTGGCAAAGAAAGGCAAGTCCCGCTAGACTGTGTTCATGAAAATCATCGACTCCATCCTCACCGACGCGACCAGCATCGCGGCCATCCGCAAAGACATCCACGCCCACCCTGAGCTGTGTTTTCAAGAAGTGCGCACGGCCGATGTGGTGGCCCAGCAGCTGACCGACTGGGGCATCCCCATTCACCGGGGAATGGGCACCACGGGAGTGGTGGGCATCGTGCACGGCCGTGACGGCGGCGCTTGCGGGCGGGGCATTGGCCTGCGCGCCGACATCGACGCCCTGCCCATGCAGGAATTCAACACTTTTGCCCACGCCAGCAGCTACCCGGGCAAGATGCACGCCTGCGGCCACGACGGCCACACCGCCATGCTGCTGGCAGCGGCCAAGCACTTTGCCAAACACCGCGACTTTGACGGCACGGTGTATTTGATCTTCCAACCTGCCGAAGAAGGCGGCGGCGGTGCCCGCGAGATGATCAAGGACGGCTTGTTTGACAAGTTCCCAATGCAGGCCGTGTTTGGCATGCACAACTGGCCCGGCGCTGCGGTGGGCACATTTGCCGTGAGTGCTGGCCCCGTGATGGCATCGAGCAACGAGTTCAAGATCACCATCCGCGGCAAAGGCAGCCACGCCGCGCTGCCGCACAACGGCATTGACCCAGTGCCCATCGCCTGCCAAATGGTGCAAGGTTTCCAGACCATCATCACCCGCAACAAGAAACCGGTGGATGCGGGCGTGATCTCGGTCACCATGATCCACGCAGGCGAAGCCACCAACGTGGTGCCCGATTCTTGCGAGTTACAAGGCACGGTGCGCACCTTCAGCATCGAGGTGCTCGATTTGATCGAAAAGCGCATGAAGCAAGTGGCCGAGTCGATTTGCGCGGCTTTTGACGCGCAATGCGAATTTGAGTTCGAGCGCAACTACCCGCCCACCATCAACAGCGCCGTGGAGGCCGACTTCGCCCGCCAGGTCATGATAGGCATCGTGGGGGCCGAGCAAGTGTTGCACCAAGAGCCCACCATGGGCGCAGAAGATTTCTCGTACATGTTGCAGGCCAAGCCGGGTGCTTATGTCTTCATCAGCAATGGCGACGGTGCCCACCGTGAAATGGGCCACGGTGGCGGGCCTTGCACCTTGCACAACCCGAGTTACGACTTCAACGACGACCTGATCCCGCTGGGCGGCACGTATTGGGTGGAGCTCGCCACACAGTGGCTGGCCCAACCGATCCCAAGCGCTTGACCAGGTCCCGCATGAACGACATCCAGAATGGCTTTTCCAAAAGCTACGAGCAGGCCCGTGAAAAATTCTTGAACGCTGCGCAGACAGCTGGCCTGCAGGTGGACTCGAACATTCACCCCCTTCTTGGTCGGGACGGTGAAACGCTGGCCATGGACGTGGTGCTTGACGGTGCAACCGACGCCAAGGCCGTGCTTGTCATCAGCAGCGCTTGCCACGGCGTAGAAGGTTATTGCGGCTCCGGCGTGCAAATCCATGCACTGAAAAATACCGCTTGGCGTGAAGCAGCCCGTGCGCAGGGTGTCGCTGTGCTTTACATCCATGCCCTCAACCCACACGGGTTCTCGCATGTGCGCCGGGTCACCCACGAAAACGTGGACATCAACCGCAACTTCCAAGACTTCTCCAAGCCCTTGCCCGACAACCCGGCCTACCGCGAGATCCACACCTTGCTGCTGCCCGAGGTCTGGCCACCCGATGCTGCCAATGCAGCGGCCACTGCGCAATACATCGCTGAACGCGGTATGAAAACTTACCAGGCAGCCGTCTCCAAGGGTCAGCACGAATTCCCAGATGGTCTGTTTTTTGGTGGCCAAGCGCCCACTTGGAGCAACCACACTTTGCGATCGGTTCTCAAAAAATACGGCCAGCACTGCCAAAAAATGGCTTGGATCGACCTGCACACAGGCCTTGGCCCCAGTGGCATTGGAGAACGCATTTTTGCTTGCGCCGACGATGCGGCGGCGTACCAACGTGCCAAAGCGTGGTGGGGCCAGGGCATCACCTCAATTTATGACGGCTCTTCCAGTTCACCCATGCTCACAGGACTCATGTGGATGGCGGCTTACCAAGAATGCGGGCAGGCCCAATACACAGGCATTGCTCTTGAATACGGCACGCAAACGCCCGACAAGGTCATCTATGCACTGCGCGGAGACCACTGGCTGCAATCCCACCCTGAAGCCCCTGAGGCCCTGAAAAAGCAGATCAAGCAAGAGCTGATGGATGCGTTTTACGTCGACACCGACGAGTGGCGCACTCAGATCGTCAATCAAGCCATGGATGCGATGCACCAGGCTGTCACAGGTTTGAACACAGCATGAGCACACGACGCGTCTTGGTTTTAGGTGGCAGCGGCTTTGTGGGTCGCCACGTCTGCGAACAACTCGCTCGCCTGGGCTGGCAAATCACCGTACCCACCCGCCGCGCCGTGAATGCGGCCAGCGTGCAAAGTTTGCCCGGGCTGACGGTGATCGAGGCCAATGTTCACCAAGAAGCCGATCTGGCCCGTTTGATGCCCGGCCATGATGCGGTGGTGAATCTGGTGGCCGTTCTGCATGGCAGTGAAGAGCGCTTCGAGCAGGTGCATGTTGACTTGCCCGGAAAAATCGCCAGCGCCATGAAAAAAGCGGGTGTGCATCGCTTGGTGCACATCAGCGCTTTGGGTGCCGACCCACAAGGCCCTTCGATGTACCAGCGCAGCAAGGCCCGGGGCGAGACGGTTTTGCACAACGCAGGGCTGCAGCTGACGGTGTTGCGCCCCAGCGTGATCTTTGGCGCCGAAGACAAATTCCTCAATCTGTTTGCAGACCTCCAAGCTGTGGCGCCCTTCATGCCCTTGGCGGGCAGTGGCACGCGCTTTGCGCCCGTCTGGGTGGCCGATGTGGCGCGCGCTGTGGCGGTTTGCCTGCAAAAGCCGGACACCGTAGGTCAAACCTACGAACTCTGTGGCCCGGACGTGATGACCTTGGGCGAGTTGGTGCAGCGCGCCGGGCAGTGGGCGGGCGTTAACCACGGCAGAGGTCGTCCGGTCATTGGTTTGCCGATGTGGGTGGGCTGGCTGCAAGCTGCGGCCATGGAGTTGGCCCCAGGTGAGCCACTCATGAGCCGGGACAACCTGGCGTCGATGAAGGTGGACAACATCGCGACGGGTCAACTGCCGGGTCTTTCCGACTTGGGCATCAGCGCAGCATCTGCAGCGGGTGTAGCACCCAGCTATCTGGGCCACCGGGGGCCACGCAGCAAGCTGAACCGCTGGCGCTCACGCGCTGGACGCTGAGTTCGGACAACGCTTTAGTTCGAGGTCTTCAGGGATGTGCGAGGGGATGCGGCGGGTTCCTCATGACGGGGTACCGAAAATCGTCACCCGACGCATCCCCTTAAACACCTTGGCGGTGCAATCTGTCCCTTGTTAACAGCTGTGAGCGCTAACATGTGGGCTCTGATTCACGGGAGATAAAAATGATCCAGCTCTACATCGCCAACAAAAACTATTCTTCTTGGTCCATGCGCCCATGGGTGCTGCTGCGCCAAGCGGGCATCGACTTTGAAGAGGTCTATGTCCGCTTTGACAGCTTTGCGGCCGACTCCAAGTTCAAGGCCAGCCTCAAGGCCGTGAACCCGGTGGGCAAAGTGCCCGTGCTGTTGCACGATGGCTTGGCCGTTTGGGACACTTTGGCGATTGCCGAATATGTGGCCGAACAGTTCCCGGGCAAACAGCTCTGGCCACAAGACCGCGCTGCCCGAGCTCGCGCGCGCAGCGTCTGCGCCGAAATGCACAGCGGTTTTACCGGCCTGCGCAGCGCCTGCCCGATGAACATCGAGGCAAACCTGCCCGAGATCGGTGCGCTCGCCCTGCGCGACAAAGCTGCCGTGCGCGCCGACCTGGAGCGCATCTGCAATCTTTGGAGCGGCCTGCTGCAAGAACACGGCGGCCCCATGCTGTTTGGCCAGTTCACCGTGGCCGATGCTTACTTTGCCCCAGTGGTCATGCGCCTGAAGACCTATGCCTTACCCGTGCCTGCCGATGTGGCAGCCTACATGGACCGCGTGTGCGCCCTGCCCGGTGTAAAGGCCTGGATCGACGACGCATTGGCCGAAAAGGACTTCATCGACTTTGAAGAGCCTTTCCGGGTGGCTCGCTGAGCGAAACGCTTGACATGAACGTGTTTGTTGTCGGTGGTGCGGTGCGCGATGCCTTGATGGGGCTTCCCGTCAATGACCGCGACTGGGTGGTGGTGGGCAGCACGACCGAAGCCATGAGTGCGCAAAGCTATGTGCCCGTGGGCAAGGACTTTCCGGTCTTTCTGCACCCGCAGACCCGCGAGGAATACGCCCTGGCCCGCACCGAGCGCAAGACGGCGCGGGGCTACAAAGGCTTTGCGGTGCAGGCAGCACCCGACGTCACGCTCGAACAAGACCTGGCCCGGCGCGACCTCACGGTGAACGCCATGGCCGTGCCCGAGGAAATGGCGCACCAGCCCCCCAGCGCCTGGGCAGAACAGATCGTCGACCCCTATGGCGGCCAACGCGACCTGAAGACCAAGGTGCTGCGGCATGTCACGGACGCGTTTGCCGAAGACCCGGTGCGCATCCTGCGGCTGGCCCGTTTTGCGGCGCGCTTTGCCGACTTCACCGTGGCCGATGAGACGATGGCCTTGATGCGCCAGATGGTCGAAGACGGTGAAACCGACCACCTGGTGGCCGAACGCGTATGGCAGGAGTTGGCCAAAGGCCTGATGGCCGAAAAACCCTCGCGCATGTTCGAGGTGCTGCGCGCCTGCGGCGCGCTCAAAGTGCTGCTGCCCGAACTGGACCGCCTCTGGGGCGTGCCGCAACGCGCCGAATACCACCCCGAGGTGGACACGGGCGAGCACATGATGCTGGTGATGGACATGGCTGCACGTCTGAACACGCCGCTGGCTGTGCGTGTGGCCTGCCTGATGCACGACCTGGGCAAAGGCACCACACCCGCCGACGTGCTGCCCCGGCACATCGGCCACGAAGGCCGCAGCGTCAAGCTCTTGCAAAAAGTGTGTGAGCGACTTCGCGTGCCGAGCGATTGCAAGGAACTGGCCGAAGTGGTGGCGCGTGAACACGGCAACATCCACCGAAACGCTGAGCTGGGGCCAGAAGCCTTGATGCGCTTGTTGGAGCGCTGCGACGCCATTCGCCAAGCTGAACGCTTTGCGCTGGTGCTGCAAGCGTGCGAGTGTGATGCACGGGGACGCCTGGGGTTTGAAGAAGCGGCTTACCCGCAGGCTGGGCGCTTGCTCAAAGCGCAACACGCAGCGCTGTCGGTTGAGACCGCGCCGATTGCCCAGGTTGCGGCAACGCAGGGCCTCAGGGGTCCGGAAATTGGTGCACAGATCACCCGAGCCCGAATCCAAGCCATCGCGCTGGCACCTCTGTAAGTCCATCTCAAAGGTGCGAACGCGTCCACTCGGCGATGTCTTGCGCCGTGCGGAAAGCACCCGCTTGGCGAGCGACTTCTTTGCCTCCGACAAACAAGGCAAGTGTGGGGATGCTGCGGATGTTGAAACGGGCGGCGATGGCCTGCGCTTCTTCGGTGTTGAGTTTGGCCACACGCACTTGGGGCTCCAAAAGGCCAGCGGCCTGCTCATAAGCAGGGGCCATCATGCGGCAAGGGCCACACCAAGGTGCCCAAAAGTCCACCAGCACAGGCAGATGGCTGCGGCCGATGTGTTTGTCAAAGCTGGCTGCGTCCAGCGCCAGCGGATGGCCGTCAAAAAGAGATTGGTGGCACTGTCCGCAATCGGGTGCATTGCGCATATCCGCCACACGCACCCGGTTGGTGGTGTGGCAATGCGGACAAACAATGTGCAAGGCGTTGGCTGTATCGGTCATGGCATCCCCTGTGATTCAAAAGCACTTGGGGACCATGCTGCCCGATTCAAGGGCCTTGCGCGTTGACTCAGGTCAACGCGAGGAACCAGGCAAGATCAACGTGCTGGGGGGCGGCGAGGCGCCATAGGGGCGCGACCTGCCAGGTGACGGAAGCTGATACGGCCTTTGCTCAGGTCATAAGGCGAGAGCTCAAGGGTCACACGGTCACCCGCCAAAATGCGGATGTGGTTCTTGCGCATCTTGCCAGCCGAATAAGCAATCAGTTGGTGGCCGTTGTCCAGGGTCACGCGAAAACGGGTGTCGGGCAACACCTCGTTGACCACGCCCATCAGTTCAATCAGTTCTTCTTTAGCCATTTAAAACGTCTTTCTCAAAGCAGGATCGGTTTCGTCGTCTGGCGCTCCACCCACAACATGCCTTCA
>NZ_JAXITC010000013.1:0-119837 GCF_034680285.1 Limnohabitans sp.
GGTCGTTCCAGACCGAGGGATCTTCGAGCGATGCGTTGACGGTTCTCAGCCGTTCAGATTTGGCATCGTAGTCAAAGATACCCCCGTAACTCGTGGGTACGAGCGGTCAGGTCTGTGAGGGATGCGCCGATTTGGTTGATGCGTTCTGCGTCCATGGGGAAAGTGTCCGGTTCGGTAAACCGGACATTTTCTCATGACTTGATGTCTTGGAGGCTGGCTGCAGGGCTTAAAACTGACGCCCATAAGAGAACATCAGCGCCGCATTGCCCAAAAACTTCATTTGAACCGAGTCGTGCGGCGTCAGCTTGTAGCCCACGGCGGGGATGATGGCCGGGTTGAATCCTTTGTAATTCAGGGGCACTTTGTTCTCATAAGGGGCAACGTAGCCATACATCAAGCCCACCGTGACTTTGGCAAACAACTCAGGGACCCCCAGCAAATGGTTGTATTGCTGACCTGCGTACACGTAGACAGATGGCTGACCGAAGGAGTTGCTGAAGAAGCTGACCCCACACAAGCGGTCGCCGGGCAGTTGCTCGTCGACCGCGACCAGCACCACCTTCTTGTGTTCGGGGTTCTGGCTCCAGTGGTGGGTGTAGGGCGAAAACGTCAGCTCTCCCCGGTGAGTGGGTGCCGGCGCACCTTTCACCGCCAAAAAGTCCGGGCAATAGCGCTGGGCTGAATCGGCGTGTGCACTGCCAGCCAAAGTGGCCATGGCGATAGACAAAACGAATCGCAAAGTTTGAAAAATGCGCATGAGAGAGACTGTTTTCAAAATTAAAACGGATTGATTTTAGGTCTTCTCAATCCAAAAACGTTTCGAGGATGCGGGCCAGTGCGTGGGGTTGGTCGTGGTGAAGCATGTGACCCGCATCTTCAATCGTGGCTTTTTCCAGTTGAGGCACCGATTTGAGTCTTTCGTGAAACTCGGCTAAGGTGTATTTGCCTTTCCACCATTGCGACAGTGAGTCATCGGACGCTTCGACCGCCAAGACCGGGGCGCTGATGCGCTGGTACATGGCCAGTGCTTCTTCGACTCGAAATAAATAAGGGTTGATGACCTTGTGGGCTGAATCGCCCAAGATGCGCCATTGGCCATCTGGACCCGGTCGGGCCCAATGCTGTGCCAGCCAGTCGGCTTGACCCTGGCCCAAGCGGCGGTTGGTTTTCATCAATCGGGCGGCAACGCCAGCGGCGTCTGCATAGGGTTTGAGGGCGGTGTCATCTTCGCGTTGGGCTTTGATTTCGTTCAGCCACTGTGTCATGCGGCTGGGGGCTTGAGCGGCGCTTGTCGCCGCCATGCCAAAGCCCTCCAAATTGACCAGCCGCCGGATGCGTTCGGGTCGAGAGCCCGCGTACATCATCACCACGTTGCCGCCCATGCTGTGACCCACCAGATCAATCGTTTGCCCGGGATACAGCTCGTCGAGCAAGGCGTCCAAGTCGGCCAGGTAGTCGGGAAACCAATAACTGTCGGTCGCCGGAGCCTCGGTCAGACCGTAGCCGCGCCAGTCCATGGCAATGATGGGGCGCTGGCTGACAAAAGCTTCGCTGAAGGCGTCCACCATGAATTGCCAGGAGGCAGCCACGTCCATCCAGCCGTGCGCGAGCACCAGCGGCGTGGCGTCGGGCGAGGGTGTGCCCCATTGGCGCACGTGATAACGGCAGCCGCGCAGCGGCACCCAGGAGCTTTGTGATTCGCGTTGAACTTGGTACATACTTTCGATCATAAGGAGACAAACGATGAGCGTCAGTCGCAACCAGGACCGCCCGAGCCCTGCCACCCCGGACCGCTATGCGGCCATTCACCAAGGTTTCGGTTGGAAAGTGCCTAGGCGCTTCAATATGGCGCAGGCTTGCTGTGGGCAATGGGCGGCACAAACCGCCACCGCCAAACGCCAGGCCATACGTGAACATGTGGCGGGGCAAGGCTTGGGGCGCAGCTGGACCTTCGGGCAGTTGCAAGACGACGCCAACCGCCTGAGTCGGGTGCTGAGAGCTCAGGGGGTGCAGCGTGGCGACCGGGTGGCGATCGTCATGCCCCAACGCTTTGAGACCGCCGTGGCCTACATGGCGGTGTTGCAAATGGGCGCGGTGGCCATGCCACTGTCCATGTTGTTTGGCCCTGAGGCGCTGTCCTTTCGCATCAACGACAGCCAAACCCGTGTGGCCGTGTGTGACGAATCGACCATCGAGGCCTTGCGACAGGCCCGCCCGGATTGCCCGGACTTGCAAACCTTGATCGGGGTGGGGCAGGCCGCAGCTCTGGCCGATCTGGATTACGCGCAAACCGTGGCCAGCCAAGCCGCATCGTTCAAAGCGGTGAGCACCTTGGCCGAAGATCCGGCGGTGCTGATCTATACCAGCGGCACCACCGGCAACCCCAAGGGCGCACTCATCCCGCACCGGGCGCTGATCGGTAACTTGACGGGTTTTGTCTGCAGTCAAAACTGGTTCGGATTTGACCCTTTTAAAGCCGAGCGTCCGTCCAAGGCTGTGTTTTGGTCGCCCGCTGATTGGGCCTGGACGGGCGGCTTGATGGACGCGCTGCTGCCCAGCCTCTATTTTGGGCGGCCCATCGTGGCCTTCAACGGGCGTTTTTCACCCGAGGTTGCGTTCGAGATTTTGCAAAGCCATGGCGTGACACACACGTTCTTGTTTCCCACGGCGCTCAAAGCCATGATGAAGGCGGTGCCCGATGTGAAAGCCCGTTACAGCTTGAGGCTGCAAGCCATGATGAGTGCAGGTGAAGCCGTGGGCGATGCGGTGTTTGCCTATGTTCAGCAGCAGATGGGCGTGACGGTGAATGAGATGTTTGGACAGACCGAGATCAACTACGTGGTGGGCAACTGCACGCGTTTGTGGCCGGCCAAACCCGGCAGCATGGGCAAGGGCTATCCTGGCCACCAAGTGGCAGTCATTGATGACGCTGGCCGGATCTGTCCTGCTGGCACGCCGGGCGAGGTGGCTGTCAACCGTTTCGATGTGCACGGTCATCCCGATCCGGTGTTCTTTCTGGGCTATTGGAACAACGCCAAGGCCACCCTCGCCAAATACACGGGCGACTGGTGCCGCACAGGCGACATGGCCGTGGCGGACGAGGACGGCTATCTTTGGTACCAAGGCCGCACCGACGACATGTTCAAGGCCGCCGGTTACCGCATCGGCCCGGGCGAGATTGAGAACTGTCTGGTCAAACACCCGGCCGTGGCCAACGCCGCAGTGGTGCCCAAGCCCGACAAAGAGCGCGGTGCGCTGGTCAAGGCCTATGTGGTCATGTCACCCGATTGCTTGGCCCGCAGGCCAAGTGGGGCAGGCCAAGCCAGCTTTGACGACGAGGTCCGCCGCGAATTGCAGGCCCATGTGAAAGGCCTGCTGGCCCCTTATGAATACCCCAAAGAGATCGAATTCATCGACCAGTTGCCCATGACCACCACGGGCAAGGTGCAGCGCCGGATGTTGCGTTTGCAGGAAGAAGCACGCGCGACAGCGGCGCAGGCTTAACCACATTGAGGCGTGACAAAATCAAACCAACCCCGTTTTTCCCAGCCTAGGGAACTCTGGACGGCTTGAATTCAACACAGGACACATCATGAAACTCGTACAACTCGGTCAATCTGACCTGCAAGTGACCCCGATTTGCTTGGGCACCATGACATTCGGCCAGCAAGTCAACGAAGCCGACTCGCACACCATCCTGGATCGATCGATGGAAGCGGGCATCAATTTCATCGACACGGCCGAGATGTACGCGGTTCCGGCTTCGGCCGACACCTGCGGTGCGACGGAGACTTTCATCGGTCACTGGTTTGCCAAGAACCCTGGCGCCCGCCAGAAGCTGGTTCTGGCCACCAAGGTGGCCGGCCCCTCGCGTGGCATGCCCTGGATCCGTGAGGGCACGGGCATGACGGGGCAAGACATCCTGAACTCGTGCGACGCCAGCCTGCGCCGCTTGCAAACCGACGTGATCGACCTGTACCAGATCCATTGGCCTGAGCGCCATGTCCCGGTGTTTGGCATGACTTACTTTGATCCGGCCAAAGACAAGTCGCTCACCTCAATCCACGAGCAGCTCGAAGCTTTGTCCAAGCTGGTCAAAGCAGGCAAAGTCCGCCACATCGGCCTGTCGAATGAAACACCTTATGGTGTGCACGAGTTTGTGCGTCTGGCCGAACAACTCGGCTTGCCCCGCGTGGCCACCGTGCAAAACCCCTACGCGCTGGTCAGCCGCACTTACGACAACGGGCTGGACGAAACCTGCTACCGCTTGAATGTGTCGATGTTGGCTTACTCGCCACTGGCCTTTGGCTTGCTGACGGGTAAATATGACAACGACGATTTGAAGGGCCCTCTGGTGCCCGATGGTGGCCGTATTGCCCGTTACGACTCGATGCGCAAACAGCGCTGGGGCCGCACCGAGGCGCTGGTGGCAGCCCGCCGCTACAACCAGTTGGCACGCGACAACGGCATGACACCCACCCAAATGGCGCTGGCGTTTTGTTACCACCGCTGGAGTGTGACCAGCACCATCATCGGCGTGACGTCGCTGTCGCAGCTCAACGAAGACCTGGCCGCTTGGAGTACACAGCTTTCGCCAGAAGTGCTCAAGGCGATTGACGACATTCGCTGGGAAATGCGCGATCCAGCTTTGTGACTTGGCTTGGTGATATCGGGCGATGGCCAAGAAAGACAAAGTCAGCGAAACCCCGGCCACAGCGCTCTTGCGCCAGCAGGGGGTGAGCTTCACCGAGCACCCCTACGAGTATCTGGAGCATGGCGGTGCCCAGCACAGCGCCCAAGTGTTGGGCATGGACCCGTTTGCCGTGGTCAAGACCCTGATCATGCAAGACCAGGACGCCAAGCCGCTGGTGGTGTTGATGCACGGCAACCGCAAGGTGTCGACCAAAAACCTGGCGCGGCAAGTGGGCCTGAAATCGGTGGAGCCTTGTGCCCCTGAGGTGGCCAACCGCCACAGCGGTTATCTGGTGGGTGGCACGTCGCCCTTTGCCACGCGCCGCCAAATGCCGGTTTACATCGAAGAAACCATCCTCGGTTTGCCGCGCATTTGCATCAATGGTGGTCGACGCGGTTATCTGGTGGGCATTGACCCTCAAGTGTGCGTGCAACTGTTGGGGGCACAGCCTGTGAATTGCGCACTGGCAGAATGACGCCCGTACAAGAACAAGGGAGCTTTCGATGGACATGTTGATTCCGGTGGCCGTGGTGCTGGCCAGTTATTTGATGGGCTCGCTCAGTTTTGCCGTCATCGTCAGCCGCGTGATGGGCCTGAACGACCCCCGCAGTTACGGTAGCAAAAACCCCGGCGCCACCAACGTGTTGCGCTCAGGTAGCAAGAAAGCCGCCATCCTGACCCTGTTGCTCGATGCGGTGAAGGGCTGGTTGCCGGTCGCGATGGTCTTGACCTGGGGACCGGAACACGGTTTGGGCGTGAGCGTGGCGGCATGGGCTGGCTTAGCGGCCTTTTTGGGGCACCTGTACCCCGTGTTCTTTGGTTTTGTCGGTGGCAAAGGCGTGGCCACTGCGGTGGGCGTTTTGGTGGGCGTCAACGGTGCCTTGGCCTTGGCCACGGTGCTCACATTCGCCATCGTGGTCTATTTCAGCCGCTACGTGTCGCTGGCCTCGATGGTGGCCGCTGTGTTTGCGCCCGTGTTTTATCTGTTCGGTGACGGCGTGGCTTGGGATGCGAGTGCGACCGAGGTTTTCTGCCTGGCCGTGATGGCGGTGCTGCTGGTGTGGCGGCACCGTGAAAACATCAACCGCTTGCTGTCCGGAACCGAGTCGAAATTGGGAAAGAAAAAAGAATGAACCACGACATCCAGCGTTTGCACGTGGCAGCCCGCTACAGCGAGGCGGCCATTTTCAATGGTGTGGTCTATTTGGCAGGCATGGTGCCCGAGTGCGAGGCCACCGACATCCGCAGCCAGACGGCCGATGTGCTGCGCCAGATCGAGCAGCGCCTGATTGAGGCGGGCAGCGACAAAACCCGAATCCTGCGCACACAGATTTACCTGAAAGACATCTCCGACATCACGGCCATGAACGAGGTGTGGGATGCGTGGGTGGTTGCGGGAAGCGCACCGCCCCGGGCCACCGTGCAGGCGGCGCTGGCCAATCCGGCCTACTTGATTGAGGTGGTGGTCACGGCGGCGGTCAAGGGCTGACGCCGCTGTCATGCGCCCCCGAAAAAAATGGGCCTCTGCGGAGGCCCATTTTTGTTCAGATCAGACCCGAGGCATCACATGCGCTCAAAAATCGCCGCAATGCCTTGCCCGCCGCCGATGCACATGGTCACCAGTGCGTAGCGGCCGTTCACGCGCTGCAGTTCATACAAAGCCTTCACGGTGATCAATGCACCCGTGGCGCCAATGGGGTGGCCCAGGGAGATGCCCGAGCCGTTGGGGTTGACCTTGGCAGGGTCCAGGCCCAGTTCACGCGTCACGGCGCAGGCTTGGGCGGCAAAGGCTTCGTTGGCCTCGATCACGTCCAGGTCGTTCACACTCAGGCCGGTTTTCTTGAGCACGGCTTGTGTGGCCGAGATCGGGCCCACGCCCATGATCTTGGGGTCTAGGCCTGTGTGGGCATAACCGACCAAGCGGGCCATGGGCTTGGCGCCCCGAGCCTTGGCGGCACCGGCTTCCATCAAAACCAAGGCCGCAGCAGCATCGTTGATGCCCGAGGCGTTGCCAGCGGTCACTGTGCCGTTTTCTTTCAAGAACACAGGCTTGAGCTTGGCCATGTCTTCAAGCTTGCAGCCGGGGCGGAAGTGCTCATCGGTGGCGTAAGCGATCTCGCCTTTTTTGCTCTTGAGCATGACCGGCATGATCTGGTCTTTGAAGTAACCGGCAGCGGTGGCGCGTTCGGCGCGGTTGTGGCTTTCAACGGCCAACGCGTCTTGCATCTCGCGGGTGATGCCGTATTTGGCGGCCACGTTTTCAGCCGTCACACCCATGTGGATGGTGTGGAAGGGGTCGTGCAACGCGCCGACCACCATGTCGACCATCTTGGTGTCACCCATGCGGGCGCCCCAGCGGGCCGACAGCGAAGCGTAGGGGCCACGGCTCATGTTTTCAGCGCCGCCGCCAATGGCGATGTCGCAGTCACCCAGCATGATGGACTGGCTGGCGCTCACGATGGCCTGCAGGCCCGAGCCGCACAGGCGGTTCACGTTGAAGGCGGGCGTGCCTTCGGCGCAACCACCGTTGATGGCGGCCACGCGTGACAGGTACATGTCTTTGGGCTCGGTGTTGACCACATGCCCGAACACCACATGACCCACGTCCTTGCCTTCTGTGCCTGCGCGTGCCAAGGCTTCGCGCACGACTTGTGCGGCCAGATCGGTGGGGGCGATGTCCTTCAGGCTGCCGCCATAGGTCCCAATGGCGGTGCGCACACCGCTGACAACAACAACTTCACGGCTCATGAGAGGTCTCCTGGATATAAAAAATGACAAATGGCTAAGGTTTACAACGCCGATCAGTGTCAGGCGCAATGGCTACAGAGGCCTGACAAGTGGCGCAGTTCGGTGAGTGAGTCTTTTAGCCCCGCACGTCGGCCACCGGTTCGCGGCCGAAGTCGGGCCGGGCCAAAAAGCGCAAAACTTGCTCGGCCGCCTGCGCGGGCGAACTGAGTTGGCCCTGGGCTTTGAGTTGCAAGAACTTTGATTGATCCGGAAAAGCCTCTCCAGCCGCACCGCGCAGTTGTACCTGCATGTCGGTGTCGATCACGCCGGGAGCGAGCGAGCAGACTTTGGCACCGTTGGCGTGCAGGGCTTCGTCCAAGGCCAAGCAGCGTGTGAAATGGTCCATGCCCGCTTTGGCCGCGCAGTAGCCCGCTTGCGAGGCCATGGGGAAACGGCCAAGGCCCGATGAAATGTTGAGCACTTTGCGCGGCAGGGGCCAGCTTTCTGTGGCCCCCAAAAACGCCGCACTCAAGGCCATGGGGGCTTCCAGTCCCACGCGCAGTGCCAGTGCCAGATCGGCGGGCTGGGACTGGCGCAGCGGGGTGATGGGGGGGATAACGCCCGCGTTGTTGATCAGGCTGGCGCTGGCGAAATCCTGAGGGTTCTGGCTTACCAGCCACTCGCGCAGCCGCATGCTGGCAGCTTCGCCGTCGGCCAGATCGTGTGTCCATTGCGTGAGGGGGACATTCGCCTTCAGGGCGGCCGAGGTCAGGTTGGGGTTGGCGTGGCGCGAGAGGCACAGCAGGGCGTTGCCGGGCTGCAGCAACTGCTCAGCCATGGCCAAGCCCATGCCGCGTGAAGCGCCGGTCAGGATGTACAGGTGTCTTTTCATGCAGGCCATGTTAGGGACTTCGGCCCGATCTGGCAGTGCCGCAGTTGACAGGCCTGGGTCTGGGCTCAGCCGCCTTGTGCGGCGCGAATCCGGTTGACCTGAAGGGGCGTGACTTCGTCTGCTTGGTTGCCCCATTGGGTGCGCAAGTGGGTCAACACGGCGGCGATGTCGCGGTCATCTAATTCAAGCAGAGATGGCGGCATGCCAAATGGCCGAGGGTGACCTGCTGTAGCCGGGCCATAGCCGCCGTACAACACGAGTTGCACCAGGTTGGTGGGGTCCTTCAGGAGCACAGCACGGTTACCAGCCAGAGCGGGGTAGGCCACTTCGCCTGAGGTGGTTTTTACACCCGCGCCTTGCTCACCATGGCACTGCAGGCACTGGCGTTCGTACACCTTGGCACCTTGGTTCGCCACTTGCAAGGTGATGCGCTTGGGCTTGGTATCCACCGTCTGGCTTTGGGGGGCCATTTGGGTCCGTGATTTCAAATAAAGCGCCATGGCTTGAAGGTCCGCTTCGGAGAGGTGCTGCAGGCTGTGCTGAACCACCTCGCCCATGGGTCCATTGGCTTGTGCGTTCATTGATGCGCCAGTTCTTAACAAGCGCACGATCTCAGGCAAAGGTGTGCTGGCCATGCCACTTTCGGCGTCGCGGGTCAGATCAGGGGCATACCAGTTGAGCACGGGGATGAGCCCGCCCGACAAATCGTTCACCGCGCCACTGGCCCCCAGTGCGTTGCGCGGGCTGTGGCAGGCGGCGCAGTGGCCCAGGCCTGTGACCAAATAGGCGCCACGGTTCCATTCGGCAGTTTGGGCCTTGTCGGTCTCAAAGGGGCTGGGCTGAAAGTAAAGGCTGCGCCACACGGCCAAAGCAGGCTGCGTGCCCAAGGGCCAGACCAAGGTGTTGGCAGGCTGAGCCTGCGCTACCGGGGGCAGGGTCTTGAGCCACGCAAATACAGCGTCGCTGTCTTCTCGCGTCATCACACTGGTGTGGTTGTAGGGGAAAGCCGGGGTCAGCAAACGACCGCCCTTGGAGCGTCCCAGGTGCATGGCTTGCCAAAAATCTTGGGCGGTCCAGCGGCCCAAACCCGTGTCGGGGTCCGGTGTGAGGTTGCTGCTGTACACGCCGCCAAAAGGGGTGTCAATGCGACGACCGCCCGCCATCGGGCTGCCGCCCCGAGTAGTGTGGCAAGCCATGCAGTTGCCTGCCAAAGCCAGGTATCGGCCATGTTCAAGCTGGGCCTTTGTGTCCATGACCCGGGCTGTAGGGCCGGCTTGGGACGGGAGCATCAGGTCGCCCCAGTTGTCTGCCACCACGCCCAAGGCCAAAACGATCACACTGAGCCCAGTGACCCACAGGAATCGTTTGACCGGGTGCATGTTCTGAATGGCCTTTTTCATGGTCGGCCCCCTGAATGGGCTTGGCGTGCGGCTGTGAGTTCCGGCGCACTGCCGCAGCGCAGACTTTCAGGCAAAGCAGGCCCAGCGGGTGGACGATCGGCTGGCCGGGTGTCTGAAGGCAGTGGTTGCCGGGCCAACCAACTGGACACCGCGATCAGGTCTTGAGCCGGCATGCGCTTGACGATCTCGGCCATGCAATCAGGGGCGTGAGCGCGGCGTTGTCCGGTTTGCCAAGCACCCAGTTGGGCGTTCAGGTAGTCCAGCGGCAAGCCCAGCAGGCCGGGGACGTTCGGCTGAACCCCTGTCAGTCGAATGCCGTGGCATTGGGTGCAAGCGGGTAGCCCCCGAGTGGCGTCCCCTTGCGTGACCAATTGCTGGCCTTTGGCCAGGCGCTCGGGGGTGATGGCATTGTTCGTCGTGGGTGCCGGGTAGGGCAGTTTCAGGTCGGCAAAGTACTGTGCCATCTCTCCCAGATATGCATCGGTCAAAGGGTCGACCAAGCGGGCCATCAGGTCGTAATGGCGGCGGCCTTGGGCGAAGTTGCGCAACTGGTTGTGCAAATAACCGGCGGGCTTGCCTGCCAGGCGAGGGTAATAGCCATCAGGACCAGCACGGCCCTGGTCGCCGTGGCAAGCGGTGCAAGCACGGGTGCGCTCGGCCATATCGTCGGTGAATCGGGCGGGGGTTTGTGCGGTGACGGGCGATGCCAGCAGGACTGTGGTGGTCATCAACACCCCAAGAATTGCTCTCTTCAATGTAGGAAAAATGCGCTGTCTTGCGTGTTCAATCCGCTGGCCCGCGCTCAGCCCAGTGTAAAAATGACGTGCGTTGAAAAAAGTCCTCATGGATTGACGATAACCGAAGCGGCGACAATGTCGGGTTTTCGTCGAATGCCCATGCTTTTGGCGTCCTGTTCTTTTCTTTCCTGTTCAAGTCATGTCCGATATCCAAGTCCGATTCGCCACCCTCAAAGACGCCCCCGCAGTGGCCGCATTGCATGTGAGCGCCTGCCGCGCCGCCTACGCAGGACAAGTGCCTGACGCCCATTGGGATGCCACGCCCATGCCCAAACGCGTGTCGTTCTGGAAAGAGGCCATCGAATACGGCGAACCCCAAGTCATGGTGGCAATCGATGGTCAAGAGATTGTGGGTTTTGTGGGTTTTGACCGTTCTCGCGACCCGAAATCCAAGAACACCACGGGCGAAATTTGGGCCATTTATGCCGCGCCCGACCGCATTGGCCAAGGCATTGGCCTGGCCTTGTGGGACGCTGCCCGCGAAGGCCTGCAAGACGAAGACTGCACCGACGTGACGGTTTGGCTGCCCTTGCTGCACGAACAAACCTTGCGCTTTCACGACTTGGCAGGTTTCAAGCGCGAGATGAATACCGCCCGCACCGTGCCTCTGGGTGGCGTGAAAGTTGAAGAAGTGCGCCTCAAGCGCAAGCTCGGCTGATGTCCCTGATTCCTTCTGGGGCCCGCATTTTGCTGGCCCCCATGGAGGGCTTGCTCGACCACACCCTACGCGACATGCTCACACGGGTGGGCGGGGTGGATTTGTGTGTGTCCGAGTTCATCCGCGTGACCAACACCGTGCTGCCGCGCCGTGCCTTCATTCGTGTGGCGCCGGAGTTGCTCAACCAAAGCCGCACCGTGGCGGGCGTGCCGGTCCGGGTGCAGTTATTGGGGTCTGACCCCGATTATTTGGCGGCGAATGCTGCCGCATTGGCCCAGCTAGGGCCTGCTGGCATTGACTTGAACTTTGGTTGTCCGGCCAAGACGGTGAACCAGCACCGGGGAGGCGCGGTCTTGCTGGACGAGCCCGAGCTGGTGGGGCAGATCGTGGCGGCAGTGCGCCAGGCGGTGCCTGCGCACATTCCGGTGTCGGCCAAGATGCGCTTGGGCTACAACGACGACAGCCGCGCCGAAGAGTGTGCCTTGGCCATAGAAGCCGCAGGGGCCAGCGATTTGGTGGTGCACGCGCGCACCAAGGCCCATGGTTACCGTCCGCCTGCCTATTGGGAGCGCATTGCCGATTTGCGCCAGCATGTGCGCATGCCCATGGTGGCCAATGGAGAAATTTGGACTTTGGCAGATGCTTTGCGTTGCCGCGAAGTGACCGGTTGTGATCGCCTGATGATCGGCCGCGGCATGGTGGCCGATCCGGGGCTGGCTTTGGCCATTGCGCAGCACGACGCCCTGTCAACTGGCACCGTGCAAAGTGGTGTGACGTGGATGCAAATCGTGGGTTTGATGCAATTGTTCTGGCAGGGCATTGCCCTGAGGGTGGCGCCGCGCCACCGGGCAGGACGCCTCAAGCAGTGGCTCAATTATTTGCGCCGGGTGTATCCAGAGGCCCAAGACGCCTTTGATCAGCTGCGTTTGTTGCACGACCCGGCCAAGATCGACCAGTGGCTGTCCGCTCAGGCGGCTGGGTGAAGGCGCAGGTGCGTGGCGACTTCGGTCCGGAGTGTTTCAAGCTGAGGAGCCAGGTGCTTGTAGGCAGCGCGGACGTCCGATGATTCGGCGTGTTTGCTCAGATGTTCCACATTCACCACCAGCTCCACCAAGCTGTCGACACAAAAAACGGGTGTGAAGCCTTTGAGTTGGTGCAGCAAACGGTTGGCGCCATGCATATCGTCTTGGTCCAGCAGCGCTTGAATGCGCGGCAAGTCTTCGCCCAGGGTTTGGTGCAAGGTATTGAGCAAGGTCAAGACCCCGTTGGCATCCCCAATGAATTCCATGGCCCTGTCAATGGACAGATATATCGGTTCGGCAGATGAGCTCATAAAGTCAAGAGGGGAGTATCCAATTAGGTTACAAATTGTAATCTCCAAGATTGTCAATCGAGCAAACCTGACAAACCCGTCTCGGGCTCAAAACGCTTGTTTTTGAACATCAGGCGCGTTGGGCCCGGAAAAGCCGCCTGTTTCACCGAGTGCCTGGGGTCGCCGGGATAGCAAATCGTTCGTATGCCATCGTGGTCAAAGGGTTCTGGCTCCACCACCGGGGGCTGGCGGCTCTGCGCTTCGGTCAAAGCGCTGTGGGTGTCGGTGTGCCGTGCCAGTTGGACCAAGCCCATGATTTGCGGGGGCGCCAGCTCAATTTCATGGTCCCAATATCGGATCAGGGCCTCTCGGGGGGTGGTCCACAAGGTTTCTGTGGTCTCGTGGTTGTCGTGCGCGGCGGTTTGGCCCTCGGGCACGCGGGCGATGAAAAAACGGGTGTCAAAACGCTTGTGCGTCACCGAGGCTTGCCGTGGCGTGATCCACCGGGTCCAAGGCACCAAGGCATCTGTAGCGAGGCGAAGGGACAAGGTCTGAAACGCATCGGCCCAACTTTGGCCATTGGCCAAAGCATTTTGCAGGGCTTGCAAGTCAGTTAACGTGCTCGTGCTGCCTGGTTGGGCCAGAGCTTGACCCAACAAGATGCCGCACTCCTCAAACGCTTCACGAATGGCTGCGACAAACAAGCCTGCGGCGCGGTTTGCGCTCAAATCAGGCTCGGCCAGTCGTTGGTGCAGGGTGGACGGGTCTTGACTCAAACGGGCCAGCACCGCCTGGCTTTGGTCAGCAAGGTCAAGTTTGCCGCCTGGAAATACGTAGGCCCCACCCAAGACGCTGGAAGCTTGGTGTCGCCGTAGCAGCAGCACTTGAAGGCCTTGGGCGCTGTCGCGCAGCAGAACCACCGAGGCTGAGTCCAGCGGTGGTGTGGTGATGATTTGGGTGTTCAGTTCCATGGGCAAGCTGTCAATCGTGCAACACAGCCTCTCGGCTGCTTGTTTTAAAGTGGGCCCCTATTGGGAGACAAAGTCAGGTTAGCAGACGCTGGACCCAAGACCTGTCACCTGTTCACACCCATTCAAACCAAGGAAAAAACATGAGCATCGATTTCAAAGGCCGCGTGGCCATCGTCACGGGCGCAGGCGGCGGCTTGGGCAAACAACACGCGCTGGCGCTGGCCGCACGCGGGGCCAAAGTGCTCGTCAACGACCTGGGGGGCGATGTGCACGGCGTGGGCGGCTCGGTGTCGGCTGCGCAAGCCGTGGTCGACGAAATCCGCGCTGCAGGTGGCGAAGCCATGGCCAACGGGGCATCGGTCACCGACTTTGAGGCCGTGAAATCCATGGTCCAGCAGGCGGTTGATGCTTGGGGACGGGTGGACATTTTGGTGAACAACGCGGGCATCTTGCGCGACAAGAGCTTTGCCAAGATGGAATTGGCTGACTTCAAACTGGTCATGGACGTGCACGTCATGGGCGCAGTGCACTGCACCAAAGCGGTTTGGCCCCTCATGCAGGCGCAAAACTATGGCCGCGTGGTGATGACCACGTCGTCAAGTGGCTTGTATGGCAACTTTGGCCAAGCCAATTACGGCGCGGCCAAAATGGCGTTGGCGGGCTTGATGCAAACCTTGTCCATTGAGGGCGAAAAAAACAACATCCGCGTGAACTGCCTGGCCCCCACGGCCGCCACCCGCATGACCGAAGGCCTGATGCCCGAGCAAGTGCTGAAAGCCTTGGAGCCCAGCGCTGTCGTCCCCGCCATGCTGGTCATGGCCAGTGAGGACGCACCCAACCGCACCATCATTTGTGCGGGTGCTGGCAGCTTTGAGGTGGCGCACATTACCCTGACGCAAGGCGTGCACCTGGGCGTTAGCCCCGACACGGCCGATCGTTTGGCGGTCGCATTGGCGCAAGTCACGGATCGGCAAGGCGAGATGGTGCCGCGCTCGGGTTCCGAGCAAGGTGCGCTGGAGGTAGGTAAGGCTTTGGCGGCGCATCAAGGCTGATAGCAGTCAATTGCTGGCGCTCAGTGAATGGGTAGACCACATCTACCCATTCCAATCAAGAGTTTTGTAAATTCAAGACCCAGTCTTCGTAGTTGGAGCGGGCGTTTTTCAAGGCATCGCGCAAAATTTGGGTCGATGCTTCCATGGCATCACGAGATCCTGCTTGGCGCTCAGCGGTCAACATTTTTTGATAGAGATCCGCAATTTGGGGTAATGCGCTGCGCTTGGGTTTTCTGCGCACAGAGAAGTAACCCACGATGTTTTTTTTCATGTCAAATGAAGGGGTGACGTTCGCAAACACCCAATAAAACGAGCCGTCTTTGCTGAGGTTCTTCACAAAAGCAAACACTTCTCGGCCGGCTTGCACTTCATCCCACAGCAACTTGAACACTGCGCGAGGCATGTCAGGATGGCGAACAATATTGTGCTGAACACCCAGCAATTCATTTTCTGTGAACCCCGAGTAGTCGTTGAATGGTCTGTTGCCGTAGGTGATCTTGCCCTTGGTATCTGTTTTGGAGATGATGAATTCGTTATCGGCCAAAATTCTTTCAACTTGCGTCGGAACGATATTTTTGTATTTCATATGAGAGAACTCCGTCAATTGCGTGGAATTCTCTGTACTTCAATCCATGTTTGTTTTGACGCACATCAACAGTTGATGGCAATTTCAAGGCCGTTCGGGGCCGCTGCAACCATGGCAGTCCCTGAAGGCCAAATAAGAAATTGGCGTCTGCTGTTATCGTGGGGGCATCTTCCGAGCTGGGTCTCTCGCCCAATTGGCCCGCTCGCACTCTTCAGATGTCCCCCCAATATGTTGAAAGGGCTCTTCTTGATTCCGATCAATTTCTACCCTGCACGACCGACCGCAACATCACCTCATGAATCCAAACCTGTCTCTCGACCTTGGTCACGCAGCGCAGGAGGGTGTCACTGAAGTTCGGCTGGAAGAGGCCGTCATCAAAACTGGGGCGTTACAAAACGCCATTTTTAACAGCGCCAACTTCTCCAGCATCGCCACTGATGCCAAGGGGGTGATTCAGATCTTCAACGTGGGTGCGGAGCGCATGTTGGGTTATTTGGCTGCCGATGTGATGAACACCATCACGCCTGCAGAGATTTCCGACCCTCAAGAGTTGATCACCCGAGCGGGTGCCTTGAGTGCTGAATTTGACACACCCATCACCCCCGGCTTTGAAGCATTGGTCTTCAAAGCCTCAAGGGGCATTGAAGACATTTACGAGCTGACCTACATCCGCAAAGATGGCAGCCGTTTCCCAGCCGTGGTTTCAGTGACCGCGCTGCGTGACATCGACAAAGTCATCATTGGGTATTTGTTGATCGGCACCGACAACACCGCCCGCAAACAGGTGGAGGCGGATCAAAAAAAGCTCGACCAGCGTTTGCGTGATCAACAGTTTTACACCCGCTCACTGATCGAGTCGAACATTGACGCTTTGATGACCACCGACCCGGCCGGCATCATCACCGACGTCAACAAGCAAATGGAAGCCCTCACGGGCTGCACCCGTGATGAGCTGATAGGCGCGCCTTTCAAGAGTTATTTCACCGATCCGGCGCGGGCCGAGGCGGGCATCAAGCTGGTGTTGAGTGACAAGAAAGTCACAGATTACGAACTCACGGCCTGTGCGCGGGATGGCAAGAAAACGGTGGTGTCCTACAACGCCACCACCTTCTATGACCGTGACCGCACCTTGCAAGGCGTGTTTGCGGCTGCGCGTGATGTCACGGAACGCAAACGCTTTGAGCAAGCTTTGCAAGAAACCAATGTGGAGATGGAGAGTGCCAAATCCGCCGCAGAGAAGGCCAATCTGGCGAAGTCCGACTTTTTGTCCGGCATGAGCCACGAACTGCGCTCGCCACTCAATGCCATTTTGGGGTTTGCGCAACTGATGGCCACGGCATCGCCAGCGCCCTCTGATGCGCAAAAGGAAAGCATCACCCAAATATTGCAAGCGGGTTGGCACCTCTTGAAGTTGATCAACGAAATCCTAGACCTTTCCGTGGTCGAGTCCGGCAAAGTGTCTTTGTCTTTGGAACCTGTGGACTTGCCAGAAGTCTTGTCCGAATGCCACGCCATGATGGAGGCGCAAGCCCAAGAACGAGGCATCGTTTTGACTTTTCCCGAGTTTGATCAGCCCAGCTTTGTTTGGGCGGATCAGACACGGCTCAAGCAAATTGTGATCAATCTCTTGTCGAATGCGATCAAATACAACCAAGCCCAGGGCCAAGTGAAGGTGGCCTGCGCTCTGGTGTCGCCGGATCGCATTCGGATCAGTTTCACAGACACGGGTGCAGGGCTGCCGCCCGACAAACTGGCGCAACTGTTTCAACCCTTCAACCGTTTAGGCCAAGAGGCTGGCAATGTGGCTGGCACGGGCATTGGTTTGGTGGTGACCAAGCAACTGGTCGAGCTGATGGACGGGGTGCTGGGGGTCAACAGCACCGTGGGTCAGGGCAGTGAGTTCTGGGTGGAGTTGCGCAGCACGCCAACCCCTGAGCTCAAGTCCACAGCGCCAGAGGATGCGCTGCCCAAGCCCGTTGTTGATCGGGTCAACGCCCCACAAAAAACCCTTTTGTACATCGAGGACAACCCCGCCAATATGAAGCTCGTTGAGCGCTTGATCGATCGGCGACCGGATATCCACCTGTTGACGGCGATTGACGGCACGCTGGGGATTGCGCTGGCGCGGTCGACATTACCTGATGTGATTTTGATGGACATCAATTTGCCAGGCATCAGTGGTATCGACGCGTTGAAAGTGCTGAGGGCAGACCCGGCCACAGCGCATATCCCGGTGGTGGCGATCAGTGCCAATGCCATGCTGCGAGACATTGAGGTGGGTCGGCAACTGGGTTTTTTCAGATATTTGACCAAACCCATCGTGGTGGAAGAGTTCATGACGACTTTGGATCTGGCGCTCGAGAGCGCTCAAAAAAATACCGGGGTGATTTCATCCTGAATGCGTTGTTTCGTTCGTTTTCAGCTTACACACCACGGCTTCAGCTTTTCACTTTTGTAGGGACAACGCGTGATTCACACTTCCGATATCTTGAGGGCCAAACTGCTCATCGTTGACGATCAAGCCGCCAACGTGCTTTTGCTTGAGCGCTTGCTGCGCAGCGCAGGTTACAGCGCCATCTCAACGACGCAAAACCCGCAAGAGGTGGTGGACCTGCATCGCCAAAACCGATATGACCTGATTCTTTTGGATCTGAACATGCCGGAGATGGATGGGTTTCAAGTGATGGAAGCTCTCAAAAGCGAGGAGGGCGATGGCAGCTTGCCTGTGCTGGTCATCACGGCCCAGCCGAACGAAAAGCTGCGCGCCCTGAAAGCCGGCGCCTTGGACTTTGTCAGCAAACCATTTGACATTGCCGAAGTCTTGGCCAGGGTTCAGAACCTGCTGCAAGTGCGCTTGTTGAATCTGGAAACTCAAAAACTCTACAAGCAAGTTCTTGTAGAGCAGGAGTTGTCCGATATGTTGCTGCACAACGTGTTGCCTCAAGCCATTGCAGAGCGATTAAAAGGTCGATCCAAGCTCACCGCCGACCACCTCAACCAAGCCATCGTGGACAGTTACGACAAAGTCACGGTGTTGTTTGCGGACATTGTGGGTTTCACGGCTTTTTCGCAGGGCGTGAGCCCGGAGGTGTTGGTGGGTGTGTTGAACGACCTTTTTACACGCTTTGACCACATTGCCGAGCATCGCGGCCTTGAAAAAATCAAGACCATTGGCGACTGTTACATGGCCGCAGCAGGTTTGCCCACCGTGGTATCAGACCATGCTGACCGTGCTGCGCACATGGCACTCGACATGATCGAGGCGATTGAAGATTTCAACGCCAAAACCCAGCACCCGCTCAACATCCGGATTGGCATCAGCACGGGTGCGGCTGTTGCGGGGGTCATTGGCAAGAGCAAATTCCTGTACGACCTTTGGGGCGATGTGGTGAACACCGCCAGCCGAATGGAGTCACACGGCATCGCTGGGCGCATTCACTTGAGTGAGGCCACCCGCCAGGCATTGATTCAGCCTTTTGCACTGGAAGAGCGCGGTGTCATTGAAGTCAAAGGCAAGGGCGAGATGAGCACTTGGTTTTTGAACAGTTCCATATAAGGTGCGCGAAGGCTTCGGCAAGTGACATGCGTGTTGCACGGCAGCAATCAAGCTGCCGTGTGAGCATTAAATTCAAGCCTATTTGTAGGCATCCACGCCGATGCCTTATAGATGTGGCTTTTTGAAGCAAAGCCATGATCAACGATCTTCAAGTCATCACAGACAACTACATCGATACACGCATCATCAAGCGAGTGGCCATCAACGGCGTTGAATTTGATGAAGAATTCCTAGCTGGACTTGTTGCCAAGCACATGAGCCAGCGAGGACACCTCAAGCAGCCAACACTGACAACGGCGTTTGAGATCTACATGCATGAAAAGTCAGCTGTGAACCGTAAAAAGTTCCGTGACAACGCCACGCGAGATTTCAATTACTTTCTGGCCCAGTTTGGTGATTTGACTCTGCAAGAGTTGCGGCATTCACACGCCACCAAGTATCGTGACGCACAGATTGCACGGGGTCTGAACCCCACGACTGTTCGAAAGCACTTTGCAACACTCAACTCCATGCTTAACTTGTCCTTTAAACATTTGGACATTGATCGCCTGAGTCCATTTCGCGGTCTGCACATTCCAGGAGAAGGTGAAGTCAAACGCTATATGCGAAAGATCACACCCGAGTTGCTGCAGTCGGTCAAGAGTCGCTTGCTGATTCGAAGAACACCCTACAAACTGCTGGCCTTGGTTCAGCTGAACACGGGATTTCGTTTGTCCGAACCCTTGTTTGCTAGGCGTAATGATCTGGTGCTGGACCATGAGATTCCGCATCTTTGGATTCGCAGGAATAGTCTGTCGGATAGAAAAACCAAGTCCAGCGTCCGCGCAGTGCCGCTTGTGGGCGTGTCATTGCAAGCTGCTCAGGAGCTGCATCGCATGTCGGTGCTGGCCAGTAGCGAGTGGTTGGTGCCGCGATACGCCAAAGAGAACGGCAATGCCAGTTGTTCCGCCATAATCAACAAGCATCTTCGTGATTTGGAGTTCCGCAGCCACATGTTTAGGCATGCCCTGATTGACAGACTCAAGGCATGCAACGATGTGCCCACTCGGCTTGCAGAAAGCATCACGGGGCATTCAAGTGGCGGGTCGGACTTCAACACCTACGGCACAGTGGGCTACACACTGGAGCAGAAGCGTGATGTGCTCATGCGAGTGTTGGTTTGATACCTATGTCAGTTGTCGATAGAAGTTGTCACTGTCTTTTACAAGCCAGTGTTGCTGGCTTTTTATATGTCATGCATAACTGACATCAACGCTATGGGCCAGCAGGTAGTAGTCAGATTGACCAATCCGCTGCCCCCATCATCGCGAGCGCCAGCGTAAACATGCGCTATGAAAAATGTCTAGGGATTTGGGCTATTGCTAAAAGATGATTGTTGATTCAAGAATGATGTTAGGATTTGTTTTACTTCTAACAAGCGATAAATACTGGACCCATATGAAATTACGGATAATTCTCATCACTCTATTGGCGATAACTTGCCAAACCTTTGCACAGCCAATAAAAGTTAACAGGTTTGATGATGCCGATGAGTTTCTCCCAAAGGCTGAACAAAGAAATAAAAATAAAATAAGACTTTTTTTGCGGCAACAAGATGAAGAAACCTTATTTAAAGTCACTTCGCCACGCAATGTGACTATAGATGTTATTTCGAATGTCCCTGCAAATGCAGAGTATGGCGTGATTTTCCTATTGGGTGGTACTAGCGTTCTATCTATAGTTAATGAAAGATTAGATAGATCATTTAGCTTTCAGCCAAGAAGTAGAGATTATTGGTGGAAAAATAAGTTTGCCACTTTTCTTGTCGATGCGCCTTCTGATCGTTTGGATAAAAATGGGATAGGGGATACCTTGTGGAGAACTGGAAAAGACCACCAAGCGGATCTTCAAGCAGTGGTTTTGGAAATAGAAAAACGTTTTAAGATGCCGCTTGTTATTCATGGCCATTCAAACGGAGCAATATCAAATGCGAATATTGCGCAACTTAAAAATCCAAGTGTGAAGGCATTTATTTACAGTGGCTCTGCTTTCATGGGTCGAGGCGCAGACATCTTATCTCGTGTGGAGCATACTACTCCAGTGTTAATCATTCATCATCGTAGTGATAGATGTTCAGTCTCGCCGTCCAACGGCGTTGCAAATTTCGTGGAGCGTTTAATAGCACCCGAGAAAGTTACTTTATGGGTAGAGGGCGGGGTTGATGCAATGAGTGGTGATTGTGGACCCTTTGCTCCTCACAGTTTTATAGGGCGTGAGGAGGCCACAATTAACTCAGCAGCGGAGCAAATAAAGCAATGGTTGCATAAATGAGATCTCATTTATGCTATCTGGAATTCCAATAAAGCTGTATTCAGTTTCACGGCTGTTGAGCCAAACTCAAACCCAACCCTGCCGCCAAACGCCGTCATCCTGCAGTTCCCGCCAGGCGATGACCTGTGTGGCCTTTGAGAAAACCGATTCGATTTCCACGGACACTATCGGATCGGTGGGCTGCTCAGGTTGAATGACTCGGCTGACCAAGAAGTGTTTTTGCTTGGCCACGGGCTTGACCGCGGTCCATTTGGTCAGCAGCAGTTTTTTCGGGTTCAGCGGGTTCATGGTTCTAAACCTTCAGCGCTTGGTCGGCATTTCCCGCGCCACAGCCTCGGCCAACTCGATCACCGCCATGGCGTAGTAGCTGCTCCAGTTGTATCGGGTGATGGCGTAAAAGTTCTCAGTGCCAGCCACATAGCTGGGGGCGTTTGGCCCGTTGCGCAATTCAATCAAGGCCAAAGGGCCTGTGTGTGCCAAAGCTGCACCCTCGAGTGCGGCTCCCTTAGCCATAAAGCTGGCCACACTGAAGGTGGGCAAGATGTCTGGGGCCATCAGGCTGTCCATGTCGGTTTGGCTAGGGGTCAAGGTCACCGGGTAATGCGTGGGCATGCCGGGGCGCCACTGAAATGCTTTGAAATAGTTGGCGACTGAGCCGATGGCGTCGGCAGGGCTGCCAAACAAGTCAAGCCGTCCGTCCCCATCAAAGTCCACCGCAAATTTGGCCCAGCTCGAGGGCATGAACTGTGGCAATCCCAAGGCGCCTGCGTAACTACCCTTAACCAACAAGGGGTCGGCCCCACTCCGCGAGGTCAGCAGCAAAAACTGCTCTAACTCACTGCGGAAGAATGCTTGGCGTTCTGCGGCTCTGGGGTGGGCCAGCGGGAAATGAAAGGCCAAGGTGCCCAAAGCGTCCAGTACCCTGAAATTACCTGTGTTTTGGCCATACAAAGTTTCGACCCCAATGATGCCGACGATGAGGGAGGCGGGCACGCCGTATTCACGTTCCGCCCGCTCCAGTGCAGTTTGGTGTTTTTGCCAAAACCGCAAGCCTGCTTGAATGCGGATGGGCTCGATGAAGCGCGCCCGGTAAGCGGCCCAGTCTTTGGCAACGGGGCTGGCTGGGGGCAAGACCAATTTTTCAACCAAGGGCAAGCGTTGTGCTTGTGCCATGGTTTTTTCTGTCCAGACCAGGTCGAGTTGCAAGCGGCCTGCGGCCTCTTGCACCCATGCTCCTACTTCGGGATTGGCATTCAGTCGGGCAGTGGTCGCCGAAGACGATGGGCTGCTAGGCGCGTGTTTGTGGGCGCTGGCTTTGTTTTTTTTCTTGGGCTTCTTCTGTACCTGTTGACTGCTTTTGCCGGGTTTGTTGGCTTTTTTCTCGGTGGCTTGGGCTTGGGCCGCGTTCATCCAGGCCGTCAAGAATAAAAGGCAAAAAACAACGGTGAAAAATGCTTTCAGGCGGAACGCCTGGCTTGATCGAAAAAATGGCGTGTAGATTTTCATGCGGCCTTCAGTTTAAACGCGCCAAGGCCGAGTGGCGAGAGCATGGGACGGGCGTGATAAGCTGAAACAAAAATCATTGCTTTATCCAGAAAACCCACAGCGCTGCCACGGCGCTGAGCATGCAGGAAGACAAGCCTTATGGGCGCGACAGCTTATTTTTCTCACCCCACATTCTGGAAGCATGAGATGGGCGCGGGGCACCCCGAATGCCCAGAGCGCTTGGGAGCCATTGAAGACCGGTTGCTCATCAGTGGCTTGGACATGGCTTTGCAGCGCAGAGAGCCCCGTCCGGCGTCTTTGGGGGACATCGAATTGGCGCACGGCCGCATGCACGTGGCTGCTCTGCGCGGTTTGGGCGACGCTTTGCGAGAAGACTTGGCCGCTGGCGGACCGACCCACACCTCACTGGACCCGGACACGATGATCAATGCCCATACTTGGGATGCGGCATTGCTTTCGGCGGGTGCGGCCATCGATGCGACGGATGCCGTGCTGGCGGGAGAGTTGGAAAACGCTTTTTGTGCGGTGCGGCCACCAGGACACCACGCTTGCCGTGACAAGGCCATGGGTTTTTGCTTCTTCAACAACGTGGCGATTGCCGCCAAATATGCGCTGGAGCGGCATGGCCTCAAAAGGGTCGCCATCGTCGACTTTGATGTGCACCATGGCAATGGCACCGAGGACATCGTGGCGGGCGATGATCGAATTTTGATGGTGAGCTTCTTTCAGCACCCCTTTTATCCCGAAGGCGGCTCTCAGTCGAATGCCAGTAACCTGGTCAATTTGCCTGTGCCTGCTTACACCAAGGGCATGGACATTCGCGAGCTGATCGACATGATGTGGCTGCCCCGCCTAGAGGCGCACAAGCCAGAGATGATTTTCATCAGCGCTGGATTTGACGCCCACCGGGAGGACGACATGGGGCAGATGGGTCTGGTAGAGCAAGACTATGCGTGGATCACGCAACGCATCAAAGAGGTGGCTTTGCGCCATGCCAAGGGGCGTATCGTCAGCTGCCTTGAAGGCGGCTACAACCTGAGCGCGCTGGGCCGAAGTGTTGAGGCCCATTTGCGCGTGCTGGCCGACGTCTGAGAAAAGCACTGAAATGGGCTGGACTTGATCGGGGTGGTCATATTGTTTCGGCACAATGGTCAACATGACCGAATCTACCCACCCTCATACCCCTGACTTGCTGCTGCATCAGCGTGATGCGCGGGGCGTTCACCGCCTTACTTTGAACAGCCCCAGCAGCTTCAATACTTTGAGTGAAGCCATGCTCAGCGCACTCCAGCAAGCCCTGGATCTGATCGCTCGCGACGATCAAGCCAGAGTGCTTGTGCTGGAAGCTGCGGGCAAGGCCTTTTGTGCGGGGCATAACCTCAAAGAAATGCGTGCCCAACCTGAGCTGACCTACTACCAAAAGTTGTTCGCGCAGTGCACCCGCGTCATGTTGTCAATTCAAAAATTACCTGTGCCCGTGATTGCCCGCGTCCAGGGCTTGGCCACGGCGGCGGGTTGCCAGTTGGTGGCCCAGTGCGATTTGGCGGTGTCTGTCGATACCGCCACATTTGGCGTCAACGGCATCGATGTGGGCTTGTTTTGCGCCACACCGAGCGTGCCGCTGGTGCGCAACATGCACGCCAAACAGGCCATGGAAATGCTGCTGACGGGAGGCTTCATTTCAGCGGCTGAGGCCCAAAACCGCGGACTGGTGAATCGGGTCTGCCTGGCCACCGAGTTGGATGCCCAAGTGGATGCCTTGGTCCAGTCCATTTTGGCCAAACCACGCGAGGCGGTGCGCTTGGGCAAGGCTTTGTTTTACCAACAGCGCGAAATGGGCATTGAAGCCGCTTATCAGCTGGCAGGCCAAACCATGGCCTGCAACATGGTGCACGAGGTGGCGCAAGAGGGCGTGCAGGCTTTCATCGAGAAAAGGGCACCAACATGGCGGGGTTGAAGTCATTGAACATTGCCGACCCCTTGACTTGGCTGAGTACATTGGCCCGTGCCGAGTCGCTGCAAGTGTTGATCGCGTTTGCGATGTGCGTGCTTCTTGCGTGGCTGATGGTCTGGGGGATTCGCAAAGCGTTTGCCGACCAAGCTTTATCGATTTTGCTGGGCAAGCGCTTGATTGACGGGGTGTTGTTCCCCACTTTTTTACTGGCACTGACTTTCGCGGCGCGCACCTTGTTGACTGACGCACAGCCCAGCCCCATATTCGGCATCTTGTTGCCCGTATGCATATCGCTTGCGGTGATCCGTTTGGGCGTCAAGGTCTTGCAGGTTGCTTTTCACGAAGCGCCTTTTGTGCGGGTGCTGGAGCGCACGATTTCCTGGATCGCCTGGTTGGCGGTCGTGTTGTGGGTCACCGGGGTGTTGCCTTTGATCCTGGATGAGTTGGATCAGATCCGCTGGAAGGTGGGTGGCTCCATGTTGTCGGTTCGCACATTGCTGGAAGGTGCTTTGACAGCTGGCTTGGTCTTGATCGTCACCCTTTGGATTTCTGCAGCCTTGGAGTCAAGCTTGCTCAAATCCGCTAAAGGCAGTGATTTGTCTTTGCGAAAAGTCATCAGCAACACGGTTCGAGCCTTGCTCATGTTCGTGGGCTTGCTGCTGGCGCTGTCGTCCGTGGGCATTGACCTCACGGCCTTGTCAGTGCTGGGTGGAGCCGTGGGTGTGGGCATTGGCTTTGGTCTGCAAAAGCTTGCGGCCAACTACGTCAGCGGGTTTGTCATCTTGGCCGAGCGGAGCATGCGCATCGGCGACAACGTCAAGGTCGATGGCTTTGAAGGCCGCATCACCGACATCAAGGCCCGCTACACCGTCATCCGGTCGCCGAACGGGCGCGAGTCGATCGTGCCCAACGAAATGCTGATCACCCAGCGGGTGGAGAATTTGTCTCTGTCCGATTCGAAGATCGCACAGTCGACCACCGTGACAGTGGCTTTCAACGCACCTGTGGATGAGGTCATTGCCTGGCTGCTGCAACCCTGTCAGGCTCACCCCAAAGTGTTGGCCGAACCAGCGCCCTCGGTGGCTTTGTCGGCCTTTGGCGTCAATGGGCTGGAGTTCACCGTGAACTATTGGTTCGACGATTCGGACATCGGGCCGCTGAACCTCAAGTCAGACATCCATTTGGCTATTCTCAAAACGCTGCAGGCGCATGGCATCGAGATTCCGTTTCCGCAGCGGGTGGTGCACATGTCGGCATGAAAAAAGGCACACCCTGGGGTGTGCCTTGGGAGTTTGAAGTTCTGAGTGCTCAGTCCATCATGGATGGCAACCACAAGCTCAGACCCGGGAAAGCCAGCAAGATCCCCAGGGTGATGACCAGCACCAACACCAAAGGCCAGACACCACGGAAGATGGTCATCAAGCCAACTTTGGGCAACAAGGTGTTGAGCACAAAAAGGTTCATGCCCACAGGTGGCGAGATCAAGCCAATTTGGATGACCATCACGATCAACACGCCGAACCAGACCGGATCAAAGCCCAGTTGAATCACGATGGGGAAGAACAAGGGAATGGTCAGCAAGACCATGGTGAGCTCTTCCATCACGGTGCCAAGCAACACGTATATCAGCATCATGGCGCCGACGATCATGATGGGCGATAAGCCAAGACCCGTGATCCAATCTTTCAACTCAAAAGGCAAGCTGGTGTAGTTCACGAAGTTGGCAAAAATCGTGGCGGCAATCAGCAAGGTAAACAGCATCGCGGTCGTTCTGGCGGACTCGATGAGCACCTGGAGCAGCACTTCTTTGGTCAATGCTTTGCGCCCCAATGCAAACAGGAAAGCGCCCATGGCGCCCATGCCGGCACCTTCTGTGGCGGTGAAGAAACCGCCATAAATGCCACCCAGTACGACGAAAACCAGCAGCAACACGCCCCAAATACCGCGCAAAGCAGCCCAGCGCTGTGCCCATGTGAACTTTTCACCTGGAGGCGCGTGTTCGGGGTCGCGTGAAGTCATGATGACCACGGCAACCATCATCAAGATGGCCGTCAGGATGCCCGGAATAACACCTGCCGCAAACAGTTTCCCGATGTGGGTTTCCGTGATGATGCCGTAGATCACCATGATGGTAGAGGGCGGAATCATGATCCCCAAGGTGCCGCCAGCCGCGATCACACCCGTGGACAGCGCATCGCTGTACCCGATCTTTTTCATCGAGGGGTAGGCCACTTTGCTCATGGTGGCGGCGGTGGCAATGGATGAACCACAAATGGCACCAAAACCAGCACAAGCTGCAATGGTGGCATGCGCCAACCCACCCCGGCGGTGGCCAATGAAAGTGTAGGCCGCATGGAAAAGTTCATGCGCCAAGCCTGCGCGGGCCACAAAATTGCCCATGAGGATGAACAGTGGAATCACCGACAAGGTGTAAGCAAAACCCGTCTCATGAACGACTTGCGCGGTACTGGCCAGGGCTGGCATCCAGCCGCGTGTTAGACCAATGCCAACGATACCCACCAGGCCCATAGAAAAAGCCAAGGGCATGCGCATGAGGGCGAGCACAAAAATGGCGGCAAATCCAAGCAATGCTTCGGTCACAGTGTGCCTCCTTCAGACGCATCATCTTCGGTAGGCCAGAATGCTTTGACCAAGTGAACCAAGGCTGTTAGCCCACACAGCAAACCCATGCCTTGAATGAAAGGCGATTTGGCGATTTTCAGCTGTGCCGTTGTTTCTCCGGTGACCGCAAAATCGGCACCTGTGTTCCACATCAGATAAGCCAGTCCCAGCAGCAAGGCGGCACAAACGATGTCCACCAAGGCCCGTTGAACGCGCTGAAACCAATTGGGAAGTATGGCGTCCAGTGAGTCGAAGACCACATGTTCGCCTTTGAGAGAAACCAGAGGCAGTGCACCAAAAATCACCACCACCATCAGCAATTCGGTCAACTCCAACGAGCCCGTGATGGATTGAGACAACAGTTTTCGGCCCGAGACATCGAGAAACGTCAGCAACATGATGGCCAACAAAGCCAATCCTGCCAAGGTTCCACAGACAATTTCCAGAGATTTTTTCACTCGACATTCCTAAAAAAAACGGTACCTGCTATTTTGGCAGGTACCGTTATTTCACCACGGTGGGTGACTTGACCAACGCACTGACGCTTATTTTTGCTTTTGCAATTTGGCGATTTCAGCGCGGAACTCTGACAGGGCACCAGAGGGGTCTTTCAGGCCTTTGGCTTTGGCTGCCTGTGCCCAGTCGCGCTCCAATTTGCTGACGCGAACTGTGACGCCGCTGATGAAGCCATTGTTGGCTTTGATGACCTTCACGCCGTTCTTTTGCATGTTGGCCAAGGCCAGATCGTCCACACGGTCCCAAGATTTGCCAAAGCGGCTGGCCACAGCGTCACCAGACAACTCATCCACAGCCTTTTTGTCTTCAGCCGACAGGCTGTTGTATTTGGCTGGGTTCATCATGAAGACGAAGCTGGTGTTGTACAGGCCGCCTGGGAATGTGGTGGCGTGCTTGATGATTTTGTCGATTTTGAAAGAGTCGGTTGACTCTGCTGGGAACAAAGTGCCATCCATGACACCGCTGGAGAGCAACTCATAAGAGTCTGGTGCAGGTTTGAGGGTGACGTTCATGTCCAGAGTCTTGGTGATCTCGTTCACCATTCCACCACCCACACGGAACTTCAGGCCCGACAAGTCTTCGACTTTCTCAATGGGCTTTTTGGTGTTGAACACGATGCCTGGGCCATGGGTGAAATAGCCCAACACTTTCACGCCTTGGTGCTCGGCTGTGAATTCAGGGTGTTTGCTGGCAATGCGGTTAAAAGCCACTGACAGTGGCTCAGCACGGTCGCCCAGGAAGGGGAACTCGGCCATTTGTGTCAAAACAAAACGGCCGGGGGTGTAACCATGTACGGTGAAGGACACGTCAACCAAGCCGTTTTTCACGGCATCAAAAGTTCCGGGTGCAGGGGTGACGGCACGGGGCAAGATGTTGCAGCGAACACGGTTGGATGTTTTGGCAGTCAGTGCATCGCACCAATCTTTTTGCGCCATGGTCAAGCCGTGTGTGGGTGGTACCCAGCTGGAGACCGTCAATACGGTTTGAGCCTGGACAACACCAGTCAAGCTGGTCAAGGCCAGTGCAGCCATGGAAATCAGGGTTTTCTTCATGTGGAAGCTCCGTTTAATTGGTTACAAAACATAATCTAAACGGTATTGGGGGCAGACTGAATCCATGCTTACCCTGATTTCCCGACCTTTTGGTCGGTTAATTGTTGCCATGTGCGTCTTAAAAAACATGGGCAATGTAAAAAAATTCGAACGACCGTGCTTTTTTATCGATAATGGCGGGTCTGGTGTGATGTTTTCGTGCACAATTGACGTATACGTCAATCGCGAAGTTCGTCTGCGTTACGCAACCATGTTTGACCTGTTTTGATCTTTCAATGGAGAAGTTTTCATGAAAATTTTGGTTCCCGTGAAGCGGGTCGTGGACTACAACGTCAAGGTCCGAGTCAAATCCGATGGTTCAGGTGTGGACATTGCGAACGTCAAGATGAGCATGAACCCCTTTGACGAAATCGCCGTCGAAGAAGCCGTTCGCCTGAAAGAAAAAGGGTTCGCTACCGAAGTCATCGCTGTGTCCTGTGGCGTGGCCCAATGCCAGGAAACCTTGCGTACCGCCATGGCCATTGGCGCCGATCGCGGCATCTTGGTTGAGACTCCCGCTGATTTGGACTTGCAGCCTCTGGCTGTGGCCAAGTTGCTCAAAGCCTTGGTGGACAAAGAGCAACCCGGCTTGATCATTCTGGGTAAGCAAGCCATTGACGACGACTGCAACCAGACGGGTCAGATGTTGGCCGCTTTGGCCGATTTGCCACAAGCCACATTCGCCAGCAAGGTCGAGATCGTCGACGGCAAAGCCCAAGTGACCCGCGAGATCGACGGTGGCTTGGAAGTTTTGTCCATCAGTCTGCCTGCGGTGGTGACCACCGATCTGCGCTTGAACGAGCCGCGCTACGTGACGCTGCCCAACATCATGAAGGCCAAGAAAAAGCAACTCGACAACTTCAAGCCTGAAGACTTGGGCGTCGATGTGGCCCCCCGCATCAAGACCCTGAAAGTGGCCGAGCCTGCCAAGCGCAGCGCTGGTATCAAGGTGCCCGATGTCGCCACCCTGGTGGACAAGCTCAAGAACGTGGCCAAAGTGATCTAAGGACTGAAGAACATGACATCCCTCGTTATTGCAGAACACGACAACGCCTCCATCAAAGGCGCAACTTTGAACACCGTCACAGCCGCAGCAGCTTGCGGTGGAGACGTGCATGTGCTGGTCGCAGGCCACAATGCAGGTGCTGCGGCTGCAGCTGCCGCCCAAATCGCAGGCGTTGCCAAAGTCATCCACGCCGACAGTGAGGCGCTGGCCCATGGTCTGGCTGAAAACGTCGCAGCCCAAGTGATCGCCATCGCCGCCAACTACAGCCACATCCTTTTCCCCGCGACTGCCGCTGGCAAAAACGTGGCTCCTCGCGTGGCCGCCAAGCTCGACGTCGCCCAAATCAGCGATGTGACGCAAGTCATCTCGGCCGACACTTTCGAGCGCCCAATTTATGCGGGTAACGCCATCGCGACTGTGCAAAGCACGGACGGCACCAAAGTCATCACCGTGCGCACCACCGGCTTTGACGCCGCAGCCGCCACAGGTGGCAGTGCCGCAGTGGAAAGCGCCGCTGCACAAGCCGACAGCGGCAAGAGCAGCTTCACGCGCAGTGAAATCGCCAAGAACGACCGCCCCGAACTCACGGCCGCCAAGATCATCGTCTCCGGCGGCCGCGCATTGGGCAGCTCGGAAAAGTTCAACGAAGTGATGACGCCGCTGGCCGACAAGCTGGGCGCCGCCATCGGTGCCAGCCGCGCAGCGGTCGATGCGGGTTACGCTGCCAACGACCTGCAAGTGGGTCAGACCGGCAAGATCGTGGCGCCTCAGCTGTATGTCGCTTGCGGCATTTCGGGCGCGATCCAGCACTTGGCGGGCATGAAGGACTCCAAGGTGATCGTGGCGATCAACAAGGACCCAGAAGCGCCGATCTTCAGCGTGGCGGACTTTGGCCTTGAGGCCGATTTGTTCGCGGCTGTGCCTGAGTTGACCAACGCACTGTGATGATTCGACGATAGCAAAAAAGGCCTCCAAGAGAGGTCTTTTTTGTACCCAACCCCCATCTCCTCTGACCATGAACGGAATCAAGACATGAGTTACATCGCTCCCCTCAAGGACATGCTTTTCAACATCGAGCATTTGGCTCGCATTGATCAGATCGCGCAGATCCCCGGCTTTGAAGATGCGGGTTTGGAAACGGCGCAAGCGGTGCTCGAAGAGTGTGCCAAGCTCAACCAGGACGTGATCTCGCCCCTGAACTGGGAAGGCGACAAAAACCCGTCCTTCCACAACGGCAGTGGCGTGACCACCACGCCTGGCTTCAAAGAGGCTTACCAACAGTACGCCGAAGGCGGCTGGCAAGGCCTGCAGCACCCGGCCGACTTTGGCGGCCAAGGCCTGCCCAAAACCATTGGCGCAGCTTGCGGCGAAATGCTCAACTCGGCCAATATGGCTTTTGCGTTGTGCCCCTTGCTCACCGATGGCGCAATCGAAGCGTTACTGACCGCGGGTTCCGACGAACTCAAAGCCACCTATCTGGAAAAGCTGATCTCTGGACAGTGGACTGGCACGATGAACTTGACCGAGCCACAAGCGGGATCAGACTTGGCCGCCGTGCGCACCCGCGCCGAGCCTCAGCCCGATGGCACCTACAAAATTTTCGGCACCAAGATTTACATCACCTACGGTGAACACGACATGGCCGAGAACATCGTGCACCTGGTGTTGGCCCGTGTGGTGGGCGCACCGGAAGGCGTCAAAGGCATCAGCCTTTTCGTGGTGCCCAAATTCATGGTCAAGGCCGATGGCGCTTTGAGCGATCGCAACGACGTGCACTGCGTGAGCATTGAGCACAAGATGGGCATCAAGGCCAGTCCGACAGCGGTTTTGCAGTTCGGCGACAACGGCGGTGGCGTGGGCTTTTTGGTGGGTCAGGAAAACCGCGGCCTCGAATACATGTTCATCATGATGAATGCGGCCCGTTATGCGGTGGGTGTGCAGGGCATCGCGATTGCCGAGCGCTCTTACCAGCGTGCCGTGCAGTACGCCCGCGACCGCGTGCAAAGCCGCCCAGTGGACGGCAGCTTACCCGCTGCTGGCCCCATCATTCACCACCCCGATGTGCGCCGCATGCTGATGACCATGCGCGCCTACACCGAAGGTTGCCGCGCCATGGCGGCCACGGCCGCTGCGGCCTACGACGCCTCGCACCACCACCCCGATGCCGAGGTGCGCAAGCAAAACGCCGCGTTCTACGAATTCATGGTGCCGTTGGTCAAGGGCTACAGCACCGAGATGAGCTTGGAAGTCACCAGCCTGGGCGTGCAGGTGCACGGCGGCATGGGCTTCATTGAAGAAACCGGCGCTGCGCAGTATTACCGCGACGCCAAGATCCTGACCATTTACGAAGGCACGACCGCCATTCAGGCCAATGACTTGGTAGGCCGCAAAACCGCACGCGACGGCGGCCAAACCGCCAAAGCACTGGCTGCGCAAGTGGCCCAGACCGAAAGCGAACTCGCCGCTTCTGGCAACGCTGACGCGCAGGCCGTGGCCCGTCGCCTCAAAGCCGCCCGCGAAGCCTTTGTGGACGTGGTCGAGTTTGTCGCGGGCAACACCAAGGCCCACCCCAACGACGTGTTTGCAGGCAGCGTGCCTTACCTCATGCTAGCGGGTAACCTGATGGCCGGCTGGCAAATGGGCCGGGCCTTGTTGGTGGCCCTCACACCCGAGGCGCAAGCTCAAGACGCTGCCTTCATGGCTGCCAAGGTCACCACCGCGCGTTTTTACGCCGACCACATCCTGTCCAAAGCTCCCGGCATCCGCGACAGCATCGTTGAAGGTGCGGGTAGCGTGACCGCCATGGCGCTCGACGCATTCTGATTTCGATTTCAAAAATAATCTTTAGGAGACAACATGTCCAAGCTGCCCTCTGTTCTGGCCAACCTGCCATTTCCCGCCATCGCTTCACCCTTGTTCATCATCAGCAACCCCAAGCTGGTGATTGAGCAGTGCAAGGCGGGCATCGTCGGCTCCATGCCCGCTTTGAACGCTCGCCCTGCCGCGCAACTCGAAGAGTGGTTGATCGAAATCACCGAAACCCTGGCCGCCTACAACAAGGCCAATCCAGACAAACCCGCTGCGCCCTTTGCCATCAACCAGATCGTGCACAAGAGCAATGACCGCCTTGAACACGACATGGCCATGTGCGTGAAGTACAAAGTGCCGATCATCATCACCTCGCTGGGCGCTCGCGAAGAAATCAACGAGGCCGCCCACAGCTACGGCGGCGTGGTGTTGCACGACATCATCAACAACAAGCACGCGCACAAGGCGATTGAAAAAGGTGCAGATGGCCTGATCGCTGTGGCTGCGGGTGCTGGTGGCCATGCGGGTGTCAAGAGCCCGTTTGCCTTGATTCAGGAAATCCGTCAGTGGTTTGATGGCCCGGTGGCTCTGTCAGGTTCTATTGCCTCGGGCGACGCGATTTTGGCCGCGCAGGCCATGGGCGCAGACTTTGCCTACATTGGTTCGGCCTTCATCGCGACCCTAGAGGCCCGAGCCACAGACGATTACAAGCAAGCCGTAGTGGATTGCGACTCGGATGACATCGTCTTGAGCAATCTGTTCACAGGTGTGCACGGCAACTACCTGGCCCCGTCGATCCGCGCAGCGGGACTGGACCCCGAGAACCTGCCCGAGTCTGACCCCAGCAAGATGAACTTTGGCGGTGACGCCAAAAAGGCCTGGAAAGACATCTGGGGCTGCGGTCAGGGCATTGGCGCGATCCAGTCGGTGCAAAGCACGGCAGATCTGGTGGCCCAGTTCAAGGCGCAGTACCAAGCTGCTCGCGCCCGTTTGGCACTCTGACCTCGACCGACCCACACCAACTTCTCCGGGAAGCGACTTGCGCACTTCGCGCATCACCGCGCCACAGCATGCGTTGGGGCGCTCTTTTTTGATCGATGCGATCAAGGCCACGGGTTGCCTGTTGATTGTGTTGCACCACATGGCTTTTTACGGGCCGATGTCGGATGTGGTGGCCAATGCCTGGCCAGCCGTGGTGCGCTGGCTTTATGACCATGGCCGCTTCGCCGTCCAGCTGTTTTTGGTGTGTGCAGGTTTTCTCACGGCCAACCACTTGGCCCGCTTGGAGACGCTGTCTTTGACGGACGCCTTCAAGTTGGCGGGTAACCGTTATCTGCGTTTGGCGATCCCCTTGCTGGCGGCGCTCAGTTTCACTGTGCTTGTCACAGAGTGGGTGCGCCCCAGTTTTGACCACGCCAGCTTATCGGACACGCCCGATTGGGGGCAGGCTTTGGCGCACATGTTGTTGCTGCAGCATCTCTTGGACATGGACGCCTTGTCAGCGGGCATTTGGTATGTGGCCATTGATTTTCAGCTGTATGCCATGACTTTGCTCAGCTTGTGGATGGTGAGTCTCTGTCGTTCCGCTCAAGCTTTGTATTCGGTCAGAGCCATGCGCTTGGGGCTGTGGTGCGTTCTGACCACGGCGTCTTGGTGGTGGTGGAATCTGGATGCTGATCTTGACGACCATGGCGTGTATTTTTTTGGGGCCTATGGTTTGGGTCTATTGGCTTGGGAGATCAGATCTTGGTCAAGCCACAGTTCACCCTCAACACATCAAAAATGGGCGTTGTGGCTTGGCTTGCTGGTCTTGTGGCTTGTCGCATGGTGGCTGGGCCCCAGGTGGCGAATGGCTGTGGCCTTTGGCATCACGGCTTTGTTGATCGCTGCGCCAGCACATTGGTTCTTTGGTGATGTCTTGTCTCAATCACCCTGGCGTCGGGGTGTGGAGTGGGTATCTGGCGTGTCCTATTCGGTATTCCTGATGCATTTTGGCGTGAGCTTGGCCATCAGCGCATGGATCACTGCCGCGTGGCCCGATGTTCTCTGGGCCAATGCGATGGGCATGCTGCTGTCATTGCTGGTGTCTTTGGGCTGCGGGGGAATGCTCTACCGATTCGTGGAGCGCCAAGCACCGACATGGTGGCATTGGTGGGTTTGGGCCGGGTTTTTCAAGGCCAGCGTGGCGCTGACCGTGCTCATCAACCCAGTGGGCTGATGCGCACGGTGTAGCCCTCAATTGGCTTTGCTGGCTTGGACTTTTTCAGTGATGTAGGCCAAAGCCTCTTCCACTTGATCGATCAAGATCAAACACAAATCGCCCGGTGACAAGCGCGCAAGCGCTGTGTCAATGGCGTTGAATTCGCCCTGAATGTCTTGCACATGGGTGGTGCGAACAGCGCCTTGCAAACCCTCTCGCAGCAAAGCAATGACCTCGCCGTCTTCACGCCCACGTTGGCAGGCGTCTTGGTAAAGCAGCACTTCGTCAAACGCCTGGCCCAAGATTTTGGTCTGGTCGCGGATGTCTTGGTCACGGCGGTCGCCCGCACCACTGATGACCACCATGCGCTTTTTGGCGGGCATGTTGTCCACGGCTTGCACCAAGGCTTGAATGGCATCTGGGTTGTGGCCGTAGTCGGCAATCAGGGTGGCCCCACGGTAATCGAACACGTTGAAGCGGCCAGGGACGCCCTGGATGTCGCTGATGAAGGTGGCCACGCCTTGAGCGATCGCATCCCAAGGAACACCAACAGCCCAAGCCGCACCAATGGCGGCTATGACGTTTTCGGTCTGGAACCCAATTTGGCCTTGCCGGGTGATCGGCACTTGTGACAGCGGTATGCGCAGCACCTGTTTGCCTTTTTGGGCCACGATATGGCCGTCTTCGGTGAACACCACTCGTTTGCCTTGCGCCCGGTGTGTGGCCAAGACAGGGTGATTGCCATCGAGTGCAAAAAAGGTCACTTCGCCCGGGCAGTGGGGCGCCATGAAGGCCACTGCCGGATCTGCGGCGTTGAGCACGGCCATGCCGTTTTGCTCTACGTTGAGCACAATCACGCGCTTGAGCACGGACAAGTCTTCAAGGGTGGTGATGTAGTTCAGGCCCAAGTGGTCACCGCCGCCCATGTTGGTCACGATGGCCACGTTGCAGCGGTCAAAGGCCAGGCCTTCTCGCAGCAGACCGCCGCGGGCGGTCTCAAAAACAGCGGCATCCACATCAGGGTGCATCAGCACGTTGCGGGCGCTGCGCGGACCGCTGCAGTCGCCCGAGTCGGTTTGACGCCCGTTGACATACACACCGTCCGTGTTGGTCATGCCCACGCGCAATCCTTGTGTTTTGAGCAGGTGCGCAGTCAGGCGCACGGTCGTGGTTTTGCCGTTGGTGCCCGTGACCGCGATCACGGGGATACGGCCTGTTGAACCATTCGGAAACATCTGGTCAATCACGGCATTGCCCACGTCTCGGCCTTTGCCATACGATGGGCTGATGTGCATGCGCAAGCCTGGCGCGGCGTTGACCTCCACGATGCCACCGTTCTGCTCTTCCAGGGGGCGCAAAACGGATTCGCACACCACGTCGACACCGCAAATATCGAGGCCTACCATTTGGGCCGCTTCCACCACTCGCGCAGCCACCTCAGGGTGCACGTCGTCGGTCACATCTGTGGCGCTGCCCCCCGTCGACAGGTTGGCGTTGTTGCGCAAAATCACGCGGCGCCCTTTTTCGGGGACCGATTCGGGCTCCAAATCTTGTGCGTGCAAACGGCCAATGGCGATGTCGTCAAACCGGATTTTGGTCAGCGAAGTCGAGTGACCTGTGCCACGGCGAGGGTCAGCATTCACCAAATCCACCAGTTGGCGAACTGTGTGTTTGCCGTCGCCGACAACCAAGGGCGGCTCGCGGCGGGCCGCAGCGATAAGTTTGTTGCCCACCACCAGCAAACGGTAATCGCTGCCCGGCAGGAACTTTTCGACCATCACCGTCCCATAGCGTTCAGCTGTGGCGTAGGCCTTGTCGAAAGTGGCGCGTTCGGTGATGTTGACGGAAACGCCTTTGCCCTGGTTGCCGTCTTGTGGTTTCACGACCACAGGCAGCCCCACTTCGAGGGCGATGGCCCAGGCTTCGTCTGGGGTTTCGGCCGGGCGCCCCAAGGGCACGGGCACACCCGCCGCATGCAGCAGTTTTTTGGTCAGGTCTTTGTCTTGGGCAATCGATTCGGCGATGGCACTGGTGGAGTCCACTTCGGCCGCTTGGATGCGACGCTGTTGAGAGCCCCAGCCAAATTGAACCAAGCTGCCATCGGTCAAGCGCCGAAATGGAATGCCTCGTGCCACGGCCGCATCCACGATCGCCCCGGTCGAGGGACCCAAGCGGACGTCTTCGTCCAGTTCGTGCAATTGCGCCAGTGCGCTTTCAAGGTCAAAACCGTGACCCGCCATGGCGGCTTGACAAAGCTTTTCGGCCAATTCGAGCGCCAAGCGACCCACAGCTTCTTCGGAATACTGCACCACCACTTGGTAAACACCAGATTCTTCAGTAGCCGTGGTGCGGCTGAAAGTCACTGGGCAGCCAGCGTGGGCTTGCAATGCAAGTGTGACTTTTTCGAAGGCATGGGCCATGGATGGCGATTGGCCTGGGCGTGTGCCCTCAATGGGACCCACCTCGGGGAAGATGCGGCGCAAGCGCTGCTCGATCGGATGGTTAGAAGCCAAGCTGCGCTCGGCTTCATGGCAGGTCACGATGGCTTCTATGGCCGTGTGACGGCTCCACAAATTGGGACCGCGCAGAGCGCGAATTCTTGACACTTCCATGAACCGGGATTCCTTTGATGCGCGAGGGCCAGAGGGCACTTGAGGCGTTAATGAGAGGTGTTCTGGCCGAAGCTTTTGATGCCGGCGCGGATCAGGTCTGTTCCGATGTCCAAGGCCCAAGCCACGCAAGCTGCAACCAACATGTCGGTGGTGCCCAGCTTGCCATCTTGCAACAAGCGAGCCACGGCGGGGCGTTTGATCGACAGCACCATCGACTCGCGCTGACCTTCACACAGCATCAGCTGCCCGTCACGCCAAAAACCGACACGACCACCTTGTTCTCGGTGGGCCAGCAATCGGGGCGTGTTCTCATCATCGGCATAAAAAATCACGCCGCCATCGCTGTAGCTGGCCAATTCGGCCACTTGTGCATCTGCCGCATGGAGGACGGCCGTGCCGTGGGGCAGCACCACATCAATTTGGGTGCGCACATAGTTGGGCATTTTTTCGTCACTGCCGGGGTACAGATCGTCCAGGCCCTGAGCCTTGGGCATGCTGGTGACCACGCCCACTTGGCAGCGGTCATAAGGCAGGCCTTCGGCCAGCAAATGGCGTGCATCGCTTTCAAACACCGCCACTTGAGCCGAACGGTTGATCAACAGCCTTTGGGCATTGTCCCAATCCATGCCATCTTGGTTTTGAAGCTGGCGCTGATTCATGAACAAGCCGTCCGCACAAGCCAAACCGGTGTAGAGGCCCTTCAGGTGCAATAACCAAGACACCAACTTGGCCGGGCGAGTGGTGTCGCCATTGCCCATGAAGCCCACAACAGGAATACGGCCCGTCTCAGAGGGTTTGAACAAATGGTTGGCGATGGCTTGACCCACCGGGCGCGGTTTGCCAGAGGCGGGCTTCAGGTGCATCAACAAGCCGGGGCCTGCGTTGACTTCGACAATTGCACCGCCTTGAGCCGCCAAGGGCTGTGAAATATCTTGCGCCACCAAATCGACACCCGCGATGTCCAAGCCAACGACGCGTGCAGCCAAAACGGCCAGTGCGGCCACATCGGGGTGAACCTCATCGGTCACATCCAAAGCCATGTTGCCAGTGCGCATGATCAAAACGGCGCGGTCTTTTTCAGGCACGCTGTCGGCCGTCAGGCCTTGACGCTTGAGCTCGAGCACGGAGGTGGTGTGTTCGTCCAGCCGGATGGTGTCGAGTGGAAAGTCTTCTTCTTCGCCACGGCGGGGGTCGGAGTTGATCTGCAACTCGATCAGTTCGGCCACGGTGTGCACACCATCGCCCACCACGCTGGCGGTTTCACCTTTGTTGGCAGCTGCCACATGGTCGCCGACCACCAAGAGTCGGTGTTCCTCGCCCAAAATGAAGCGCTCCACAATGACTTCGCTGCCTTCGGCCAGTGCAATGTCGTAGGCGGCGGCAATGTCTTCCTGTTTGGAGAGCTCCAGAGATACGCCTCGGGCATGGTTGCCATCGGTCGGTTTGACACACACCGGCAAGCCGATGTCTTGAGCCGCTTCCCAAGCGGCCATGGGGCTGTCCACGATTTGGCCTTCAGGCACAGGCACGCCACACATGCTGAGCAATTGCTTGGTCAGGTCCTTGTCTTTGGAAATGCCTTCAGCAATGGCGCCAGTGCGGTCGGTTTCGGCTGTCCAGATCCGGCGTTGTTGGGCGCCGTGGCCCAGTTGCACCAAGTTGCCATCGTTCAGGCGGATGGATGGAATGCCGCGGTCGCTGGCGGCATCCACGATGCTGGCCGTGCTGGGCCCAATGCACAGGCTGTCCACCATTTGTTTGAGTCGATTGATTTCGGCATCAACATCAAAAGTACGACCTTCAATGGCCGCCAGAATCAAGTCTCTTGCGGTTTCGAGGGCGCTGCGACTGACGGCCTCATGGCGGGTGCGAATCACGACTTTGTAAATGCCGCGTGGACCGGCTTCTCGGGCTTTGCCAAAGCCGGTTTGCATGCCCGCTTGGGTTTGCAGCTCCAGCGCCACATGTTCCAGCACATGTCCAGCCCAAGTGCCTTGTTCCAGTCGTTGCAGAAATCCACCGCGTTCACCCACACTGCAGCGGTGCTCCACCAGACCAGGCAACCAAGCGGTCAGGCGCTCATTGAAACCTGGAAGGGTGTTGGAGGGAAAGTCTTCTAAGGCACCGATGTCGATCAGGGCTTCTAGGACAGGACGGTAAGTCCAGATATTGGGACCGCGCAAATGGGTCATGCGCAGAAATTGGATGTTGTGAGCGTTCATGGCTGAAAGGGGCGGCGATACAATGGCAAGCCCGTCGTGGCGCTGCTAGATAGCTCAGGATTCAAAAGATACATGGGCAATTCTTGTGCCGTGGTGTGCGACATCCATGGTTGTTTCTTGTCTCGTTGGCCGTCTGGCGCATGCGAGTCGTTTCCGGTTCTTCTTTCATGACATCAACTTCCCCTCTGTCCTCTGCTTCTCGTCAGGTCTTGCCTGATGCATGGCAGGTTGAAGTTCAGTCTTGTCTACAACCCCAAGAAAACGCAACAGCGTGGCTGGAGGTTGACCTTGACAACAGCTTGCGATTCGCCAAAAGTGCCATCATTTTGACCGATCAGCGGGTCTTATATCGGCCTGAAGGCGAAAAAAACTGGTCCACTTTGGCTTTGCAAGCTGGTTTGTCTCTCAAATTGACGGACCACGCAGGTGTGGGTTGCTTGGTCTTGAGCAGTGCCGCTGGCCAATTGGCGGTCTGGCGATTCACTTTGGGCTTGCAAGCGGCCGTGGCGCGATGGGTCGCACAATTTGAGGGGCAACTGGCCCAAAGTGGTGGCACTGAAGAAGGACGCCCCTTGCAAACCGTGCTGTCTGGCTCGGTTTGCCCGGTATGCCAAACCGTCATGGCCGAGGACGATGAGGATTGCCCCAGCTGTGGTCGTGAGGATTTGGCACCCCCGTCGACTTGGACCCTGTTCAAGTTGTGGCGCTTCGCGCATCCTTACAAAGGCTCTTTGCTGGCCGGTTTTTTGTTGACCTTAGCGGCCACAGCGGCCACTTTGGTGCCCCCCTACCTCACCATGCCCTTGATGGACGACATCCTGATCCCTTATCAAAACGGGAAGGATATTGACCCTCAATTGGTGTCTTTGTATTTGTTGGGCTTGTTGGCGTCGGCTTTGTTGGCCTGGGGATTAGGCTGGGCGAAAACCTACATCTTGGCCTTGGTGTCTGAACGCATCGGGGCCGATTTGCGCACCACCACTTATGAGCATTTGCTCAAACTGTCACTCGAATATTTTGGCGGTCGGCGCACGGGTGACTTGATCGCCCGCATCGGCAGCGAGACCGACCGCATCAACGTGTTTTTGTCTTTGCACCTGTTGGATTTTGCGACCGACGTGTTGATGATTTTGATGACGGCTGTGATCTTGTTCACCATCAACCCGACCTTGGCCTTGGTTACTTTGTTGCCCTTGCCATTTATCGCATGGCTGATCCATGTGGTGCGCGAAAAACTGCGCACCGGATTTGAAAAAATCGACCGCGTTTGGGCCGAAGTGACCAACGTGCTCACCGACACCATTCCCGGCATCCGCGTGGTGAAAGCGTTTGCGCAAGAAGACCGCGAAGCCCAACGCTTCAAGGATGCCAACGCACACAACCTGCAAGTCAATGACCGGCTCAACCGTGTGTGGTCGCTGTTCTCACCCACCGTGACCTTGATGACCGAAATCGGCTTGCTGGTGGTCTGGGGTTTTGGGATTTGGTTGGTCTCCGATGACCAAATCACCGTGGGTGTGCTGACCGCATTCTTGGCCTACATTGGCCGCTTTTACAGCCGACTCGACTCCATGAGCCGAATCGTCTCAAACACGCAAAAAGCGGCATCGGGTGCCAAGCGCATTTTTGACATCCTGGACCACGTCTCCAGCGTGCCCGAACCGGTCAACCCTGTGGCTTTGCCTGAACGTGTACAAGGCCACATTCGGGTGCGCGATGCGGGTTTCCGATACGGCAATCGCGCGGTGATCCGCCAGCTCAACCTGGACATCCAACCGGGCCAGATGATTGGTCTGGTGGGTCACAGCGGTTCGGGCAAGAGCACCTTGGTCAACTTGATCTGCCGCTTTTACGACCTGAGTGACGGCGCCATTGAACTCGATGGCACCGACATCCGCCAGCTCAAGGTGGCCGATTACCGCCGCCAAATTGGATTGGTGTTGCAAGAGCCCTTCTTGTTTTTCGGCACCATTGCCGACAACATTGCCTACGGCAAGCCCGACTCAACCCGGGAAGAAATAGTGGCCGCTGCCCGTGCAGCCCACGCCCACGAATTCATCTTGCGCATGCCTCAAGGCTATGACTCGCTGGTGGGTGAGCGGGGGCAGGGCTTGTCGGGCGGAGAGCGCCAGCGTATTTCGATCGCCCGTGCCTTGCTGATCAACCCGCGCATCCTCATTCTGGACGAGGCCACCTCGGCCGTGGACACGGAAACTGAAAAAGAAATTCAGCGTGCGCTGGACAACCTGGTGCGCGGACGCACCACGATTGCCATTGCCCACCGCTTGTCCACCTTGCGCAAAGCCGATCGTCTGGTCGTCATGGACAAAGGTGTCGTGGTGGAAGAAGGGACACACGATGCGTTGATTGAGGCACAAGGCGCTTACTGGCGCTTGTACGAAGCACAGCAGCGCCAGGCTGAAGCTGACACGGTGTTGGGCGGAAGCCTCTCTGAAGAACAAAAGGTGAGTGCATGAACCCGTTCGACCTGCAACGCGATGCCTTCGGCCTTTGGGTGTTGGTGATGCCCGATGGCACGCGCCATTCACCCATCACGGCCTTGCGGGCCTATCCTGTGTCTGCGCCCGATGAAGGCGTGGCGCTGATGGATGCGGAAGGACACGAGATTTTCTGGATCGATGCCTTGGCCCATTTGGCCGAACCCCTGCGTTCACAGGTGGTGCAAGCGCTCAATGAACGGGAATTTTTGCCAGAAATTTTGCAGTTGTCAGCCGTCAGCAGTTTTGCAACGCCCAGCACTTGGTCTGTGCAAACAGATCGGGGTGCTACACAATTTTTGCTCAAGGGCGAAGAAGACATTCGGCGATTGACAGGCACCGTGCTGCTGATCAACGATGCCAACGGCGTGCAATTCATGATCCGTGACTTGGCGGCCATGGACAAACACTCAAGAAAACTGCTGGACCGTTTCCTCTGAAGCCTGGCGCTCTAGGCGGCGTACCAAAGAAAAAGGCTGTTGGTCCATGGTCCAACAGCCTTATATTTAGCTTTGGGCTCAAGCGCCAAAAAAGCCTTTGAGTTTATCGGTCCAGGTTTCTCCACTGGGTTGGTGCTTACCGCCCCCTTTGGTCAATGACTCTTCAAACTCCTTGAGCAGCTTTTTCTGGTGCTCGGTGAGCTTGACAGGTGTCTCTACAGTGATGTGGCAATACAGATCGCCCGGATAGCTACCGCGCACGCCCTTGATGCCCTTGCCGCGCAAACGGAACTGCTTGCCCGTTTGTGTGCCTTCAGGGATGTCGATGGCCGCTTTGCCGCCCAATGTCGGTACTTCTATTTCGCCGCCCAAAGCCGCTTTGGAAAAGCTGATGGGCACGGCGCAATGCAAGTCATCGCCATCGCGCTCAAAAATCGAGTGTTTCTTCAGGCGAATTTCGATGAACAAGTCGCCCGGAGGCCCGCCATTGGTACCCGGTTCACCATTGCCCGCGCTGCGGATGCGCATGCCGTCGTCGATACCTGCCGGGATTTTGACTTCCAGCGTTTTTTGTTTCTTGACTTTGCCTTGGCCATGACAGGTGCCGCAAGGCTCTGGAATGATCTTGCCTGTACCTCGGCAGTTGGGGCAGGTTTGTTGCACGCTGAAAAAGCCCTGGCGCATCTGCACTTGGCCTTGGCCGTTACAAGTGCCGCAAGACTTGACACTGGTTCCTGGCTTGGCGCCAGTGCCGCTGCAGGTGTCGCACGAGTCCCAGCTGGGAATGCGCAGCTGCGAGTCTTTGCCATTGGCGGCTTCTTCGAGCGTGATTTCCATCGCGTAGCTCAGGTCGGCACCGCGGAAAACCTGACGGCCACCCCCTCGACCGCCACGACCTTGGCCACCAAAAATATCACCAAAGATGTCGCCGAACGCATCACCAAAGCCGCCAAAGCCTTCTGCGCCACCGCGCATGTTGGGGTCGACGCCGGCGTGGCCGTGCTGGTCATAGGCCGCGCGCTTTTGGGCGTCCGACAGCATTTCGTAGGCTTCTTTGACTTCCTTGAATTTGGCCTCGGCTTCTTTGGCTTTGGCGTCATCCCCCTGGTTACGGTCAGGGTGGTACTTCATCGCCAGCTTGCGATAAGCCTTTTTGATGTCTTCGTCTGAGGCGTTCTTGGCAACGCCCAGCACTTCGTAAAAATCTCGTTTTGTCGCCATGGGGCAAATCCAACCGTTAGAACAAGAACGCCGCGAAGGCGATTCAGTCACCTGAATCAGCTTGCGCGGCGGGACTGCGGCAAGGCCGCAGAGGGTAGGGTCTTAGCCTTTTTTGACTTCCTTGACTTCAGCATCCACCACATTGTCATCTTGTGGTTGAGCTTCAGCGCCAGATGCAGCAGCACCCGCAGCGGCTTGCTGCGCTTGCATGTCGGCATAAACTTTTTCGCCCAATTTCTGGCTGGCGGTCATCAGGGCTTCGGTTTTGGCTTCGATGGCGTCTTTGTCTTCGCCCTTCAAAACTTCTTCCAGAGCTTTGGTGGCTGCTTCAATCGCTTCTTTTTCAGACGCTTCGATCTTGTCGCCGTGCTCGGTCAGGCTCTTTTTCACGCTGTGGACAGCGGCTTCACCTGCATTGCGTGCTTGCACCAGTTCCAGCTTTTTCTTGTCTTCTTCGGCGTTCAACTCGGCGTCTTTCACCATTTGCTGAATTTCGGCTTCTGACAGACCGGAGTTGGCCTTGATTGTGATCTTGTTTTCTTTGCCGGTGCCCTTGTCTTTGGCGCCCACATGCAAGATGCCGTTGGCGTCAATGTCAAATGACACTTCGATCTGAGGTGTGCCGCGTGCTGCAGGAGGGATGCCTTCGAGGTTGAACTCGCCCAGCGCCTTGTTGCCGCTGGCTATATCGCGCTCACCCTGGAACACCTTGATCGTCACGGCGGGCTGGTTGTCCTCGGCTGTCGAGAAAGTCTGCGCGAACTTGGTCGGGATGGTCGTGTTCTTGGTGATCATCTTGGTCATCACGCCACCCATGGTTTCGATGCCCAAAGACAGGGGGGTCACGTCGAGCAGCAACACGTCGGTGCGGTCGCCTGACAACACTTGACCCTGGATCGCAGCACCCACGGCCACGGCTTCGTCAGGGTTCACGTCCTTGCGCGGCTCTTTGCCGAAGAACTCTTTGACCTTCTCTTGAACCTTGGGCATACGGGACATACCGCCGACCAAGATGATGTCGTCGATGTCGCCAACCGACACGCCTGCGTCCTTGATGGCCATGCGGCAAGGGGCGATGGTGCGCTCGATCAATTCCTCAACCAACTGCTCCAACTTGGCGCGGGTCAGTTTGATGTTCAAGTGCTTGGGGCCTGTGGCATCTGCCGTGATGTAAGGCAAGTTGACGTCAGTCGCAGCGGAGCTGGACAGCTCAATTTTTGCTTTCTCAGCGGCTTCTTTCAAACGTTGCAGAGCCAACACGTCTTTGGCCAAATCAACGCCGGATTCTTTCTTGAATTCGGAAATGATGAAGTCGATGATGCGTTGGTCAAAGTCTTCACCGCCCAAGAAGGTGTCACCGTTGGTGGACAGCACTTCGAATTGTTTCTCGCCATCCACGTCAGCGATTTCGATGATGGACACGTCAAATGTGCCGCCACCCAAGTCATAGACAGCAATCTTGCGATCGCCTTTTTCGGTCTTGTCCAAACCGAAGGCCAATGCTGCTGCGGTGGGCTCGTTGATGATGCGTTTGACATCCAAACCAGCAATGCGGCCTGCATCTTTGGTGGCTTGACGTTGTGCGTCGTTGAAGTAAGCGGGGACGGTGATGACGGCTTCGGTCACTTCTTCGCCGAGGTAGTCTTCGGCGGTTTTCTTCATCTTGCGCAGAATTTCAGCGCTGATCTGTGGGGGGGCCAATTTGTTGCCGCGCACTTCCACCCAGGCGTCGCCGTTGTCGGCTTTGGCGATGGTGTAAGGCATCAGGTCGATGTCTTTTTGGACTTCTTTCTCGGCAAACTTGCGACCGATCAAACGCTTGACCGCGTACAGGGTGTTGCGCGGGTTGGTAACCGCTTGGCGCTTAGCCGATGCGCCGACCAGAATTTCGCCGTCTTCTTGGTACGCAATGATCGACGGGGTGGTGCGAGCGCCTTCGGCGTTCTCGATCACTTTGGTCGTGTTGCCTTCCATGATGGCCACGCACGAGTTGGTGGTGCCCAAGTCAATACCGATGATTCTTCCCATGAGGATGCTCCGAAAAAGTTAGAAATACAGATGGTTTGCAAATGGGGCGGGGTGGAAAATTTTCAAGTCCCCACACTGCAAAAATGGTGATGCCCTCGCCCAAGAGCAGATAAAGGCTTGTTATTTGGGTGCTGTGACGGTGACCAAAGCCGGACGCAGCACGCGGTCAGCGATGGAGTAGCCCTTTTGCAGCACCGTGACCACGGTATTGGCTTCTTGTTCGGCTGGTACCACGCTGATGGCTTGGTGGTGGTGTGGGTCGAACTTGGTGCCAGCTGGCGGTGCGATTTCGAGTACTTTATTGCGCTCCAATGCACTTTTGAGTTGGCGCAAGGTGGCTTCAGAGCCTTCGCGGATCTGCTCGATCGTCACATTGGGGATCGCCAGCCCGGCTTCCAAGCTGTCCAACACGGGCAGCAGGCTGTCGGCAAAGCCCTCGACCGCGAACTTCCGAGCCTTGGCAATTTCGTCATCGGCACGGCGGCGGGCATTTTGTACATCGGCCTGGGCCCGAAGGTACTGGTCTGCCAAGTCAGCGTTTTGGGCCTTCAGGTTGACCAATTCTGCTTGCGCATCGGCCAAGGGGTCGGTCGAAGCCATCGTTGCCGTAGCGGCCTTGGCTTCTTCGCTGGAAGGGTTGTTGTCGGGTGTGGAGGTGGCTTCTGACATGAACGGGGTCCGCAAAAAATGAATACCCCTGTTAATTAGGGGCGAAGACTGCAACTTCAAGAGAGGATTTCGGGCGCCTGGGCCAGACCACAAAAAACCCGCCAAATGGCGGGCAGCAGTCCGAGCCTGAACCAGATCAGTCGGGGGCAGGGGTGCCCCAAAGACCTGGTCTGGGGGTCGAAATCAGTCCAGCGCGAGCAATTCCACGTCGAACTTCAGTGTGGCATTGGGGGGGATCACGCCACCTGCTCCACGCGCGCCATAGCCCAACTCGGCAGGAATGATCAGGGTTCGCTGACCGCCCACCTTCATGCCGGCCACGCCTTCGTCCCAGCCTTTGATGACCATGCCTGCGCCCAAACCGAACACAAATGGATCACGGCGGTCGCGGCTGGAGTCGAATTTGGCACCTTGCTCGCCATCTTTGAAAAGCCAGCCGGTGTAGTGGACCGTCACGTCTTGGCCAGCGGTGGCCACAGCGCCTTCACCCACAACGGTGTCTTCGTATTGCAGGCCTGAGGGAGTGGTGTTCATGGGGAATCCTGTCAGAAATGACCCGAAGTCTCAAAAAAAGGACATAGGGGTGTGGAAAACGCAAAATTATGCCAGTCCCAGAGAACCTGTCTGGGCGAAGTGATCCTCAACGCCGAGCCAAATCGCGCATGAGCGCGCTGACACCATAGGCCCAAGGCGGCGCTTGGTCTGAGGTGGTGACTTGGTTGACCAAGGTGCCCAACAGGGGCGTGGACACGCTGACCCGGTCGCCCACCACATGGGTGAAGCCTTGACCTGGCCCGTGGCGGTCTTGTGTTGGGGCAAACATGGTTCCCAAAAACAGCATCATGCCGTCCGGGTATTGGTGGTACTTGCCCATGGCTTGACCCGCCAAGTCCAGAGGGTCACGGCTGATTTGGCTGAGGGCACTGCTGCCTTGCATCACAAAACCTTCAGGGCCTTCCACTTTGAGGGTCAACTCACACTGCCGCACATCGTCGATGCTGAAGTGTTCATCGAACAGGCGAATGAACGGGCCGATGGCGCAGCTGGCGTTGTTGTCTTTGGCTTTGCCGAGCAGCAAGGCGCTACGGCCTTCAAAGTCGCGAAGGTTCACATCATTGCCCAATGTGGCGCCGACCACTTCACCGCGCGAGTTCGCAGCCAAGACGATTTCGGGTTCGGGGTTGTTCCATTGGCTGGCCGGGTGGATGCCCACCCGCGCACCGGGCCCCACAGCGCTCATGGGTTGGGCTTTGGTGAAAATTTCAGCGTCGGGCCCGATGCCCACCTCTAAGTACTGGGACCACATGCCTTGGGCCAGTAAAACTTCTTTGAGCTGGGCCGATTCGGGGGAGCCCGGTTTCACACTGCGCAGGTTGTCACCAATCACCGCCACAACCGCCTGTCGTACGGCCTCGGCACGGCTGGCATCGCCCCGGGCTTGCTCTTCGATCACCCGCTCCAGCATGCTGGCGACAAAAGTCACGCCAGCGGCCTTGACCGCTTGCAAGTCGCAGGGGGCCATGAACCATGCTTGGGTCGGATCGCGTGCGGTCTCGTCGCTGTTGGCCAAGATGGCGTGCGTGCTGCCCAAAGCCTTGGCTTGTCCAGAGGCCAACCCATGTCGGACCTTTTTGGCCACTTGGTCTTGTTCGAGCAAGTCGCTGCTCGTCAAGGCGAGACCAGAAAGGTCATGAACGTGTTGCGGTGTGACTGCAACCACCACGGGGCCCGTCTGTGGCTGCCAGATTCGGCCGATCAGCAGGGCATGTTCACAAATGGAAGGCAGGGTGGATGTATTCATGAGCAAATTTCAGAGGTAAATTTTCTGCAGCAATTTAAGCAAGGTTTTGCGTTCTGCAGGCGTGAGTTTGGCGGTTTTTTCGATCTCTAGTTCAGTGGCCGTTTGCTCGGCTTGCACCATCAATGCCTGGCCTTTTGGGGTGGCATGCAGACCCACTGCCCGGCCATCGTGCGGGTGTGGTTTGCGCTCGATCAGGCCGCGAGACTCCAAGGACTGGATCAGTCCGACCAAGTTGGGGGGCAGAAGGTTGAGCGAAGCACATAACTGGCGCGAGGTCACGCCAGGGTTGTGCTGGATGGTGGACATGACCGAAAAGTCGACTGGCTTGAGTCCGTAAGGTGCCAGCCGTTCTAAAAAAAGTTCGATGATGCTCAGCGCAGCTCGGCGCGCGTTGTAGCCCATCAAGGTTTGCAAATAAGTTGAGTCCACTTTGTCGATGCAGGTGACCGCTGAATCCTTGAGGCTGCCGCGCTGCCGCGCTGCCTTGACCGCGACTGTGCGCTTTTTCGGTCCTGCAGTCGATGCGGCCAAAGCGCGAGTCGCTTTGGGTTGAGGCTCTGCACTTGGCACGGTGTCGTTCATCCCGCAGCCGCGCATTGCTGAACAATGATGAAGCTGCGCATTTGAAACTCAGGCAAAACCCAGCTGCGCAGGGCTTGGGCCGGGGCCAACCAGCGCGTCTGTGCGTTGGGTGTTTCGGCGTCCACACCTGCCTCGATGCGCAGCCAAGCCCAGTCCATCAGCACCAGGGCCACAGCACGCAGGTAATCGTCGGCCACGCGGAAGGCAAGCGCAGCGTCTTGCGGCGCGGCTTTGACGATCTGTTCAGTCACGGCGCGCAGTGTCTGGATGCGTGCTTGCGCGGCGGTACTGGCTTTCGCGCCTTTTGGCAAGTCGGCCGCGATCGTGTCCAGCAGGGCGTTCATGCTCTGGCCACCATCGGCCATCACCTTGCGCACCAGCAGGTCGATCGCCTGAATCTCGTTGGTGCCTTCGTAAATCATGGCCACACGGGCGTCGCGCACGATTTGCTCGATCCCCCATTCGCGCACATAGCCGTGCCCGCCAAACACCTGCAGGCAGTCGCTGCCGCCGTGGAAGGCCTGGTGGGTGAACACCGATTTCATGACCGGCGTGACCAGGGCGCACCAGCGCTGGGCGGCGGCTTGCGTGGCGGCGTCGGGGCTGTGCTTGATCAGGTCGAGTTCGAGCGCGGTGCGGTAGGCCAGTACACGACCGGCATCGACCCAGGCACGCTGCGTGTCCAAAATGCGGCGCATGGCGGGGTGCTCGCCAATCAGGTCGGCTTCACCCGGGCTTTTGCCTTTGCCCGGTGCACGCATTTGGCGACGCTCTTGTGCATAGGCATCGGCCTTTTGCCAAGCAGCGTCCAGCAGGCCAATGCCTTGCAGGGCCACATGCAAGCGGGCGGCGTTCATCATCACGAACATCGCGCCCAAGCCCTTGCCCGGCTCGCCCACTATTGAAGAGACCGCTTCGTCAAAACGCATCACGCAGGTGGGGCTGCCGTGCAGGCCCATTTTTTCTTCAATGCGGTCGCAGTGCACACGGCTTCGGCTGCCGTCCGGGTAGAACTTGGGCACCAGAAACAGCGACAGCCCTTTGGGCCCGGGCGGTGCGTCGGGCAGGCGGGCCAGTACCAGGTGCACGATGTTGTCGGTCAGGTCGTGCTCGCCGCCCGAGATGAAAATTTTGGTGCCGCTAACGGCATAGCGGCCATCAGGCATAGAGACTGCCTTGGTACGGGCCAGGCCCAGGTCGGAGCCCGCATGGGGCTCGGTCAGGCACATGGTGGCCAGCCATTCGCCGGTAGCGACTTTGTCCAGGTACAGCGCTTTGAGTTCGTCGCTGGCGTGGTGTTTGATGCACTCGTAAGCGCCATGCAGCAGACCGGGCGCCATGGTCCAACCGTGGTTGGCCGCGCTCAGCATTTCGTACAGCATGGCTTCGAGCACGGTGGGCAGGCCTTGGCCGCCGTCTTCGGCGCTGGCGGCCAAGGCGGGCCAGCCCGATTGCCAGAAGGATTGGTAGGCGTCCTTGAAGCCCGGCGGCATGGTGACCACGCCGTCTTTCCACTGGGCACCGATCTCGTCGCCATCGCGGTTGAGCGGGGCCACAACCTCGCCCACGAATTTGCCAGCTTCATCCAGCACCTGTTGCATCAAGTCTGCATCCACCTCGGCAAAGGCGGGCAGGTCTTGCAGTTGGGCGGGCGCGTTCAGGACGCGGGACAATACAAACTGCATGTCGTCGGTGCGGGGTTGGTAGGCGTTCATGGGATGTTGGGTTCAATCAAAGACGCCGGAGCACCGAGGGGTGCTCCGGGAGGGTCATCAGACCAGCCGATCAGGAGTCCACGCTGAAGCCGATGCGCTTGATCAGTGGGCCCCAGCGTTCGAGTTCCACTTGCGAGCTCTTGAGCTGGTCAGCAGCAGAGCCACCAAACGGAATCAGGCCCACCACGGTCAGAGCGTCTTGCACGCCCTTGTCTTTCAGGGCTGCATTGATGGCCGTGTTGGCGGCTTGGATCACGTTGGACGGCGTTTTGGCGGGGGCATAAAAACCGAACCATTCTTCGACGGTCAGTTCTGGGAAACCTTGCTCGGCAAAGGTGGCCACATCAGGCACAAATGGCGAGCGGGTTTTGCCCGAGGTGGCCAAGATGCGCATCTTGCCAGCCTTGTGGTTGGCAATGAAATCGCCGTGTGGGGTGAACATGCAAGCGATCTGGCCGCCCACCACATCGGTCACGCCAGGCACCGAGCCGCGGTAAGGCACATGCTTGAACTCGAAGTTCTGGTTCAGACCGAGCAAAGCGCCGATGAAGTGGGGTGTGGAGCCTGCAGCAGGCGAGCCGTAGCTCGCTTGTGCTGGGTTCGCTTTGGCCCAAGCGATGAAGTCTTTCACGTTTTTGACGCTGGCAGGCACCATAGGGCCCACGGCAAAACCATGGTGGATCATGGAAGCGGTGCCCACGGGCGTGAAGTCTTCAAAGGGCTTGTACTGCAAGTTCTTGAAGATGTGGGGGTAGAGAGAGATGGCAGAGAAGGGGGTCATGGCCAGCACCGAGCCGTCGGCTGGGGCGCTTTTGAGCAGGTTCAGGGCAATCTGGCCGCCCGCACCTGGCTTGCTGTCAATGATGCCGGCGTTCTTGCTGTAAGGCGTGCCTCCAAATTTTTCCGCTACGCGGCGGGCGCAGATGTCGCCCGAGCTGCCGGGGGGGAAACCGTAGAGCACTTTGACTTGCTCGATCGGCAAGCCACTTTGTGCCCAAGCTTGCTGGAAAGCGGTGCTGCCCAAGACGGCAGCTCCGATGGTGGATTGAATGAATTCACGACGGTTGGTCATGCTTGTCTCCTTTTAGGGTGGTAAAAAAACAGGTGGATGAAAGGGTGAAAGGGGATAGATGATTTCAGGGGGTTGATGATCGGGCCGCTTTATCGGCCGAGCCTTCCAGCCCTGCCAACAAAGCTTTGCTGTTGCCGGGGATGACCATTTGAAATTGATTCTCGACAAAGGTGTAGTCGTAGTAACCCATTCGCGCCAGCGGCTGGATCTTGAGCACATCGATCAGGCCTTGACCATTGATGATTTCATCGTCGATATGGATGGCGACCACGCGGCCAAACACCACATCGGCGGTGCCCATGGGCGGTTTGCCGGGAAAGCGCAGGCTGTTCAGGTACACACACTCGAACTGGATGGGCGAGCCCTTGACCCGCATGGGCTTGACCAGGTGGCTGGGCAGTTTTTCAAGGCCTGCACGCTCGAACTCGTCCACACCATGGGGCACTTCTTCGGTCGAGATGTTGACCGCATCGCGTAAAGCGTAAGTGGCCATGTTCCACACGAACTCACCGGTCTGCTCAGCGTTGCGCACCGAGTCCTTACGCTCACCTTGGGTGGTTTGGTTGGCGCTGAACATGACAATCGGGGGATCAAAGGTCACGTTCTGAAACTGGCTGTAAGGCGCCAGGTTGTGGCGGCCTTGTGCATCCACGGTCGAGATCCAGCCGATAGGGCGTGGGATCACGCAAGACTTGAACGGGTCATGCGGCAAGCCGTGGGGGGTAACGCCGGGTTCGTAGTACATGGCTCAGATCTTTGCTTCAGCTGCACAAGGCTTTGATGTCCTCGGGCACCGGGATGGCTTTGATGCGGTCGGGATCGTCAGGGTGCTTGATGCAAAAGGCGCGCACCTCGGTGCCTTCGCAGAGCACCGTCTCGCCACGCATGACCACATGTTTGTGTACAAACACTTTGTCGCGCCACTCTTGCACGCTGGTGTGGATCTGCAGGGTTTCACCATAGGTAGCGGGGCGGATGAACTTGGTGTTGATCTCCAGCAGGGGCGTGCCGATGATGCCGCGCGTCTTGACCAGCTCCCGCCATGGCAAAACGCCACACTTCACAAAGAAGTTCAGTGAAGAGGCGTCCATCCACTTGGAGAAGTTGGGGAAGAAGACGATGCCTGCGGGGTCGCAGTCACCGAACATCACCTGAACTTCGTAAACAACGGTTTTGCTCATCTGGTGCTTTCAGCGGGGTGCCATGCGCAGTGCGCCATCCAGCCGAATGACTTCGCCGTTCAAGTGGTCATTGCTCACGATGTGGCAGGCCAGCTCGGCAAATTCGCTGGGTTTGCCCAGACGTGCCGGGAAGGGGATGCTGGCCGCCAGCGATTGCTGCACGGGCTCGGGCAGTCCTTTGAGCAGAGGGGTCGCGAACAGGCCGGGGGCGATGGTGCAGACGCGGATGCCGTGTTGCGCCAGGTCTCGGGCCATGGGCAGGGTCATGCCGACCACCCCGGCTTTGGAGGCGCTGTAGGCCTGCTGGCCGACTTGACCATCAAAGGCCGCGACCGAGGCGGTGAAGACCATCACGCCACGGGCGTTGTCGTCCATGGGGTCGAGCTTGGCGCAGGCGGCTGCAAACAGACGGGCCGCGTTGTAGGTGCCGATCAGGTTTACGTTGATCACCTTGGCGAACTCTTCCAAGGGTGCTGCAGTGCCGTCTTTGCCGACCACGCGTTTGGCGGTGCCGATACCTGCGATTTGCATCAAGATGCGGGCCGGGCCGTGGGCTGCTGCTGCGGTCTCGATGGCTTTGGCCATGCTGTCCGGGTCAGATACGTTGCAATGCACCGCTACGCCGCCAATGTCTTTGGCAACGCGCTCAGCGTTCTCCATGTTGAGGTCGAGCACCGCGACCTTGGCGCCCAGACGGGCGAGTTCGCGGGCAGTGGCCTCGCCCAAACCGGAGCCACCGCCGGTGACCAGTGCTGCTTGTCCTTGAATGTTCATTTGCTTGCCTTTTCAGTTGTTGTGGGAGCGGCGCCCTCGCCGCGATTGCAGTGATTCATCGCGGCGGGGCGCCGCTCCTACAGGATGGTTCAAACGCCTTCCGGGTTTTCGATCAGCAGCGCAATGCCTTGACCGCCACCCACACAGGCGCTGGAGATGCCATAGCGCAAGCCGCTGCGCTTGAGTTCGCGTGCCAGCGTGATGGTCAGGCGCACGCCCGTCGCAGCCAGCGGGTGGCCCAGCGCAATCGCGCCGCCATTCACGTTGAGTTTGGCCAAGTCGAGGCCCAGCTCACGGCCCACGGCCAGGGTTTGCGCGCCTTGGGCTTCGTTGATTTCGAAGCGGCCAATGTCGGACAGCTTCAGGCCCGTGCGCTCGAGCAGCAGGCGGATGGCGGGCGCAGGGCCAATGCCCATGATCTCGGGCGGCACGCCCACAGCGGCTGCAGCGACCACGCGGGCCAGCGGCTTTTTGCCCTGTGCTTTGGCATAAGCGCCTGAGGTGACCACGCAGGCCGCAGCCGCATCGACCAAGGCCGAGCTGTTGCCTCCGGTTTGCACGCCGCCTTCGTAGACCGATTTGAGCTTGGCCAACACTTCGGGCGGCGAGATGCGGGGGTGGGTGTCGGTGCTGACCTCGGTCACTTTGCCTTGTAACTTGATGCCTCGGGCTTTGTAGCCTTCGAGTTCAAACTTTTCAGTGACCACAGGCACGATCTCGCCCGCATGGAAACCGGCTGCTTGCGCGGCCATGGCCTTGGCAAATGAGTCGGAGGCAAACTGATCCACCTCTTCGCGGGTGATGTTGTATTTTTTGGCCAGGTTCTCGGCCGTCTGGATCATGTTGATGCCAGCGGCCGGGTCTTTCAGCGCTTCCCACATGTAGTCCTTGAAGCCCACGGGAGCGCCCAGTTTGAAGCCTGTACGGTGGTCAAAGGCGGCAATAGGGTTGCGCGTCATGCTCTCAGTGCCCACCACCAGTGCGGCATCGCACACGCCCGCTTCAATCTGTTCGCCCGCTTGGCGGAACAGCTCAAAGCCGGTGCCGCAAATGCGCTGGGTCATGATGGCGGGGACTTCTTCTGGCACACCAGCATACAAGCCGATGTGGCGCGGCAAAAAGAACTGGTCGAAGTCGCCAGGGGCCATGTTGCCGGTAATGACCGAGCCGATCTCGGTCGGCGCAATGCCTGCGCGCTTCAAGGCTTCGCGTGCGGCCTTGATGCCAAGATCGGTAGGCGAGATGTGACCCAATGCGCCGCAGTAATCGACCATGGGTGTGCGCACGCCTTCGTGCATCCACACATCGGCAAATGCGTTGAAAAATCCTTTGGCGGTCATTTTTTCTCTTTCGTTTGTGTAGGAGCGGTGCCCCTGAAAAGGGGCTGCTTGAGCCATCGCGACGGGGGCGTCGCTCCTACAGGGGAATCATTGTGGTTGGACGATGTGTGGCAATGTGCCTTCGTGCAGAGCCGCCACGGTACTCGCCCGATGCGTGAGCACTGAGCGTTGGTTGATCGATCCTTTGTCGGTGATCTCGCCCTTGTCGATGGTGGGTGGTTCGCTCAAAAGGCACAGCCGGGCAATGCGGTTGGCGCTGCCGGTAGCGGTTTGGGCCAAGGTGTTCACGATGTCCTGGAACTTGGCCAGCACAGGAGCTGATGCCAGCACATCCGACATGGGGGCGTCAGCCGGCAAGCCGCTCAAAGCGCGCACAGCCGGAGTCGGGAAAATCATGGCGCCGACTTCTTTCAAGTTGATGCCCGTCAACACCGCGTCCTGGATGTAAGGCGCGCCAGCGGCAATGATCTTGCCGCGCAAGGGGCCTACGCTCACGAAGGTGCCTGTGGCCAGCTTGAAGTCCTCGGCGATGCGGCCGTCGAATTTCAGGCCCAAATGCACATCGGTTTCGTCGATCCATTTCACCGCGTCGCCCGTTTTGAAGAAGCCTTCTTCGTCAAAGGCGCCAGCGGTTTCTTCGGCGTTGCGCCAGTAACCCGGCGTGATGTTGGGGCCGCGGTAGCGCACCTCGGTTTTGCCTTGCATGGCCACCAGCTTGAGTTCAAGGCCAGGTGTGGGCACACCCAGGTCGCCCGCCTGCACAAAAGGGTTGGTCACAAAGATGCCAAACGGCCCGGATTCGGTCATACCCAGGCCCGTGCCCATGACGATGCGCTCGCCCACTTCACGCTCTTGCGATTCGTAGAGGCTGTCCCAGATGGGTTGCGCCAAAGCGGCACCGGCGTAGAAAAACATCTGGACGCGCGAGAGCAGGGTTTTGCGCAGCGCATCGTCGGTCTTCATCGCGTTGGCGATGGCTTCAAAACCCGTGGGCACGTTGAAGTACACCGTGGGAGCGATCTCGCGCAGGTTGCGCAGGGTTTCGTGCATCAGGGCAGGCGTCGGCTTGCCATCGTCGATGTACAAAGTGCCTCCGTGGAACACGGTCATGCCAAAGTTGTGGTTGCCGCCAAAGGTGTGGTTCCAGGGCAGCCAGTCGACCAGCACCAAGTCCTGTTCAGCCAAGACAGGCATGGACTGGGCAATTTGTTGCTGGTTGGCGCACCACAGGCGGTTGGTGTTGATGACGGCTTTGGGCAGCTTGGTGGAGCCGCTGGTGAACAAGAACTTGGCGATGGTGTCAGGCCCGGTAGCGGCCATGGCCGCATCCACGGCGGGTGTGGCGGGCAGTGCACACAGGCTCTCAAAGGCCGTGATACTTCGGCCGGGCACACCACCCTCGACCATCACGACTTCCATGTCGTCGCTCACCGTGGCGGCGATGGCTTTGGCATAACGATCGTCCGAGGCGAACACCATTCCAGGCGTGACGGTGCTCAGCACATGCTTGAGCTTGTCATAGTCCACACTGACCAAGGAATAGGGGGGCGAGGTGGGCACGTAGGGCACGCCGGCCACGAGACAACCCAAAGCCAGTAAGGCATGTTCCAGGCTGTTTTCGCTCAGGATGACCACAGGTCGCTCTTCACTCAAGCCGCGGTCGATGAGGCTTTGCGCAATGCTGCGTGCTTGGGTCCAAGCCTCTGCATAAGTGACATGCCGCCAGTTGCCCAAGGTGCCATCGGCGTTTTTAACGCGGCGAGCCATGAAGGTGTGTTGGGGCTTGGTTTGCGCCCAATGTTGCAGGCGGTCAGTCAGGCGGTCTGGAAAAGCTTGCAGGTCTTGGTCAGCTTTGAGGTACTGCGTGCCGGGCTCACCGCTTTGCAAGTTGACACGGGTCACGCCAAATTTGAGTGGGCGGAATTTGGGGGCGTTCATGCGTGTCTCCGATTCAGCTCTTTTGCACCTTGGCGGCCTTGCCTTCCAGGAAGGCACGAACGCGGGCTTTGGCTTCTGGAGCGGATTGGGCAATCGAGGCCATCAATGCTTCGGTGAACAAGCCGTGGTCAGCGGGTTGCTCGGCGATGCGAGGCAGGGCGTGCGTCAGAGCAAAGTTGGTCAGTGGCGCATTGGTGGCAATGCGGGTGGCCAACTCGATGGCTTTGGCCAATGCAGTACCCGTGGGCACGAGGTATTGCGCCAAACCCACGCGTTCACCGTCTTGCGCGTTGTACACGCGGCCGGTGAGCATCATGTCGGTCATTCGGGCTGCGCCAATCAGCTTGGGCACACGCACGGAGCCACCACCACCCACGAAGATGCCGCGTGTGCCTTCGGGCAGCGCGTAAAAAGTGCTCTCGTCGGCCACGCGGATGTGGCTGGCGCTGGCCAGTTCCAGGCCGCCGCCCACCACCGCCCCATGCAAAGCAGCCACCACGGGCACGCGACCTTGCTCGACCGCGTTCAAGGCCACATGCCAGCTGCGCGAGTGGTGAATGCCTTCGCCGGCATCGCGCTCTTTCAATTCAGACAAATCCAGGCCGGCACAAAAGTGGTCGCCCTCGCCGTGGATGACGGCAGCACCCGCTTCTGGTGGCAAATTCTGGAACACATCTCGCAGCGCTTCGATAAGGCCATCGTTCAAGGCATTGCGCTTGGCCGGACGGCACAGGCGGACCACGGCAACGGCTCCTTGCATGTCCAAAGCCACGCCGTTGGCGGCTGCACGTTCGAGGATGGGGTGGTTGGTATTTGTCATCGCAAGCGCTTTCAGCAGACTTGACCTAAAGGCCAAGAAGGTTATTATTGATAACCATATTGTGATCAGCCGATGGCCATTTGCTGCTTGGTGTTTTCCCCTAGGACCATCTCAGCCCATTTTTTATGGGAGCCCCGCCCTAGGGTCGATGGACGGTGTGGTCCTGCTGGTGACGGGCGAGGCATTCGTCATCGGCTATTGTTCCCCCCATACTTGCCGTAAAGGAAAGCCATGAAACACGAAGACCTGATCGCCATCGACATCCACACCCACGCCGAAGTGAGCTGCTGGAACCCGTTTGACAACTACGGCGAGGAATACGACCGCGCCGCCGACAAATTCTTTGGCAGCAACCGCCGCCCGACGATCGAAGAAACCGTGGCCTATTACCGCGAGCGCAAGATCGGTTTGGTCATGTTCACCGTGGACAGCGAATCACAACTGGGTCGCCGCCGCATTCCGAACGAAGAAATCGCCAAGGCGGCCCGCGACAACAGCGACATGATGATTGCGTTTGCCAGCATCGATCCGCACAAAGGAAAAATGGGGGCCCGCGAAGCCGAGCGCCTGATCAAGGAAGAAGGCATCAAGGGCTTCAAGTTTCACCCCACTGTGCAGGGCTACCACCCTTACGACAAGATGGCTTGGCCGATTTATGACGTGATCAATGAGCACAAATTGCCAGCTATTTTTCACACTGGGCACAGTGGCATTGGCTCAGGCATGCGCTGCGGCGGTGGCCTGCGCCTGGCCTATAGCAATCCGATGCACCTCGATGACGTGGCCATCGATTGGCCTGACATGCAGATCGTCATGGCGCACCCGAGCTTTCCGTGGCAAGACGAAGCGCTGAGCGTTGCCACGCACAAACCCAATGTTTGGATCGACCTGTCAGGCTGGAGCCCCAAGTACTTTCCGAAGCAATTGGTGCAGTACGCCAACACCTTGCTCAAAGACCGCATTTTGTTTGGCAGCGACTACCCACTGATCACGCCGGAGCGCTGGATGAAAGACTTTGAAGTCGCCGGTTTCAAGCCCGAGGTGATGCCGGGCATTTTGAAGGGCAATGCGATCCGTTTGTTGGGGCTGGACAAGGCTGCGTGACGCTAAGAGTTGTGCGTGTATTTCCTCAGCGCTGACCCCACGGAGTCACTTTGACGGCTGCTGCGGTGACAACGCCATAAAGCACCATGGCCACGGCCACCAGCCCATAAAAGTGTTCGGCTGTGCCTTGGTGTTGGGTGAGCCAGTAACCCACCCCCGCAACCAGCACCAGGCGCACCGTGCCCGCCAGCACGGGCCCGATGACCTGCCCAGCGCCTTGCGAAGCAAAGTACAAGGTCAAGCCCAGGCCAAAAAATGGAAAAGCTGGTCCAGCGGTCACCAGGTATTGCCGGGCAAAACCCAGCACCACCTCGTCTTGAGTGAACAGCTTTGCCCACAGATCAGGGGCCAGTGTCACCACGGCCCCGATCACCGCCAAATTGAACGCCGACACACCACCCGCCACCCAAGCCACATGCCGCGCACGTTCTGCACGGCCTGCGCCCATGGCCATGCCCACCATGGGGACAGAGGCCACACCAATGCCAAATGCGATGGGGATGAGCAAAAACTCCAGGCGCTGACCAATGCCATACCCTGCCAAGGCTTCGGTGCCCAGCTGGGCCAGCAGCCCGGTAAAAATCAAAATTGCCAACACCGATTGCACCGGCGACAAACAAGCTATGGCACCCACTTTGAGGATGTCTGCAAACACACGGCGTTGCATTTCGAAGGCTTGCAACTGCAGCTTTAGGCGCCCTTGACCTGTGATCAGGTACCAAAGGAAATAAGCGACGCCGGCGGCCGTGGCGATGATGTGGCCCCAAGCCACTCCCACCATGCCCATGGCGGGCACAGGCCCCGCGCCCAGAGACAGCACACCACTCAAAATGATTTGCAGGGCCGACGTGACCATCAAGGCGACGGAGGGCGTGCGCATATTGCCCGTGCCGCGCAGCACCGAGGCCAAGGTGTTGATGAGCCACACCCACAAGGCCCCACTGAAGAGGACCAGGGCGTAAGCGTTGGCTTCAAGCAAAACGGCGTCTCGCCCGCCCAAAAGTTGGTAAAGCGATGGTCCCCAGACCACAAAGATGGCGCTGTAGACCAGCCCAGAACCGACACCAATCAGCAAGGCATGCTGCAACAAGGTTTGCGCTCGCGGCACGTCGGACGCGCCCAATGCCCGGCTGATGGCGGCAGACACCCCACCACCCATGGCCCCGGCCGACATCATTTGGGTGAGCATGGCAAACGGGAAAACCAGTGCCATGGCTGCCAGAGGGGCTGTGCCCAAGCGACCTACGTAATAGGTTTCGGCAATGCCGACCAACACCGTCATGACCATGGCCAACACATTGGGTGCGGACAAGCGCAGCAGGGTGGGCAAGATGGGCGCCGTCAGCAGGCGCTGCAGATCGTTGGAGACTTGGGTCATGTTTAGATCATGACCTTGGGCTTGCGCCTTGTCAGGATTTAGGCGACAGATGTCCCATTCGGTGGTGCTTGCAGCAGCTGGTCCATCGGCCAGTTGAGCAGTTCGGCTAAGCGGCACACCACCCAGCGTGCTTCGATAGGCGACACCACGGTAGGCTCGGTGAGCAGGCCCAACTCGCATTGCTGCAACACCAGCTCTTCGGTGATGCCCAATGTGAACTGCATGTTGGCGGCTTTTTCGGTCAGCAAGTTGGCCAAGTCTTCACACAGTTCGTACCGCTGGGCCATGTCTCGCAGGCTGATGCTGGGTTTGACCTTGCCCGGCGGCACATACAGTGCTGTGAAACTTTCCGGCAGATACAGCTGGTTGTCGTCGCTCATGGCTGGATCAGGCTTTTTTGACGAATTCGGTTTTCAGTTGCATGGGGCCAAACCCTTCGACTTTGCAGTCGATGTCATGGTCACCTTCGATCAAGCGGATGTTTTTGACCTTGGTGCCCACCTTGACCACGGCAGACGACCCCTTGATCTTCAGGTCTTTGACCAAGGTCACGGAGTCACCGTCCTGAAGCACGTTGCCATGGGCATCTCTCCACACTTTGGCCACTTCACCCGCCGCTGCTTCCGCTGGGTTCCATTCGTGCCCGCAACTGGGGCACATCAACATATTGCCATCTTGGTAGGTGAACTCGTCTTGGCATTGAGGGCAGGGTGGCAGTGTGCTCATGGGGGAAATTTTCTGAAAACACAGATTGTCGTCGCCAAAACAAGCGAAATGGGGTCGGGCGCTTTTGACGTTATGCTTCACGCGACTGTTTTTAATCCTTTGTTGACATGGCCACCACCCCCAAATCGCTCACCGGTCTTGCCCCATTCCTCAAGCCCTACCACGTGGCCATGGGCTTTGCCGCGGTGTTTTTATTGCTGGCCGCAGGCACCACTTTGGCGTTTCCCTGGGTTCTGCGTCAGTTGATTGATCAAGGCCTGGCCAGTGGTGCCACAGCCGATCAGCTGTCGGGTAATTTTTTGCAGTTGTTTGTTGTGGCGGCCGCCTTGGCGGTGTTTTCTGCGGGGCGTTACTACACCGTGAGTTGGTTGGGCGAGCGCATCACGGGCGACCTGCGCAACGCGGTCTATGGCCATGTGCTCAAGCAAAGCCCGGCTTTTTTTGAAACCACGCAATCGGGCGAGGTGCTCTCTCGCCTCACCAACGACACCACCTTGGTTCAAACCGTGGTGGGTTCTTCTTTTTCGATGGGACTGCGCAACTTGGTCATGGGCGCAGGCGCGTTGATCATGCTGGTGTGGACCAATCCGGTGCTCATGCTGCAGGTGGTCGCGGTGCTGGCCGCTGTGATTTTCCCAAGCGTCTATCTGGGCCGTCGCGTGCGCCGTCTGTCTCGCGCCAACCAAGACCGTGTGGCCGATTCGAGTGCCATCGCTTCCGAAGTGCTCAACGCCATCAGTGTGGTTCAAAGTTATACCGCCGAGGGCCGCGAGACCCGCCGTTTTGTTGAATCTACGGCGCGTGCCTTGGGTACGGCACTTGGCCGCATTCGCGCTCGGGCCGTGCTGGTCGGTTTCATCATCATGGCGTCGAGCGCTGTCTTGCTCTGGGGCCTTTACATGGGCACCCTGGCTGTGCGTGCGGGTACGAGCACAGCTGGCCAGTTGGGCGAGACGGTCTTTTATGTCATCTTGCTGGCCAGCGCCTTTGCGGTTCTGGGCGAAGTCTATGGCGACTTGTTGCGCGCTGCTGGCGCGACCGAGCGCTTGATGGAATTGCTGCACACCGAGTCCAACCTCAAAATCGCTGCCCAGCCCAAAAAAGCACCTTGGCCGCAGGGCGGGTCGTCTTTGCAGCTGGAGTCGGTCCGCTTTCATTACCCCTCGCGCCCCGACACTTGGGCGTTGGATCAACTCAGTGGACAGATTCATCCGGGGCAGACGGTGGCCGTGGTGGGCCCCAGTGGCGCAGGCAAAACCACCTTGTTCGATTTGCTGATGCGTTTTCATGATCCCCAGACGGGTCGCATCGTGCTGGACGGTGTGCCGATCGACCAAATGGACCTGCACGACTTGCGCGAGCGCATGGCCATCGTGCCGCAAGAACCTGTGATTTTTTCGGGCACGGTGATCGAAAACATCCGCTATGGCCGTCCTGATGCGAGTCTGGAAGAGGTGCACGCTGCTGCCGAAGCGGCTTATGCACAAGAGTTCATCCGCGAGTTGCCCGAGGGTTTTGACACCTATTTGGGTGATCGGGGGGTGCGTTTGTCGGGTGGTCAACGCCAGCGCATCGCGATTGCACGGGCCATTTTGAAGAACCCACCTCTTTTGCTGCTGGACGAAGCCACCAGTGCACTCGATGCGCAAAGCGAAAAAATGGTGCAAGCGGCACTGGACAAAGCCATGGTGGGCCGTACCACGCTTGTCATTGCGCACCGTCTGGCTACGGTGCAGCGCGCCGATGTGATTTGGGTTTTGGAGCGCGGACGTCTCATGGAGCAAGGCACCCACGCCGAGCTGCAAGCCAAGGGCGGGCTTTACGCAAGCTTAGCGGCCTTGCAGTTCAATGCCGAATTGGCCGTCTGAGAGCGGCTCAGGGCGGCTGAGCAAGACCAGCACCTTCGCCGCGAAAAAAACCACGCAAATCCACGCGAACCCATGCCCATCGCTCCTCGGGCAGGGCAATCACCCTTGTTTTTGCTCTTTTTGGGTGGGCTCGGGTTTAACTTGACTTGACTCCGCCAGCGCCGCCTCAGCTGCTTGTTCTACCTTTTCAAGCGCCCGTTGTTGGCGCGTTTGTTCTTGTGCTTTTCGCACATCGTGCATTTGCCAAAAGGCAAATAGGAACACCAGGCCAAAAATACCCAGTTCTATCCAAATTCCCATGGGATTCCTTCTGTTGTTGCGGCCGTTTGGTCAAGATGGTTGAGATTTTGCTCGGAAGTTGAAGTGCTTGGGGGAGAGTTTGTGTCAATAAATGTTGACAGCTTATTGAATCTGGTTACATTTACACCCATGCCTGTCAGCTTGGGTTGACAGGCCTTCCTTTCGGAGGTCCCATGAGCTTGATGACACGCGCCGAGCAAGCCCTGAGCACGCATTTTGAGCAAGCTGCGGGCATTGGTGCGCCGCCAAGGCTGGTGGCCGCCATGCGACACGCCGTGTTTTCGGGCGGGGCACGCATCCGCCCGCAGCTGTGCATGGCCGTGGCCACAGCCTGTGGCGATAACGCGCCCCATCTGACCAATGCCGCCGCCGTGGCCCTCGAGTTGATGCATTGCGCCTCCTTGGTCCACGACGACATGCCTGCTTTTGACAACGCCGACACCCGGCGCGGTCGCCCGACGGTGCACAAAGCTTTCAGCGAACCATTGGCTTTGCTCGCAGGTGATGGCCTGATCGTCATGGCCTATCGGGTCTTGTTGCAAGCGGGTGCGCAGCAGCCTGAGCGCTTGATGGCCCTGATGGACAACATGACCACGGGTGTGGGCTTGCCACATGGCATCGTGGCCGGACAAGCCTGGGAATGCGAAACCAGTGCCGATTTGGGCCAATACCAACGCGCCAAGACCGGTGCGCTGTTTGTCTCTGCCACCTGCGCGGGCGCCCTCAGTTGTGGCGTAGCACCCGAGCCGTGGGCGCATTTGGGCCAGTTTTTGGGTGAGGCTTACCAAGTAGCCGATGACATCCGCGACGTGATCGCCGATGCCGCCACATTGGGCAAGCCCGCAGGCCAAGATGCTTTGCATGCGCGCCCCAGCTCAGCCCAAGCACTGGGCCTGACGGGTGCGATTGCCCACTTTGACCACCTGATCGATCAGGCTGCTGAATCGATCCCGGTCTGCTCATGCCGCGACATGCTGCGCCAATTGGTTCAGGTCGAAGCCGAGCGCTTGGTGCCCAAAGCGCTCTGTGAAGGCTATTTCAAGACCCACCCTGAAGTGGCCGTTGGCCGCATCAGTGCCCCGCATTGAGCGGCGTTCCCTCAAGACGCGAAGGAAGCACCATGTCCCAACCCCTGGATCTGGCCGCCATGCAGGCCCCGAACGCTTCCACCTCTCTCAAGGACGCTTGGCAAGCCCGATTGGAGCGTTGGTATGCCCATCCCGGTTTGTACCGTTGGTCGCTTGGCAATCCCTTCACACGCTGGCTGACGCGTCGCCGTACCCGCAAGCTGTTCGATTTGATGGCCGGTTTTGTGCACAGCCAAGTGCTGCTCGGTTGTGTGCGGCTTGATCTGTTTCGAGCCCTTCACCAAGCCCCGGCCCATTTGGACGATTTGGCACGCCGCACCGGCTTGGCCCCTGCAGTTTTGCAGCGCCTTTTGCTGTCGGCCGTAGCGCTGGGGCTGTTGGAGCACCGCAGCCAAGGTCGTTTTGGCCTGGGTCCATTGGGTGTGCCGCTGGCGCAGCACGAGGGCATTGCCCAAATGATCGAGCACAACCACCTGCTCTACCAAGACATGCAAGACCCGCTGCAGTTTTTGAACAACGCCTGGAGCGGTGGTATGGCCGAGTATTGGCCTTATGCCCATGAAAAGCCTGCGGTGGCCATGCCTGCATCGGAGGTGGACAAGTTCACCCGGTATTCGCAACTCATGGCCGCATCGCAAGGCTTTGTGGTGCAAGAAATCTTGTCGTCCTACTTTTTTGACGAACACCGTTGCGTGCTGGATGTGGGTGCCGGCAAGGGCCGCTTTGTGAGCGAACTGGCCGCGCACGCACCGCACCTGAAGTTCAAGATGTTTGATTTGCCCCCCGTTCTGGCGCTTGCCCGCGAAGGCTTGCAGGCCAAGGGTTTGACCGAGCGTGTGGCTTTGCACCCTGGCAGCTTTCTGGACGACCCCTTGCCCGAGGGCGCAGACCTGATCACTTTGGTGCGTGTCGCACACGACCACCCGGATGCCGTGGTCCGTCAGATCTTGCAAAAAGCCCATGCGGCTTTGCCTTTGGGTGGTGTATTGCTATTGGCCGAGCCGATGGCGCAGCCCGAGGGCGAAGCGGGCCAACCCAGTGCTTCGGTTGACGCTTACTTTCACTTTTATCTGCTGGCCATGGGGGCAGGGCGGCTGCGCACGCCGCAAGAGCTGCAAACCATGATGCAAGAGGCGGGTTTCACCCACGTCGAGGAGGTGCCCAACGCCATGCCCATCCATGCCCGAATTCTTTTGGGTCGTAAATCTCAGTGTTTACCCTATGATTCCCATAAAAGTGTCAATTAGATTTGACATGTATTGATGTAAAGCAAAAAATACAATCATGAAATCCCAAGCCGTTGTCTTCAACAACCCCAGGAGTCTGTCCTTGCAGGCCTTGGACCTTCCTGAATTGCAGGCCGGTCAGCTTGAAGTTGCCGTCGAATACAGTGGCATCAGCACCGGCACTGAGCGCATGCTCTGGGACGGCAGCATGCCTCCCTTCCCGGGTATGGGTTACCCCTTGGTGCCGGGTTATGAGACGGTGGGGCGCGTGGTGCGCAGCGCCTCAGACACGGGTTTCCAAGTCGGTCAGCGTGTGTTTGTGCCAGGTGCCAATTGCTTCACGGGTGTCAAAAGCCTGTTTGGTGGCGCGGCTTCGCGACTGGTGGTGACCGAGCAAAAAGTGGTGCCGGTGGCTGAGCATTCGGGTGCTCAATCGGTGCTTTTGGCGCTGGCTGCCACGGCCTACCACGCGGTATCGGGTGGGGGACAGCAAGACCCGTTCGCACCGCCTGAACTCATCATCGGTCACGGCGTCATGGGCCGTTTATTGGCCCGCTTGACGGTGGCTGCTGGCTTGCCAGCCCCCACAGTTTGGGAAACCCAAGTGGAACGATTTGCCGGCGCACAGGGCTACACCGTCATGCAGCCGCAAGACGATCCGCGCCGAGACTACAACACCATTTACGACGTGAGCGGCGACGGCAGTCTGCTCAACGGCCTGATTCAGCGCCTGCGCCCCGGTGGCGAATTGGTGTTGGCCGGTTTTTACAAACAAGACCTCTCATTTGCCTACGCCCCGGCCTTCATGCGCGAAGCGCGCATGCGCATTGCCGCCGAGTGGAAGCGTCCCGATTTGTTGGCCGTCAACGAACTGGTGAACACCGGTCGTTTGTCGCTCGACGGTTTGATCACCCACACCCAGCCATCGACACAAGCTGGTTCTGCCTACGAGACCGCCTTCGGAGATGCGAGCTGTCTCAAGATGATCTTGGATTGGAGTGCCTCCTCATGAATACCTCAACTGACACCGTGAACACCTCACAACCCATCAAATTTGTCGAGGTGCTTCGGCGCGAAGCCGACGTCGAGCCCGACGCCGTCAGCACCTCCGAGGTGACCAAAGAGACGCAAATCATTGCCATTTATGGCAAGGGCGGCATCGGCAAAAGCTTCACCTTGGCCAACCTGTCCTACATGATGGCGCAGCAGGGCAAAAAAGTGCTCCTGATCGGCTGTGACCCCAAGAGCGACACCACCAGTTTGCTGTTTGGCGGCAAGGCTTGCCCCACCATTATCGAAACGTCATCCCGTCTCAAGCTCTCAGGTCAGGCCGTGAGCATTGGCGATGTGTGCTTCAAGCGCGATGGCGTATTCGCCATGGAATTGGGCGGCCCCGAGGTCGGTCGCGGCTGCGGCGGGCGCGGCATCATCCACGGCTTTGAAACCCTCGAAAAACTCGGTTTCCATGACTGGGGTTTTGACTACGTGCTGCTCGACTTTTTGGGTGACGTGGTCTGCGGTGGCTTTGGCCTGCCCATTGCCCGCGACATGTGCCAAAAGGTCATTGTGGTGGCCAGCAACGACTTGCAGTCCCTGTACGTCGCCAACAACGTGTGCTCGGCGGTGGAATATTTCCGCAAGCTCGGCGGCAACGTGGGCGTGGCGGGCATGGTCATTAACAAAGACGACGGCACCGGCGAAGCCCAAGCCTTTGCCGACAACGCTGGCATCCCCGTGCTGGCTGCCATCCCGGCCAACGAAGACATCCGCCGCAAGAGTGCCAGTTACGAAATCATTGGCCGTCCTGATGGTGAGTGGGGCCCCCTGTTTGCCGAGTTGGCCAAAAACGTCGCCGAAGCCCCTCCACAACGCCCAAAACCTCAGACCCAAGACCAGTTGTTGGGTCTGTTCAGTGCCGATGTGGTCGGACGCAACGTGGTGCTCGAGCCTGCGACCGTGTTCGACATGGTGGGCAAGCACGAAGACATCAAGCCATCGCTGGAAGTCGTCTACGACGCGGCCTGATTCGCGAAGACCCATCCACAGGACACGGCCATGACACGCACCATCCCGATTCACCCCAGCACCGAAGCCCCTAACCCCGCAGGCCTGCAGGGTGACGGCATGGGCTGCCACGCCGGCACCGAAGCCATGGTGGCCGCAGCCAAAGAGGCCGGCAAGTCTGAGGTGCTCGACCAATACGCCCGCGATTACCCGCGCCAGCCCGATGCCGGTCCACACGACCAGCCGCAAAGCATGTGCCCGGCCTTTGGTTCGCTGCGCGTGGGTTTGCGCATGAAGCGTACCGCCACCATCCTCTCGGGTTCGGCCTGCTGCGTTTATGGTCTGACCTTCACTTCCCATTTCTACGGCGCGCGCCGCAGTGTGGGCTATGTGCCCTTCAACTCCGAGTCGCTGGTCACCGGCAAGTTGTTTGAAGACATCCGCGAAGCGGTGCACGCCGAAGCCGATCCGAGCAAAGTCGACACCGTCATCATCATCAACCTGTGCGTGCCCACCGCCAGCGGTGTGCCGCTGCAGTTGCTGCCCAAAGAAATCAATGGCGTGCGTGTCATTGGCATCGACGTGCCCGGTTTTGGCGTACCGACGCATGCCGAAGCCAAAGACGTGTTGGCCGGGGCGATGCTGAAATACGCCCGTGAAGAAATCATCAGCGGCCCAGTGGCTGCGCCCCGAGCAGGTCGGGGTGACAAGCCCACAGTGGCGCTGCTCGGCGAAATGTTCCCGGCTGATCCGGTCATCATCGGTCAGATGCTGGCCCCCATGGGCTTGGCCGCTGGCCCAGTGGTGCCCACCCGCGAATGGCGTGAGCTGTACGCAGCGCTTGACTGCTCGGTGGCTGCTGCCATCCACCCGTTTTACACCGCCAGCGTGCGCGAATTCAAAGCCGCTGGCCGCCCTGTTGTGGGCTCTGCCCCGGTGGGTCTGGAAGGCACACAAGACTGGTTGCAAAACATTGGACAGGCCGCTGGCATTGCGCAGGCGCAGATCGATGTGGCGCGCAACCAGTCTCTCACGCAAATGCGTGGCCTCTTGATGCAAAAGCCCATCTCAGGCCGCATCACCTTGAGTGGCTACGAAGGGTCCGAATTGCTGGTGGGCCGACTTCTCGTTGAGTGCGGGGCCGATTTGCGTTACGTCGGCTCTGCCTGTCCCGCCACAGAGTGGAACGCACAAGACATCGCCTGGCTGCAAGCCAAGGGCGTGCAGGTGCAAATGCGTGCCTCGCTCGAGCAAGACCTGAACGCCATGTACGAATACCGGCCACAGCTGGCCATTGGCACCACCCCGGTGGTGCAGATCGCCAAGCAAAACAGCGTGCCGTCCCTGTACTTCACCAACCTGATTTCGGCCAGGCCCCTGATGGGTGTGGCCGGCGCGGGCTCGCTGGTGCAAGTGGTGCAAGCGGCCATGGGCAACCAGGCCCGCTTTGACGCCATGAAAGATTTCTTTGGCGATGTGGGCGCAGGCCATGCGGCAGGCGTCTGGGAATCGGTGCCCAAAGACCGGCCTGAGTTCAAAGCCGAAACCCGCCGCCAAATCGAAAAGATTTTGAAAAAGCGCAAAGCCGAGGAGATGGGTTCATGAACCAGATCAATCCTCCACCCAGCACCGTGGCCAAGCCCAAGTCGCCACTCATCCTCGACCACGATCGCGCAGGCGGTTACTGGGGCGCGGTGTATGTGTTCACCGCCATCAAGGGTTTGCAGGTCGTGATCGACGGCCCCGTGGGCTGCGAAAACCTGCCGGTGACTTCGGTGCTGCATTACACCGATGCGTTGCCTCCGCACGAATTGCCGATTGTGGTGACAGGCTTGGCCGAAGAGCAGCTGGGCCGCGAAGGCACAGAAGGTGCGATGAAGCGCGCCCATGCCACGTTGGATCCCGAACTGCCGGCTGTGGTGGTGACCGGATCGATCGCCGAAATGATCGGTGGCGGCGTGACGCCCGAAGGTACCAACATCGCGCGTTTTTTGCCACGCACCATCGACGAAGACCAGTGGCAATGTGCCAACCGCGCCATGTACTGGCTCTGGAGCGAGTACGGCCTGCGCAAAGTGCCTGCACGCAAGCCTTTTGAAGAACGCCCTGTGGGCGAAAAGCCCCGCGTCAACATCATTGGCCCCTGCTACGGCACCTTCAACAGCGCCAGTGACCTCGCCGAAATCCGCCGTCTGGTGCAAGGCATCGGCGCCGAAGTCAACATGGTCTTCCCTCTGGGCAGCCACTTGGCCGATGTGTCGCGATTGGTCGAAGCCGATGTGAACATTTGCATGTACCGTGAATTTGGCCGCATGCTCTGCGAGGCGCTGGAGCGCCCCTATTTGCAAGCGCCCATTGGCCTGCACAGCACCACCAACTTCTTGCGCAAGTTGGGCGAACTGCTGCACCTGGACCCAGAGCCCTTCATCGAGCGAGAAAAACACACCACGCTCAAGCCCATGTGGGACCTGTGGCGCTCAGTAACGCAAGACTTTTTTGCCACCGCCAGCTTTGCCGTGGTGGCAGGTGAGACCTATTCACGCGGTTTGAAAAACTTCCTCGAGCACGAGATGGGCTTGCCCTGTCGCTTCAGTGTGTCACGCACTGCTGGCAACAAGACCGACAACGCCGCCGTGCGTGAGATGGTCAAAACGCAAACACCGCTGATCATGTTCGGCAGCTACAACGAGCGCATGTACCTGAGCGAGATCTCAGGCGGCAGCCCCATGCGTGCAGCTTTCATTCCCGCATCCTTTCCGGGCGCCATCATCCGCCGCCACACCGGTACACCCTTCATGGGGTACAGCGGTGCGACCTACGTGATCCAAGAGGTGTGCAACGCGCTGTTTGATGCGTTGTTCCATATCTTGCCTCTGGGCACCGAGATGGACAAAGTCGAAGCCACGCAAGCGCGTGGCGTTGTGGCCCCCAACGCCAGCTGGCAGGACGAAGCACAACAACGTCTGCGCGATGTCGTGCAAAGCCAACCTGTGCTGGTGCAAATTTCTGCAGCGAAACGCTTGCGCGATCAGGCTGAACAGCTGTCGCATGCCCAGGGTCAAAACGAGGTGACTGAAGCCCATGTGAACGCGGCCAGCCGCGAGTTGGGCTTGGGGGTGGCGGCATGAATGCACCCACCCTCTTCAATACAAAAGCTGGTGCTGCCTTGTGCGGCGCCGCTTCTCTGATGTCGTGGCCTTTGGCTGCGGATGCCCATCTGCGCGGGCTGTGCGCAACCCGGGTCGCAAGGCCTCTTTAAAAGGAGCAAAACATGTCCACCAAGACATCAATTTCCGGACTCACCGATGAGGAAGCCCAGGAGTTCCATCACTACTGGATGCAGGGCACCGTAGGCTTTACAGCAGTCGCTGTACTGGCCCACATCCTGGTCTGGGCGTGGCGTCCCTGGTTCTGATTCAGAGCCTGTTTTTTCATCCATAGATTGACGGAGTCACTGTCATGCAAAACACAACCCACCTCAACGAGGACCATTCGCGTGCGGATGAGTCCCCTGCGTTCTGGTCCATTTTCCTCATCGGATTCGGATGTCTGTTCGTGGTCGTCGTACTGGCCAAACTGGTCGGCGTTCACTGGCGGGATCTGCTGCCTGGTGCAGAAGATGCCAAGAGCATGAGTCAGGGTGTCAAAGCTGCTGTGTACACCTTCATGTCCCACATCATTTAGGAGATTCACCATGTGGAGAATTTGGCGACTTTACGACCCTTTGCGTGCCATGGTGCTGCAGGGTATTTTCTTGTTTGGCCTGGCCGCGATGATTCACCTCATCTTGCTCAGCACCAACAAATTCAACTGGCTCGACGGCGCGAAAAAACCCGTAGCAGCATCGGCGCAAAACTCGCCGCTGCCGACTGCGGTGGCTTCGCTTGCGGCCCCCAAGTCCTGATCCAGGACTTGCCGTTCAGATGCCGTCATTGAACCCGTGTCAATGCGGCATCTGTTTATCCACTGAAGCAGGAGGACCCAACCATGGCCATGCTGAGTTTTGAGAAAAAGTACCGTGTCCGCGGAGGTACCCTGCTGGGTGGTGATTTGTTTGACTTCTGGGTCGGACCGTTTTACGTCGGTTTCTTCGGCGTCACAACCCTGTTCTTTTCGTTCCTGGGGACTGCCCTCATCTTGTGGGGTGCCTCACAAGGTCCTACCTGGAACATTTGGCAGATCAGCATCGCACCGCCTGATTTGTCCTACGGTTTGCGCTTTGCGCCCTTGATGGAAGGCGGCCTGTGGCAGCTCATCACGGTGTGCGCGATTGGCGCCTTTGGCTCGTGGATGATGCGTGAGGTGGAAATCTGCCGCAAGCTGGGCATGGGCTTTCATGTACCTGTGGCCTATGGTGTGGCCATCTCGGCTTATGTCACTTTGGTGGTCATCCGTCCGGTGCTCATGGGCGCTTGGGGCCACGGCTTCCCGTACGGCATCTACAGCCACCTGGACTGGGTCTCTAACGTGGGCTACCAGTACCTGCACTTTCACTACAACCCGGCACACATGATCGCCGTGAGTTTCTTCTTCGCCAGTGTGTTTGCCTTGTCGCTGCACGGTGGCCTGATTTTGTCCTCCACCAACCCTGCACCGGGCACCGTGGTCAAGACACCCGAACACGAAGACACGTTCTTCCGCGACATCATTGGTTATTCGATCGGCACCTTGGGCATCCACCGCCTGGGATTGTTCATGGCACTGGCTGCTGTGTTGTTCAGCGCCCTGTGCATTGTGCTCAGTGGTCCCTTCTGGAGCCGCGGTTGGCCCGAGTGGTGGAGCTGGTGGCTGAACATGCCCATCTGGTCCCAGTGGCCCGTTTGAGTCGGACTGAACACACAGCCCGAATCCAAAGAATTGAGGAGTACAGCACATGGCCGACTATCAAAACCTGTTCACCACGGTACAAGCCGTGGGTCCAGTGCACCAAGGGGTGCCACTGGGACATGGCAACAGCCCACGCACCGGGCGACCCCTGATCAACTACTGGGTGGGTAAGGTGGGCAATGCCCAGCTGGGACCCATCTACTTGGGCGGTCTCGGTTTGGCTTCGTTGATCTTTGGGTTGATCGCCTTCACCCTGATTGGCATGAACATGCTGGCTTCGGTCAACTACGACCCGATCCAGTTTGTTCGCCAGCTGTTCTGGCTGTCGCTGGAGCCGCCGCCACCGAGCTATGGCCTGAGCTTGCCCCCACTCAATCAGGGCGGCTGGTTCCTCATCGTCGGACTGTTCCTCACCGCATCGGTTTTGTTCTGGTGGGCGCGCACTTACCGCCGTGCGGTGGAGCTGGGCATGGGCACGCACATCGCTTGGGCGTTTGCCGCTGCCATCTGGTTGTTCTTGGTGTTGGGCCTGTTCCGCCCCATCTTGATGGGTTCATGGGGTGAAGCTGTGCCCTACGGCATCTTCTCCCACCTCGACTGGACGGCGGCTTTCTCGCTGCGCTATGGCAACCTGTTCTACAACCCCTTCCATGCGCTGTCCATCGTGTTCCTCTATGGATCGGCCCTGTTGTTTGCCATGCACGGTGCGACCATTTTGGCGGTCACACGCTTTGGTGGCGAACGCGAGATCGAGCAGATCACCGACCGGGGCACGGCCTCTGAACGTGCCGCTTTGTTCTGGCGCTGGACCATGGGCTTCAACGCCACCATGGAATCGATTCACCGCTGGGCTTGGTGGTTTGCGGTGTTGTGCCCCATCACGGGTGGTATCGGCATCTTGTTGACGGGCACCGTGGTGGACAACTGGTACCTCTGGGCCATCAAGCATGGCGTGGCGCCACCGTACCCTGAAATTTTCCCCGCGATGGTGGACCCCGCATTGAGCACTGGAGGCAAGCCATGAACATGAATACCTTGTACACATCCCGCTGGGCAGCCCGCTTGGCCAAAGGCCTGGGCCTGGCATTGGCCGGTCTGGTGCTCGCTGGCTGCGAGCGCCCTGTCCCTGAGACGGTGCAAAGCGGTTACCGTGGCACCGGCATGGCGCAGATCTACAACGCCCGCCTGCTCGAAGTCAAAACCGAAAAAAATCAACCACCTGTGGCCATTCCTTCGGGTGGGTCGGATGGCCCCAAAGCCTCACAGGTTTACAAAAACGTCAAGGTTTTGGGCGATTTGAGCGTCGGTGACTTCAACCGCCTGATGGTCTCCATGTCCAGTTGGGTCGCCCCCAACGAGGGCTGCGCGTATTGCCATGCGTTGCCCAATTTCGAAGACGACAGCAAATACACCAAGGTGGTGGCGCGTCGCATGGTCGAGATGACCCAGCACATCAACGCCGATTGGCAGCCCCACGTCGCCAAAACCGGAGTGACCTGCTACACCTGCCACAGGGGTGAGCCCGTGCCCAATGCCATCTGGTTCAAGGCCGATCCACAGCCTTATGGTTCCAACTTCATGGGTGACAAAACAGGTCAAAACACCCCTTCACCGGTGGTCAATTTGTCCTCGCTGCCCAACGATCCCTTCACCCCTTTCTTGCTGGGTGACCAGCAGATTCGTGTGAATGGCCCCACCGCATTGCCGTCGGGTAACCGCACGTCGATCAAGCAGGCCGAATGGACCTATGGGCTGATGACGCACATGTCGACCTCCTTGGGCGTCAATTGCACGTATTGCCACAACACCCAATCCTTCCAAAACTGGGAAAACAGCCCACCCCAGCGGACGACGGCTTGGCACGGTATACGCATGGCCCGTGACCTGAACCTGACCTACATGGAGCCTTTGACCGAAGTCTTTCCGGCGCACCGCAAGGGCCCGCTGGGTGATGTGGCCAAGCTCAACTGCGCCACTTGCCACCAAGGCGCCTACAAGCCACTCAATGGCGCACAAATGGCCAAAGACTTTCCCGAGTTGCTGAAACCTGCTTTGGCCGCTGCCAAAGTGGCGTCCAAGTAGATTCACTGACGCTTGACCGGACACCTGTCATGGAAGCCATCACATCACTTCATGACCCGCGGTCCGGCGTGGTGGTGGTTTTGCTGGCCGACTTTTTGCGGCAACACCAAGGTTGGGGCTGGCTGCGCTTGGTCGCAGGGGCCAACCCCTACAAAGAGGTGCCGGGTCTGACCATGGTCAAGGTCATGGGCAGTGGCCATGCGGGCGGTTTCAGTCTGCGCCCCAGCGCCACCCACCAGGGCCTGATCTGCACATTCAGCCACCTCGACTTGGCTTTGAAATTTTTGGACAGTCCGGTTGTGCAGGCTTACCGCAGTCGTGCCCGTGAATGCTGGACCGGCGTGATGGCGGTTCAATCGGCTCGCGGACAATGGGACAAACAGGCTTGGCAAACCAGCACGCCGCAAGCGTTGGGTGAGTCGGGTCATGCTGCTGTGTTGTCCGCTCCGACCAACTCGGCCCCTTTTGCGGTGCTGACCCGCGCGAGCATCGTCCCCACCAAGGCCATGGCGTTTTGGCGTTATGCCCCCGCCGCTCAAGCCGATTTGGACCAATCCCCAGGCTGTCTCTTGGCCATGGGTTTGGGGGAGGCTCCATTGGTGCGCCAATGCACCTTCAGTCTGTGGCAAGACACAGCGTCGATGCTCCATTACGCCCATCAAGGCGCTCACCAAGTGGCCAGTGCGGCGGCTTACAAGCACCAGTTTTTTTCGGAGTCCCTGTTCGTTCGCATGCAGGTGCTGCAAATGGCAGGTGTGTGGAAAGGGCAGCCTTACCGTTATCCCAATACCACCGAGGCCAGGGCCTCAGAAGGTGTTGACCGGTTCTCTGAAGCCGATGCGTTCACGCCAGAGCCCAGCCATGTCTGAGCACAAGGTCGTCATCGTGGGTGCGGGCATGGGCGGCTTGAGCAGTGCCTTGTTGTTGGCGCATCAAGGCCTGGATGTCACTGTCGTGGAAACTTCGGACGCACCCGGAGGCAAAGTGCACAGCCGTGAGATCCATGGTGCCCACATCGACAGCGGCCCCACGGTGTTCACCATGCGCTGGGTATTCGACGACATGTTTCGCAAGGTAGGCACCAGTCTCGAAGCCGAGATGCGCATCTCACCCCTGCCAGTGTTGGCGCGTCATTTTTGGCCCGATGGCAGCCAACTCGACTTGTCGGCCAACGCCCAAGAAAGCGAAGCCGCCATCGCCGCATGGTCTGGCGGCGACGAGGCGCGGCGCTTCCGTGATTTTTGCAAAACCACTCGCCAACTTTATGCCACGCTGGAAGGCCCCATGATCCGCGCCCAGCGCCCCAGCATGGGCGGCTTCATGGGCGATTTAGGACTCAAGGGTTTGGGCGTTTTGGCTCAACTGGGTCCCATGCGCAATCTGTGGCAACAACTGGGCCACCAATTCACCGATCCGCGCTTGCGCCAGTTGTTTGCGCGGTACGCCACTTACTGCGGTTCATCGCCATGGCAGTCTCCCGCCACCCTCATGTTGATCGCACAGGTCGAGATGGACGGGGTCTGGTCCGTCGAAGGGGGCATGGTCGGGATGGCCCAAGCATTGGCAAGGGTTGCACGCCGTCATGGCGCGGTGTTCCGCTACCAAAGCACTTGTCAGCGCATCGAAAAGCGCCAGGGCCGCGTGTGTGGTGTGCATTTGAAGTCGGGCGAGTTCTTGCCCGCTGATCGCGTGATCTTCAATGGCGATGCAGGGGCATTGCGCCAAGGTTTGTTGGGTGAAGAGATCCGCCAAGCAGTGCCCCCAACCGCGCCGCCGCGCTCCTTGTCGGCATTGACTTGGTCTATCCACACCCGCGTTACTGGTGTGGCGCTGGATCGGCACAACGTTTTTTTTCAGAGCACTTATGCCAGCGAGTTCGAGGACATCTTCGAGCGCCAGCGACTGCCGCAGCAGCCCACTGTTTACGTCTGTGCCCAAGACCGGCCGGCTCCGCTGCCCCAGGGCGCCGATGAGCGTATTTTTTGTTTGGTCAACGCCCCTGCCTGCGGAGATGGCAACGCGATCACCGAGGAGGCTTTAGAACAATGCCAAACGCAAACTTTTCAGCACCTGCGCCAACTGGGTCTGCACCTGCAGCCCACGGCAGCCAACAGCCTGCGCACGACGCCCCAGGATTTCCATCGACGTTTTCCAGCCAGCGGGGGAGCCCTGTACGGGCAGGCGACGCACGGATGGACCAGCATCTTCAGCAGACCTGGCTCCGCCACACCCCTGCAGGGCCTGTATCTGGCGGGGGGCAGCGTGCATCCGGGGCCGGGCGTGCCGATGGCGGCCTTGTCCGGGCAACGAGCGGCCGAGGCCGTGATGGCGAGCCTCGCTTCGACCAGCACGTTCCCGATGGGGGCTACCTATGGTGGTATGTCGACGCCATGAGTGACGACGGCCAACACGGGATCACCCTCATTGCCTTTGTCGGCAGTGTGTTTTCGCCCTACTACGCTTGGGCTCGCAAGAGCGGCCCGACCAACCCTGACAACCATTGTGCTTTGAATGTGGCGATTTACAGCAAAGGCCAAGGCCGTTGGGCCATGACCGAACGCGGTCAGCGCCATTGCCACCGCAGCGAGCGCCAATTCAAGATTGGCCCCAGCCAAATGAGCTGGGATGGCGATTGCTTGACGATTGACATCGATGAAGTCTGTGTCCCCATCCCTCGCCGTGTGCGAGGCCGTATCAAGCTGTGGCCGCAGCAATTGTTTGGCTATTCCACGCCCTTGGATGCCGCTGGCCACCACCGTTGGGGGCCCTTGGCCCCAGCCTCTCGCATCGAGGTGGATCTGAGTGCGCCCGACTTGAAATGGCAAGGCCACGCTTACCTCGATTCGAACGAAGGCGACGAACCTGTGGATCGGGGTTTTCACACTTGGGACTGGTCACGCGCCCGCATGCGCGATGGCAGCACCTTGGTTTTTTACGACATGCAAGCCCCGGGCACGAGCGACCGTGCGCTTTCGCTGCGATTCACCCCCAAGGGCACGGTGGAGCCAGTGACGCTGCCGCCAGTGCAGCGCCTGCCCAAGACCGGCTGGCGCATTGAGCGCCGCATGCGCAGCACACAAGCCGTGCGTGTGCATGAACAACTCGAAGACACGCCTTTTTACCAGCGTGCTTTGCTGCAATTTGATCACGCAGGCGAGCCTTTGCTCGCCTTCCATGAAACCCTGTCGGTGCCGCGTTTGGTGTCACCGGTGGTTCAAGCCATGCTGCCCTGGCGCATGCCGAGGCGGGCTTGAGATGAACAACCTTGAACGTCATGTCAAGGCAACCCCATTCCTGGCCATGGTGGCCAAGAATAGCCCTCGTGCGGGCCGTGCACGTCTTCTGCAAGGAGAAAACTATGTCTAACTCAGACAAAGTCTGGCCAACGGGACTGACCGAGGCCGAATCGGAAGAGATTCACCGCAATCTCATCCAGGGTACGCAGATCTTCGGCATGATTGCCGCTTTTGCTCACCTGCTGGCCTACATCTACTCACCCTGGCTCAAGTAAAGGAGAACCATCATGATCTACTCGAAAATGTGGTGCGTGGTGAAACCTTCGGTGGGTATTCCAGTGTTCATTGCGGCTGTGGCGATCTCGTCGTTCAGCGTGCATTTGGCCCTGACAACCAACACCACCTGGGTGAAAAGCTTCTTGAACGGTGGTACCAAAGTGGTCGCTGCGGCGCCTGCTGCGGATTCTGCGGTGAAGAAGTAAAGGGTGAAAGCCCGAACGGCCAAGCGCGAAAGCGCTTGGTCTTTCTGATTTATGAACAAAACCAAATCTCGTTCTTCTTGGGCGAACTCGCTGGCCAGTTTGGGGCCGCGTTTCATGCCCTTCGCCGACGCCGCCAGCGATGATTTGCCTTTGTCGCGTTTGCTGCGTTTGTCCTTGTTTCAAATTTCTGTTGGCATGGCCATGGTCATGCTGGTGGGCACCCTCAACCGCGTGATGATTGTGGAGCTGAAAGTTCCCGCCACGCTGGTGTCCTTCATGGTGGCTTTGCCGCTGCTCATTGCGCCGCTGCGGGCGCTCATCGGTTTTCGCTCGGACAACCACCGCTCTCAACTGGGCTGGCGGCGTGTGCCCTACATCTGGATGGGCAGCTTGCTGCAATTCGGCGGTTTTTCCATCATGCCTTTTGCGCTGCTGGTGCTCAGTGGTGCGGGTCAGTCCAGCCAGGCCCCCGCTTGGGTAGGGCTGGTCGGTGCTGCGGGTGCCTTCGTGTTGGTGGGCATAGGCATGCACACGGTGCAAACCGCTGGCCTGGCCTTGGCAACCGACTTGGCGCCGCCCGAGAGCCAACCCAAGGTGGTGGGCCTCATGTATGTGATGCAACTGGTTGGCATGATCGGCAGCGCCCTGATGCTGGGCCACTTGCTGCGCGACTACAGCCCAGGCCAACTGATCCGCGTGGTGCAAGCCGTGGCCGTGATGACGCTGGTGCTCAACGTGGTCGCCCTGTGGAAGCAAGAGCCTCGCAGCCGCATGCGCAAACCCGGCACACCCATCGAGCACAGTTTTGGGCAAGCTTGGCAGTTGTTTTGCGAAGGCCCCAATACCGTGCGCCGTTTGTTGGCCGTGGGTTTGGGCACCATGGCCTTCACCATGGAAGACGTATTGCTTGAGCCCTATGGTGGCGAAATTCTCAACCTCAGTGTGTCCACCACCACCATGCTCACGGCCACGCTGGCTTTGGGGGGTCTGATCGGATTTGCTTGGGCCTCGCGTGTGCTCAGCCGGGGCCAAGATGCTTACCGCATGGCCAGTTGGGGCGCATGGGTGGGTGTGCCTGCATTCGTCTGTGTGATCGCCTCAGCCCCCATGGATTCACCGGTTTTGTTTGCCTTGGGTATTTTCCTGATCGGTTTGGGCGGCGGCCTGTTTGCCCACGGCACCCTGACGGCCACCATGCAGATGGCCCCGCCAGAGCAGGTGGGTTTGGCCATGGGCGCTTGGGGGGCGGTGCAGGCCACGGCGGCGGGTGTGGGCATGGCCGCAGGCGGCTTGGTGCGCGATGGCGTGGCCCTGGGCAGTAGCTCCGTTCTCGGTTATTCAGCGGTTTATGGGCTTGAGATTGTCTTGCTGGCACTGACCCTGTGGGCCATGGCGCCCATGATGCGGCCAGCCCAGACCTCTGTACGGGCAACGCCCAAATCTGCATAATCTGCCTTCAGATTGACTCTACCTTCACCTCAACTCAAGGAAAAACCATGGAAATCAAGCACATTCTCATCATCATGTTCGTGGTTTTTTGCCTGTTCATGCTGGCCAACTGGTTCAACCGTCCCAAAAACCCACGCAAGTGATGCTGGACGATTTCCATTTAAAAAACCGCCCTTGAGGCGGTTTTTTTGTGGGCTTCGTCCAGCTTCTTGGCCTGTCAGGGCGAGCTCAGAACATGGTGAAGCAGCAAAGCCGACAGCACCCACATGGTGACCCCGATCAGGGCGTCCAGCACCTGCCAGGCACGGGGACGGGCAAACCAGGGCGCTAACCAACGTGCCCCAAAGCCCAAGGCGCTGAACCACAGCAAACTGGCCGAGCTGGCCCCGGCCGCAAACCAGCCCTGCATGGACGATGGCTGTTGCGCCCCGATGCTGCCCACCAGCAGCACGGTATCCAGATACACATGCGGATTGAGCAAAGTGAATGCCGCCGCTTGGGCCAGCGCCGCGCCAAGGCCAAGTCCCTGACCGGTGCTTGTCACATCCAGCGCGCTGGTTTGGCGAGCCCGCTGAATGGCACGCCAGCCATACACCGCCAAAAACGCAGCCCCGCCCAAGGCCAAAGCCCGCGCCAGCACGGGCCGCTCGCCCAAGGCTTGGGCCATGCCGAATACACCTGCCGTGATCAGCAATGCATCGGCGACCGCACAAAAAGCCACCACGCTGCCTACATGCTCTCGGCGCAGACCTTGGCGCAAAACAAAAGCGTTTTGCGCGCCAATGGCCACGATCAGGCCCAGACTCAAGAACAGTCCCTGGACAAAGACGGGCCAGACCCCCAAAAGTATGTCATTCCAATTCATGGCATCAATTATGGGCTGGGGCCTGCATCCATTGACCCTGATAGCGCCTCATCTGCAAAGCGGCGCCTTGCTGGAAGTGGTGCCGGACACCCCCTTGGCTGTGCCTTTGTATTGGCAGGAAACCCGCGCTGCATCCGCCGTGATGGAGGGCCTGAGTCGCGCTGTGCTGAAAGCGGCTCAAAACAGCTTGATCACTCAAACCACAGGCATCCGTATCGGTTGACCGGCTTCCAGCAAATCCATCACTTGCTGCATCACCTGGGGGCCGGAGGCGGAATAAGGGTCAAAGTCGGGGTGTTGCAGCCTGACCATGGGGTCGTCCACCGACAAATGCACGAGTGCCATGGACCAATGGCCAAAACGGCGTTCATGAATTTCTTCGTAGTGCAGGATTTCGACATCTTTGTGCCGGTTGTCCACGCAAATGCGCCGGTACAACGCATTGACGCGGCTGCGCTCGCCCTCGATGACTTGGAAGAAAAAACCCTGGCCTTGGCACAGCACACCCGTGATGGCTTGTGCCGGGTTGTGCGCATGGGCCTGAGCCAGGATGGAGGTGGTCATCGTGGTGGTTTGTGGTCCGACCGCGCGGCTCACATACAACAAGCGAACCAAGGTGCTGTGGCTGGGCACTCTCATCGTGTTGGGCTCATGGTGTCTGCTGCAAGGCGTTGCGGTCGAGGCGTTCATTTTCACGGCGCTCAAACAAATCCAGCATCCAAGCCACGCGCTCTGGCATGGCCCGGTTGGGGAAATAAGCCTTGTTGCCCGTTTGTTGGGTGGCGTCTCGGCAGCCTTGCACCAGGCCCACAATGGCCGCCAGGGGTTCGGGGCTGGTGGGGGCCACGCGAATCCAATGCACCTGGGTCCAGGCGCTGGCCAGCAGCATGAGCTTGCGGGTGGTGCTGACCACGGTGCGCTTGTTCACCGAGTTCAGACCTTCGCGGCGCAGTTGGTGGCCAATTTCGGAATAAATCATGCTGGCGGCGCAGATGGCGGCGCGGCAATCCGGGGGCAAGGCGGCGATGCCCGAGTGGGCTTGTTTGTACAGGCGATCGGCTTCGTCCAACAAGCGCTCAATCACTTGTGCAATAGCCGGGGTGAAGGTGGGCTGGGCCATCCACGCATCCGGATTGACGCCAGCCTCGATCAGCCAGCGACGCGGCAAGTAAAGACGGCCTATCCTGGCGTCGTGACCCACATCGCGGGCAATGTTGGTCAGCTGCATGGCCACGCCCAGCTCACAGGCACGGGCCAGGGTGTCCATGCTCTGCGGTCCCATGATCCAACTCATCATCGCCCCCACACTGCCGGCCACGCGGGCACCATAGGCGTGCAAGTCTTCGATGCTGTCGTAAGTGCGGCCTCCGGCGTCCCATGCAAAGCCTTCGATGAGTGCATCCAGCAAATGGCGGGGCAGTTTGTACTGTTGCACGACCAGGCTCAGGGCATGGTCTTCGACATGGTCGTTCGGGGCTCCGGCGTAAATCGCGTCCAAGCGTTCTTGCAGCACATCCAGCGGGGTATCACCAGCGGCCGCTTCGTCCACCAAATCGTCGGCCACACGGCAAAACGCATAGAGGGCGATGGCGGCGATGCGCACGCGTGGGGGCAGCAAGCGGCTGGCGGCGAAAAAGGTTTTGGAGCCGCCTTGCATCATGGCCACACAGGCCTGCAGGTCGGTCGAATCGAAGTTCAATTCAGGGTTGGCCACGGGGGCCGCGCGATCAGACGTTGACATGGGGAACCACCGTTTCCAAAGCTTTGGCCGACATGAGGACACCCGGTACACCCGCACCCGGGTGGGTGCTGGCACCCACCACAAAGAGGCCCGGTACATCTTCGCTGCGGTTATGGGGGCGAAACCACGCGCTTTGCAGCAGCAATGGCTCCAGGCCAAAGCCTGCGCCTTTGTAAGACCATAAGTTGTCGTGAAAATCCTGTGGCGTGCTGACCTTGCTGGTCACGATGTTGGCTTGCAGGCCCGGCAACACGCTGGCCTCTAGGCTTTCGGCAATGGCTGCGCGGTAGGTCTCGGCAAAAGCGTGCCAGTCGGTGCCGCTGTCCAGGTGCGGCACGGGCGAGAGCACATAAAAGGTGTCGCAACCCTCTGGCGCCATGGACGGGTCTGTGGCGGTAGGGCGGTGCAAATACAGGCTGAAGTCTTCAGCCAATTTGTGTTTTTTGAAGATGTCTTGCAACAGGCCTTTGTAGCGTGGTCCCAGCACCATCATGTGGTGCGGCACATCGGGGTATTGTTTGGAGGTACCGAAGTACCAGACAAACAAACCCATGGAGTACTTGCCGTTGGCAATCTTGCGGTCGGTCCACACGCGACGGTGTTCGGGGGCCACCAGGTTTTTGTAGGTCCAGGCGGTGTCGCCGTTGCTGACCACGATGTCGGCGGGCACGAACTCGCCATTTTGCAGTTCAACACCACACGCACGGCCGTTTTCAATGCGAATTTGTGTGACGGGCGCGTTGCAGCGCAGCGGCACACCGCGTTCTTCCAGCAGGCTGACCAAGCCTTTCACAATCGCCCCGGTGCCGCCCATGGCCGAGTGCACACCCCAGGTGCGTTCCAGCGAATTGATGAGCGCATAGGCGCAGGTCACGGCAAAGGGGTTGCCACCGATCAACAGCGGGTGAAAGCTCATCACGATGCGCAGCTTGTCGTTGCGGATGTGTTTGGCCACCAAGCTGTACAGGCTGCGCCAGGCGCCCATGCGCAAGAAGTCGGGGATGGCGGCCATCAGATCGCTGACCTTGTCAAAAGCCATGTCGCCCATGCCCTCAAAACCCAGAGTCTTGCAGCGCTCGGCTTCTTCCAAAAAACGTTCGTAGCCGGGCAGGTCGGCAGGTTCAAAGCGGGCGACTTCGGCGCGCATGTGCTCAGCGTCACCGTTGTAGTCAAACCAGGTGCCGTCTGCAAAAAGCACCCGGTAAAACGGGTCCATGGCCACCAGCTTCACGTCGTCTGCAAATTTTTTACCACACAGCGCCCACAATTCCTCGAGCAAAAATGGCGCGGTGATGATGGTCGGACCCGCGTCGAATTTGAAGCCGTCTTGGTGGCGCACATAGGCACGGCCGCCGGGGGCATCCAGCTTTTCAAAGACCTTGACCTCGTAGCCTTTGACACTCAGACGGATGGCTGCGGCCAGTCCACCAAAACCACTGCCAATGACCACAGCCACGGGTCGCTGGCGCGCCTTGAATGCTGCGGTCTTCTCAGGTCCTTGAGGCGAAACCGGGATGCCAAAAACCTCGGAACGGAAAGCATGGGCGGTGGGTTTGGTGAGGGTGTTCATGGCGGCCTTCAGGGGGTTGTGGTCAAAGCCGTTTTGCGGGTGTGGCCCATGGCCCAACCCCACAAGCGCTCCAGTGGCCAAGGGAAAATCATGATGAAGTGTTCAACGATGGCCAGCCCCAGCAGCGTGGCCAACATGACCCAGCCAGTGGTGATGGCCACCGCGCCTTGTTGCGCCAGCCAAACCAGCCAGAACCAAGTGCCCATGGCCACGCCCATGGACAGCACGAACCACAGCGACATGCCACGTGTGGTTCGGAAATAACTGGCCAGGTACTTCAGATGTTCGGGCAGGTATTGCGCGCCGTTTTGCGGCACACCAAAATACAAATTCAGCTTGGCCGACAGGCGCATGCACCACAGCATCGCAAAAGTGCAAATGGCCACATGGCTGACTTGGCCCTCTTGCATCCACCACAACACGGCAAAATTGGCCAGCAGGGCCAGCTCGTGGTAGAGCATGACTTGCACCGATTGCACAAAACGCGGCCAACCGGTGGCGCCCGCATCCAGCGGGGTTTTGCGGGGGCCGGTGATCCAGCCGGTCAAAAAGGCCAGCTCGTGCCAGCCCCACATCAGGATCACGCTGCCAAAGGCGAGGTAGGCGTTGAACACGCTGACCTCTTGCATGCTGTGGGCCACGCCCCAAAAACTCAAAGCCAAAAGCACCGTCCAGCCAGCCAAGCTGAAACGGAAGCTGCGCGCAGGCAGCCGGTCGAGCCACAAAATCACCCCCGTACCGAGCCACCAGCACAGGGCCGTGAAAACGCAAGCCCAGACCACTTCATTCACCATGCCGGTTCCATGCGCACTTGGGGCGACAGATCTTGTTGAATCACGGGCATGAAGAACAGGCGGGCAAAGGTGGCTGCGGCTTTGACGGCGCACACGCCTTGCTGCAGTTTGCCGACTACGCCACCGCGGGTCTTGGCTTTGGCCATGGCTTGCGACAAGGCAAACAGCCGCTCTAAGCCACGGCGGAAGTCAGGGTTATCAGTGTCCAGGGCCAGCGGGAAGACCTGCTTGGTGATCTCGGTGGTGATGCGGAACACCTGGTAGTCATATTCGCTGGAATCGAGACCCATGGCTTCATGCAGCATGGGGCGCGTGTGGTCGCGCACGTACATGGTGGCGTACACGGCCAGCAAGAAAAAGCGAATCCAGAGCTTGTTGCCGCCGCTGAGCAACTTGGGGTTGGCGCGCATGATCAGCGCAAACGATTCGCCATGGCGAAACTCGTCGTTGCACCACAGCTCGAACCAGCGAAAGATGGGGTGAAAGCGTTTTTCGGGGTGCTTTTCGAGCTGGCGGAAGATGGTGATGTAGCGGGCGTAGCCGATTTTTTCGGACAGATAGGTCGCGTAGTAAATGTATTTGGGCTTGAAGAAGGTGTATTTCTTGGTGCGCTTCAAATTGCCCAGGTCGATGCCCAGATTGAAGTCGCGCAGCGACAAGTTGATGAAGCCCGCATGGCGCGATTCGTCTCGCGCCAAGTAGGTCATGAGCTGCTTGATGTCGGGGTTGGTGACGTTCTTGCGGATTTCGTTGTAAAGCACACAACCGGAAAACTCCGAGGTGAGGGAGCTGACCAAAAAGTCCATGAACTCTTGGCGCATCTCGGGCGAGAGGCTGGCCATGCCCGAGGCCACTTCACTTGCAAACGCCTCGTCGCGCTGAAAGTGGTCGTGGTTGTTGTCGCCTTCGTACTCGGCCATCATCTTGTCCCACTCGGCGCGCACGGGCTCGATGTTAATGCGGTCCATGGCATTGAAGTCGGTGGTGTAGAAACGCGGGCTGATCATGTCGTCGTGCACTGCCTTTTTGTTGGCGTCTTCAGCGGTTTCGATGGTGTGGACAGCGGTGGCGTTCATGGCGTTCTCCGGTACAGAAAATTTCAAGTTCAAGGGGCTTATTGACCAGCCAGTCGCAGACTGGCAAATACGGCGGCGTTGCTGGGTCCGAACGACTCCAGATCAATCCGTTGCCCGGTGCTGGGGTCTTGCAGGGTCATGCGGCCGTCGGTACGGCCGATCAACAAAAAAGGGGCGTCGCCGCTCAGGCTTTCACGGTGGCGCTCTCTGGCCAAGGCACGCAGGGTGCTGCGTAAAAAACCTTGTTCGCCAGAAAACTGGGCGACTTGTTGTCCGGTGCGGTGGTCCAGCACGGCGATGTCGCCGCCCGCCACGTCTCGGAACTGCAGGTCACGCTGCCACTGCACGGCGGCGTCGGGTGTGCGCGGATCCAGACCCGACCAGCGCGCCAGTCCCACGGCCACCAGCATGGCCAATAGCATCACGCCAATCCAGGCCATGGGCCGATTCAGGCCTTGCGTCTGGGGCGCTTGGCTTTGGGTTTGCCAGTCGCGGTGGGGCAGGGTGCTCATGCCAGCATCCCGGGTGGGGTGGTGTGTGGCGTGGCCGCAGCTGCATCTCCAAGCTGAAGACTTTGGCCCGCACGTTCCGCACGCCACAGTGTCAGCAGGAGTTCTCCCACTTGCTGGCCGTTCGGTACGCAGCGCAATGTGGGTTGGGGCTGGGTGACGTGCCAGGCGCGCTGGTGCGGCCACAGGTGGGCCCAGCCGATGCGGTCTTCGGGGTGCAAGGCCAGCGCGAGGTCGCCAGTCCCAGCGCTTTGGGTCTTCAAAGAAGCGCCCGCGATGCGTTTGAACGGCAGGTTAAAGGTCAGCGTGAGAACGATCCCAATGCGCATGACCACGCGTTTGTTGGTGAGGGTGTAGAGCGTGCTGCGCGCCGACATCCAGGCCGTTCCCAAAAGGAGCGACAGGGCCAGGGTGTAGAGGCCGGCGGCCACCACCAGTGGTTTCCAATCCACCACCGCAAGGGGTTTCATCCCCGTACCGCTGTCAGGCGCTGTGAGGTTGATGGCCTGCACCGCCAGCATGAGCGCGAAGTAGAGCGCGACCTTGCGCACATGGAAGGCGTGGATGGCCAAGCGCTGCCAGTCGGGCGCGCCCTGCCAGACCACACGCTCACCCGCAGGCAAGGCGCTGGGCAAGCCGGGAGCGGCTTCCCACTCGTGCTCGTGGGTGGCTTTCATATGATGGGTTCCTGGCGTTCAGGCGTCGCGTACAGAGTGCCCGCACCGTAATAAGCAGTGATCTTTTCTTCTTCAAGAAGGGTGATCTGATCTGGCGATTTGGTTTGGGGCACGTTGGCAAACTGGTGCGCCAGAATGGCTTGCACATGCGAGCCGTCTTTCTTGATGCGTGCAAACGTCATGGGCAGCAAAACGCGTTTGTCGGAGTTCACCAATTGGACTTCGGCATAGCGAAACAGCATTTCCATGCGGTCCACCCACAACTCGACCACGATTCCGGCGATGACTTTGTCGGCGCCCCAGACCGGCAGACCGCGAGGGTCCACGTCGTTTTTGGCCACTGAGTGGTCGGTGGCAATGCGCATGGGCACGATTTTGGGGTGGCCGTGTTCCATGTCAGGCACGTCGGCCCGCATGGCCCAAGCACCCGGGCCCACACCCGCCAGCAAAGGGTCACCCAAGGGTTCCAGGGGCGCACCATTCCAGCCATGGATGGGTTGGGCGCTGTACTCGCCGTCAGGGCGATTCAGGTCAGGTGACAGGTAGGTGTGGCCATCTTCGGTCTTGTATGCCACCGGCTCTGGCACGGGCGGCCAGCCTTGAATTTGGGGGCCGTTTTCGCGGCCTGAATCCATGGGGTAGCCCTCTCGGTGGTTCTCACGTAAGAGGTAATAAATCAGCCCCGCAAAGAATGCCCAAAACATGTACAACACGATTTGGGCCACATCGATGTACTGGGTGATTGCGCCTGTTTTCATGGCTGTCTCCTTCAAAAAATCGGTGCATCAGCCCGGCAGTTGCGCCAGGCCAAAGGGTTGGGGGGTGCCGGTTTGGGGGACCTCTGCGCGTGCAGCCAAACGGCTCGCGCGCAGCATGGGACCCAGGGCTACCAGCACGACAAACAACAAATACATTTCAAAGTGGTAAACGAAGCTGTAGGCGGTGATGGGCGTGACCAACACTTCACCCAAAGCGCCCGACATGGCCAGCACCGACACGCCGTCGCGCAATGCCCCACCCAGCGCCATGGCTGCGCCCGCGCTGGTGGCTTGCACCGCGCCCCAGGTGCCGATGACCAGACCGCCCAAGTGGCCAAGCGGGCTGCCGTCCTGGGCCATGCCCATGGCCGTGACCAGCATGCCCACTGAAAACAATCCACCGCTGAAACCGATCAGGCCCACGCCGATACGGAACATCCAGGCCGCTTCGAGCGGCCCCGAGAAAATCACCATGGCAAACGCGGGCAAGCCCAGCAGCACGCCTAGGCTGGCCAAGCGGCAAGCGTGCATGCCACCCGACAACCAGCGGGCTGACACGAGGAAAGCCAGCAAAGCACCACCGGCACTCAAAGCCGTGAGGGCGCTGGTGGCGCCCACGTCAAGTTTGAGGATCTCGGCCGCGTAGGGCTCGAGCACGATGTCTTGCATGTTGAAGGCGAATGTGCCCAAACCCAAAGTCCACAAGAAGCGGCGCATTTGTGGCTGAGCCATGAGGTCTTGCCAACTGCTGGCAAAGCCACCGGCTTCGCGGCGACCGCGTTTGGCTTGTCGGGCTTCTTGCTTCCAAAGCGAGGCCAGGTTCATCATCGCCACCATGACAGCGCAGCCTTGCACCAGCTGGATGAGTTTTTGCGGGCTGAAGTCACTGAGCACCAGGCCGAACACCGCGCTGCTGGTGATCATGCCCACCAGCAGCATGCTGTAGAGCAAGGCGACCACGCGGGGGCGTTTGTCGTCGCTGGCTAAGTCGTGCGCCAGCGCCATGCCAGCGGTTTGTGTGACCTGGATGCCCGCGCCCACCAGCACAAAAGCCAGGCATGCGCCCAACTGACCCACCCACAGGTTGGCAGCTTCGGGCTCGGACAGCAGCAACAAGGCAAACGGCATGATGGACAGGCCACCAAACAGCAGCAAGGTGCCGGTCCACATGTAAGGAATGCGGCGCAGGCCCAGCGCAGAAGGGTGGGTGTCGCTGCGGTAGCCGATCAGGGTGCGCAGCGGCGCAAACACCATGGGAATAGCGACCGCCAAAGCGACCCACCAGGCCGGCACTTGCAACTCCACAATCATGACCCGGTTGAGTGTGCCCACTAAGAGCGTCATCACCATGCCGATCACCACCTGAAACAGCGACAGGCGCAGCAGGCGCGCCATCGGCAGTTCGGGCGAGGCCGCATCGGCAAACGGCATGAAGCGTGTGCCGTAGGCCGTGAACCAGCGGGGCATGGGGACGCGCAGTTTCATGAGCGGGTCCACTCCCAGGCTTGTGAGGTGTAAAAACCGCTGGCCACGCGCTGCATGCGCGCGCCTTGCCAGCCCTGCAACTCGGGGTGGTTTTGCATGCGCTGCAGCAAGTCGGCGTGCGCCACGGGTGAGAGCGAAGGCGAGCGGTCGCTGCGCGGAAACAGGCGGCCCGCGCTGTGCATCAGGGCCAAGAGCGGTGTGCGCGGTGCAAACGTGAAAGCCATGGAGCCGCGCGTGCGCTGGGCCAACCCGGCCAGTGCTTCGGCGATCTGGTCGCTGTCGTAGTGGATCAGCGAGTCCATGCAGACCACATGGTCAAAGTGACCCAAGTCGGGGCTGAGCATGTCGCCCGACAAAAACTCCACAGAGCCGGGCAGGGTGGGGTGCTCGGCGGCCATGCGTTCGGCAGCGAGCTTGACCAGGGTGGGTGACAAATCAATCGCCACCACTTCGGCCCCACGCAAGGCCGCTTGCAAGGCCAGCGCGCCAGTGCCGCAACCGGCGTCCAGCACGCGCAGGCCGCGCAGGTCTTGTGGCAACCACGACAGCAGGGTTTCCCGCATGGTGTCGCGTCCGGCCCGCACGGTGGCGCGGATGCGGCCCACTGGCTCGTTCGAGGTCAGTCGTGCCCAGGCATCGGCCGCGGTGCGGTCAAAGTAGTGCTCGATCTGGCTGCGGCGTTGTTCGTAGGCGGTGGTGCTGTTCATCGTGATCTTTCAGGGCGTGTTTTGCGTGCGGATCAGTCAAAACCCAGCAGGTCAAAAATGTCGCGGTCTTTCATGGGGATGGACGGCAGCGGGTCGGCCCCCAGCCACAGCGCAGCGGCCAGGCGCATGTACTCGTCTTGCACGGCTTTGACGGCGGGTGTGGGTTCCAGCTCAAACAAGGTGCACTTTTGCAAACGGCTCTTGCGGATCTCGTCGAGCATGGGGAAGTGCGCCATGGTTTTCAGGCCCGTGACCGCGTTGTATTTGTCGATCTGGTCGGTCGCGTCGCTGCGGTTGGCGATCACGCCGCCCAAACGCACGTTGTAGTTTTTGGCCTTGGCCCCAATGGCTTGGACGATGCGGTTCATCGCAAAGATGGAGTCGAAGTCGTTGGCGGTGACGATGAGTGCGCGGTCTGCGTGTTGCAGCGGGGCGGCAAAACCACCGCACACCACATCGCCCAGCACGTCAAAAATGACCACGTCGGTGTCTTCGAGCAGGTGGTGTTCCTTGAGCAGCTTCACGGTCTGGCCGACCACATAGCCACCGCAGCCGGTGCCAGCGGGTGGGCCACCGGCTTCCACGCACATCACGCCGTTGTAGCCTTTGAAGACGAAGTCATCGAGGCGCAGTTCTTCGGCATGGAAGTCCACCGTTTCGAGCGCATCGATCACGGTGGGCATGAGCTTTTTGGTCAGGGTGAAGGTGGAGTCGTGCTTGGGGTCGCAGCCGATTTGCAGCACGCGCTTGCCCAGCTTGCTGAAAGCCACCGACAGGTTGGACGACGTGGTGCTCTTGCCAATGCCGCCTTTGCCGTAGACCGCAAACACCTTGGCGGTGCCGATCTTGACGGTGGGGTCCATCTGGAACTGCACGCTGCCTTCGCCGTCTGCGCCGCGTACCCTCTGGATGCTGTTCACGGGGATGCTGGTGGTTTCGATCATGCTGGGAGTCCTTCTTGTATGCCTTCAAGGCGGTCTTCAAGTTCTTCACCGGCACGCAGCAGGGCTGTCATGGTCTCGGCGTCGGGTTGCCAGTACTGGCGGCGGGTGGCCTCCAGCAGGCGGTTGGCCACTTTGGCCGATGCGGTGGGGTTGAGCTGGGCCATGCGCTCGCGCATGGCGGGGTCCAGCACAAAGGTCTGTGCCAGTTGTTGGTAGACCCAGGGCTGTACTTGCCCTGTGGTGGCCGACCAGCCCATGGTGTTGGTGAGGTGGGCTTCGATCTGGCGCACGCCCTCATACCCGTGCTGTAACATGCTTTCATGCCACTTGGGGTTGAGCATGCGGCTGCGGGTTTCCAGCGCCACTTGTTCGGTCAGGCTGCGCACCACGCCCTCGCCTTGGGTTTGGTCCCCAATGAAAACGGGCGGTGCTTCGGCAGCGTTGCCATCGCGCTGGTGTTTGGCCTGCAGCACGGCGCGGCTGATGCCGCCCAGGGTGTCGAAGTAGGTGTCGATGCTGGTCACGCCCAGCTCCACCGAATCCAGGTTTTGGTAGGTGAGCGACACACTGGCCAACGCGCTTTGCAGCACCGAGGTGTTGCGCACCGGGCGGCCTTCGCGGCCATAGGCAAAGCCTTTTCGTTGGGTGAAGGCATCGCCCAGTTCGTTTTCGTTTTCCCAGCAGCTGCTGTCGATCAGGTGGTTCACGTTGGCGCCGTACGCGCCTTCGGTGTTGCCAAACACGCGCAGCGCGGCGCACTCCATGTTGCTGCCTTCGTGCTCGGCCAAGTAGGCCAGGGCATGTTGGCGCACAAAGTTTTGCTCAAGCGGCTCGTCGGCGCTGGCGGCCAAAAACGCGGCTTCGGCCAGCAAGCGGATTTGCATGGGCAGCAGGTCGCGGAAGATGCCCGACAAGGTGATGACCACGTCGATGCGTGGTCGGCCCAACTCGGCCAAGGGAATCAGCTGAGCGCCAGCCAAGCGGCCGTAGCTGTCAAAGCGCGGGGCGGCACCCATCAAGGCCAGGGCTTGTGCCATGGGGCTGCCTTCGGTCTTGAGGTTGTCGGTGCCCCACAGCACCATGGCCACGGTCTCGGGCAGGGCCTGGTGGTCTTGCTGGTAACGGGCCAAGAGTTTGTCGGCCTGGCGCATGCCATCGCGCACGGCAAAGGCAGACGGCATGCGGAAGGGGTCCAGGCCGTGCAGGTTGCGCCCGGTGGGCAGCACGTTGGCATTGCGGATCAGATCGCCGCCAGGGGCGGGTTGCAAATAGCGGCCGTCGAGGGCGCGCATCAGGCCTTGCATTTCGTGGTCTTCACCCAGCAGGCGGTTGCTGCGCACCAGCTGGCGCAGCGTCTCGGCCTGGGCTTTGTCGCCAGCGGGCAGCTCGTTGCTGAACTGTGCGTTCAGTTGCGTTTCGCTCGCACCGTCGACCAGGGCTTCCATCAAGCTGGCGTTTTGAGCGCCGGTCAAGCCCATGGCATCGGCCATGACTTTGAGGGTGCCCAAGCGCTGCTCGCGGGTGGGGGCTTGGCCCATGACGTGCAGTCCTTCGGGGATCAGGGCGTATTCGAGTTCCAGCAGCTGGTTTTGCAGCTGCTCGATCCAGGCGGTGGGATCTGCCGCCTGATGGGCTGGAACCGACAAGTCGATGCTTTGCGCTTGTTCGCGGATCAGCGTGGTCAGGCTCTTGCGGTCCTGGGCTTGGTCAGGGCCCATTTGTTGCCAACGCTCAATCGACTGCTGAAGGCTGACCAGTTCTTTGTACAAGCCCGAGTGCGTGAGCGAGGGGGTGAGGTAGCTCACCAGCGTGGCTGCGCCCCGGCGTTTGGCCAATGCCCCTTCGGACGGGTTGTTGGCGGCGTAGAGGTAGATGTTGGGCAGTGCGCCGATCAGGCGGTCCGGCCAGCACTGGGCCGACAGGCCGGTTTGTTTGCCGGGCATGAATTCGAGCGCGCCGTGCGTGCCAAAGTGCAGCACCGCGTCGGCGGCGTAGTCGTCGCGCAGGTAGCGGTAGAAGGCGCTGAAGGCGTGGGTGGGGGCGCAGCCGGTCTCAAACAGCAGGCGCATCGGGTCACCCTCGTAGCCAAAGCCCGGTTGCACCGTGACCACCACCTGGCCAAAGTCTGCGCCGAGCACAAAGATCGACTGGCCGTTGGTCAAATGTTTGCCGGGGGCAGGGCCCCACTGCGCTTCGATCTCGTTCAACCAGCGCTCGTTTTGCACATGGTGGCTGGTGTCGATGGCGTGCAGCACATTGGCCTGCGTGCCGTACTGGCTGGCGTTGCCGTGCAGCAGGCGGTTGCGCAGGTCGTCCACGCTGCCCGGCAAGGTCACTTGGTAGCCCTCGAGCGACAAGCGCTGCAAGGTGTTGAAGAGCGACTGGAAGACGGAGAGGTAAGCGGCCGTGCCCACGCTGCCCGCGTTCGGCGGGAAGTTGAACAGCACGATGGCCAGTTTGCGGTCGGCGCGTGGCTTGTCGCGCAGCCGCACCAAGCGCTCGACGCGGGCGGTGAGCATTTCGGTACGCTCGCTGCAGGTGAACATGTCTTGGCTGCGGGGGCCGCTGGGGAAGGTGCAGCGCTTGTCGCAGCCGTGGCAGGTTTCGCCTGCAGGTCCGGGGCGGCCACCGTAGACCATGGGCAAGATCGAGCCGTCGAGTTCAGGGATGGCCACCATGATGGTGTTTTCCACCGGCAGCAGGCCCCGGGTGGAGTCGCCCCATTGTTCGATCGACTGGAACTCCAGCGGGTGCGCGGCGATGTAGGGCACATCGAGTTCGCTCAGGGCCACTTCGGCCGCGCTGGCGTCGTTGTAGGCCGGGCCACCGACCAAGGAGAAACCGGTGAGCGACACCAAGGACTGGATCTTGGAGCCCGTGCCTTGCTTGAAATAGCGGTCCATGGCCGGGCGGGCGTCCAGCCCGCTGGCAAAGGCGGGGATGACGCGCAGACCACGCGCTTGCAGCGAGGCGATGACCGCGTCGTAATGCGCGGTGTTGCCGGCCAGCAAATAGGAGCGCAGCAGCAACAGGCCCACGGCGGGTTGGTCTTTGCGACCATGGCCGGGCAGGTCGCTCAGCTGTTCGCTGATGCGGTTTTTCATTTGCGGGTGGTACAGGCCCACCTCGGGGTATTCGATCGGGTCTTCCGGCTGGGCCAGGGCGCGCAGCGGCTCGCGCGGGCCTTGGGCGTAGCGGTGCACCAGGGTTTTGACCAAGTGCTCGATGTTGTGTTCCGACCCGGCCAGCCAGTAGCGCATGGTCAAGAAGAACAGGCGCAGGTCTTGCGCGGTGCCGGGGATGAAACGCAGCAGCTTGGGCAGGCGGCGCAGCATGGCCATTTGCTTGGCGCCAGCACTGGCCGGTGCACCTGTCTCAGAACCCGTGTCTTTGTTCTTGGCGCTGGGGCGCAGCTTTTTGAGCAAGGCCATCAGGCCACTCGATTCGCGGCCCATGACCAGCTTGCCCATGCGGGTGAGTTGGGTGACTTGCGGAGCCGACATGATGCAGACCATGGCGTCGCAGTGTTCGCGGCGCGCCTGCAAGGCGTCGAGCACCGGCAGGAAATGGTCTTCCATGAAGAGCATGGTGACGATGATCAAGTCGGCTTGCGCCACGGCGGCCAAGCACGCAGCCAGGGCCTTGTCGCTGTCACGCCAGGCCGAGGCGCTGTGGGTTTGCAGGTGCAGGCCGGGCAGGTCGCGGGCCAGGCGCTCGGCAGCGCTCTCGGCGGCGCTGGCCAGGTGGCTGTCCATGGTCAACAGCACCACGCTCATGCGCGGTGTTGTTGAGGATGCCTGTTTACCGGCTGTAATGGGCTTTGGCATCGTAGAGCGTCTCCACGGTGATGGTCGCCACGCCCTGGTCTTGGGCAAATCGTTCGGTGTTCCGGCGCGCTTTGCCCCGCACAAAGAACGGGATCTTGCCCAGCTCCTTTTCGGCTTCGGGGCTCCAGGTGGCCTGGTTCGAAGCGGCTTGGGCGGGGGCGGCGACCTTTTGAACGCTGTCGGTGGTCAGGGTGTTGGTGGGTGCGGGTGCCGTTGGTGAAGCAACTGCTGTAACGGGTGTTACGACGGGTGCACTGACCGGCGCTGCGACAAATGGAGCCACGTTCTCTGCCGCAGGCCGTGTGCTGCCCAAGTGCGACGGCGCAGCGCCGGCGTGGAACTCGAAGTCTTCGCGGAACATGCCGATCAGGTGTTCTTCCAAGCCCATCATCAGTGGGTGCACCCAGGTGTCGAACAAGACGTTGGCGCCTTCAAAACCCATTTGCGGCGCGTAGCGGGCGGGGAAGTCCTGCACATGCACCGGGGCGGAAATCACTGCGCAGGGGATGCCCTGGCGCTTGGCGATGTGGCGCTCCATTTGCGTGCCCAAGATCAGCTCGGGCTGCAGCGCGTTGATCTGGGTTTCGACTTCCAGGTAGTCGTCGGTGATCAGGGCTTCGACGCCGTAGCGTTTGGCGCAGTCGCGCACTTCGCGGGCAAATTCGCGGCTGTAAGTGCCCAGGCCCACCACCTCAAAGCCCATCTCTTGGCTGGCGATGCGGGCAGCGGCCACCACATGCGTGGCGTCGCCAAAAATGTAGACGCGCTTGCCGGTCAGGTAGGTCGAGTCGACCGACTTGGCGTACCAGTGGGCGTGGGCGTTGCTCGGGTCTTGTGCGGGCTGGGGCAGGCCGGTCAGCGTGCAGACTTCGGCGATGAAGTCGCGTGTGGCGTGGCTACCGAGGGGCACGGTCTTGGTGTACGGCTGGTCAAACTGGCGCTGCAGCCACTGCGCGGCGGCCAGGCCAATTTCGGGGTAAAGGACCACGTTGAAGTCGGCTTCGGCCAGCTTTTGCACGTCGGCCACGCTTGCGCTCAAAGGCGCGACCACGGCGACATCGACACCGAGTTGGTTGAGCAGTTGGGTGATTTCCTTGACGTCGTCGCGGTGGCGAAAGCCCAGGGCACTGGGGCCCAAGATGTTACAAGTGGGCCGCGCCTTGGTGGCTTTGTCAGCGGCAGGCTTGTGCACCAGGTGGCGGCACAGTTGGTAAAAGGTTTCGCTCGCGCCCCAGTTTTCCTTGCGTTGGTACGAAGGCAATTCCAGCGCCACTACTGGGATCGTCAGCTGCAATGCTTGGGCCAAACCACCTGGGTCATCCTGTATCAGCTCGGCGGTGCAGGACGAGCCCACTAGCATGGCCGCAGGATTGAAGCGCGCCATGGCTTGGCGTGCAGCGTCTTTGAAGAGTTCTGCGGTGTCGCCGCCCAGATCGCGCGCCTGGAAGGTGGTGTAGGTGACGGGCGGGCGGCGGGGCAGGCGCTCGATCATGGTGAACAGCAGGTCGGCGTAGGTGTCGCCTTGTGGGGCGTGCAGCACGTAGTGCACGTCCGTCATGGCGGTGGCTACGCGCATCGCGCCCACATGGGGCGGTCCTTCGTAAGTCCAGAGCGTCAGTTGCATGGGGTGTTCCTGCGCTTTATGCCGCCAGCTTGAGGCGGCGTTTGAGGGGGCGGCTGAACAGACCGGCCAGATCGGCCGCTTGTTCGTAGCCCTGAATGGGGGTGAAGACCAACTCGATGGCCCACTTGGTGGTGATCCCTTGGGCCTCCAGCGGGTTGGCCAAACCAAGGCCGCAGACCACCAGGTCGGGCGCATCGGCGATGCAACGGTCGAGCTGCAGGTCCACATCCTGGCCTTCGCTGATGCGGGTGCCTGCGGGCATGAGCGCGAGTTCGGCGGCCATGTGCTGGCGGTGCAAATAGGGCGTGCCCACTTCCACCAAATCCATACCCAGTTCGCGGTGCACAAAGCGCGCCAGCGGAATTTCGAGCTGCGAGTCGGGGAAGAAAAAGATGCGTTGGCCCTGCAGCATTTGTCGCTGCACGGCCAGGGCTTTTTCGGCCCGCTGGCGCGGGGCGGCGGTGGCTTGTTCAAACACCTCGGGGGCCACACCCAACTCGGTGGCGGCCGCTTGCAACCAAGCGGTCGTGCCTTCCACGCCCAGCGGGAAGGGCGCGGGCAAATGCTGCGCACCCCGTGACTGCAGGGCGCGGGCGGTGTCTGCCAAGAAGGGCTGGGCCAACAAATAGCGGGTGTTCGGGCCAACCACCGGCATGGCCTGGCTGTTGCGCGGAGGGAAGAAGCTGACCTGCAAATCCATGCGATCAAACAGGCTGCGCATCTGGTCTTCGACCACGTCGGCCAGTGTGCCGACCACCATCAAGGCGGGTGCGGTGTCGGTGCTGGCGGGCAGTCCGGGGACCATGGCCGCCAGGCAAGCGTCTTCGCCTTGGGTGAAGGTGGTTTCGATGCCGCTGCCCGAGTAGTTGAGCACGCGCACCTTGGGGTGGTGGATCTGGTTTTGGCGCTCGGCGGCGCGTGACAGATCGAGCTTGATCACCTCAGACGGGCAAGAGCCCACCAAAAACAACAAACGGATGTCGGGGCGGCGTGCCAGCAACTGGCCGACCACGCGGTCGAGTTCTTCGTGCACATCGGCCAGGCCCGCCAAGTCGCGCTCGTCGATGATGGCGGTCCCAAAGCGGGGCTCGGCAAAGATCATCACGCCCGCGGCTGACTGGATCAGGTGGGCGCAGGTGCGTGAGCCCACCACCAGAAAGAAGGCGTCCTGTATCTTGCGGTGCAGCCAGATGATGCCGGTCAGGCCACAAAATACCTCGCGCTGGCCGCGTTCGACCAAGGGCACAACGTCGGTGCAGCCGGAGGTTTGAGCGGAAGTTTCTGCGCGGATCGGGATGACAGTGCTCATGTGCTGGCCTGTGCGCCCGTATCGGGCAAAGAGATGGATGAGGGGTGTTTTTGCAGCCGCGCCATGCGCAGCTTGCGGATGTATTGCGCGGCGTTGATGGCGTAGCTGCCATAAGCGGCCAGGGCCAGCCACAGCAAGTCGTTGGCATTCCAAGCGCCTTGCCACCAAGCCCAGACATAGGCGGTGTGCAGCACCATGACTCCCATGCTGACCACGTCTTCCCAGTAGAAGGCAGGGGCAAACAGGTATTGGCCGAAGACCACTTTTTCCCAAATGGCGCCCGTGACCATGATGGCGTAGAGCACCACGGTCTTGAGTACCACCGAGGCCAGGGCCCAGTCGGTGTGCTCGCCGGTGTGCAGGCTGTTGATGACCAAATAGAGACTGATGCCGAAAATCAGGAACTGCACGGGTGCCAAAATGCCTTGCACCATCGTCCAAGCGGTCGCGTCACGCCGGGCGCGTTGCGCTGGCGTGTACAAAACCTGGGGGGTGGAAGTGGGCATGGGGACCTTGTTGGAGGTGAGGGCTTGGAATGAATGTAAATCGCACTTCACAGTGTGTCAACATTAATTGACATATATTTAGAATCATAGGGTTTACACTCAACACAAGCCCTCCAAATTCTTGGACACTCAAGACTGTGTTTTTCAGATCCCCCAAGGGGTTTGTTTCAACCCAACTCTTGCGACGAGCACTCCGACGCCCCGGAGCCTGCCGCTGGTGTCTCTCTTTGATGATCGGTGCTTGTCATGGCGAAATTCAACCTAGAAAACTCCCAGTCCCCGCCCTCGGTGCAGGGGCCAGCCCACCTGTTGCCTGAGGCGATGCGTCAAGGCACGCCAGTGGGCCCTCGCTTGGTCGGGGGGACTTCCTTCGCTGGCAAATCCGCGCTGGATTTGTCGCAAATTCAGATCCTGGCGCAAGCTTGCTTGCAGGGCTTGGATGCTGCGCGGCAGGTGGTGTTTGGTTGGCAGCGGCAAGGCCAATCGCTGGAAGACATTTATATGCAGGGCATCACGCCTTGCGCCCGATTGCTCGGAGACTGGTGGTGTGCCGATCGCTTGGACTTCGCCATGACCACCATTGCTTCGTCCCATTTGCAGCAACTCTTGCACGACTTCAGCAACGAGTTCTTGCAGGAGTCACCCCAGCAGCGCAAGGGCTGGAGTCTTCTTTTGTTGACCGAGCCGGGCGCGCAGCACAGCATGGGACTGTTCATGCTCAGCGAGTTTTTCAAGCGCGCAGGTTGGACCGTGACCGTGGGTGTGCCGCAAGACGTGGCCGAATTCAAGCGCTTGTTCCAATCCGATTGGTTTGACGCGGTGGGGGTTTCGGTCAGCACCGACCGTCACCTCGACACGCTGACCCATTTGCTGCCGCAGTTGCGCGAGAGCTCGGACAATTTGGAACTTCGGGTTTTCGTGGGTGGCCCCATGGCTTTTGTCTCCCCCGAGCGCCTCAAAGGCTTGGCTGCCGAGGTTTTGGCTCAAGATGCGCCCGCCACAGTGGCGCATTTGGCGCTGTGCATGTCAGGCGGTTCCCCAAAAGGGGCTTGAAATGACCGCTTGTACCTGTTTTCCGTCATTCAAAGCCGAAAAGCAAGTATTTTGGTGCGCAGATGCGCCTATACTTGTATGACAAATTAAAGTGTCAACTTCCTGATGCTCAAACGCCGTTGATTTACACATGAAGCTTCCTTCACTCGATCCGTCTACGTTTTCCCAGTTGCTGGGCGTGGTGTCGGACGTCACCTTGGTCATGGACCTCCAGGGGACCATCGAGGATGTGTCGACTGGGCGTGACACCTTGGCCGCCCTGTCTTGTCAGTCATGGTTGGGCCGCCGCTGGTTGGACACCGTCACCACCGAAAGCCGGCCCAAGATTCAAGAAATGCTGCAATCTCAGGGCAGCCCAGACGTCATGCGCTGGCGGCATGTGAACCACATGTCCCCTTTGGGCAACGAAGTGGCTTTGCAATATGTGGTCTTGCCGCTCGGTGGAGGCAAGCTGCTGGCCATGGGCCGCGACTTGGAAAGTCTGGCCGAACTGCAGCGCCGCCTGGTGGAAACCCAGCAGTCCATGGAGCGCGACTATTTGCGACTGCGCCACATCGAGGCGCGATACCGTGTCTTGTTTGATACGTCGTCCGAGGCCGTACTGATGGTGGACGCTGCGACACAGCGTGTGCTCGAAGCGAACGTGGGTGCGCAAACCTTGCTCAAAGACGCTGGCAAACGTCTGGTGGGCCGCGATGTTCGGGAATGTTTTGAAGGCGACAGCCAAGCCGAGGTGCAGTCTTTGCTGCGCATGGCGCTGGCGACGGGCCGCATCGAAATGTGTTCGGCCCGCGTGGCGGGTTTGCCAACAGCTTGGACCGTCTCGGCCACCGTGTTTCGACAAGAGGGTGGCGCGCAGTTCTTGGTGCGTCTGGTCGCTCGCGAAAGCATGGCGGTTGCTCACCATGAGGCTGGGTCTTCGGCTGTTTTAAGCGAAGCCATGGAGCGCTTCCCGGATGGTTGGTTGCTCACGGACACCGCGGGCACCATCAAAAGCGTCAACGAAGAAGGGATGGCCTTGTTGGGCCTGACCGCCTCTTCTCAGGTGGTGGGGCAAAGTCTGGAGCGTTGGTTCTTGCGTGGCGCGGTGGACTGGGGTGTGCTCAACACCAGCTTGCGTCAACAGTTGCCGGTGCGCAATTTCGCCACCGAAGTGCGTACTTTGTCGGGCATGACCTTGCCCGTCGAGGTTTCGGCCGTCTACCTCACTCGGCCCGAACCGATGTACGCCTTCTTTGTCCGCGACATGGATCGCCGCCTGCAAGGTGGTGCATCGGTGGCACAAAGCCAGGCGAACCCCTTTGCCGATTTGTCGCAGTTGGTAGGACGTCGCCCGATCAAGGACATCGTGGGCGAAACGGTGGACACGATTGAGCGCATGTGCATCGAATCAGCACTCGAATTGACCCACAACAACCGCGCGTCGGCAGCGGAAATGTTGGGTTTGTCGCGCCAAAGTCTTTACGTCAAACTGCGCCGTTTCGGCATGGTGGCCGACGCTGAGACAGAAAATCTTTGAAGACCGTCAATTTAAATTGACATTAAGTGTCAATCCTAGTTGACATTTTAATTTCGCTCTTCACAATGGGGGTATGGACACCCCGCCTCTGGCCCACGCCAACCCTCCTCAGGCCGCTCACGCTGACTCAGATGCAGCGGCGCGGAGTCGGCCCGAGCTGCGCACGGTGGCTGAATTGCTCAAACCCATCACCTGGTTCCCACCCATGTGGGCATTTGCCTGTGGGGTGGTGGCTTCTGGGCAAGCGCTGAGTGCGCAGTGGGGTTTGCTCCTGTTGGGTCTGGTGCTCACGGGCCCACTGGTGTGCGCCAGCAGCCAGGCCGTCAACGACTGGTTTGACCGTCATGTGGACGCCATCAACGAACCGAACCGTCCCATTCCCTCGGGCCGCATGCCTGGCCGCTGGGGTTTGGGCATTGCCATTGCCTGGACTTTGCTGTCGCTGTTCTGGGCCACGCTCATGGGGCCTTGGGGTTTTGCTGCTTGCGCCTTGGCCATTGCTTTGTCTTGGGCATACAGCGCTCCCCCCGTTCGCCTCAAAAACAATGGCTGGTGGGGCAACGCTGCCTGCGCCCTGAGTTACGAGGGACTGGCTTGGCTCACAGGCACGGCCGTCATGCTGGGCGGGGCTTGGCCGGGCCCCTATTCGGTGGCGCTGGCGCTGCTCTATAGCGTGGGGGCGCACGGCATCATGACGTTGAACGATTTCAAGGCCATTGAGGGCGATCGCCAAATGGGTGTGGCCTCACTGCCCGTGCAGTTGGGTGCGCACTGCGCAGCCCGCACGGCCTGCGTGTTCATGTTGGTGCCGCAACTGGTGGTGGCGGCTTTGCTTGTGAACTGGCAATTGCCATGGCACGCTGCGGCCGTCTTGGCGTTGGCGGTTTTGCAAGGGCCATTGATGCTCAAGTTTTTGCGCCAACCGGTTGAGCGTGCCTTGCATGTGTCGGCCTTTGGCGTGCCGCTCTTTGTCAGCGGCATGATGGTCAGCGCCTGGGGGCTGCGCCAGTTGTCGATGTTGCAACACACGGTGGGGACATGATGCGCACATCCTCCATGGCATCCCAATTTGGCTGGTTTCAAATCGTCCGCTTGGGTCTGATCCAGGCCTGTTTGGGCGCGGTGGTGGTGGTGACCACGTCCACGCTGAACCGCATCATGGTGGTCGAGCTGGCCCTGCCGGCCCTGCTGCCCGGTTTCTTGGTTGCTTGGCATTACGCCGTGCAAATGGTGCGCCCACGCATGGGTTTTGGCGCTGACAAGGGGCGCCGCAGCACGCCCTGGATGATGGGCGGCATGTTGGTGTTGGGCGGGGGCGGCTTCATGGCCGCATGGGCCACGGTGTGGATGGCCTCCGAGCCGTTTTACGGGGCACTGCTGGCCTGGCTGTCCTTCAGCCTGATTGGTTTGGGTGTGAGCGCGTGTGGCACTTCGCTTTTGGCGCTGATGGCCAAGCGCGTGCCCGACGAGCGCCGGGCGCCTGCGGCCACCACGGTGTGGCTGATGATGATTGTGGGTTTTGCCGTCACAGCCGGGGTGGTGGGCAAACTGATCGACCCCTACAGCCCGCAAGTCTTGTTGCAGGTCTCGGCGAGCTTGAGTGTGGTGACCGCGCTGATCACGGCCGTGTGTTTGTGGGGCCTTGAGAAAGACGGTGAACCGCAGCCCTTGCCTGAGCGCAACGCGGCCAGTGAGCGCTTGCAAAAGCAAGATTTCAAAGAAGCGTTCAAAGAGGTGTGGGCCGACCCGGCTGCACGCACTTTCACCGTGTTTGTGTTCATGTCCATGCTGGCCTACAGCGCACAAGATTTGATCTTGGAGCCCTTCGCGGGTGCGGTTCACGGCTTCACGCCGGGTCAGACCACACAGCTGTCGGGCTGGCACCACATGGGTGTGCTGGTCGGCATGCTGGCGGTGGCTGGTGCCGGTTCGCGCTGGGTGGCGGGACGCTTGGGTTCGGTGCAAGCCTGGATGGTGGGTGGCTGCCTTTTCTCGGCGCTGGCCACGGTGGGCTTGGTCAGTTCGGCTTTGTCTGCCGCATGGCCGCTCAAGGCCAATGTGGTGTTTTTGGGTGTAGCCAATGGCGCGTTTTCGATCGCCGCCATCGCCACCATGATGCGCTTGGCCGGGGAGGGCGGCGCGGGCCGCGAAGGCACGCGCATGGGTTTATGGGGCGCAGCGCAAGCTGCGGCTTTTGGCTTGGGTGGGTTGCTGGGCACAGCCGCCAGCGACTTGGCCCACGCGCTCTTGGGCGAACAACGTGCGGCCTATGCGGCCGTGTTTGCCTTGCAAGGGCTGATGTTCGCCCTGTCGGCGGTGGTGGCCTTGCGTTTGCGTTCACGCACTGTCGCCCCTCACATACCGATGCGTTTTGACAGTTCCGTATTGCTGAAAGGTGGGTCAAGCTCATGAACCAGACCGATTTTGATTTTGTGGTGGTGGGGGGCGGGCCTTCCGGGGCGACCGCCGCCCACGATTTGGTGCGTCAAGGCTGGCGCGTGTTGCTGTTGGACCGGCAAGGCCGCACCAAGCCTTGTGGCGGTGCAATTCCGCCACGGCTCATCAAGGACTTTGACATCCCCGACCACCTCTTGGTGGCCAAGGTGCGTTGCGCTCGCATGATCTCGCCCACCGACAACCAGGTTGACATCCCGATCGACAATGGCTTTGTCGGCATGGTGGATCGCGATGAGTTTGACGAATATTTGCGCGAACGCGCTGCGCAATCGGGTGCCGTCCGTCGTCAGGCCATTTTTGACAAATTGGAGCACGATGACAGTGGTCAGCTGTGGGTGCACTTCACCCCGGTGACTTCCAAAGAGCATGCGGCCTTGGAGCACGCTCAAGCCGTCAAAGTGTCTACCCGCATGGTGGTGGGCGCCGATGGTGCACGTTCGGAAGTCGCACGCCAAGCCATTCCCAATGCGCACAAAACCAAGTATGTGTTCGCGTACCACGAGATCATCGAGTCGCCCGTGGGCCAACCCGGCTATGATGCGGCCCGCTGCGACGTGTACTACCAAGGCGAGGTCTCGCCCGACTTTTATGGCTGGGTGTTTCCGCACGGCAAGACCATGAGTGTGGGCATGGGCAGCGCCGACAAGGGCTATTCGCTGCGCAGCGCCACGGTGCGTTTGCGAGAAATTGCGGGTTTGACCCACGCACCCACTTTGCGCCGCGAAGGCGCACCCATTCCGCTCAAACCTTTGCCCCAGTGGGACAACGGCCGCGACGTGGTGGTGATTGGCGACGCCGCTGGCGTGGTGGCCCCCTCGTCGGGCGAAGGCATTTACTACGCCATGGACTGCGCCCGCCGCGTGGCCAAGGCCGCCCATGAGGCCCTGAAAACCGGCAACAGCGCCTACCTGAAGCAAGGCCGCAAGAGCTTCATGAAGCAGCACGGCCGGGTGTTCTGGATTTTGGGCGTGATGCAGTACTTCTGGTACCAAAACGACAAACGCCGCGAAAAGTTCGTCAAGATCTGCGAAGACCGCGATGTGCAGCGCCTGACGTTCGAGTCCTACATGAACAAAGAGTTGGCGCGCAAAGACCCGATGGCCCATGTGCGCATTTTCCTCAAAGACATGGCGCACCTGCTGGGTTTGGCGCGAACCTGAAAAAACGGATTGTTGAGCGGGAGAGCGGTATGCAGCCTTCAATGATGGCCACGATTTTCTTATTGATGACGGGTTTGTCCGGAGCCGCCTATTGGTGGTTGGATCGAAAAATGCTCCGACTGTCCGACACCTTGCGCGACACCTACAAATTGGGCCTGATGATCATCTACGGTCTGCAAATGGTGTTGCTGCTGATGTTTGCCATCTGAGCGTTGAGCAGGCCATGCCTGGCTGAACAGACCTTCTGGAGATGAGGGCACAGGGCCAGTGGCCCAAAGTCTAGGACAATCGGGTGCATGAAAAAAAATGCATGGACCCGACTGGCCTTGGCCTTTGTGCTGAGTTACGCCACTGCCGGCATCGGCGGGGCTTTGACCGAGTTGGGCCCTTGGTATTTCGCTCTGAAACACCCTTCCTGGAAACCACCGGATGCCGCTTTTGGTGTGATCTGGACCACCATCTTCACGCTCTGCGCCATCAGCGGCTGGCTGGCTTGGCAGGCGGCGGATACCCCTGCTCTGTGCCGCCGAGTCGGGGTCTTGTTCGGTGCCAATGCGGTGCTCAACATCCTGTGGAGCGCGCTGTACTTCAAATTGCAACGACCCGACTGGGCTTTGTTCGAGGTGGTGTTCCTGTGGTTGTCCATCTTGGCCTTGATCGTGGGCCTTTGGCGTTTGTCCCGGCTGGCCAGCGGGTTGATGCTCCCCTACTTGCTGTGGGTCGGCATTGCCGCCGTGCTGAATTGGGAAACGGTTCAACTCAACGGGCCATTTCAAGGGCTGGTTGCTTGACTGGATGAAGCCGTCCAGGCGGCTGAGCGCCCCACCATTGAACTAAAAATTTTGGGAAAAACGTTGAAATCAAGCTGAGTACTTGCTTGAATGTAATTCTTAGGTGCTCACACCTAGGGTTTCTCATGCTTGTTGACCCAGGTCAAAAATTTTATAAACACCTTGCAGCTGCGGACCGGCAAGCTATCTCGCTGGCGAATACACGCCCCGGTTTTCACCTTTTGACAGGTTGACACGCTCGTGCTGCAAGGAATGCGCATGTCTGAGTTCAGTGCTTCGGGTGGCCAAGCAGGTGGTGTGAAGCGGGCAGCGAGCCTGCAGGATGACTGCAAAGACTCCTTGTTGGCGGTGATTGAGGAGCAGATCATTCCGCGTCTGCTCAATGTGCAACAGTTTTTCCCGGGCAAAGCCACCAACTCGGCCGAGGAAATCTTGGGTGCCGAGCAGCCTGAATTTGAGGCGTTCACGCAACACTGCCTGAAGGGTGATGCTGTGAAGGCGAATCAGATCGTGGATTCGCTCACCGCGAGAGGGTTGGCCCACGACCGTATTTTTTTGGAGCTGATCACCCCTGCCGCTCGCCATCTGGGTGCGTTGTGGGAGCAAGACCTGTGCGATTTCACCCAAGTGACCTGCGGCTTGGCGATGATGCACCAGATGATTTACCGGCTGGGATACGAATCGCCAGCCGGGCAAAACAGAGAAGGCGCGAGTGAACGGGTCATGCTGGCCTGTGCGCCGGGTTCTCAGCATTTCCTCGGCTTGACCATCGTGGCTGACTTTTTTCGCCAAGCGGGCTCGGAAGTGGTGCTCGAGATCTCTTCCTCCGAATCCGAGCTGCTGCGCGCGGTGGCGAATGAGTGGTTTGACGTGGTGGGCATTTCTGTGGCCCTGGAAGCCCAGCTCCAAACACTGCCCGACTTGATCGCGCACTTGCGGGCCAGCTCAGGCAATCCCCAAGTGAGGGTGGTGTTGGGCGGTCCGATCTTCTTGATCCATGATTTCAGCCCCGACAACTTGGGGGCCGACGCTATTTTCACCGACGCCCGCGAGGCCGTTGGTGCGGTCCAGCGTTTGGTTCGCGCTCGCTGAGTCCTGCTGAACGGCGATCGAATCAGCCTGCGCTCAGCAGGCTGCACACCATTTCAAAATCTGTTGCGCCGTGCCCATCGGGTCTTGCTCGTGGGCCAGATGTCCCAAGCCTGGTGTTGAATGAAGTTGCGCATGGGGCCATTGCAGGCAGGCCTCATGGGCCAAGGCCGGGGGGACGGTCAGGTCTTGCGCACCGATGTGGATGAACACCGGGTTCCGGATCTCGTGCAGGCGCGCGGCCAGGGGCTTGAGCCGCCATGCGGCCATCATGGACAGCACGCCGTGCACATGCCCCGAGTCGCTGAGCACGCGGGAATAAAGGTCTATCCCCTGCGCATCGAGTGTGGAGCCGGTTCGCGCGATCCACTCTGCCACGGCTCCCGGTTTGGCGGCCATTTTGGCGGTGGCCCAGGCAGACAGTGGGTTGAGCGCAGCCAGTTTGGCCGCGGGACCGAACAACCACGAGGCCACGCCGGGCAGCGGCAACCAAGCGGGGTTCAGGCCGATCAGCTTGCTGCGCGCTGCGCTGTCAAAGTGCAGCGCCATGTGCGCGGCAATCGCCGCGCCTGCCGAATGGCCCACGATGACCTGGGGCGAGAGCTTGAGCTGCAGCATCAGTGCACGCAAGCCCTCGGCCATGCCGGGCAGCGACAGCGCGCCTTCGGGGCCACGGCTGGTGAAGGCGTGGCCGGGCAGGTCGGGTGCGACCACGGTGAAATGCTGGGACAGCGCGGGCAGCAGGCCTCGCCAGCTGAAATGACCCGAGCCTGTGCCGTGCAAAAGCAGCATGCACGGGCCTTGGCCCATTTGCTGCACATGCCACTGGATGCCGCCCGCTTGAATCAAACGGCTGTGCTGCGCATGCGGCCAAATGTCCGGTCGGGCCTGGTGGTCGGCCCAGGCCATGCCGGGGTAGAAGCTGTCAAACATGGCGACTCAAGCCTGCGGTCTGCGCACCCGCTCGATGGCGTGGGCCATGCGCTGCGACTGTACCTGCGGCATGGGCAAATAGCTCGCACCCATGGTGGCCGCCAGTTGTTGCGCTTGAGCGTCGGGGTGCATGGACGTGTCGATCCACAAGGCGCGGTGGCCACTGGCGCGCCACTGCTGGCCCCAGCTTTGCGCGTCCAGTTGCGCTTGGGCGCGGCCACCCAGGCCTTGCAGCGTCACGTTGGCGCGGCCGTCGCTCAGCACCACCAAGATGGGTGTGACGCCTTGGCGTTGCAGTTGCGCCGCTTGTTCGTGCGCCATTTTCAGAGCCAGCGCCAAGGGCGTGCCACCACCACCGGGCAGGCCGGTCATGGCGCGTTTGGCGCGCACCAGCGAGCGTGTCATGGGCAAGAGCAGTTGGGCTTGCGCGCCCCGAAAGGCGACGATGCACACGCTGTCGCGCCGGGCATAGGATTGCTGCAACAGCAACTCGACCGCGCCTTTGGCTTCGGCCAAGCGTTGCAGCGCGGCCGAGCCCGAAGCGTCAAGCGCCAGGATCAGGCAGCTGGAGGCGCGCTGCTGGTAGCGCTGGATGTGGAAGTCTTCTGCGCGGATCGCGACGCGACCCGTGTTGTGCGCTTGCCGCAAACGCTGTTTGGGCGCGGCCGCACGCAAGGTGGCCAGCACATGCAGGCGCGCCTGACCGCCGGGGCGGCCCGGGCGCGGGGGCAGGGGGCGGCCGCGTTGCGAGCCCGCGCGGGTTTGGCCGCTGCGGCCCGAGGTGTTGTGGCTGGCCGCTCCCTGGCGCGTCATCAGCGCGTCGAGCATGTGTGGCGGCAAGCTGGCCAGGGCCGCTGCGACCATCATTTCTTGCAGGTCTTCGGCACTCGGTTCGGTGTTCTGTTCGGGCGGTGGGCCAGGGTCTTGGGTGTTGTCTGCTTCAGCCTCGTTCTCAGGTGCTTCGCCTGAATCTTCGGGTGATTCTGGCGGATCTGGTGGCGGTGTGGTGTCTTCTTGTTGCTCGGGCGCTGCTTCTTGCGCAGACGGCTCGGCTGGCCACTGCGTGGCACGAGGCGCAAGCACACAGCGCGCGGCAAAGCCGAGGTCGTCGGCGTCCAGCGTGCTGCGACCATTCAGCGCCGCATGGCCGCAAGCCACGCGCAGTGCCAAGCTGGGCACGCGCAAAGAACCAATGCCCAAGCCCAAAGCGGCGGCGCACAGCGCTTGCATGTGTTCGTCGCTCGCTTGCACTTGCGGCAGCTGTTCGCGGGCACGGACCAAAGCGCCGGGGCTGAGGCGAATCTGCAGGCCATCCGATTCGCTGTCGCCTTGCCACGCCGCGTGGATGTCGGTCGGTGAGAGTTCGTTCAGGTCCAGCCACACGCCCAGGCGCTCGGCCAGGGCCGCGCCCACGCCGGACTCATCGGGCAAAGATTCGTCGAGCGCCACCACGCCAAAACGGGTGGGTGTGGGGGCTGCGCTGTGGCGGGTGGGCGGCACCTGGCCTTGCTCCAGCGCTTGCACCAAAGGCGCGAGCAGGACGGGCGCGAGGCGCTCGGCCATGGGCAGGCACACTAAGCCTTGGTCGGCTTGTTGCAGCAAGCCCGCTTGCAGGTGCAATTGGCCGGTTTGCAGCGTGTGGGCCAGGTCGATGCCGCCCAGCAGCCGCTCGCTGTCCACCGAGCCGGGCACTTTCACCAAGCCGATGCCCAGCCCCGCCAGCGCTTGCAACCAGCGCTCGCGCACCGGGCCGTGCGGCGCGCGCAGGCACACACCGCCAAAACCATGGGGGTCGAGTTGCAGCAATTGCAGCGCCGTCAGCGCATCGTTCCAGCGCTCCAGCGGCTCTGAAGGCGAGGAGGGTGGTGGGGCTTCGCTGGCCATGCTTGCAGCCAATTCAGGCGGCCAGCACTTCTTGCAAGCTGCGCTGCACGCGCGCGCCCGAGTCGGTGTCGTCCAGCGGGTTGCGGCGCAGTCGGTGGCGCAGGGCCAGCGGAGCCATGCTTTGCAGGTGCTCGGCCTTCACCGCTTTGTGGCCTTGCAGCGCGGCATAAGCGCGTGTGGCCCGCAGCAGGGTGAGTTCGGCGCGCAGGCCGTCGGTGCCCAGTTGCTGGCACAGGCGGGCGCACAACATCAGCATGTCGTCGCTCACCTCGACCTCGTCCAACAGGTCACGCGCTTTGAGGATGCGCTTTTGCAGCTTCTGGTTGTCCTTGTGCCACAGCGCTTTGAAGGCGGCGGGGTCTTTGTCGAAGGCGTCGCGGCGTTTGATGATGCTCACGCGCAGGGCCAGGTCTTGTGGCGTGCGCACCTGCACCGACAGGCCAAAGCGGTCCAGCAGTTGCGGGCGCAGCTCGCCTTCTTCGGGGTTGCCGCTGCCCACCAACACAAAGCGGGCGGGGTGGCGCACGCTCAGGCCTTCGCGTTCGACCAGGTTCTCGCCCGAGGCGGCCACGTCGATCAAGAGGTCCACCAAGTGGTCGTCGAGCAGATTGACCTCGTCGATGTACAAAAAGCCCCGGTGCGCCTGGGCCAGCAGGCCGGGCGCGAAAGACTTCACGCCTTGCGACAGGGCTTTTTCCAAGTCGAGCGCGCCCACCACACGGTCTTCGGTGGCACCCAAAGGCAGGTCGACCACGGCCACTGGCTGGCGTTCGGTCACCACTTTGGCCTTGGGGTCGCGGGCTTGGCAAACCGGGCAGGCACTCGCCGGTTTGGCCGGGTCGCAACGGTAAGGGCAACCTTTGACGACCGAAATGGGGGGGAGCAGGTCGGCCAAGGCGCGAACGGCGGTGGATTTGCCCGTGCCCCGGTCGCCCAGCACCAGCACGCCGCCAATCGACGGGTCAACCGCCACCACCTGGATGGCGAGGGTCATTTCATCTTGACCAACGATGGCCGCAAAAGGGAAGGTCAATGCCATAGGGGGTGCATTCCGCAAAACTGATCTCGCCCCATCATCCAAAAGACACAGCGGAGTGTCAAGTTAAATTTACACTTGAGCTCAGTTTTTGGGGGTGCTGGTGCCCACTTTGTCGGATTCGGGTTGACCTTCCGGTTTCAAACCGTAACGCGCCGCCAAATCCCAAACGTGCTGCGGCAGCATGTTTTTGATGCGGGCTGGCGCCTCGCGGCGCAGGTGCAAGATGGATTCGATGGCCTTCATCTCGACCCGGGCGCGTGCAAACTCCAGGCCGCGCGGCCCCACCCGGGGCATGAGCCAGTTGACCAGCGGCTTGATCCAGGCGGGCATGCGCCGCAGCGGCAGGCCCCCTGCGGCGCGCTCGGTGTTGGCCATGAAGCCGCGCACCGGGCCATCCCGTTTGCCTTGGCTGATGGGCGCGCTGGTGACCAATTGCGATTGAATGCCGTCGAGCACCGCTTGCCCGCGTGCGTTGCGCACCAGCAACCACTGCTGGCCGTGCCCGCCCATGTAACCCACGGTGATGTCGGCCAGCACATTGGTGTAATCCACGCAGGTGCGGCAAGTCAGCGGGAAAAAGTCCGGCGGCAAGGTGGATAGCGGCAGGTTCAAAAACGGGATCAGGCGCTTGTCGCCCTGGTCGGTTCGCACCTCCACCTTGTAGTCGGCACGGAACTCGACGTAGCTGATGTCTTGTGGCCGGTCCGAAATCAGGCCCAGAAACTGGTGGAAGTTTTCGGTCGTGGTGTTGTCGGAACACGGTGTGCCAATGACGTAGAGCTGCTCCAGGCCTTGCTCGCGTTCGAGCTGCGGCTGGATGGCGCGCAGGGCGTAAATCTGGCAGGGGATGCCGATCACGGCCAGCCGTTTGTGGCCTTGTGCCAGCGCGGGCTCCACCAGGCTCAGCAGCGGCGCGTAACCCATGCGCATGCCACGGCACTGCGCCATGTCTTCAGCGCGGGTGACCAGCACCGGGCGCGGCCGCCAGCGGTCGTGCGGGTCAGCGGCCATGGCGATCACGGCGTCGACCAGGCCTTGTTCGAGCAACACCTCGGCCAAGCGGGTGGTGATGCCGGTCCACTGCGCGCCTTGGGTGGGCGGGTCGAGGCGTGCGCTCAGAATCTGTTGGTAAGGCCCGAAAAACAACTCGTCGGGCTGGGCTGGTTGAATGGCATTGCCCTGTTGGCGCACCCGGCCATGCACTCGGCGCTCCAGCCCCGGGTAATCGGGCTGGATGAATTGGCACGCTTGGCCGCAGCGCTTGGGGTCGTTGGTGCGCGACAGACCGCAGTCGGTGCAGAGCTTGCGGCTGGGCGCTTCAGCAGCAGCCCCAGCAACGGTCAGGGCGGAAGGTGTACCCATGGCTGTTACGGCAGTTGGCGATCAAACGGCGCGGGTGAAAAGCATCACACCCACCAGCCAGACGTGCAAGCCACCCATCAGGAAGGCCGCCCAGACGCCAGTGCCCACCACCACGGTCAGCAGGGTTCCCATCAGCTTGCCTTCAGGCGCAGAGTGCAGGCTTTGGCGATCGCGCTTTCGGGCGGCGCGGAACACCAGCACCGACCACACCAAAAAGCCACCAAAAAGGATCACATCGGCCAGATTGCCATTGGACAGCAAATGCCCCAGCGACCACACCTTGACAGACAAAGTCATGGGGTGGCGCAGTTTGGCCTTGATCTGGTTACCGGGCACATAAGAGGCCACGAGCAAAACCATCGCCACCCACATCAGCAAAATGGTGGCATGCTGCATGCCGCGAGGCGGTGTCCACAACACCACCGGCTCTAGCCGTGCCAAGCCATAGCCTTGCACCAGCAGGTACAGGCCCAGTGCCGCCACTGCGGCGTAAACAGCCTTGAAGCCCAGCGCCCCCCAGCGCTCAATGCCGCTTTGACGCAGCTGCGGGGTCAGACTTTGCAGCGAGTGAATGCCCAAAAAGAGCGCCAAACCGATCAGCAGTTGCAACATGTCAAAACCTTTGCGAGGGAGGAGGGAGCTTGAGCTGCATTCTGACACGGGCATGTCCACTGCGGTTGACATTTAAATGGCAGGGCTTTCCTGTGTGAATTGCTCGGGTATCCCGTTTTTGGTGACATCGTGACTGATGTGGCGCACAATGAACTGTCCAGTATTTTCTGGCTATCTCTTTCTGGAGCTGTCCATGTCCCGTTTTGCCAATTCCTCCTCTACCCGCCGCGTGTTCATGATGCAAGTGGCCACTGCCGCTACAGCTGTTTTGGCCGTGAGCGAAGCCTCTGCCCAAGCCATGGTCGATGAGAAAGACCCCCAGGCTGCTGGTTTGGCCTACAAGGCTGATGCCACCAAGGTCGATAAAGCCAAGAATCCCAAGTTCGTCGCGGGTTCCAACTGCGCCAACTGCGCTTTGTTCCAAGCCAAGGCCGGTGCCGCTGCAGGCGGTTGCCCCTTGTTTGCAGGCAAGCAAGTGTCCGCCAAGGCCTGGTGCTCGGCATGGGCCAAAAAGGCCTGATGACCCAGCAGTTTTCAGCGGTCTGAGACCTGCTGAGACCCCAAAAACCGCCTCAGGGCGGTTTTTTTGTGCCCATTGGCATGCTCAATGTCAGGGCATACCCTGATTTACTGGACTGAATCAAGGCTTTGAACACACAAAGTGTCAATCTGTCATTACACTTTGCCTTGTCTTCAACCGACCAGAAAGCCCTTTCATGGCGTCTTGGGTGCTCACAGCGATGGACCTGGCCTGCCAAAAGGCCCAGCGGACCTTGTTCGAGGGCGTGAGCTTTTCCGTCCCCGCAGGTCATTGGCTGCACATCGAAGGCAGCAATGGTTGCGGCAAAACCAGTTTGTTGCGCATCCTCTGCGGCTTGTCACCTGCCTCACGGGGTCAAGTGCTCTGGCCTTCTGCTTCACATTCCCATCTTGCGCGCCCCGATCGCTCAGTGCTCCATTACATGGGGCACGCTTTGGGGCTCAAACCCGACCTCACCGCGTGTGAAAACCTATGCATGGACGCCGAAGTCAGTGGCTTGGCGCTCAGCCGAGAACAAGCGCTGCAAGTGCTGTCCGCACAAGGCCTCCAAAGTCGGGCACACTTGCCCGTGCGGGTCTTGTCGCAAGGCCAGCGTCAAGGCGTGGCCTTGGCGCGCTTGCGCACCAGTCCGGCGAGGCTGTGGGTCTTGGACGAGCCCTTGGTGGGCTTGGACGCTCAAGCGACCGCCGCGGCACGCGCCTTGCTGCAGTCCCATGTGGATGCCGGTGGCGCTGTGGTCATGACCAGCCACCACGACGTGGGTTTGCAGGGTCCGGGTGCGCGGCTCCATTTGGGGCGAGAGGCCAGCGGCTCATGAACTCGCCCGCCATGACCGTTCCTGTCTCCATGCATTCACACCCCATGCCCAGTCCCTGGCGGGCGATGGGGGGGGTGCTGCGCCGCGACCTGCGCTTGGCCCTGCGCCGCAAGGCCGAGTGGTTGAGCGCTGTGTTTTTCTTTGTGTTGGTGGCGGCTTTGTTTCCACTGGCCATTGGCCCGGAGCCAGACACCCTGCGACGGATCGGCCCGGGGGTGTTGTGGGTGGCCGCTTTGCTGGCCAGCATGCTGAGCTTGGGCCGTTTGTTTGAGGCCGATCACCAGGATGGCAGCATGGAGCAACTGGCGCTGTCGGCCGCACCCCTGTCCTGGCTGGTCAGCGCCAAGCTGCTGGCGCATTGGTTGATCTCTGGCTTGCCCTTGGTGCTGTTGTCACCCCTTTTGGGTTTGCAGTTCGGTTTGGATCCGGAGGCTTTGGGCATGTTGGCCCTGACGCTCCTGATCGGCACCCCAGTGCTGTCATTGTTAGGGGGGATTGGCGCTGCCCTCACCTTGGGTGTGCGTGGGGGTGGGGTGCTGCAATCGCTCCTGCTTCTGCCTTTGTATGTGCCGGTGTTGGTGTTCGGCGCGGGCGCGGTCGAGGCACAGTTGCGCGGACTCGGGGCACAGGCCCATGTCTCGGTTTTGCTGGCGATGCTGTTGGCCGCAGCGGCGCTCAGCCCTTGGGCTTGTGCGGCGGCAGTCCGTTTGGCGCTGGAATGAGGGACGCGCTATGAAACTCTTTCACTACGCTGCGCCGCAACACTTCTACCCCCTGGCCGGTCGTTTGTGGCCTGGGCTGGCCTTGTTGGCCAGTGCTTTGGCGCTGGCGGGTTTGTGGGTGGGCTTCATGGTGGCACCGTCAGATGCACAGCAGGGTCAAGCCTACCGCATCATTTACATCCATGTGCCGGTGTCTTGGATGGCCATGGTCATTTACCTGGCCATGGCTTTTTGGAGCGTGCTGGGCCTGGTGTTCAACACACGCTTGTCGGGCCTGATGACGCGGGCGCTCGCGCCCACCGGGGCCTTGCTGGCCTTTTTGTCGCTGTGGACCGGGGCCTTGTGGGGCAAGCCCATGTGGGGCACCTATTGGGTGTGGGACGCAAGGCTGACCTCGATGTTGATTTTGTTGTTTTTGTATTTGGGTTACATCACACTGACCTCGGCCATCGAAGACCCGCGCCGCTCGGACCGGGCAGGCGCCTTGGTGGCCGTGGTGGGCGCGGTGAACGTGCCCATCATTTATTTTTCGGTCAAGTGGTGGAACACCTTGCACCAGGGTGCCTCGGTCTCAATCACCCAGTCGCCACGCATGGCCAGCATCATGCTGACCGGCATGTTGCTGATGAGTTTGGCAGTGTGGTTGTATGCCGCGGCCATTGCTTTGTGGCGTGTGCGCAGCTTGATTTTGGAGCGTGACAGCCACGCAGGCTGGGTGCAGCAACTGCCTGAGGTGCTGGCCCACCGCGCGCAACGAGCGTTGAGAGGTGCCACATGATTTGGCAAAGTGCCGCTGAATTTTGGGCCATGGGTGGCTATGGCGTGTACGTTTGGGGCAGCATGGGCGTGAGCGCGGCTTTGCTGGCGCTGGAGGCCTTGCTGGTGCGCAGAGGTCGCCGTCATGCCTTGGATGTCGTGTGCGAGGCCATGGACGCTGCCGAAGACACACAAACAGGAGGGCACTCATGAAAAGCCGTCAGAAACGCCTTTTCGGCATCGGCTTGGGCGTTTTGCTTTTGTGCGGTGCGGCTTATTATGTGCTCAATGCGTTCCAGAGCAACCTGGTTTTTTTCTTCACACCGACGCAAGTGGCGGCGGGAGAAGCGCCCAAAGACGGGCACTTTCGCGTTGGCGGTTTGGTCAAGGTGGGCAGCATCCAGCGCGATGGCATGGCGGTGGCCTTTGTGGTGACCGACACACACCAAGAAGTGCCCGTGCGCTATGTGGGGTTGCTGCCCGATTTGTTCAAAGAGGGCAAGGGCGTGGTGGCGCAAGGTCGCCTCGATGCAGGTCGCTTGTTTGTGGCCAGCGAGGTACTGGCCAAGCACGACGAAAACTACATGCCGCCCGAAGCCCAGCACGCGCTGGACGAGGCAGCCAAGGCCCGTGTGGGTGCGGCGGTGGTGCGGTGAAGCGCGTTGACCTGAACGGAGCCGTGTATGTGGCCTGAAGCAGGACATTTGGTCTTGATCATGTCGGCTTGGGTGGCCTTGGCCTTGGCTGTGCTGCCGCTGTGGGGCAGCCTGTCTGAGCGGCGTGCCGGCTGGCAAGCTTTGGCGCGCCCCTTGGCGGTGTTGCAGTTGGTGCTGATTTTGTTGGCCTTTGGGGCGTTGTGGCATGCGTTTTATGTCCATGATTTCAGCGTCAAATACGTGGCCCACCATTCCAACACCTTGCTGCCCACGCCTTACCGTTTGTCGGCCATCTGGGCGGGACATGAGGGCTCGCTGCTGCTGTGGGTCTTGATGCTGGCGCTGTGGTCGGTGGCGGTGGCCACATTTTCAAAACGTTTGCCGCAGTCCCTGGTGGCCCAAGTGTTGGGCGTCATGGGTGCGGTGTCGGTGGGTTTTTTGGTCTTCATCCTCACCTTGTCCAACCCCTTTGCACGGCAGTTCCCGGCGCCGTCCGAGGGGCGCGACTTGACGCCTTTGTTGCAAGACCCCGGGTTGGTGATTCACCCGCCGATGCTCTACATGGGCTATGTGGGTTTGTCGGTGGCCTTTGCTTTTGCCATGGCGGCCTTGTTGTCGGGGCGGATGGATGCCGCTTGGGCGCGTTGGGCGCGGCCTTGGACCGTGGCGGCCTGGGGGTTTTTGACGCTGGGCATCGCTTTGGGATCGTGGTGGGCCTATTACGAACTGGGTTGGGGTGGGTGGTGGTTTTGGGATCCGGTGGAAAACGCTTCGCTCATGCCTTGGTTGGTGGCCACGGCCCTGATCCATTCGCTCATGGTCACCGACAAGCGCGGGCAGTTCAAGGCCTGGACGGTGCTCTTGGCCATTGGCGCTTTTTCACTCAGTTTGCTCGGCACATTTTTGGTCCGCTCGGGTGTTTTGACCTCGGTACACGCCTTCGCCACCGACCCGGCGCGGGGCGTCTTCATCTTGCTGTTTTTGGTGGTGGTCGTGGGCGTTTCGCTGGCCTTGTTTGCTTGGCGGGCACCGCAGTGGGCCAACGCCTCGCAGCCGGTGGCGGGCTCGCGCGAATCTTTTTTGCTGCTCAACAGCGTGCTTTTGGTGGTGGCCATGGCGGCGGTGCTGTTGGGCACCCTGTACCCGCTGATCATCGATGCACTGAATCTGGGCAAACTTTCAGTCGGGCCGCCTTATTTTGAACGCGTGTTTGTGCCCTTGATGGTGCCACTCTTGCTGGCCATGGTGCCGGGCACGGTGGTGCCTTGGCATGTGGCGCGTTGGGCGGCGGTGCGCTCGGTCTTGGTGCCCGGGGCCTTGGCGCTCTTGCTGGCCAGTGCCTGGGCCACTTGGGGTGGGGCTCCGGTGGTTGAGGGCGGTGCGATCACTCTGGGTGGCTGGCTCACCGTGATGGGCGGCACCCTGGGCGGCTGGATTGTGTTGTCGGGCGCTTGGCAAGTTGTTCTGCGCTTGCGCCTGCCAGGTTCACCGGGCTTGGCTTGGTGGGGCATGCAGGTGGCGCACCTGGGCGTGGCGGTTTTGGTGCTGGGCATCACCGGTGTCAAGTCCTTTCAGGTCGAGCGTGATGTCCGACTGGGTCTGGGCGATTCGGTCCATGTGGCTGGGGTGCGTTACCAACTCATCAGTGTGGACAACCATTTGGGGCCGAATTACTTGGCCTTGCGCGCGCACCTGAAGCTGTTTGAAGGTGGGTCGGGTGATGAGCGACAGGTGAGTTCGCTCAAGCCCGAAAAGCGCCGCTATGCATCGAGCGCGATGCCCATGACCGAGGCGGCGATTGACCGCAACCTGTGGCGTGACCGCTATGTGTCATTGGGTGAGCCCCTGGCGGGCGAGCCGCCGCAGTGGAGTTTCCGGGTCTACCACAAGCCTTTTGTGTCGTGGATCTGGCTGGGTGCCGTGTTCATGGTGTTGGGGGGTGGGTTGGCGGCTTTTGACCGGCGGTATCGTCAAGTCTCTGCGATAGACCGGATCACCAGGCATGTAACCAGCTCGCCAGGCGCAAGGCCTGCCGTTGAGACTCCAGGAGCCTTGTTGTGAGTGCGCCCTCTGCCATGACTGCAAGCCGCCGCATGCCGTGTTGGGTGTTTGTGCCCTTGGCGCTGTTTTTGGGCATGGCGGTTTTTTTGGCGGTGGGCCTCACGCGCAACCCACAAGAGATCCCTTCGCCGCTGATCGGTCGCCCTGCACCTGCCTTTGAACTGCAAGTGGTCGGCGGGCCGGGCGTGTTCAGTGCTGCGCAATTCAAGGGACAGCTCACCTTGGTCAACCTGTGGGCGACTTGGTGCGCCGGGTGCAAAGAAGAGCACCCGATTTTGATGGCACTGTCGCGCCAACCTGGCCTGAAGATGGTGGGCATCAACTACAAAGAACTGCAGGCCTCGGAACTTTCGGGCCAAGACCCGCAAAGCGCCGAGTCGGTCCAGAAAGCCACGGCGCGCAGCCAGGCCTGGTTGCAGAAACACGGCCAGGCTTTTGGTGTGAACCTGATGGACATGGACGGCCGGGTGGGGATGGATTTTGGCGTGTATGGCTTGCCTGAAACCTATTTGATTGACCGTGAAGGCGTGGTCCGCTTCAAGCATGCCGGAGCCTTGACGCCCGATGTGGTGCAGCAAAAACTGCTGCCCTTGCTGCGGGGGGTGAACTGATGAGCACGGTGCTGCATTGGATGCTGGCCAGCGTTTGGCTGTCGTGCGCCTGTGTGGCGGCCCAAGCGCCGGTTGGTTCGGCAATGGGTGCGACCAGTGCTGCGGCAAGTAGTGCAAAAAGCGGTGCGTCAGTGCCATCGGCTGTGCAGGCGACTTTGCCAGGTGTCGGCGCGCCCGTGGCAGCGCACGCCGATGCGCCCATGTCCGCCCCTGTGCAGGCGCGTTGGGACCACATCGCGGCCGAGTTGCGTTGTCTGGTGTGCCAAAACGAATCACTTGCATCGTCGAATGCAGAGTTGGCGGTGGACTTGCGACGCGAGCTGCGCGGCCTGATCGAGCAGGGCCAAAGCGATGCCGATATCCGCAGCTTTTTGGTCCGCCGTTATGGTGACTTTGTGCTCTACAAGCCCGAGGTCAAGCCCGTGACTTGGCTGCTCTGGTTTGGTCCCTTTGCGCTCCTGTTGTGCGCACTGGTGCTGGCACTGCGCTTGATGCGTCGAAAGGCCGCAGCGCCCGCCCCATTGACCGACAGCGAACGCGCACGGGTTCGCCAACTGCTGGAGTCCTGATGTCTTTGTTTCCTCCCTGGCTGGGTTTGTTGTGGGTATTGTTGGCCTTGGGTGCGGTGTCCGCGTGGTTCTTGCGGCGTGGGTTGAAAAACCCAGCCTTGGTCGAGGTGCCCGAGCTGCAGTCAAAAACCAACCGCATGATTCACCAGGAACATCTGGCCGATCTGGACCGTGCTTTGGCCGAAGGCCGTTTGACGGCGCTGCAGCATCAGTCGGCTCGCGACGAGTTGCTGCGCCATCTGTTGGACGATGCGGCGCAGGCCGATGACCGACCCATTGCGGTTGTCCCTGCGCGATGGCTCTGGATGGTCGTGGCCTTGGTGGTGCTCAGTGGCCTGAGTTATGTGCAATTGGGTGCGCCCCAGACTTGGTCGCCTGAGCCTTTGAGCCAAAGGGTGCGGATCAGCGCCACCACGCCCGAGCAATTGGCCGAGCAAACCCGCGTGTGGCAAGAAGCCACCCAAAAACGCCCGGAGGATGCCCAGGCTTGGTTGACCTTGGCGCGGCTGCATGCTGCCCAAAACGCACATGCCCCGGCCGAGCAGGCTTTGGCACGGGTGCTTGCCTTGTCGCCCGAGCCCGAACTGTGGATTGAGCGGGCGCAGATGAAGGCCTTGAGTGCAGGCGGTGTTTACGCCGGAGAGCCTTGGCAGTGGATTCAAGACGTGCTGCGCACACAGCCTCAGCACCTGAACGCCTTGGTGCTCGCAGGCAGCGCGGCTTTGTCGGAAAAAAGATACCCCGCAGCGCAAGATTACTGGCAGCGTGCCTTGGCTTTGGTGCCTGCCGACAGTGAGGCTGGCCAAGGCCTGCAGCAGGCGCTGGCGAAAACGGCCGAGAGGGTGGCCGAGCTGGCGGCGGCTCCGGCAGCTGTTGGTGAAGCGAGGGCATCAGCCTTGTCGGCGGCGACTCCGGTGGGCGATGCCAAGCCTCTGATTCAGGGCGAGGTCCGTGTTTCACCCGAAGTGCAAAGTCAAATTTCAGCAGGCGCGACCCTGTTTGTTTACGCCATGGCCGAAGAGGGCTCGCGGCGCCCTGTGGCCATCTGGCGGGCTACGCCAACCTCATGGCCGGTGCGTTTTGCCTTGAGTGACAGCATGGGCATGGGGGCACCGCCCGTGTTGTCATCGTTTTCGCAAGTGCGCTTGGTGGCTCGTATCTCCAAAACCGGATCGGCGCAAAAGCAAGAGGGCGATCTGCAGGTGGAATTGCCGGGTGTGAAGACCGGCGTGCAAGGCGTCGTACTTCAAATCAGCGGTCGCTGACACCTGCTGCAAGCCGGGTGCACAGCGTGCACCCGGGGAACTGGGTCAGCCCTGACGCAGCTTGCGTGAATGGCTGTGCACCGCCTCGACCAGCGCCGTCACATGCTCGGGCGGGGTGTACTGGCTGATGCCGTGGCCCAGGTTGAAGATGTGAGTGGGGCCGGTGGTGTTGCGGTCGGTGTGGGGCGTGCCAAAGCTGTCGAGCACA
>NZ_JAXITC010000014.1:0-109992 GCF_034680285.1 Limnohabitans sp.
GCTTGCTATAATTCGATGCATGATGCGGCTGTAGCTCAGCTGGATAGAGTACTTGGCTACGAACCAAGGGGTCGTGGGTTCGATTCCTGCCAGCCGCACCAAAAATTAGAAAGCCCACAACGAAAGTTGTGGGCTTTTTCTTTTTTCTAGCAGTCAAACGCACGCATGAGCAAAGCATTCACCAAAGAGACGGACGGTGACGATGACGAAGAACTGGGTTTGCCAGCCTTGCCATCGGGTGCGCGCAACTACATAACGCCCGAGGGCTACGCACGCCTCAGAGCTGAGCTGTTTACCTTGATGGATGATGAGCGGCCCAAAGTGGTCGAAATTGTGCACTGGGCGGCCAGCAACGGTGATCGATCTGAAAACGGGGATTACCTCTACGGCAAAAAAAGATTGCGCGAAATCGATCGGCGGATCCGGTTTTTGACCAAGCGGCTAGAGTTGGCAGAGGTGGTAGACCCCACGATTCACCATGGCAGTGACCAAGTTTATTTTGGCGCTTCGGTCACGTATGTCGAGGCTTCTGGATCAGAACGCACGGTCACGATCTTGGGCATTGACGAGGCTGACAGCTTGCAAGGGCAGGTCACTTGGGTATCGCCCATTGCCCGCACCTTGCTCAAGTCACGCGAAGGTGATGAACTCAAACTGGTCACCCCGGCGGGTGTGATGCTGATCGAGGTTTTGAACGTCAGCTACCCCGCCCCGGCTTGAGTGCCAGACCCCATCAAGTGCTGGTGATGCCTTTATTGGTTTGACGGTCGGCCTTGATCACCGAAGGCGTGCGCTTGAGGTGGCGCATGACTTGCTCCAGGTGGGTCGTGTCCCGGACCGCCACCACAAACTTCAGCTCTGCGGTGTCTTGTGGCGTTTCATGGCCCATGTCCACATGAACGATGTCGGTCTCCGCGCTGGCCAATGCGCCTGCCACCCTGGCCAAAACGCCTTGGCCATTGATCACGGTGACGTTGATGCCGGTTTCAAAACTACGCGTCATCTCGTCTGACCACTCCACACCGATGAAGCGCTCACTGTCCTTGTGCTCTAACTTCCGTGCTGTAGCGCAGTCCCGGGTGTGAACCGCCAGACCTTCGCCACGGCCTAAATAGCCCACGATGTCATCGCCTGGCAGGGGGCGGCAACAACGGGAATAGACCACCGATGCGTTTTCGCTGCCATCCAAGGTGATTGCGCCTTGAGAAATGGATTCGTGCGCGGTAAAGCGCTCGCGTGTCATCAGCAGCGCGTCGGGCTTTTGCCCGTTTTCAGACAACAAAGCTGCTAAGCGTTTCGCCACGATGGTGGCGATGCGTTTGCCCAGACCAATGTCCATGAGCAAGTCGGCCAAGTTGCGGTTGCCGGTAAAACGGAACAACTTTTCCCACAAGGCCTGGTTGGCCTCGTTGTCCTCTGGCAATTTCTCAATGCCCTCAGCCCGCAAGGATTGGCTCAGGAGTTTTTCGCCCAATTCCACCGATTCGGTTTGGGCCATGGTTTTGAGATGGTGGCGAATTTTGGAGCGGGCCCGCCCAGTACGAACAAACCCGAGCCAAGCGGGGTTGGGGGCAGACACAGGCGCAGTGATCACCTCGATCACATCGCCATTCTTCAATTCTGTCTTGAGCGGGACCTGCTCTCCATTGATGCGTGCAGCCATGGCGTGGTCGCCCACGCGGCTGTGGATGGCGTAGGCGAAGTCCACCACCGTGGCACCCCGTGGCAAGGCCATGATCTGGCTTTTGGGTGTGAAGACATAGACCGCGTCGGGGAACAAATCGACTTTGACGTGGTCCCAAAATTCGGCCGCATCACGCGTTTCGGTCTGGATGTCGAGCAAGGACTGCAACCACTGTGTGCCCAAGCGTGCCGATTGGGCGCTGGCCGCTTCGTGTTCTTTGTACAGCCAGTGCGCCGCTACGCCCGACTCGGCCACCAGGTGCATGGCCTCGGTGCGCATTTGGAACTCCACGTTCACACCCGATGGACCCACGAGCGTGGTGTGCAGCGATTGGTAACCGTTGACTTTGGCAATCGCGATGTGGTCCTTGAACTTGCCCGGCACGGGTTTGTAAATCTGGTGCAACCAGCCCAAGGCGGTGTAGCAGTCGACAACCGAGGGCACGATGACCCGAAAACCATAAATATCGGTGACTTGCGCAAAACTCAGGTGCTTGTCGTCCATCTTTTTGTAGATGGAGTAGAGCGTTTTTTCGCGCCCACTGATGCGCACGCCCATTTTGGCTTGCGCAAAAACGGCTTCAACGTCCGCTTTGACTTTCTGGATCAGGTCCCGTCGGCGGTTGCGAGCGCGGGAGACGGCTTTGGTCAAGACCGCATAGCGCCAAGGCAACAGGTGCTTGAAGGCCAGGTCTTGCAGCTCGCGGTAAATCTGGTTCAGACCCAAGCGGTGGGCAATGGGGGCGTAAATCTCCAGCGTTTCAGACGCGATGCGGCCCCATTTGCTGCGCGGCATGTCTGACATGGTGCGCATGTTGTGGGTGCGATCGGCCAGTTTGATCAAGATCACACGCACATCACGGGCCATGGCCAAGAGCATTTTGCGAAACGACTCGGCTTGGTTTTCTTCTCGGGTGTTGAACTCCAATTTGTCCAGCTTGGTCAGGCCATCCACCAGTTCGGCAACTGGGGAGCCAAATCGCTCAATCAACTCTATCTTGGTGATGCCACAGTCTTCCATGGCGTCGTGCAACAGGGCGGCTGCCAAGGCCTGTGCATCGAGCTTCCATTCGGTGCACAAACCCGCCACTGCGATCGGGTGGGTGATGTAAGGCTCGCCACTTTTGCGCATTTGGCCCAAGTGGGCTTCGTCGGCAAATTTGTAGGCTTTGCGTACCACCTCGATGTCGGCTTCACTCAAGTAGCCAATTTGGGCTTCCAACACCGCAAAACTGGCCGCCGCCGCGTTGGCCGCTGCTGGGGCAATGGCCTTGGGGCGGCTGTGACCAGTTTTGGATGACGGTGGCGTGACAGTGCTCATGACATCAATGTAACGCAAGCCGTTGGGGGCTTGTACTTCAGACGAAAAAAAGCCCCATGGCTGGGGCTTTTGCAGATCCGGCAATAGCCGGACAGGGGTTGATCAGGACACGCGCTTGAGCATCTCGATGCCAACCTTGCCTGCGGCGATTTCGCGCAGAGCAGTCACGCCAGGCTTGTTTTTGCTTTCGATGCGGGGGGTGTGACCTTGGCTCAGCATGCGGGCGCGGTAAGTCGCGGCCAAAACCAGCTGAAAGCGGTTCGGGATTTGTTCCAGGCAATCTTCAACAGTGATGCGGGCCATGATGTTTTCCTTGAAAATTTTGGTGCTGGGTTCAAGCCATTTTGAGCGCTTGGAAGGTGTCAGGCCGGGCACGGCGCTGAACGTGGTACTTGAGACGCTGGGCGTGAACAACCGCTTTGAGGTCAAACAAGGCACGATCAAATACTTCGTTGATTATAACGAAGTCGAATTCAGGGGCCTGGGCGATTTCGATGGCCGCATTTTGCAGGCGCAACGCGATGATGTCTGGCGCATCTTCGCCGCGACGCTCCAATCGAGACCGCAATTCTTCCCAGCTGGGGGGCAGGATGAAAATGAGCACCGCATTGGCGTACATCTTCTTGATTTGCAAAGCGCCTTGGTAGTCAATTTCCAGGATCACGTCTGCACCCTGAGCCATGCGGTCTTCAATCATCCTCTTGGATGTGCCGTAGCGCTGGCCATGAACATGGGCCCACTCGACGAAGGCGTCGCCCAGCACCATGGCATCAAACTCTTGCGCCGAGGTGAAAAAGTATTCCCGGCCATGCTTTTCTTGGCCCCTGGGCGCACGGGTGGTGTGCGAGACAGTTGGCTGCACGCGAGAATCCAACTCCATCAAGGCTTTGACCAAGCTGGACTTGCCGGCCCCGCTGGGGGCAGCCACGACAAACAGGTTTCCTGGGTAATCCATGCTGGGGCTCTTTATTCGATGTTCTGGACTTGTTCGCGCATTTGCTCAATCAGCACCTTCATGTCCACCGAGATGCGCGTCATCTCGAGCACGGCCGATTTCGATCCCAATGTGTTCGCTTCGCGGTGCAGTTCCTGGATCAAGAAGTCCAGGCGTTTGCCGATGTCGCCGCCTTTGGTCAGCAGGCGGGAGAGTTCGTCCAGGTGTGAGCGCAGGCGTGTGAGTTCTTCGGCCACATCGATGCGGATCGCAAAAGCGGTGGCTTCGGTCAGCGCCCGGTCTTGTGCGGCTTCGGGCAAGTGGCTCCCGTCGGCGAGCGCCATGGCGTCTTTCCAGCGCTCCAAAAAGCGCTGGCGCTGCTGCTCGACCAGTTGCGGCACCAAGGGCACGGCCTGCTCGGCCAGGCCGCGCAGCTGATCAATGTGGCTCTGCAGCATCTCGGTCAGGCGGGCGCCTTCACGGGCGCGGGCCTCGCGCAGGGCATCCACGGCTTGGTTGGCCAGTTGCATCCAGGTGGCTTCGTCGGGCGCTGCTTGGCCTGAGCTGCCTGCAGTCATGCGTAACACGTCGGCCACGCTCAGCGGCCGTGCATCGGGCAGCCAATCCTGAATTTTGTCTTGCAAGGCCGCGATTTTTTGCAGGGCTTGGTGGTTGGGGGCTTGCAGGGTGGCGCCATCGCCCGCGTCCTGGCTGGCACGCACTTCGACTTTGCCGCGTTTGATCTGGCGGGTGATCAGTTCGCGCAGTCCAGGTTCGAGCTGGCGCAGATCTTCAGGCAGGCGGAAACTCAGGTCCAGAAAACGGCTGTTGACCGAGCGGATTTCGAACCCCAGCCGGGCTGTTGGGGCCGCGCTGGCAGGGGTTTCACCGTCTAAAGCCAGCGGGCTGTGCTGCACGCTGGCGTATCCGGTCATACTGTAAACTGGCATGAGTCAAGTTCCTTGTGGCAGCGCATGGCCAAACTGGCCTTTGTGCACTGCAAATGCTGAGCCTAACAGCTGAGCATTAAACGAGGCATTATCTCAAACTCTTGGGTCTGACCCGCCTGCGAATTGCCGGGCGCATTGTCAGGGCCAAGCATTCACTTTATCTCTGCGCCATCATGAACACCACCAGCTCTTACGTTCGAACCGGTCGCCCTGCCGACGCCCTGCGCCCGGTGCGCATCACCCGCGGTTACACCGTGCATGCCGAAGGCTCGGTGCTGATCGAATTTGGCCAGACCCGCGTACTGTGCACCGCTTCGGTCGAAGAAAAGGTGCCGGGTCACAAAAAAGGCAGCGGCGAAGGCTGGGTCACGGCCGAATACGGCATGCTGCCCCGCGCCACCCACACCCGGGGCGACCGTGAAGCTGCCCGGGGCAAACAAAGCGGCCGCACTCAAGAGATTCAGCGCCTGATTGGCCGGTCCTTGCGTGCCGTGTTTGACCTGAAAAAACTGGGCGAACGCACCATTCACCTCGATTGCGACGTGCTGCAAGCCGATGGTGGTACCCGCACCGCCAGCATCACTGGTGCTTTTGTGGCGGCGCAAGACGCCGTCAACTGGCTCATGACCACTGGCAAACTGAGCGAGTCGCCCATCCTTGACCGCGTGGCCGCCATCTCGGTTGGCCTGAAAAACGGCACCGCCTTGCTGGACTTGGATTACCCCGAAGACTCGGCCTGCGACACCGACATGAATGTGGTGATGACCGGCGCTGGCAACTTTGTGGAAGTGCAGGGCACGGCAGAAGGCGTGGCCTTCACCCGTGTCGAGATGGACCGCATGCTGGCCTTGGCCGAAAAAGGCATTGCCCAGCTGGTGCAGCTGCAAAAGCAAGCGCACGACGCGCCCCAAACCCTAACTTTCAGCGCCTGATACCGCCCACTCATGAAAATCGTTCTGGCTTCCAACAACGCGGGCAAATTGGCCGAGTTGCAAACCTTGTTTGCGCCGCTGGGCATGACGCTGGTGCGCCAGTCCGAGCTGAACATCCCCGAGGCGGCAGAGCCCTTCAAGACCTTTGTGGAAAACGCCCTGGCCAAAGCGCGCCATGCGGCGCAGCTGAGCGGCTTGCCTGCCCTGGCCGACGATGCGGGTTTGTGTGTCGATGCTTTTGGCGGTCAGCCGGGTGTGGACACGGCGTTCTACGCCACACGATTTGGTTACCCCAAGGGTGACGACACCAATGTGAGCGCTTTGCTGGAACAAATGCAAGGCATCACGAATCGCCGTGCCGCCATGGTCAGCACCTTGGTGGCCTTACGCAGCGCCGACGACCCGGAACCCCTGGTTGCTGTGGGCCGCGTGGTGGTGCAGATCACGCCCGAGCGCCGGGGTAGCAATGGCTTTGGTTTTGATCCGGTCATGTTTTTGCCCGAGTTTGGCAAGACCTTTGCCGAGCTGCCGCCTGAAGTGAAAAACGCCAACAGCCACCGGGGCCGCGCCGCACAAGCCATGTTGGCATTGATGCGTGAACGCTGGCTGGATGGCGCTGCCGCGTGAGCCAGACATGAGCGACAACATGGACCCGGTGCACGCCATGCGCCCTGGCGTGCTTCAACTGAACGCCTTGCCGCCTTTGTCGCTCTATGTGCACCTGCCTTGGTGCATCAAGAAGTGCCCGTATTGTGATTTCAACTCGCATGAATTCCGAGAAGGCGCTGACCCGGTGTCGACACAAGTCGCCTACATCAACGCGCTGTTTGCCGACCTCGAAGCGAGCTTGCCTTTGATCTGGGGTCGCAGCATCCAGACCGTGTTTTTGGGTGGCGGCACACCCAGCTTGTTTTCGCCCGAAGCCATTGACCGTTTGGTGGGCGGCATCCGCGCCCGTGTGCGATTGGCGCCAGATGCCGAAATCACCATGGAAGCCAACCCCGGCACCTTTGAGAAAGACCGCTTCAAGGCTTTCAGGCAAGCAGGCATCACCCGTTTGTCGATTGGCGTGCAGAGTTTTGACAATGCGCACTTGAAGGCCTTGGGCCGTGTGCACGACCGTGACCAGGCCTTGGCCGCCGTGACCGAAGCGGCGCAGGTGTTTGACACCTTCAACCTTGACCTGATGTACGCCTTGCCCGGCCAAACGCTGGAAGGCTTGACACAAGACATCCAGACTGCGCTGGCCTTTGCGCCACCGCACATCTCGATCTACCACCTCACGATCGAGCCGAACACGGTGTTCGCCAAGTTCCCACCCGCCTTGCCTGAAGACGATTTGGCTTACGAGATGATGGACCGCATCACCGAGCTGACCGGCTTGGCGGGGCTCAACCGCTACGAGGTCTCAGCCTATGCCAAGCCGGGCCACCAATGCGCCCACAACCTGAACTACTGGCAGTTTGGCGACTATTTGGGCATTGGCGCCGGGGCGCACAGCAAGCTCAGTTTTGCGCACCGTGTGCTGCGGCAAGTGCGTTACCGCGAGCCTGCGCTGTACATGCAGCAGGCCATGAAGGGCGAGCCCGTCACACAAAGTACCGAGGTCTCGCGTCAAGACTTGCCGTTTGAGTTCATGCTCAATGCGCTGCGTTTGCGGGGTGGTTTTGATTTGGCCGACTACGTGGACCGCACGGGCCTGGCCATGACCAGCATCCAAAAAGGCCTGCAAGAGGCTGAAAAACTGGGCTTGATTGGCCGTGACCTGCACCGGGTTTGGCCCACAGAAAAAGGCTTTGACTTTTTGAGTGACCTGCAAGCGCTGTTTTTGGCCGAGGGTGACTGAGGTCTTATGCCATTTCAGCGGTTTCAGTTTCTGACGCGCATCCTGTCCAAGATGAACTTGAAACCATAGAGCATGACCAAAGCCCCAGTCACATTGCCAATGAACATGGGCCACACATCCACCCAAACATCGGTCAGGGGACGTTCCAACCAATGCCAGACGATTTGGTGTGCCGCAGCGCTGCTTGCTGAGGTGGCCAGCGTCAAGTTCAGCAGCTGCAAGGGGTTGAGCGTTTGAAGTTGATCGCTCAACCACCGTTGTTTTTGCAGGTATTTCATCACCAACCAAGGGGTTAAACCGCCTGCGACCCCATTCAAAAAGGCTAGCAACGGGTTGGGACCATAGATCAGACCTGCATCGATGTACCAGCTGCCCAGCATCAAACCCATTGCACCGGGCAGGCCCAGCACCAAAACCAAGATGACTCTGAAGCCAGCGGGCAAGAACAACCAGTTGATGCCATGCTTGTGTTCAAAGTCGTGAAACATCCAGTCGTTGAGCTCGAAGAATCCCACAAACAAAACAGCACTGAGCAAAGCCAGTGCTGTTTTTTGAAGGGAGGAGCCGATGAAGGAACTCATGCGGGTGTTTGTTGGTGCGCTGCTTGCATGGATTGCCCCAGGTGGCTGAAGTAATCCAAGGTGCGTTGGGTCGGGATCAAAAATTTGGCGCGGCGATCACCTTCCAAATTCAACGTGCTGAGCATTTCCTTTTCGCGCAGCCGTGTGATCCGCTTGTGCAACGTGGCGGGGGAGCCCAGATCAGCGAGTGCAATGGCTTCGCGCACGGTCATGGGCTGATTTTCGTACCAGCGAAGAACCACGGCTTGGAGCAAAGCCTTCTCGTTGGCATCCATTTCCATGCCATCGGGCAGGGCTTGAATGACTTTGGCCAACTGCAAAAACCGCAGGTAAGCGGTTGCAAATGGGCTGTTGGTACTGTTGGTTTTTTCCATATATACGATTTTATCGAATTTCTGGAATCATCATCGCCCAAATTTTTCTGGGGTTAAGCTCATGGCTTCAGGAGAAATACATGACACATCGATTGGCCATCATTGGGCTTGGCATCATGGGCCGACGCATGCTGGAAAACGCATGGCGACACACCGCTTTTGATGTTTGCGGTGTTTGGGATCCATCGGTCGATTCCGTCACTAAAACGCGCGAACTCATACCGGATGTTCCGGTTGCCGCCAGTCCCGAAGCCGCCATGGCGGGCGCCGATGTGGTTTATTTAGCGTGCCCGCCGGGACCGCGCAAAACCTATGCCTTGCAGGCCGCAGCGGCCGGGCAAGGTGTGTTCATGGAAAAACCCCTGGGCACCGACAATGCGCAAAGCCGTGATCTGGTGAATCAGCTGGCCCGGGCCCGTTTGCCTGGCGTGGTCAACTTCACACAAGCCGCTTCTCGTGGTTTTGACGAGTTGCGTCGCGCCATTCAGGCGGGTGAAACGGGCGAGCTGTTGGGCATCGACATCGTGGTGAATTACCCCGCTTGGCCCCGTGCTTGGCAAAAAGACGCCGATTGGCTGCGCCTGCGTCACGAAGGTGGTTACACCCGAGAGGTGATTTCGCACTTCCTGTTTCTCGCCGGTCGGTTTTTGGGTCCATTGACTTTGCAGCAGGCCTTGCCACGTTACCCCGACGATGCCTCGCTGTGCGAGCTGGACATGCTGGCCCGATTGACCACGGCCGACGGCAAACCCGTGACGGTGATGGCCACCACCGGAGGGCAGCAGCCCGACCGCCAAGAAGTCACCGTGCGCGGCAGTCGCATGAACCATCAGTTCCGCGAGTTCTACCAACTGTGGCGCTCTGACGGCGGCCCATGGCAAGAAGCCTTGGACTGGACCACCGAAGACCCCCGCACCAGTGCCTTACATCGACAGTTGAGCGAAGTGGACTTGTGGTTGCAAGGCAAGCCGCACAAATTGGCCACTGCCGAAGAGGCATTGGCTGTGCAGGAGTTGGTGGAGGCGATGCTGGTGGGCAAGAGCTGAAATTCGCTGCGCCATGCAAAACGCCCCTTGCGAGGGGCGTTTTTTATGCGTCACTGGCGGAAGCGGTGAGATTCGAACTCACGGACCCTTTCGAGTCGCCGGTTTTCAAGACCGGTGCAATCGACCACTCTGCCACGCTTCCTTGGGGGTGAATTGTAACGACTAAAACAGTCGGTCAACCCTGGCCGAGCATCCCGCGCTTTTCAATGAAGGCGACCACCTCGGCCAGGCCGTCCAGCGTTTTGAGGTTGGTCATCACCCAGGGGCGGGTCTCTGGGTTGGGGCGCATGCGGTTGGTGTCGTCGCGCATCACTTGCAAGTCGGCCCCTACATGTGGCGCCAAGTCGGTCTTGTTGATGACGAACAGGTCACTCTTGGTGATGCCAGGGCCGCCCTTGCGGGGAATTTTTTCTCCTGCGGCCACGTCAATCACATAGATCGTCAGGTCAGACAGTTCGGGGCTGAAGGTGGCGGCCAGGTTGTCGCCGCCGCTTTCGATGAAGACCACGTCGGCGTTCGGAAACTTCTCCAACATGCGGTCAATCGCTTCGAGGTTGATGGACGCGTCTTCGCGGATGGCCGTGTGCGGGCAGCCGCCTGTTTCTACACCCATGATGCGTTCGGCTGGCAGGGCACCACTCACCGTGAGCAATCGCTGGTCTTCCTTGGTGTAGATGTCGTTGGTGATGGCGATCAGGTCCCAGCGCTCGCGCATGTTTTTGCACAGCATCTCGAGCAGCGTGGTTTTGCCGGAGCCGACCGGCCCGCCAATGCCCACACGCAGGGGCGGCAGTTTTTGGGTGCGTTTCGGGATGTGGTGCAGTGCAGAGCTCATGATCTGAAAATTCTGGAATATTGGGTTTCGTGGCGTGAGGACAAGATGGCCAGCATGGGGCTGAAGGCTTGGCGGTCGTTGTCGCTGATTTGCATGGCGGTTTTTACCGCCAAAGGGATTTCACGGGCCAGCCGAGCCAGCATGCGTTGGCCCGCACTTTGGCCCAAAGGCACTGACTTCAGCGCAGCTTGGGTCATGTTTTCAGACCAGCCAAAAGCGTAAGCCTGTAGGGCTTGGTCCAGCGGCGTGTATGCCAAAGACAATGCCAGCGCCATGGCCAGTGGGTAGGTCACAGGCAGGCTGGCACACAGCCGCAATTGATCGCCGCTGGCCTGCTGGAGGTTTCGCAGCCAGTCGAGCAAAGAGCGACCCATTTGTTCGGTTTGCAGGCGCATTTCAGCGGTTTCGCGGGTGGTCATGACCCAATTGTTCAGGGCTTGCAGCCGCGCAGTGTCGCCGTATTGCCAGGCTGGGATGGCTTGCGCCAGCACCGACATGTCGCCGCGCGACTGGGTCAGGTGCAACTGGTCCACCACCCAATCGGTCGAACTGTGTTCGTCATGCACCAAGCCTTGCTCAATGGCTGATTCCAGGCCTTCAGAGTATGAAAACCCACCGATGGGCAAAGCAGGCGAGGCGAGCCAGATCAGTTGCAGCAGGCCCGAAGGCGCGGACTCAGTGGTCATGGTTGCAGTTGGGGCCGTGCACATGGGGCGCGGCAGGGGCAGAGCGGATGGGGATAGCGATGCGCTTGGCGACGGGCGGTGCAGCGTGATCGTGTGTGCAGTCGGGTCCATGCACATGCGGTTCGGCGACAGCGGCTTTGTGGTCGTGTGAATGCGCGCGGTCGTGGTCATGCCCATGCCCACCATGGGAATGTCCGCCATGGGAATGCCCACCGTGGTCGCCATAAGCGCCACTCTCAGGCTCGAAGGGCGCTGACACCGCCACGACCGTCATGTACATGGCCCGCAGCATGTCGGCCAGCACATGGTCGGGTTCGATCTTGAGGTGGTCGGGCTGCAGCTCAATCGGCACATGGCGGTTGCCCAAGTGGTAGGCGGCGCGGGTCAGGTCAAACGGTGAGCCGTGTTCTGTGCAAGCGGTGATGTGCAGTACGTCTTGGGGCGCGGCCACCACCCGCACCAGCGAGCCGTCTTCGGCCACCAGCACATCGCCACCGCGCACCACAGTGCCCCGAGCTAAAAATACGCCAAGGGCGCGCCCTGCGCTGTCTGTTGCATCAAAGCGGCTTTTTTGTCGGGTGTCCCAGTCGAGCGTGATGGTGCTGGCGCGTTGGACCAGCACACGGGCCAGGCCACGGCCTTGGGGCATGAGTTTGGAGCAGAGGATCATCAGAACAGAAAGTAGCGTTGCGTCATGGGCAGGCTGGTCGCGGGTTCACAGACCAGCAGCTGGCCGTCGGCGCGCACCGCGTAGGTCTGTGCATCGACTTCCATACGAGGTGCGTAGTCATTGTGAATCATGTCCTTCTTGCCCACTTGGCGGATGTTTTTCACAGCACTCAGTGTTTTGGCCAAGCCATAACGCGCACCCAAGCCCGCTTGCAAACCCGCTTGCGACACAAAGGTCAATGAGCCGCGAGACAGTGCCCCGCCATAGCTGCCAAACATGGGGCGGTAGTGCACCGGTTGTGGTGTGGGGATGGAGGCGTTCGGGTCACCCATGGCGGCCAGCGCGATGAAGCCACCTTTCATGATCAGTGCAGGTTTGACGCCAAAGAAGGCGGGCTTCCAGATCACCAAGTCAGCCCATTTGCCCACTTCGATGCTGCCCACTTCGTGGCTCATGCCGTGGGCAATGGCCGGGTTGATCGTGTACTTGGCGATGTAGCGTTTGACGCGGGCATTGTCGTGGCGATCGGTGTCGCCGGGCAGGCTGCCGCGCTGCTGCTTCATTTTGTGGGCGGTTTGCCAAGTGCGGATGATGACCTCGCCCACCCGGCCCATGGCCTGACTGTCGCTGCTCATCATGCTGATGGCACCCAGGTCGTGCAGGATGTCTTCGGCCGCAATGGTTTCTTTGCGGATACGGCTCTCGGCAAAGGCCAGGTCTTCGGCAATCGCTGGGTCCAGGTGGTGGCAGACCATCAACATGTCCACATGCTCGTCGAGTGTGTTGATGGTGTAAGGCCTTGTGGGGTTGGTGGAAGAGGGCAGCACATTGGCCTCGCCCACCACTTTCAAAATGTCCGGGGCGTGCCCGCCACCCGCGCCTTCGGTGTGGAAGGTGTGGATGGTGCGGCCTTTGAAGGCGGCCACCGTGTCTTCCACAAAGCCCGACTCATTGAGCGTGTCGGTGTGGATCGCCACTTGCGTGTCGGTTTCTTCGGCCACCGTCAAGCAGTTGTCAATCGCTGCGGGCGTTGTGCCCCAGTCTTCGTGGAGCTTCAGACCAATCGCGCCTGCACTGATTTGCTCGTGCAGCGCAGCAGGCAAGCTGGCATTGCCCTTGCCTAAAAACCCCAGGTTCATCGGAAAGGCGTCGGCCGCCTGCATCATGCGCTCAATGTTGAAGGGTCCCGGTGTGCAGGTGGTGGCAAAAGTGCCGGTGGCCGGGCCTGTGCCCCCACCCAGCATGGTGGTCACGCCGCTGGCCAGTGCTTCGTCAATCTGTTGGGGTGCGATGAAATGGATGTGTGAGTCGATGCCACCTGCGGTGACGATCAGACCTTCGCAGCTGATGATCTCGGTGCCGGGGCCGATGACGATGTCCACGCCCGGCTGTGTGTCGGGGTTGCCCGCTTTGCCAATGGCGGCGATGCGGTTGCCGCGCAAGCCGATGTCGGCTTTGACGATGCCCCAGTGGTCGATGATGAGCGCGTTGGTGAGCACGCAGTCCATCGCACCTTCGGTGTTCGTTCTTTGCGATTGCGACATGCCGTCACGGATGGTTTTACCGCCGCCGAACTTGACCTCTTCGCCGTAGCCTCCGGCATGCAGCGTCAAGTCCTTTTCCACTTCGATCACCAAGCTGGTGTCGGCCAGGCGAACGCGGTCGCCCACGGTGGGGCCAAACATTTCGGCGTATGCACGTTTGTCGATGTGGGCCATGTCAGAGTTTCCCTTGCGTTAAGCCGCGAAAGCCAAACACCACCCGGTCACCCGAGTAATCCACCAGCTCCACGGTGCGTTGCTGGCCGGGCTCAAATCGAACTGCCGTACCCGATGCAATGTTCAAGCGCATGCCACGTGCAGCAGCGCGGTCAAAGCTCAGACCTGCGTTGGTTTCGGCAAAGTGGTAGTGCGAACCTACCTGGATGGGGCGGTCACTGGCGTTTTGCACCACCAGGGTGCAAGTGCGACGGCCAACATTGAGGGCGTGTTGGCCGGAATCGATCAAGAGTTCGCCGGGAATCATGCGGTGCTCACTTTTTACCGAAATAGACGGCCACGGCCACCAAGGCAGCTGCAACCACAAACCCCAGCACATCGGTGGCATGCCAGTGGTGGCCACCTAGGCCGTGCCCGTCGTGAGCGAAAGCGTTGCTGGCCAGTTGCGAGAGGGCCAAAGAAAGTGTGAAGGCAATTTTTTTCATTTCAGCTCCTGCTTGTTCTCAAACGATGGGTTGGTGCACGGTCACCAATTTGGTGCCGTCTGGGAAAGTGGCTTCGACTTGGATGTCGGGGATCATTTCGGCGATGCCATCCATCACGTCGGCACGCGTCAAGACGGTGCGCCCTTCGCTCATCAGTTGCGCCACGGTCTTCCCATCCCGTGCGCCTTCCATGACAGCTGCGCAAATCAAGGCAATGGCTTCGGGGTAGTTCAGTTTCAGGCCACGCGCCTTGCGGCGTTCGGCCAAAAGTGCCGCTGTGAAGATGAGCAGCTTGTCTTTTTCACGAGGAGTGAGTTCCATTTTGGTGCGTTCTGAAAGAGTTGGTGCATTCGATCCCCTCAATGTAGCAAAGACTGTGCCCCTTATAGAGCGGTGATTTTTTTCCTAGGGAAACAGCGTGTCCATTGGGGTGAATCAGGGTTCTCCCTGAAGTTGGCACGGCGTTTGCAAAGAGTGATTCAGCGTTGCAAGTCTCCGCGTGTTTGTTTCAACAACCTACTTTCCAGATTGGAGTGATCTCATGATGAATCGTCGTGGCAATCTCAAAGCCCTCGCAACCGCCGCCGCCATTGTGGCTGGCAGCTTGACGTTTGCAACCCAAGCCCAAGCGCAAGCGGGCAACACCATCAAGGTGGGCGTGCTGCACAGCTTGTCCGGCACCATGGCCATTTCCGAGACCGTGCTCAAAGACACCGTGCTCATGGCCATCGACGAGATCAACGCCAAGGGTGGTGTGCTCGGCAAGAAGCTCGAGCCCGTGATCGTGGACCCCGCCTCCAACTGGCCCCTGTTCGCTGAAAAAACCAAACAGCTGCTCGGCCAAGACAAAGTCTCGGTTATCTTCGGTTGCTGGACATCCGTGTCGCGCAAATCGGTCTTGCCCGTGGTGGAGGAAATGAACGGCTTGCTGTTCTACCCCGTGCAATACGAAGGTGAAGAACTCAGCAAAAACGTGTTCTACACAGGCGCTGCACCCAACCAACAAGCCATCCCTGCAGTGGATTACCTGATGAGCAAAGAAGGCGGCGCGGCCAAGCGTTGGGTCTTGCTGGGCACCGACTATGTGTACCCCCGTACCACCAACAAAATCTTGCGTGCCTACCTGAAAAGCAAAGGCGTGGCTGACAAAGACATCGACGAAAAATACACCCCGTTTGGCCACAGCGATTACCAAACCATCGTGGCCGATGTGAAGAAATTCTCTGCAGGTGGCAAGACCGCTGTGGTCTCCACCATCAACGGTGACTCCAACGTACCTTTCTACAAAGAACTGGGCAACGCGGGTCTGAAAGCGAAAGACGTGCCCGTCGTGGCCTTCTCGGTGGGTGAGGAAGAACTGCGCGGCGTGGACACCAAGCCTTTGGTGGGTCACTTGGCCGCATGGAACTACTTCATGAGCATCAAGAACCCCGCCAACGACGAGTTCACCAAGAAGTGGGCAGCGTATGCCAAGGCCAAAAACATCGCCGGTCACAAAGACAAGCCTCTCACCAACGACCCGATGGAAGCCACTTACATCGGCATCAACATGTGGAAGCAAGCGGTTGAAAAAGCCAAGTCCACTGACACCGACAAAGTGATCGCGGCCATGGCGGGTCAGACCTTCAAGGCGCCAAGCGGCATCACCAGCAAGATGGACGAGAAAAACCACCACCTGCACAAGTCGGTTTTCATCGGCGAGATCAAGGCTGACGGCCAGTTCAACGTGGTCTGGAAGACACCTGGCCCCGTGAAGGCCAAGCCATGGAGCCCCTTCATCCCCGGTAACGACGTCAAGCCTGACGAACCTGCCAAGAAGTGATCGTTTGAACGCGTTCTGAAAAAAGGGGAGGGCACAGTCCCTCCCCTTTTTCTGAAAGTTGACCGAAGAGGCCCATTTGCGCCCGACCAAGAGATGTTCAAGATGAAACGATGGATTTTGAAAGCCGCGTGGATCGCCAGTGCTGTGTGGGGTCTGTCGGCAGCGCACGCCTTGACCATGGACGAAGCCCTGGCGATTTCTGTGGGCGAAAGCGATGCGCGTGTGCAGGCTTTGGCGCAAGCGGTGGCCCAAGGCGATGAGAAGACCGCTGCATTTTTGCAAGCGTTGGCCGACGATGTGGTCAAAGTGGCCAAGGACCAGGTGCTGGTGGTGCGCGATGGCCAAGGCCTGAACCCGGTGACCGGACAAGCGGTGTCCGTGCCGCAAGAGGCCGAAGATGTGATGCTGAACAACCGCCTGCGCGGTGAACTGGACACGGCCCTAGCGGCCTTGAAATTGTTCAGTGCAGAGGTGAAGGTGCGCCGACTGGCCGCCTTGTCTTTGCTCAAAGAACCCGATGCCAGCCGCAGACCTTTGCTCGACAAAGCGCTGGCCACCGAAAAAGATGCCACCGTCCAAAGCCTGGTGCGCCAAGCGCGTGCAGCCGCCATGCTGGTCAGCGAGGTGCCCAATGACCGATTGCTGGCTGCCCGCGAACTGGCCGACAGCCAACAGCCAGAAACCTTGCTTTTGCTGAACCAGCAACTGGCCCAAGAGCAAGACCTTTCGGTGAAAAAGCAAATTCAAACAGCTTTGACCACCGTGCAGGAGAGCCTGCGCTGGGGCGAACGCCTGGGCACCTTGTTCACTGGGGCCAGCCTGGGCTCCATTTTGCTGTTGGTGGCTTTGGGGCTCGCCATCACCTACGGCTTGATGGGTGTGATCAACATGGCACACGGCGAGCTGATGATGATCGGCGCTTATGCCACTTATGTGGTGCAGGCCCTGTTCCGTCAATACCTGCCGGGCGCTTTCGATGCGTACTTGCTTGTAGCGATTCCCGTGTCGTTTCTCATGGCCGCTTTGGTGGGCGCCGTCATGGAGCGCACGGTGCTCAAACATTTGTATGGCCGCCCGCTTGAAACGTTGCTGGCCACCTGGGGCATCAGCTTGGTGCTCATGCAAGGCGTGCGCAGCTTGTTTGGGGCGCAAAACGTGGGGGTTGAAAACCCCTCGTGGATGAGCGGATCGCTGCAGTTGCTGCCCAATTTGCAACTGCCCTGGAACCGCGTGCTCATCATCGTGTTTGCCGCTGCGGTGCTGATCGGCATGGCGCTCTTGATTGGCAAAACGCGCCTGGGTTTGTTTGTGCGCGGCGTCACGCAAAACCGCCCCATGGCTTCGTGCATGGGTGTGAACACGGCCCGCATCGACACCTACGCATTCGCTTTGGGTTCGGGCATTGCCGGCTTGGCTGGTTGCGCCCTGAGCCAGGTGGGCAACGTCGGCCCTGATTTGGGGCAAAGCTACATAGTGGACTCGTTCATGGTGGTGGTGCTGGGCGGGGTGGGCCAGCTGGCGGGCACGGTGTATGCCGCTTTGGGGCTGGGCCTCGCCAACAAGCTGCTCGAAGGTTGGACCGGTGCGGTGCTGGCCAAAATTGCGGTGTTGGTGTTCATCATCGTCTTCATCCAGAAGCGCCCTCAAGGTATCTTCGCGATGAAGGGTCGCAGCGCTGAAGCGTGAACAGGGACAAGAATATGAAAAATTTTGAACTTCCTACACACGCGCCTTTGCTGGGCCGCAAAGCTTGGGCCGCTTTTCTGTTGGCGCTCATCATGGTGGGCGTGCTGGCCCCGGTGCTCAACTTGTGGGTACCTGCAGGCAGCCCCTTGCACTTGAGTGACTTTGCCGTGTCCCTGATTGGCAAGATCATGTGTTACGCCATTTGTGCGCTGGCCATGGACCTGATTTGGGGCTACACGGGCATCCTGTCGTTGGGCCATGGCCTGTTCTTCGCTCTGGGCGGCTATGTCATGGGCATGTACCTCATGCGCCAGATCGGGCAAGATGGTAACTACAAAAGCGAGTTGCCAGACTTTATGGTTTTCCTCGACTGGAAAGAGTTGCCTTGGCACTGGACCCTGTCAGACAGTTTCATCGCCACACTTTTTCTGGTGGTGTTGGTGCCCGGATTGATCGCCTTTGTGTTCGGCTACTTTGCCTTTCGTTCACGCATCAAGGGGGTGTACTTCTCCATCATCACCCAGGCCATGACCTATGCGGCCATGCTCTTGTTCTTCCGCAATGAAACCGGTTTTGGCGGCAACAACGGTTTCACCGATTTCAAACGCATATTGGACCTGCCGATTGCCACCCCCAACATGCGCATGACACTGTTTGTGTTGACCGGATTGACCCTCTTGGGCTTCTTTTTGTTTGCACGTTGGCTGGTGGGCAGCAAGTATGGGCGGGTGCTGATGGCGATTCGCGATGCCGAAACGCGGGTCATGTTCTCAGGCTATTCGCCACTGCCTTACAAGCTCAGCATCTGGGTGATCTCAGCCGTGATGTGCGGCATTGCAGGGGCTTTGTATGTGCCTCAGGTCGGCATCATCAACCCCGGTGAAATGAGCGCCGCCAATTCGATCGAGATGGCGGTATGGGCCGCGGTGGGTGGCCGTGGCACCTTGATCGGTCCGATTGCTGGTGCGTTTTTGGTCAACGGTGCCAAGAGCTGGCTCACGGTGACTGCGCCTGAATTTTGGTTGTACTTTTTGGGAGCACTGTTCATTGCGGTGACTTTGTACTTGCCGAAAGGGGTTGTGGGTTTGGTGACCCAATTCAAAAGCAAGAAAGGCGGTGCGGCATGACGCCTGACCTGCTCAAACAAGGCGCTGAGCGTGTGGCAAATTCCGCCCAGCTGCGCTTAGAGTCCACCGAATCCGGTGGCCGCAGTGCCGGCTATGGTCGCGTGCTGCAAGACGCGAATGAGGTTGATGTGACCCACGGTCGCATCTTGTATCTGGAAGACGTGAGCGTGAGCTTTGACGGCTTCAAGGCCATCAACAAGCTGTCACTCGACATCGCGCCGGGTGAGCTGCGTTGCATCATCGGCCCCAACGGTGCGGGCAAGACCACCATGATGGACATCATCACCGGTAAGACAAGGCCTGATGAAGGCACCGTGTTCTTCGGCAGCACGATTGATTTGCTGCGCCACAACGAACCCGAAATCGCACAGCTGGGCATCGGCCGCAAGTTCCAAAAGCCCACGGTGTTCGAGCACCTCACCGTGTTTGAAAACCTCGAACTCGCTTTGAAGACACCCAAAGGCGTGAAAGCTTCGATGTTCTTCAAGCTCGATTCACGCCAAAATGACCGCTTGGCCGAAGTCCTGCACACCATCCACCTTGCGGACAGCGTCAGCAAACCCGCTGGCTTGCTCAGCCACGGGCAAAAGCAGTGGCTGGAGATCGGCATGTTGCTCATGCAAGATCCCAAGCTGCTCTTGCTCGATGAACCCGTGGCCGGCATGACCGACCATGAAACCGAGCGCACGGCCGAGTTGTTCCTCACCCTTAAGGGCAAGCATTCGCTGATGGTGGTGGAGCACGACATGAGCTTTATCCGCACCATCTCGGACATCGTCACGGTGTTGTGCGACGGTTCAGTTCTGGCCCAGGGCACGCTAGATCAGGTGCAAGCCGACGAGCGTGTGATCGAAGTTTATTTAGGGCGCTGACCATGCTTGAAGTCAAGAACATCCATCAGTATTACGGCGGCTCGCACATCCTGCGCGATGTGAGCCTGAGCGCCGTGCAAGGGCAAGTCACCGTATTGCTGGGCCGCAACGGCGTGGGCAAAACCACCTTGCTCAAATCGCTCATGGGCTTGGTACCCATCAAAAGCGGCAGCGTCACCCTCAGCAACCAAGACCTGACGAATGCGAAACCCTATGAACGCGCCGCAGCCGGCATCGGTTATGTCCCTCAAGGCCGGGAAATCTTTGCCCGCTTGACGGTGGAAGACAACTTGCTGATGGGTTTGGCCACACAGCCGGGCGGCTCACCGATTCCGCCGGAGTTGTTTGAGTTGTTCCCTGTTCTGAGACAAATGCTGCACCGCCGGGGCGGTGACCTTTCAGGTGGCCAGCAACAACAGCTGGCCATTGCCCGTGCACTGGCAGCCAAGCCGCGTTTACTCATCCTGGACGAGCCGACTGAAGGCATTCAGCCCAGCATCATCAAGGACATCGGCCGGGTGATCCGTCAATTGGCCGACGTGGGTCTGCAGGGCCAGCGCATGGCGGTGCTGCTGTGTGAGCAGTACTACGACTTTGCCGAAGAACTGGCCGACCAGTATTTGGTGATGGAGCGCGGCGAGGTGATTGCCCGTGGGCCAGGCAGTGAGATGAAGGAAAAGAACATTCAACAGTTGGTGGCGATTTGAGGTGTTGCTGAAGCACTCTTGCTGCAATAAAGGGGAGCGGTCTGGCGGAGGGCCGGTATGCAGCGATGGCGGTCATCGGGTCATATCTACTGTCGTGAAGCCGTCTGCCATTAAAAGACATTACAAATTCGGTATGGACAAGCCGCTACCAGTTTCACTTGCAGACTCAGCTTGTACGTCAAGTAAGTCGGCAAGCAACAGATTACACATCGCGGAACGCGGAAACAGACTTTGCAGTTAAGTTGGAAGGTTCTCAGAAAGATCAGGCGTCTCAAGCGGAGACGGTGGCCAATACCGACAAAAGCTGGTGCATATGGCCACGAAGACGTTGAAGGCCACCGCGTGGGTGCGAGTTTTAGCCTCCCGCTGGCTTGACTAAAACGAAGGAAACTATCAGCCAGAACCAGAAAGTTCAATGCAGTCCAACGTGTGAATTGGTTAGACTGGTCGAACTATGAACCCCTACGCCTCGCTCGCGGCTGCCTACGCCCGTTCTTTCGAAGAAGGTCAAGCCTATCCTTTGGGTGGGGTTGCGCCGGCTTCCCATCCGCCCTTGGCTGAAGGGGCTCCCAAGGCATTGATCTTTTCTCCACACCCTGATGACGAGTGCATCATCGGCGCCTTACCTTTGCGCTTGAGACGCCAATCGGGCTGGAACGTGATGAATGTTGCCGTGACGCTTGGCTCTGCCAAGGCTCGCCAAAGTGAACGTTTGACCGAATTGAAAGGGGCTTGCGGTTACATGGGTTTTGGCCTAATTCAAACGGCACCGAACGGACTTGAACGGGTGAACTTGAGCTGCCGACGAGAAGACCCCGAGCACTGGGCAGCCATGGTTCAGTTGATTGCCGGGCTTCTGTTGTCGGAGCAACCCCGTGCCATCTTTCTCCCACATAAACATGATTGGAACGCCACCCACATGGGGGTTCATTTTCTGGTCATGGATGCGCTGATGAAAACGGACACCGGCTTCAAAACGGCCTTGATTGAGACCGAGTATTGGCACCCCATGACAGACCCCAACCTGATGGTGGAGGTGAGCGAAGACATCCTCACAGATCAGATGACGGGAACGTCTTTTCATGCTGGCGAGGTCCGTCGAAATCCATACCATCTCTTCTTGCCGGCTTGGATGCAGGACAACGTTCGCCGTGGGACTGAGTTGGTGGGGGGTATGGGTGCAGCAACTCTGGGTTTTCAATTTGCTACGTTGTATCGGTTGAGCGAATGGCACAACGGATCGGCGGACGAATTTCACAACAGCCAAAGAATGTTGCCGATGTCCGAAAACGCAGCAGCGTTGTTTGCCTGATCACATACACCCTATTGACCAGGTCCCATGAAAACCTCAAGCCTTGAGGTCCTTGATCGGATGGGCTCGGCGGTGATTATTCTGCTGTGTCAGAGATTGCGCGGCATCGGGATCCAAAACCAGCGTCGTTGCTGGGTGCATTTGCAGCGCACTCGCGGGGCACAGTTCACTCAAGGGGCCCTCAACCATCGCAGCAACGGCTGCAGATTTTTTCGCGCCAAGCGCCAACATCACGATTTGTCTGGCCTCAAGAATGGTCTTGATTCCCATGGTCAGTGCCGTGTGCGGCTGAAATTCACCAGGCGCAAAAAAGCGTTGATTGGCCTCGATAGTTTGTAACGTCAAGCGAGTGAACCGCGTCCGTGAATCCATGCTCGAACCGGGTTCGTTAAAACCAATGTGGCCATTTTCTCCGATACCCAGCAACTGAAAATCAATTCCACCGGCCTCCGCGATGGCCCGTTCATAGGCCATACACGCGTCATCCAAATCGGATACATCCCCGCGCAACAGGTGTGTACAGTCTTCGTTGATGCCCAGGGGAATGAATACCCGGTGTCGCATGTAGAAACGATACGACTTGGGGTGATCCGTTGACAACCCAACGTATTCATCCAAATTGAAGCTGACCAATTCCCGCCAATACAATGGACGCTGTTGTTGGAGCAACACCAGTTCCGAGTAAAGAGCATCCATCGTGCCGCCAGTCGCCCATCCCAGCACACTGCAGGGCTTCGCAGCCACTTGTTGATACACCAAAGCTGCAGCTGATCGGGTGGCCTCTTCGCGGCTATCACATAAATGAATTTTCATGCGTATTCTTTGCCATAAGCATGCGTCTTGAATGATTCAAAGCCCGTGATTGATTCAATGCCGTGTTTGCATGCCCTGTACATAAACGGACACCATGGACTCCAAGCGCGTCAAGGCTGAGCCTACGGTCACGGCTTTGGCACCCCATGAAAAGGCTTGAGACGCCATCTCGGCCGATGCGATGCGGCCCTCTGCGATCACCCAAACACCCTGTTGGCTGAGTTGACGGACCATGTCGCTGTCGGGCGCTGCGTAGCTGGGCACGGTGTTTTCTGCTGTGTAACCACTCAAGGTCGAACCGACGCAATCAAAACCCATGCGATGCGCTGCCATGCCTTCTGCCACCGTGGCGCAATCCGCCATTGCCAGACAACCCCGGGCATGAATGGCATCCAAAAGGGATTCAATGGGTTCAGGTCGGTGCCGATGGGTGGCATCGCTGGCAATCATCCAAGCACCGGCGTCGGCCAAGGCTGCAACCTCTGCTGAGCGGGGCGTGATGCGCACGGGGCTGTTGGCGAGATCGCATTTCACGAGGCCGATCACTGGAATCTGTAGCTTGGGCGCGACCATCCCCACACGTCGAGCCCCCTCAATCCGCACAGCCACCGCACCTCCGGCTTGACTGGCCAAGGCCATGGCCAGCACGATATCGTCGTGATCCATGGGACCACCCGCCACAGGCTGGCAGGACACCACCAGACCACCTGATAAATCGTCCAGCACAGACTGGCGTCCCAGAGGCCCAACAGTGCGAGCGACGCTCAAATGATCTTGCTCCGAATGAAGGAGGTGACCACCTCGGTCAGCAATACCACGACGAAGATGACAAACAAAATCAGGCCGACTTGGTCCCAATAGAGGTTGCTCAGTGCACTGTCCAAGGCCACGCCGATACCGCCGCCCCCCACCAGACCCAATACAGCGCTTTCACGGATGTTGATGTCCCAGCGGAACAAGGCCACTGACCAAAAACTTGGCTCGACTTGGGGCCAATAGCCTTTGCTCAAAATTGATGCGGGTTGAGCACCGGTTGACACCAAAGCCTCGATCGGGCCTGGCCGAGCCTCTTCAAAAGCCTCGGCCAGCAGCTTGCCAACAAAACCGATGGAACGAAACCCAATGGCCAAGACGCCCGCCAACGCACCTGGACCAAAGATGGCCACAAACAGCAAGGCCCAGATCAGAGAGTTCACCGACCTTGAAGACACCAAAATGAACTGAGCGATCCAATTTAGTGTTTTTGAGCGCGTGATGTTTTTCGCTGCCAAGAGCGCCACGGGAAAGCCCAGGATCAGCGACAGCAATGTGCCCAAGGTGGCGATGTGGAAGGTTTCAATCAGCGCTCCATGAACACCTTTGGCATAGTAGGCCCAGTCCATGGGCCACATGCGTTGAAACAAATCCCAAGTTTGCAAGTGCGCGTCGTACAGGAACTCAGGGATGATTTCCACTTTGCGAGCCGACCAAACGATGGCCGCAACCGCCAACAAGTAAAACGTGAATCGACCCAAGCGCTGCGCCAAGGTGAAACGTTGCCAAATGCGTTCGCCCTCCGAGGGTGGCTGAATGGTATTGTGTGGTGCGCTCACTGAAACACCTTTCTCAACCAACCTGAGAAAACCTCGGACACCATGATGATGGCGATGATGGCCAACAAAATCGTCATCACAAAATCGTAATCAAAACGTTGGTAGGCCGTGAACAAGGTGGCGCCAATGCCACCGCCGCCCACAATACCGACCATGGTGGAGTTGCGCAAATTGGAGTCGAGTTGGTAGGCAGAGAAACCCACGAAACGGGCCATCACTTGAGGCACAACACCCACGATGAGCACGTTCAACCAAGAAGCGCCTGTGGCCCTGACGGCCTCAACCTGTTTCATGTTCATCTCTTCAATGGCCTCTGCCAACAACTTGGCGATGAAACCTATCGAAGAAACAATGAGCGCCAAGATTCCCGCCAATGCGCCAAACCCCACGGCTTTGACGAAAAGAATGGCGACGATCATCGGGTGAAACGAACGGGCCAGGGCAATGACACCACGACCCAACCAAGACAGCCAACTGGGCACCAAATTGCGAGCGGCCATCAGTCCAATGGGGATGGACAAAAGAATGCCCACAAAAGTGGACAGAACAGCGATCTGCAAGGACTCGAGCAAACCCTCGCTCATCAAGACGAGCAAGTCGGGAGCGAAATTCGGTGGCCACAGCCGATCTAAAAACTTCGCCCCTTGCGCCAAACCCCGGGAAAAACGATCCCAGGTAACGCCCAAGGTGGACAAGGCGTACAACACATAGAGAGCGAACGCCAAGAAGGCGATTCGCTTGGGCCAGTTGGGCACAAAGGCTGCTCTCATTCGGCATCCATCCAACTCTCACCACCATAAATTTCAGCCAAGTGGTGGGCTTTCAGCGCCTCTGGAACCCCATCGAACACCACTTGCCCGTGAGCCATGCCAATGATCCTGTTGGCAAAACGCTTGGCCAATTCAACGTTGTGGATGTTGATGATCACAGGGATGCCACGAGCGCTGGTCAACTTCACCATGATTTCCATCACCTCGACCGAGGTCTTGGGATCAAGTGACGATGTGGGTTCGTCGGCCAAAATCAAATCCGGCTCTTGCATCAAGGCTCTGGCAATACCCACCCGTTGGCGTTGACCGCCAGACAGCTGATCGGCCCGGCGGTTGGCGAAATCGCCCAAACCGACAGCCTCCAGCAATTCAAAGGCGTGCTGAATGTCCGATGCCGAATATTTGCGCAACCAAGCCTTCCAAGCGGGCATGTAGCCCAATCGGCCTGAGAGCACGTTCTCCATCACGGACAGACGCTCCACCAAGTTGTATTCCTGGTGCACCATGCCGATCTTTCGACGCGCATTGCGCAACTCGGAACCCGTCAAACTGGCCAGGTCTTTTCCCTGAAAGTGAATCTGACCATGGCTTGGATTCACCAAGCGGTTGATGCATCTGACCAAAGTGGATTTACCCGTGCCAGATGGACCGATGATGGCCGTGATACCACGGCCATCAACCGTCAAGTTGATGGACTTGAGGATGGGTTTGCCAGCGACGTATTCCTTGCTCAGTTCCTTGATAACAAGTGCTTGTGCATGGGTCATGTTTTAACCACGGTCACTGCTTGGGTGCGGGTGCTGCTGCAGTTGCGGCGCGTTTGGCTGCCGCATCGGCGTCGCGCTTTTGCTGAGCTTCAAAGGCGGCGCGGTTGTAAGGCGTGCCAGAGCGCTCAGCCACTTCGCGGATGGGCTTCCAAGTTTCTTTGTAGGTGATGGGCAGGAATCGGTCCATGCCGTTGTATTCCTTCTTCAGCTCATCAGTGAATTTATAGGAAACCATGCAGTCCGTGATTTTCTTTTGCAGTTCGGGCTTCAGGTCGTGCGACATCACAAAACCTGTGGTCGGGAACACTTGGCTTTTCCAGATGATGCGGAAGTCTTGCGCCTTGACTTGGCCGCGCTCGGTCATGCGCTCAAAAATATCGGAAGCCACTGCCGCAGCTTCGTAGTCACCCAAACTCACACCGATGATGGACTTGTCGTGCCCACCAGACATCAGTGGTTTGTAATCGGTATCGGGGGTCAGTCCTTGTTCTGTAAAAAAGACCCGTGGAGCCAAGTTGCCAGAGTTCGAAGTCGGGGACACATGGGCCACTTTCTTGCCCTTCAAGTCTGCAAGCTTCTTGAAAGGGCTGTCGGCCCTCACGATGGCATAAACCTGATAACCACCAACACCTTGGGCATTGCCCATACCAACAAAAGGCACGCCACCCGCCATGTTCACCGCAAAACCAATGGCTCCAGTGGCGTACAAAGCGACGTGCATGCGGCCTGCTCGCTGCGCTTCGATCTGAGCGGAGTTCGACTGGACGTTAAAGAATGCAACCCTTTTACCGGTGCATGTTTGCAAGCTGGCCATGATCGGCTCATAAATCGACTTGTAAACCGCTGGGTTTTCGGTGGGAGACCATGCAAACACCAAAGTAGAAGGATCACGCTGTTTGGAGGGATCCGTTGGCACGTCAGCGACCATGTCGTTGTTGGCGTCGCAATAAATGGTGTCGAGTTGCCCGCGGTTGGAGCAGTTGTCTTGCGCCAAAGCATGGCTCGAGAACAAGGTTCCCGCAGAAACCGCCATCGCCATCAAGTAGAACGTCTTTTTCATTTTGCTAGTCTCCTGTTTGATTGAGATTGATTTTTCGCACCGAGCCCGAAATCGACAAAAAAATTCGGTTGACTGACTTCCATTTGCATGGATTTGCACCAGCATTATGAGGCGATTTACCCCGCCAAATTGGCCAGATTTAAAAGGCAGGGATTACCCTGAAAGCTCTTCACCTCATCAGCCAATGGCCAGCGCATGGCCAAGTAACTTGCACCAAGGTGTTTTGGTTGACTTGTTCAAAATGGAGAGCGATGTCGCTGGCGAGTCAAGTCACCAGGTTTGTCGCTAGCACAACTGATAGGATTCGAACAACTTTTTCTTGAGGGTTAAAAATATGGCCAAGTCCGTAGTGGTTTTTGATTTGGGTGGCGTTGTTTTCCATTGGGCACCTTTGACACTGTTGAAACAGGTCATGCCACACCATGCTCAGGATGACGCCTCGGCCAAGCACCTGAATGACCAGATTTTTCAGACCATGAACGTGCACGGTGATTGGGCCCAATTCGACCTGGGTTTGGTGGAGCCCAAAGAACTTGCCGAGCGCATCGAACGGCGCACAGGCTTGGCAAGCCAGGATATCTTGGCTTTGGTGGATGCCTTATCGCCTCACATGACGGTCAAGCAAGACACGGTCGAACTCATGTCTGATTTGCGTGAAGCGGGCCATAGGCTGGTTTACTTGTCCAACATGCCTTTGGGTTTGGCCCAATGGATTGAGCAAGACCATGCATTTTTTCAGTGGTTCGATAACGGGATTTTTTCTGCCCGTGTCCAACAAGTCAAACCAGACCCCATCATTTTCAAAACAGCCACCGAGCATTTGGGTCTGCATCACACGCCGACCGTTTTCTTGGACGATATGCAGCGCAACATCGATGTCGCCGTTCAACATGGATGGCAAGGCGTGCGTTTTGTTTCTGCCTCGCAAGCGCGCCAAGATCTCGTGGGTCTTGGCTTGCTCCCTGCATGATCGCGGGTGTTTCGCACCACGAGCCTGGCGGCCTGCAAGACACGCTGGGCGCAGGCTTGATCAGCCCTGCACTACGTCCAGATAGGCCTGGCGGGTTTCGGGACTGACAGCATCCAGCTCTTACTACTAGCGGGTAGGGGAAAGCATCAGCGACTGGGTAGGGATTCTTCTGGCCAACTTCTCTGCAGCTTATTCAAGCTCAAAAAATGACCTTTGCTGTGAGAGCACACCATGAATAGATCCCCCCACCCCCTTGGTCTTGGGGGTCCTACTGGGGGTGGGTAGCAGCTACTATTACCATCTTCTGCCACCTTTGTCAGCGGAACTACTATCAAGTGTGACTACTATCACCCAGCCCGAGATGTCTACTATCACTGCTGGCGCACCTACTATCAGGGGACATTCGGTTCGAGACTACTATCACCACGATCTTGCTGGGGGCGGGCTTACAAATGACGTCACAAGCTTCCGACGCCTCGACAGGGACACTTTAGAAAAGAGCGAGAACAGTTCCGCTAACGTTGAAAAAATGGCCTACAAAATGGCCTACAGAAATGAAAAATGCGCCCGAAGGCGCATTTTTACTAGGTCACTTGCGGAAACGGAGGGATTCGAACCCTCGATGAGGCTCTACACCCCATACTCCCTTAGCAGGGCTCGGCAAGAGTTTACGGAATTGGGGCATTTAAGAACTTTTATCCTTATAAATCATGTAGTTACAGCACCAAATTTCAACAAAAAACTTCAAAGAAACTCTGCTTTAGTGGACGAAAAATGGTCGGAGTGGACGGAAATTGGACGGATTTGAGGGGTTTTTTGCTCTTTTTTTCGCAATATCAATTCAAAACAAAGACATCTAAATCACATCAAATAAGGCATGGTGAGGATAGAAAAAGCCAGCCCACATCGTGAGGCAGTGGCAGCTTTACTGTGGTTCCTGCACTTGGTTCCAGCTTGTCATGGTCCGCTTACAGCCTCAAGCAGACTTTCATCCAGCAAGGCCCCTTCAGACAAACCACAACACGCCAACCGCACAGCCCGCCACCATAACCACGAATCCCAGTCCTACGGCCAGGGCATAGTGAAACCCACCGCTGGCCATCGCCAAAGCGGTTTTGGCCACTGCGCTGGAGGCCAGCACGGCCACCAGTGCCCAGTGCGCCCACTCAGGCGTCATGCCGGCTGTCTGTTCCAGTTGGGCAATGCTGGCGGCTGCGGCATGCACTTCTACCCATGCCACACACAGGGCTGCCACCAGCACACCGACATCGCCAAAAGCATGTTGCAGCCAAGCGGCGAGCAAGGACATCAAGGCGATGATGCTGGCCATGCCGAGGGCATGAGTGAGCTTGAAGGCACGCCCTGTTGGGGTATTGCTACCGTCCCCATCGATGCGACGCAAGGCGAGCAGCACCACCAGAAGCAAGCCAAGGCCCGCCAAGACCAGTGGCCAGCGCATGGCAAACAGCAGCGTCGGTGATGCGGCCCCCAGCACCCCGGCAAACAGCGTCAACGACGCCAGATTGGCCAGCAGGGCTCAAGCCGCTGCAGGCAGTGCCTCACTTTGCCCTACCCGCACGCGCTGACCCGTACTGACGACCACGGCAGTGGAGGACACAAAACCCGAAAAGAATGCCGCCAGTGGCATACCCCAACGCCCCCCTAGCGTACGCTGTGCGACATGGCCCAGCATGCCGACCGCCATGACCAGTACCACGATGCGCCACAGCGTGGTGGGTTGCAGCACACCCCAGGGGTCTATCTTTAGGTCCGACAGCAGCGGCATCACGACCAGTGCTGCGGCAGCCAGCACACCGAGAGCCGCAGACAAGCTCGGGTTGTGCTGCGCCAGCGCCGACAGCATCAATGTCGCCAGCAAGGCCACCTCGCCCGTCTGGCCGGGATCGCTTTGGGCGGTGGCCTGATAACCGCCAATCACCAACGCACCAATCACCAGCACAATGGCCACAAATGGCCAAGTGCCCAAACTCCAACTCACATAGCCGAGCATCGCCACCAGCGCATGCGTTCGCGTGCCAGCCTTGGTTCTACCGGGTTGGTGTCGCCGCTCGCGCACCACACCGATCAGCAAACCCACCCCCAGGGCGGTCAGCAAACCCATCCAATGCGCGGTGGAGTTCATAGCAAAACAAACATCATCCGCATCTGAACACGAGGCCCAGCGCCTCACAGTGATCCAGATCACTCTCTGATTGAACCAGGCCTTGGAAAAAGAGCCTGTGGCCTGCTGAATGAGTGATGAACTGGCGCTTGGGAGAAAAAATCTCTGGGGTTACATGTTCCACAACCGCGGAACGTCTCCTGGCAACCCCCACAGCTCATGCCGCCAAGCAGCCCACACCATTCGCAGCAGTTGAAAGGCCGGCTCGGTCACGGGCGACAGCACCCGCAGCACGATCACCTGTTGGTGAGGCGATGTAGCTCCCGCAGTCAGCCGCAGTTCAGACGCTTCAAGCAACTCACGCGCACAGGCCAGGGCGCGATCAGAGCGTTCTTGAGCGATGGCACTGCCCGCTGCAAACACCAGTGTGGCCATACAGCGCTGGCCTGCCAGGCCCAGCGGGCTGTTCATCAATCGGGTGTCGCTGGCGTTGATCGTGCCGCGTTCCAGCCACACGCCGGGAATTTCCAGGTGTTGGCGGAATGCACCTTGAGTGAAAGGCATGTCTGCCGCTGGCAACCCTAAGGCGGTGATGTCCCATGTGATCAATTCAGCCCCAGGAGCCAGGTCGAACACAGCACGGTTGAGACCCTCACACCCGTTGTAGGCAATGGCTTCGAGAGGCAACCATTCCAGTCGTGAACCTGTTTCTAATTGGGCATGCACCTGTTGGGTGGCCAAGCCTGCTTCGCTTCTGTAAAAGCGGGTGGCGCCGGGCGTGGTCACCAAGCCATGTGCGCCGGGTCCGACAGTGACGCGCATGTCGAGTGTGTCGCCACCCACCAAGCCGCTGGGCGGGTGCACCAGCACGTTGTGGCAGACCGCATCGCCTTCGGGGTAGAGGCTTTGCAAGATGCGCAGCGGGCCTTGGTGCAGGTAGCGGGCCACGCTGCGCTCGGCTTCGAGCGTGTAGTCCAAATCCAGACGTGCGAGCCAAGTCATATGGCGCAGTCGATGGGTTTGTCCAACTTCACGTCTAACCGTTCACACGTTTTATTCACCCTGCGAGCCGCGATGTGCCCAAGCGGTGGTGTGCTTTTCGATGTAGCTGAACAACTCGTACATGACCATGGCCATGGCACCCACCACCACCAGACCCGAAAATGCCAGACCCATCTGCATGGCCGATCCGGCCGAGATCAACAGGTAACCAATGCCTTCGTTCGATGCGGTCATCTCGGACACGGTGGTGCCCACAAAGGCCAGTGTGATCGCGACTTTGAGAGAGCCGTAAAAGTAAGGCATGGAGCGGGGCAGGCCGACTTTGACCAGCACGTCCCAGCGTTTGGCGCCCAATACGCGGAGCACGTCTTCGAGCTCAGGCTCGAGCGTGGCCAAACCGGTGGCGATGTTCACCATGATTGGGAAGAAGCTGATCAAGAAAGCCGTCAAGATAGCGGGGCCGATGCCGATGCCAAACCACACCACCAAGATCGGCACGAACGCCGCTTTGGGCAGCGCGTTGAAGGCGGTCATGAGTGGGTACACGGCGGCATAGGCCAAGCGCGAGCTTCCGATGATGAACCCCAGCAGGACGCCCACCACAATGGCAATGCCAAAGCCCACCATGGTCACCCAGAAGGTGCGCCAGGCGTGACCTGCGATCACGTCGCGGTATTCCACGGTTTGTTCTGCAATGCGCCAAGGACTTGGGAAAACGAATTCAGAGACGTTGAAGGCGCGGCACAGGCCTTCCCAGATCAGCAAGCTCAGCACCAGCAAGATCCAGGGCGACCAGGTTTCGAGGGATTTCTTGTTCATGAGGGGGCTCCCGCTTATTGGTTGATGGCCGCGCCGGTTTTGCGCATGGCACCGATGTGACCGCGCAGCTCGTGCACGATGTTGGTGAATTCGGGGGTGTAGGTGATTTCTAGATCACGCGGCCGCGGCAGATCGATTTCTTTTTTCACCACAAAGCGGCCGGGGCTCTTGCTCATCACGTACACCGTGTCGGCCAAAAACACCGATTCGCGCAGGTCGTGCGTGACCAAAATCACGTTGAACTTTTGCTCGGTCCACAAGTCGCGCAAGATGCACCAGAGCTCTTCACGCGTGAACGCGTCGAGCGCACCAAAGGGCTCGTCGAGCAAGAGCATCTTGGGCTCATGGATCAAAGCCCGGCAAATGCTGGCGCGTTGCTGCATGCCGCCCGAGAGTTGCCAAGGGAATTTGTCTTCATAGCCACCCAATCCCACGGTGTTCAGGAGCTTGCGTGCGCGCTCCACGTATTCGGCTTTTTTCTGTTTGAAGTTCGTGCGGTAGGGCTCCACGATTTCGAGCGGCAGCAACACATTGTCGAGCGTGGTGCGCCACGGCAGAAGCGATGAAGCCTGAAACGCCATACCGCTGATCTTGAGCGGACCGGTGACAGGCTGGCCGTCCACCAGGATGCGGCCTTTGCTGGGCATCTTCAGGCCGGTGGTCAGCTTCATGAAGGTGGACTTGCCGCAGCCCGATGGCCCAACGATGGCGATGAACTCGCCTTGTTTGACTTGCAGGTTGATGTCTTCAACCGCGAAGTGGTTTTGCGCCAGCAACTCGTCGTTGTAGGCGAGCCAGACATTCTGGAAATCAACGAATGATTCTTGGGTCATGGTGAATGCTCGAAAATGGTGTTCGAAAGTGTATACACGCTACGCCCTGTAAAAGCCCACCGACCCCAGAAGGGTGAAGGTGGGCTAGGCGCAGGGGGGCGATGGCCCCGCAGCTCGCGCTGATTTACTTCTTGCCTTTGGGCAGGATGTCCAGCTCTTTGGCTGTGGGCAAGAACGCACCGTTCCAGATGTCTTCAACCTTGACGCGGGTCTTGGTGTTGAACGCGTCCGACACTTGCGAAGCCATCAGTGTCAAGCGTGGGCCGTTGATCTGGCCAAAGCCTTCGGCGCGGGCCGATGGGCTGTTGATAACGGTGTCGATGGCCAGTTGCAAGCGGCGAGTTTCGAGGGCCACGTTGATGATGCCGTCACGGGCCTTGACCGATTCAATGGCTTTGGCCGGATCAGCCATCACGTCTTTGGCGCCCTTGGTGAAGGCAGTCAGGAACGCTTTCACAGCGGCTGGGTTTTCCTTCAGGATCTTGGGCGAGGCGATGATCGCGTTGCCGTAGAGCTTGACGCCGAAATCGGGGTACTGCATGACCACCACGTCTTCGGCTTTCACGCCACGCGCTTCGATGTTCAGCAAGGAAGTGAAGGTGAAGCCGGTGATAGCGTCCACGTCACCACGCACCAACATGGTTTCGCGCAGGGGTGGGTCCATCGCGGTCCAGGCCACGTTGCCAATGCTGTTGGCTTTCTGGAAGATGGGGAAAGCACGACGACCGGCGTCAAACACAGGAGCGCCCAGCTTCTTGCCAGCCAAGTCGGCAGGTGTCTTGATGCCGGACTTCTTCAAAGCCATCACCGAAGCGGGTGTGTTGTTGTAGACCATCATGATGGCCACAGGCTTGTTGGGGGCGTCAGGGTTGTTGGCGTGGAATTCCATCAGGGCGGCCAAGTCGGCAAAGCCCAGGTCGTAAGTGCCCGAGGCCACACGGGTGACTGCGCCACCGGAACCGTTGCCAGAGTCGACGGTCACGTCCAGCTTGGCATCTTTGAAATAGCCTTTGGTGCCGGGGACCAGAAAGAAAGCAGCAGGGCCCTCAAAGCGCCAGTCCATCTGAAACTTGATGGGGGTGGTCTGGGCTTGCGCCAAACCGAAAGAAGCCACAGCTGCCAATGCGGCTGTGGCTTTGATGAAGAAACGCTTGTTCATAAGGGGGCTCCAGGGTCAAATAAACGGTGAATCTTGTTTAGCAAATTCGGTGCCATTATCGACCATGGTTCTGACAAGCTGTGTCAGGTTCATCCCCTAGAAACCCCCTTTTTTGGTGCCGAAGCGACGTTTCTGTGGCACCAAAATGGGGTTAAAAGTATCCACGCACCTTTTCAATGCGCTTCGGCTTGTTTGGCCGCTTCAATCGCGTCGCGGCTGTCACCCTTGGAGCCGTTGAAATACAGGTTCAAGAGCACAGCGCTGATGGAGGCCAGCAAGATGCCCGACTCGATCAGCGGGTGGATGCTGTGGGGCATCCATTGCAGGTAGCGCGGTGCGATCAGCGGGATCATGCCAAAGCCGATCGAAATCGCCACGATGAACAGGTTGTTGCGGTTGCCTTTGTAGTCCACGCTGGCCAAGATACGGATACCGGTGGCGGCCACCATGCCGAACATCACCAAGCCCGCACCACCCAAGACGAAGGTGGGCAGCGACTCAACCAAGGCCGCCATTTTGGGCAGCAGACCCAGCACGATCAGGATCACGCCGCCTGCCACGCAGACGAAGCGGCTTTTCACGCCCGTCACACCCACCAAACCCACGTTTTGCGAGAAGCTGGTGTAGGGGAAGGTGTTGAAGATACCGCCAATCAGCGTACCCAGACCGTCGGTGCGCAGACCTGCGGTGAGCATTTTTTGATCGACTTTTTTGCCGGTCAGATCGCCCAAGGCGAGGAACATGCCGGTCGACTCGATCATCACCACAATCATTACCAAGGTCATGGTCAGGATCAGGATCGGGTCAAAGACGGGCGTGGCGATTTCGAAGGGCAGAACCAAGTCAAACCAGCCGGCTTTGCTGACTTTGTCGAAGTTCATGAGGCCAGCGGCCGTGGCCACCACACCACCGATCACGATGCCCAGCAGCACCGAAATGTTGGCCACAAAGCCACGGGCGTACTTGGCAATCAGCAAGATAGACACCAACACGATGGCGGCGATGCCGATGTGCGACAGCTGCGCGTACTTGGGGTTGGGCACCGAGCCCACAATGTTCATGCCGGCAGGCACTGGGGGCACCGCACCCGTGCTGGCCGCTTGTTTGGCGGCATCGAGCCAGGCCAGGTGTTCCGGGTTAGGGATGCTGGGCGCTGTGGGGCCGAAGGGGTTGCCAAAAATCCAGTTGATGCCCACACGCATCAAGCTGATGCCGATGACGGCAATGATGGTGCCGGTGACGACAGGCGGGAAAAACCGCAGCATCCGACTCACGATGGGCGCAATCAAGATCGATATCACCCCCGCACCAATGATGGCGCCAAAGATCAGCCCGGCGCCTTGCACGCCCGGGTTGTTGTTGGCCATGGCGACCATGGGGGCCACAGAAGCAAACGTCACGCCCATCATCACGGGCAATTTGATGCCAAACCACTGTGTGGCACCGAGCGATTGGATCAGCGTGACCAAACCGCAGCAAAACAGGTCGGCGGAGATCAGCATCGCCACTTGTTCAGGGCTGAGTTTGAGGGCGCGGCCGACGATCAGGGGCACGGCCACCGCGCCGGCATACATCACCAGCACATGTTGCAGGCCCAAAGCGGCGAGCTTGCCATTGGGCAAATGCTCGTCCACGGGGTGGATGGTTGAACTCATGGAGGGGTCTCCTGAAAAGTAAACAGAGGGGGGAAAACCGCAAAGAAACTAGATGTGTGCTTCTTTGTGTTCGAAACTGTATACAAAATTAAATGCCAACCGTTACCTCGTTTACCCTGAGGTTGGAGGATTTGCATTCAAGTTGGACTCATGGCCGCTTTCAACACGCGTGCGTAGTTGCCGATGCAAACTTTTTGAATTTCAGAGTCGCTCAGTCCGGTGTCAGACAACAAATTGGCGACCAATCTCAATTCGCGGTAGTAGTTCACGACCCCGTTAGACCCCACGCCTTCAATATCGGTACCAAAACAAACGTGGTCGGCGCCAAGTTCTTTGACCATTTTGGCAATGCCCTCTGCATAGGTTTTGTGGCGCTTGTTGGGGTCAAGTGCAATGGGGTATTCAGGGTACAGAGCTCTCCCCCCTTCGCTGATACCCAGCGACCACAACCCAATGATGCCGCCTTTGTCGGTTATTTTTTTGGCATTGCTGATCGCCAGCCTTCGCGCCAAAACGCCAAATCTGTCGTCAAAGCGCCCTTGTGTCATGGAGACCCAGCCATGTGACCAGATCATGGGTTTTTTAGAAATTTCCAAAGCCTGCTCGACGCTGATCGGATCGCTGTGTGCCAAATCGATGAGGATGCCCAACTTGTTGCACTCGGCCACCAGAGACTGCCCCAAGGGCGTCAAGCCGCCGAATCGGGGGGCGATGGTCTGAAGATCACCGATGGGGCTGCGGATGTAATGCACCAGTTGCAAATGACGCAAACCCTGCGCATGTGCTTTTGACAGATCGTCTAACTGCCCTTCCAAAAAGTCGGCGCCCTCTGAAGACAAAACCACATAGGGTTTGCCCGACATCGCTTCATCAACATCAGCAGCGGTGGTGATGAATGGGATTTTTTTGTCTTGCAAATAAGACTTGATGTCGCCTATTTTTCGGTTGAACTCAAAGGCCAGTTGCCCCTTGCCCGGCTCAGCTCTTTGTTCAATACCTGAAGGGGTGGCGCGTAACCAGGGGCCATCGGGCACCACGCACCAAGCCATCAAACCCAAGCGGGCTTCTTGTGCTTGTTCTAGAAAATCGGCGCGGGCGATAGATTTTTGAATCAAACCCAAATGCGAATGCACATCAGCCAAGGGGTAAGTGGTTTGTGCTCTGCTGACTCCTGGCAAGGCCAAGCAACTGGCCAGCAGGCCCAAGGTTTGACGGCGATTCAAATCTGTACGCACGTTCACTCCTGGCTGGTTAATCACATGCGTTGGATTATCCCCAAAGAGGAAGTAACGCCAGATACTCTCGAGACAACCCGTAATGCTTCAAACCGCCATCAAGGGAAACAGCGCATGGTCCATCGGCACTCCGGCAGGCAGCTCTTAGTCTAGCCCTGGGAAGGGCGGCGAAGTGACCCAAGGCCGTGGCGCGTGGGTCATGTCGTCGCCCAAAAAGCGCACCGAGTACACGCGCCTGCGTTGTATGCCGTCCACGCCTGCTGAAGCGTGCAGGCTGAGCATGTGAAAACACACCAAGTCGCCCGGCTGCAAGTCCCAGCCGATGATGGGGAAGTCTTCGCGGTGCTGGTCGATGTTGGGCAATTCAGCCAGGGATCCTTCTGGGAACCATTTGGCTTGGTTCGTCATGAAGGTGCGTGGCATGAGCCAGGGGCCACGGTGTGAGCCCGCGACAAACTCCAGCGTGGACGGGCGGGACACCGGGTCCACCGGAATCCAGAAACTGATGTTTTGCAGACCGTCCACGTTGTAGTACGGCTGGTCCTGGTGCCAGGGCGTGCGCTGGCGCGTGCCGGGCTCTTTGACCAGCAGGTGGTCGTGGTACAGGCGCACCGTCTGGCTTTGCATCAGGCGCTGCCCCAGTGCGGCCAGGGGCGTGTCGAAGATGAAGCGCTTGTACTGCGGGATGTCCTGCCAGTTGCAAAAGTCTTCAAAAAAGCGCCCCGGGTCGTCGGGCCTGCTGGCCACCATGCCGCGCGGGCTGGGCTGGGCCAGGTTGGCTTCGATGCCGCTTTTGAGCAATTCCACTTCGTCTGGCGTGAACAGGTTGCGGATGCACACCGCACCGTCGCGCTGGTAATCGGCCACATGTTGGTCGGTGGTGCAGGCCTGCACGCGCTGGAGCAGGGTGTCAAGCTGCGGCGCGCTCATGTTCAGGCCAGCAAATCCAGCAAGGTCCGCGCCACAACTTTGGTGGCCCGGCGCAGGTCTTCCAACTGCACATGCTCGTCGGCACGTTTGGCGTTGGACTCGAGCACGGTGCGGGGGCCTGCGCCGTAGATCACGCCGGGGATGCCGCGCTCCACGTACAGGCGCACGTCGGTGTACAGCGGCGTGCCCAGGGCAGGGATGGCTTCGCCGAAAACTTGTTCACCGTGTTTCTGAATGGCGCTGACCAGCGGTTGGTTGCCCGCCAGTGGTTTCATGGCGTTGGCCAGCAGCATGCGGCGCACATCCACTTTCAGCACATGGCCACCGCGTGGGGGCTTGAAGCTGGCAGCGGCGTCGGCAATGGTTTGGCGGATGCTGGCTTCCACTTCGGCCGGGTTCTCTTCGGGGATCATGCGGCGGTCAAGCTTGAAGCTGACTTTGCCGGGCACCACGTTGGTGTTGGTGCCGCCTTCGATCAGGCCCACGTTCAAATACGGGTGGGTGATGCCCTCGACCTTGGACGTGACCTTCAGGTATTGCGTGTTGAGCGCGAGCAGGGCATTCAGGATGTGCACCGCGCCTTGCAGCGCGTCGGTGCCGCTGTCGGGGATGGCGGCGTGCGACATCTCGCCTTGCACGGTGACTTCCATTTGCAGGCAGCCGTTGTGCGCGGTGACGACCTGGTAGCTGAAGCCTGCCGCGATCATCAGATCAGGCTTGGTCAGGCCCTTGGCCAGCAACCAGCCGGGGCCCATTTCGCCGCCAAATTCTTCGTCGTAGGTGAAGTGCAGTTCAACACCGCCTTTGAGGGGTGCGTTCAAGGACTCCAACGCACGCGTGGCAAAGGTGAATGTCGAAAAGTCGCACTTGCTCACGGCGGTGGCGCGGCCGTACATCGCGCCGTTGTGGATTTCGCCGCCGTAGGGTGGGTGTGTCCAGCCTTCGCCGGGAGGCACCACGTCGCCGTGGGCGTTCAGGGCGATGGTTTTGCCTTCGCCGTATTTGCGGCGCACGATCAGGTTGGTGATCGACTCCAGACCATAGGCGTTGACTTCGAAGGCGGGCACAGGGTGCTTTTCTGCGTCAAAGCCCATGGGCGCGAGCAACTCGGCGGTGCGCTCGGCGTGTGGCGCGTTGTTGCCCGGAGGCGTGTCGGTCGGCACTTGCACCAGGGCCTGCAAGAACTTGACCTGTTCGTCGAAGTGCGCGTCGATCCAAGCGTCGAGTTGTTGGTATTGAGTTTCGGTAGCGCTCATGGCAGTTCCTGAGAGAGTTGGTTCAAAACATGGGTGAAGGCGTCGACGCACAGTTGCATGTCGTCGCTGGTGGTCGATTCGCGTGGGTTGTGGCTGATGCCCCCGTTTTCGCCGCGCACAAACAGCATGGCTTGTGGCATGACTTCGTGCAGCTTCATCGCGTCGTGGCCTGCGCCGCTGGGCAACTTGAACAGCGGCACGCCCAAGGCGCTCACGGCGCGTTCCCAGCGTGCTTGCCACTCGGGGGCGCTGGGCGCAGCGGCGGCGCTCATGGTCAGCTCGGCTTTGACGCGCACACCTCGGCGCTCGGCAATTTGGTCAAGTTGGCTCATCACGTCGGCCACCAGTGCGTCACGCTGTGCATCGGTGGGGGCTCGCATGTCCAGGCTGAAGGTGCAGCGCCCGGGCACCACATTGATCGAGCCGTTGGGCACTTGCAGCTGGCCAATGGTGGCCACACTGTCGCCGTCTTGGGTGGCGCGTTGCTCCATGTAGAGCGCCAGTTCGGCCACAGCACAAGCGGCGTCGCGGCGGCGGTCCATGGGGGTGGTGCCCGCATGGCTGGCCGTGCCGAAGACCTCGCACAGGTAGCGCACGCTGCCATTGATGGAGGTGACCACGCCCAGCGGGATGTTGACTTCATTGAGCACCGGGCCTTGCTCGATGTGCACTTCGATAAAGCCGAGATACTGCGCTGGGTCGCGCTGGATTTTGGGGATGTCGTCGATGCACAGGCCCGCATGCTGCATGGCTGCACGCATGGTGATGCCATCGGCATCTTGCTGCTCCAGCCAAGCGGGGTTGAACTGGCCAATGAGCGCTCCTGAACCGAGGAAGGTGGCTTTGTAGCGTTGGCCTTCTTCTTCGGCAAATGCCACAACTTCAATACCAAAGGGCAAGCGTTTGCTCTGTTGGTGCAGCTGCTGCACACAAGCCATGGGCACAAAGATGCCCAAGCGCCCGTCGTACTTGCCGCCGTTGCGCACGGTGTCGTAGTGGCTGCCCGTCATGAGGTATTTACCGCCTGCGGTGGCCGGGTGGTAGCGGCCCACCACGTTGCCCACGGCGTCGGTGTAGACCTCGTCAAAACCACAGTCACGCATGTTTTGTGTGATGCGCTGGGCGCAGGCGCGGTGCGCATCGGTGAGGTAAGTCACTGTCAGCTGGCCTGCTTCGGCAAAACCAGGGTCCGAGTGTTGCGCCAGCTTTTCTTGCCAGTCCCAGACCTGGTGGCCCAGCGTGGGCTCCACGCCAAACTTGTCGTTCAGGCGGATCTCGACGATGCGGTGGATGTTGCGCAGACACTCGGCCAACTCAAAGTCGGGGTGACCGAACAGGCGTCGCTCAAACGCCTCGATGATCTGTTTTTTACTCAAACCCACACCCCGTGGACCGCGCACGGCTAAGATGAAGGGCCAGCCGAACTTGGCGTTGTAATCGGCGTTGAGCTTTTGGATCTTGGCGAACTCTTCGGGCGTGCAGTCGGTCAAGCCCGCCTTGGTTTGTTCGTTGGTCGACTCTGCCGTGAGCGACTTGCTGACCATGGCCTTGCCTGCCAACTCCGGGTGGGCGCGGATCAGGCCCAGCTGCGCGTCGCGCCCAGCGTGTGCCAGCACTTCGCACATGGCGTGTTTGAGGTGCGCCAGCGATGTGAAGGGGCGTTGAGCCAAAGCCTGCTCGGCGATCCAGGGTGAGTGCTCGTACAGGCCGTCGAGCATCTGCGCGGCTTCTGCAGCGGATGCTTGGTTAAGTTGGTCGAGGGTCAGGGCCATGTTCAATCCTTGTAGGGGTATGTGGCTTTCCAATGCCGCGCGATGTCGATGCGCCGCGCCACCCAGACCTTGTCGTGGGACTGGATGTGGTCCAAAAAGCGTTGCAGGGCGGTGATGCGGCCCGGGCGTCCCAGCAAGCGGCAGTGCATGCCGATGCTCATCATCTTGGGGGCGTTGTCGCCGCTCGGGTCACCTTCGGCATACAGCGCGTCAAAGGTGTCCTTCATGTACTGAAAGAACGGGTCGGCGTGTGAATAGCCCTGGGGCAGCGCAAAGCGCATGTCGTTGCAGTCCAGCGTGTAGGGCACGATGAGCTGGGGCGCGTCGGTGCCGTCTGACTTTCGCACCTTCATCCAGAACGGCAGGTCGTCGCCGTAGTAGTCGCTGTCGTATTCAAAGCCGCCAAAGTCGGCCACCAGGCGGCGCGTGTTGGGGCTGTCGCGCCCGGTGTACCAGCCCAGAGGGCGTTCACCGGTCAACTTCTGAATGATCTCCATCGCCTCGGCCATGTGGGCGCGTTCGGTGGCTTCATCGATATTTTGGTAATGGATCCACTTGAGGCCATGGCAGGCGATGTCGTAGCCCAGTTCTTTGAAGGCGGCGGTCAATTCGGGGTGCTTTTGCAGCGCGGTGGCTACGCCAAACACGGTGAGCGGCAGGCCACGCTTTTCAAACTCGCGCAGGATGCGCCAAACGCCGGCACGCGAGCCGTATTCGTAAATGCCTTCCATGCTGATGTGCCGCTCAGGGAAGGAAGCGGGGTTGAACATTTCAGACAAAAACTGCTCGGAACCCGCATCGCCGTGCAACACCGAGTTTTCGCCGCCTTCTTCGTAGTTCAAGACAAATTGAACTGCCACGCGTGCGCCACCTGGCCACTGGGCGTGTGGCACATGGCGTCCGTAACCTTTGAGGTCGCGGGGGTAGGGGAGGGTGGAGTCGTAAGTGCTCATGGTCGTGTCTAAGGGCTCAGGCAAGGGCCAGGGAAATGTCGTGGGTGGGCACTTTGCGGTCAAAGGTCAGGCTGGCTTCGACGTGCAGCAGGTGTTCATGCATCAGGCGCACGGCCAAGTCAGCGTCATGCGCTTCGAGGGCGGCCACGATGGCCACATGCTCGTCGGTGGAGTGCTCGGCCTCGTTGCGCGACTGGTACATCAGCGTGATCAAGGCGCAGCGCGAAATCAACTCGCCCAGCACCTGGGCCAGCACGTCGTTATTCATCAACTCGGCCATACGCACGTGGAAGTCGCCCAGCAACTCGGTCCGGCCCGTGATGTCGCCCTGCGTCACAGCTTCGCGCTCTTGTTGGATGTGTTCCTTGAGGGCCACGATTTGTTCGGGCGTGACCTGCTGCACAAAGGCGCGGGTCATTTCAGCCTCCAACATGCGGCGCACGGCAAACACCTGCTGGGCTTCTTCGACCGATGGTGCTGCCACAAACGCGCCGCGTGCGGGCTCCAGGCGGATCAAACGGTTTTGCGACAACTGAAACAGCGCTTGGCGCACCAATGTGCGCGATACGCCAAAGTGGTCGGCCAGCTTTTGCTCGGCCAGTTTGGAGCCGGGCAAGAGCCGGTGCTCCACAATGGCGCGGGTCAGTGATTCGACGATGTGGTGCGTGGTGGAAGTTTCCATGTCTCGCAGTTTCTCAGGCTGGTGTGCCCTTTGTTTTGGGGCCGTTGGCGCAAATCATAGCCGCCGAAAGCAAAATTGTATACACTTCGGTCGACCGGTTTAAAGGGCTTTTGAAAGCCTTGCCAAAACCACCCTTTTTCACCCCCACTCTAGACAAGCGAGCACACCATGGGATTGAGCACACACGTTTTGGACACCATGCACGGCTGCCCCGCTGCGGGCATGCAGGTGGCCCTGTACACCACCCAAGGCGATCAGGCCACTTTGGTCAAAAGCTTCACCCTGAACCACGACGGGCGCAACCCCGATGGCATGCTGTATGACCACGCCAGCCTGCGCAAAGGCACCTACCGTTTGGTCTTCAATGTGAGCGACTACTTCAAAGCCAAAGGCGTCGAGCTGCCTGAGCCCAACTTTCTGAACCGCGTGTCTCTGGACTTTGGGGTTGCACATGAAGACCAGCACTACCACGTGCCCCTGCTGGCAAGCCCTTGGAGTTACTCCACCTACCGCGGCTCTTAAGACAATTGGGATCTGACCCCAATTGATTGAATTGGGGTCAGATCCCAATTAATCTGACGAAAAGCTGCCCAAGGAAGGCCCTGGCTCCTTAAAATCGGGGTCTTCACGTTCACATACCGATTCCCCCCAACCATGACCCAAGTCACCAACACCGTGCGCTTTGTGCTCGACGGCCGCATCGTCGAAGCCCAAGGCGAGCGCCGCACCACCACCGTTCTGGACTATTTGCGTGAGCAAATGCACCGCACCGGCACCAAAGAGGGTTGCGCTGAAGGCGATTGCGGCGCTTGTGTGGTGATGGTGGGTGAGCTCAACGCCGCAGGCACGGGCGTGGACTATGTGGCCACCAATGCTTGTATTCAATTGTTGCCTTCGCTGGATGGTAAATCTGTCAAAACCGTCGAGAGCCTGAAAAAAGCCGACGGCACGCTGCACCCGGTGCAGGAAGAGATGATCAAGTGCCATGGTTCGCAGTGCGGCTTTTGCACGCCCGGCATCGTGATGAGTCTGGTGAACCTGGTGCAGGTTTTGCCCATGCCCAACCGCCAGCAGATCACAGATTCCCTGAGCGGCAACCTTTGCCGCTGCACCGGTTACAAGCCGATCATCGATTCGGCAACCAAGGCTTGTGCCAAGCCCGAGGCGCTCAAGCTTGACGACAGCGCCGATGTGCCCCTGCTCAAAGAAATCCAACGCGCCAAAGTGCCCACGCTGAGCTTGGACGGCGACATCATCGTGCAGCCCGTGGTGCGCACCCGCAAAGGCAATGAATTCGTCTCGCCCGCGACTCTCGCTGAAGTGGCCGACTACCTGGTCAAGAACCCCACCACCACGCTCTTGGCAGGCAGTACTGAAATTGGTCTGCAGGTGAACAAGCAGTTCTCGCGCCCAGATCACATCATGTATTTGGGCAACGTCAAAGAGCTGCGCCAAGTGACCGAGACCGCCAGCGCCTGGCGCATTGGCGCAGCCGTGTCGCTCACGCAAGTCGAAGCGCTGGTGGCCCAGGCTTACCCTGACTTCACCGAAGTGCTGCGCCGCTTTGGTTCGCCCCCCATCCGCTCGACAGCCACGCTGGCAGGCAACATCGCCAACGGCTCGCCGATTGGTGACACCATGCCTTGCCTGATGGCTTTGGGTGCCAGCTTGGTGCTGCGCCGGGGCGACAAGACCCGTAAGGTGTTGATGGACAACTTCTATACGGGCATGAAGAAAAATGTGATGGAACCCGGTGAGTTCATCGAAGCCATTGAGCTGCCCAAGCCTGTGGCCGGCCAGGTGTTCCGCGCCCACAAGGTGAGCAAGCGTTTTGAACAAGACATTTCGGCAACCTGCGCGGCCATCAGCTACACGCTGCAAGGCGGCAAGCTCTCTGGCGTGAAGCTGGCCTACAACGGCCTGGCCCCATCGCCTTGCCGTGCGCCCAAGCTCGAAGCCGTGCTGGAAGGCCGTGCGCCTGCCGATGTGAAATCGACCGATCTGGACGCCGCGATTGCAACCAGCTTCACAGCACGCGACGGCTTGCGTGCCACTTGGGCCTACCGCGCCTTGGTCGCCCGCAACCTGGTGCTCGAATTCGTTGAAGAACAATCTTAAAACCAGGGGATAGACCAATATTTGCGCAGCAAATTTGCTCTGTCCCCTCACTCCAGAGGCAAGAATGAACGCTCCTACCCCCATCAAAAACCTGTTGCCCGATTCGGGCGTTCAGCAAGGCACCGACATCGTTCACGAGTCCGCGCACTTGCACGTCACAGGCTCGGCCACCTACATCGACGACATCCCTGAACACGCGGGCACTTTGTATGCCGCGCTCATCTTGTCGCCCGTGGCGCATGGCGAGTTGATTGGCGACGGCATTGACCGCGCAGCCATCCTCAAGGAGCACGGCGTCGTCGCCGTCTACACCGCCAAAGACATCCCCGGCGAAAACAATTGCGGCCCCATCATCCACGACGACCCGTTTCTGGCCGCAGGCAAGGTCGAGTTCATTGGCCAGGCCGTGGCCGTGGTCGTGGCGCGAGAAATGCTCTACGCCCGCGAAGCCGCCAAAAAAGCCAAGGTGCTGGTGAAAGAACTCACGCCCATCTTGACCATCGAAGATGCGATGGCCGCGAGCAGTTTCATCATGCCGCCCAAAGGCATCACGCGTGGTGACGCCGCAGCGGCGATTGCCAACGCGCCCCACAAGATCAAAGGCAGCACCAACACGGGCCAGCAAGAGCAGTTCTATCTGGAAGGCCAGATCACTTATGCCGTGCCTAAAGAAGACGGCCAGCTGACCTTGTACGTGTCGACCCAACACCCCGACGGCAACCAGCGCGAAGCCGCGCATGCCCTGAACCTGCACACCAACGATGTGGAGGTGATCTGTCGCCGCATGGGTGGCGGCTTTGGTGGCAAGGAGGGCAATGCCAGCATCTTCAGTCAAAGCGCTGCTTTGGCCGCGCACAAGCTGCAAAAGCCCGTCAAGCTGCGCGTGAACCGCGACGACGACATGACCATCACTGGCAAGCGCCACGATTTCCGCATCGACTACGAAGTGGGCTTTGACGACAACGGCCGCGTTTTGGGCGCCAACATCACGCTCATGTCGCGCTGCGGTTACAGCACCGACTACTCCGGCCCTGTGAACGACCGCGCTTGCTTGCACATCGACAACACTTATCACCTGCCCGCGCTCAAACTGGTCAGCCACCGCTGCAAAACCAACACACAAAGCGCGACCGCTTTCCGCGGCTTTGGCGGCCCGCAAGGCATGTTCGGCATCGAGACGGTGATGGACGAAATCGCCATGACTTTGGGCAAAGACCCACTGCAAGTGCGCAAGCTCAACCTCTACAAAGACCCGGCCATCAGCGGCTCGCCCGACACCATGACCACCCAATACAACCAGCTCATTGAAGACTGGGTGGGTGACAAGGTGATCGACCAGGTGGAGCAGGAATCCAACTACGCCGAGCGTCGCGCTCAGGTACATGCCTTCAACGCCAAGAGCAAAACCCGCAAGCGCGGTTTGGCGCTCGTGCCGCTCAAGTTCGGCATCAGCTTTACCGCCACACACCTGAACCAGGGCGGCGCATTGCTGGTGGTCTACATGGACGGCTCGGTCAGCTGCAACCACGGTGGCACCGAAATGGGCCAAGGCCTGAACACTAAGATGGCGCAGGTGTGTGCCGATGGCTTGGGCATCAGCGTAGACCATGTGCGCATCACCGCGACCGATTCGCAAAAAGTGCCCAACGCTTCGGCCACCTCCGCTTCGAGCGGTGCCGACATCAACGGCGCGGCCATCATGAACGCCACTGCGCAAATGCGCGAGCGCCTCAAACCCGTGGCGGCCCGCATGTTGGCTTGCACCGAAGCCGATGTGACCTTTTCCAACAACGAAGTGCACGGCGGCGGCAAGTCCGTCAAGTGGGCCGATGTGACCAAGCAGGCGTACATGGAACGTGTGGGCTTGTCGGTCACGGGTTTCTACATGACGCCCGAAATCAAATACGACTTCGCCACCCTGAATGGCCGTGCGTTCTATTACTACTGCTACGGCGCGGCCGTGAGCGAAGTGGAAATCGACACCCGCACAGGCGAGTGGTGGCTCAAAGCCGTGGACATCGTGCACGACGTGGGCCGCAGCATCAACCCCGCGATCGACAAAGGCCAGATCGAAGGCGCTTATGTGCAAGGCATGGGCTGGCTCACCATGGAAGAGTGCATTTGGGACAAAAAGGGCAAGCTGCTCACGCATGGCCCGAGTACCTACAAGATCCCGGTGGCGGGCGACATTCCTGAACACTTCAAGGTGTCATTCTTCGATAACGCCAACATCAAGCCCACACCTTTCAACAGCAAAGCCACGGGAGAGCCGCCTTTGATGTTGGGTCTGTCGGCCTTCTTTGCCTTGCGCGATGCGGTGGCCGCCAGCGCCGACCACAAAGTCGTGGTCTACATGGACGCCCCGGCCACGCCCGAGCGCATCCTGATGGCGTGCGAAAAAGCCAAGGCCACTGCAGGGATGTGATGTCCCATGTGGGATGCCTGAAACGATTTCAGGCATCCTGCAACCATCACTCAATACGTTTCAGGAGCAGGCCCATGTCAGACGATCCACGGTGCTGCGGCACCGGCACTTGCATCATCAACGCCGAAGGCCTGTGCTGGTGTGGCCAGCGCTGGGATGGGGAAAAGATGTGTTTCATGCCTGAGCCCACGGCACAAGCCAAGCCGGCCAATACCTCTGCCGAGCATCAATCCGCTGACCATCCGGGTGATGAGGCGCAAGGCTGATTCATGCCCAATTGCCGTGGGGAATGTGATGGCATCTGAAGCGAACGCGGATCACCCTCGCATGGTGCGTGGCCTGCTCAACATCGCGCATGCGCTGGACCATTTGTTCTTGCTGATTTTTGCAGCGGCAGTCAGCACCATCGCTCTCGACATGGGCCTGGCCCAGTGGCAAGACCTCATGCCTTATGGTGCTGGCGCTTTTTTCATGTTTGGTCTGGGCTCTTTGCCTGCCGGGCGTTTGGGCGATTTATGGGGTCGCCGGAGCATGATGCTGGTCTTCTTCTTTGGCATTGGCGCGGCCTCCATTCTCACGGCTTTCGCGCAAACGCCTTGGCAGTTGGCCGCATGCTTGACGCTGATTGGCGTGTTCGCATCGATTTACCACCCGGTGGGCATCCCCATGTTGCTGGAGCGCTCGTCCAACCCGGGTGCCACCATTGGTTTTAATGGTCTGGCCGGTAACCTGGGTGTGGCCGTGGCGGCTTTGCTCACCGGCTTTTTGATCCAGTGGCAAGGCTGGCGGGCGGCTTTTGTTTTGCCGGGCCTGGCGGCGTTGCTTTGCGGTTGGGTCTTCGCACGCGCGTGCCCGAAAGAGGTCTCGTCACCCGCCAAGCGCAAGGGAGGGGCCAAGGTGAGTTTGCCTGCGCCCTTGCTGGCCCGTGCGCTGGTGGTCATGACGGCTGCTGCCATCACCAGCAGCGTGTTGTTCAATTTCACAACCAATGGCAACGGCCCCTTGCTGGCCGAGCGCTTTCAGGGCGTGATGGAAGACCCGGCCGCTTTGGGCCTGCTACTGGCCTTGGTCTACGCCGTGGCTTCGGTGGCCCAAGTGGTGGTGGGGCATCTGATCAACCGTTTCCCACTCAAGCGCTTTTTCATGTTCATGGTGATGGCGCAGATTCCCATGCTGTTACTGGCCTCTCAAGCGCAGGGTTGGTGGTTGTTTGCGGCGCTCATTGGGGTGATGGTGTTCATCTTCGGGGCCATTCCCTTCACCGATTTCATGATCGCCCGCTATGTCGATGACCGCTTGCGCTCCCGCGTTTCGGGCATGCGCCTGGGCGTTTCGTTCGCGGTCAGTTCTTTGTCGGTTTGGGCTTTGGGGCCTGTGGTCAAGGCCATGGGCTTTAGCAGCTCTCTTTTGCTGCTGGCGGGCTTCTCAGTGGCCACCACGCTGATTCTGACCCTGTTGCCCGGTGCTGCACACGAGCAGGTTCAGGCGGCTTGAAACTGCTGGGTGGTGGCAGGTCCAGCGCTTCAGTCTTGACCTTCTGTCAGGGTGTCGAGCTGAAATTTGCCGCTTTTGTGCCACAGCCACACATCGGTGTAGGTGACCTGGCTCATGTGTTTGGGCACAGGGTAAGGGGCTGAGGCTTTGACCATGCGCTCAATCTCTGCCATGACGTGGGGGACATGTTTGGGTGCACGCATCCAGTTCACCGCTTTGACCGATCCTTTTTGGTCTATGTCCACATTCAAGACGCCCACTGCTTCGAGCATGGGCGGCATGCGGCCTTTGTAGATGCGGTGCGCATGCATGCCGTACAAATGACCGGCAGCGTCCTTTCGGTACTCTTTGCTGTTGCGGGCCAACGATGTAGGGCCCGAGGGGGCTAAGATTTTTTCGGGAATTTTGGCTGCAGGCGTCACGGGTGCAGGCGCGGGTGCTGGTGGCGGTGTCACGGGGGCCGGTGGTGGGGTGCTGCAGCCACTGAGTAAAGCCAAAGCAGCGGAACCCAGAGCCAACCAACTTGGGTTGACATATTTGTGAATGGTTGGCAAACGTGGCGTCATGTTGAGACCTTGTCCTTGGCATACTCTGAGCTGTGGTGGATTGTGGCATCGTCAGGGCCAGATGAGCAAGCTGGCCGCATTCCTCAACATTGAATGGACACACAAGCGTGAATTGGATTGAGCAAGCCCTTCAAAGGCTGAACACCGACAAAGCGGTGCTGGTGACTGTGCGCGCCACACAGGGCTCTGTGCCCCGAGGGCCCGGCACGCACATGGTGGTGTTTGCCGAAGCCGAGCAGGGCACGATCGGTGGTGGCCATCTGGAGTTTCAAGCGCTGGCGCATGCTCGGCTCCTCTTGAAAGGGCAAACTGAGCAAATCCACTTGCGCCAGGTCTTGGGGCCCAGTTTGGGGCAATGTTGCGGTGGTGCCGTCGACCTCGTGTTTGAGCAGATCAGTGCTGCTGACCTGCCTCGGCTGCGAATGCAGTTGCCCCCCCCCCGCACGCCCTTGGCCTTGTTTGGGGGCGGGCATGTGGGTAAGGCCCTTGTGCAAACACTGGTCACCTTGCCCTTTGCCGTGCGTTGGGTGGACAGTCGCGACGAAATTTTCCCTGCCGACGTGCCTGACGGGGTGGATTGTGAACACTCCAACCCGGTACAGGCTGCGGTGGCCGATCTGGCGCCGGGCAGCCGGGTGCTGATCATGAGCTTCAGCCATGCTGAGGACTTGGACATTGTGATCGCGTGCTTGAAGCGCCAAAAGGAGTGGGGTGATTTGCCTTTTGTGGGCTTGATTGGCAGCAAGACCAAATGGGCCACCTTTCGGCACCGCCTAGAAGACCGTGGGTTCACCGCCCGAGAGATCGGCCACATCACCTGTCCGATTGGCGTGCCAGGCATCACGGGAAAAGAGCCTGAAGTCATTGCCGTTGCGGTGGCGGCACAACTTTTGCAAACGCTTGGAACGGGAGATGCTCGTTTCCCCTAGGCCAAAGTGAGATGGGAAGACTGGAATCGCAGCTTTAAACTGTATACACTTCGGTGCACTGGTCGCAGCGGCGCAGGAATCTCCGGATTCATGTTCGCGACCGAATACCCGCTCACAGGGCCCGCGGTGGTGAGCAGGTTGGAGAATCCTTCATGGAATCGTATTTTCTGGAATGGGCCAATTTGTTGCTGCGATGGGTGCATGTCATCACCGCCATCGCCTGGATTGGTTCCTCGTTCTACTTTGTCTTTCTGGACAACAACCTGCAAAAACCCAATTCGCCTGACTTGCTCGAAAAAGGCGTGGGCGGTGCCATGTGGGCGGTGCATGGCGGCGGTTTTTACAACCCCCAAAAATACATGGTGGCCCCTAAAAAGATCCACACCAAGTTGCATTGGTTCTATTGGGAAAGCTATTCCACTTGGCTGAGCGGATTTGCGCTGTTCACGGTGCTCTACCTCTACAACGCAGGGACTTTCCTGATCGACAAGTCATTGATGGACTGGACGCCTGTGATGGCCGGTTCGGCCGCTGTCGGCATGCTGGTGGCATTCTGGTTCGTGTACGACATCATTTGCCGCGTCTTCGGTTTCCGAAAAAATGGCGAGCTGATCGTGGCGGGCCTGATGATTGTGGTGGTGGCTTTTTGCTCTTGGTTGGCCAATGAGCTGTTTGCAGGTCGTGCCGCTTTCTTGTTGGTGGGTGCGATGATCGCGACCGCCATGAGCGCCAATGTGTTTTTCTGGATCATCCCCGGCCAACGCAAAGTGGTGGCGGCCATGACCAGCGGTGAGACGTATGACGCCAACGCCTTGGCCATCCACGGCAAGCGCGGCAAACAGCGCAGCGTGCACAACACCTACTTCACGCTGCCCGTCATCTTTGCGATGCTGAGCAACCACTACAGCTTCTTGTACACACATGAACAGCGCTGGGTGCTCCTGTTTGTGATGATGTTGGCCGGTGCCTTGATTCGTCAATTCTTTGTGCAGCGCCACGGCTACCACTTGGGCCGTGCGGCCAACCCTTGGCCCTTTGCGGCCGTGGGTGTGGTGATGATCTTGGGCGTGATCGTGGCCTTGCGTCCCGCCCCTCCCAAGGCATCTGCCGCGCCTGCATTGCCCGTGAGCTTTGCACAAGTGCAAAGCCTGGTGGGGACGCACTGCCTGTCATGCCATGGTGCGCAGGTGCAAATGAAGAACGTGCGCTTGGACAGCCCTGAGTTGATCAAGCAAAACGCTCAAAACATGTACCAACAAGTGGTGGTGACCAAGCAAATGCCCATGGGAAACGCCACAGGATTGACCGAGGAAGACCGTGCCTTGTTCGGTCGATGGTTTCAGGCAGGTGCCAAAACCGAGTGAGTGAATGGGCGATGGGGTAGCGGCTGCCCCACGCCATCGGTCTAACAGCCGTTGCTAGATGTGCTTAGCCCATTGCGTGAGAGACCTATGGATTTTCAGGGGGTGTCTCAAACTGGTCTGCATTTTTGCCCTTGAAAGGCGCATAAAACGCTTTGATGGCGACCATGTCCTTCTCGATGTCCCCCGATGGGTAGAACAAAGGCCCCAAGCCACTGGCCTTGCGCGAGTAGTCCATGTAGGCCATGACGATAGGCACCTGCGCTTGCAAGGCGATGTAATAAAAGCCGGTTTTCCAATAGCGGGTTTTGCTGCGTGTGCCTTCAGGCGGTACCACCAAGTGCACGGCGCCTTCGGCATTGACCAATTCTTGTGCGCAAGAGTCCACCAGGTTGGAGGCTTGTGAGCGGTTGACCGCTATGCCGCCCAGCCAGCGCATGACCGGGCCAAACGGAAACGAGAAGATGCTGCTCTTGCCCATCCAGTAAATCTGCAGGCGCAAGGCAAACGCCACCATCAAGGTGTAGGGCAGATCCCAGTTACTGGTGTGGGGCGCAGCAATCAGCACGCATTTGGTCACCCCCTGGGGCAAGCTGCCTTCGATCTTCCAGCCAGCGGCTTTGAGAAACGCCAAAGAGCCTGTTCTCAAGACAGTGTTCACGATCGGGGTGTCAAAAATGGTGCGGTGCATGGCGCAAGGTCGGTCATCAGAAGTTGGCGAGGGCGACACACGGGCGTGCATGGCTCGGGGAACACCGATTATGGCGGTCAATTGTGCCGAACTGACCCCCATGGCGCTGCTGCCTACCTCCGTCAAAACCACCAGGCCACCGCATACGGGATCAGCATGGCCCCTGCGATGCCATGCAGCCCCATGCCCAAACTGGCATAGGCCCCAGCCTCTGCGTTCACGCTGAAAGCGCGTGAGGTGCCAATGCCGTGTGCGGCCACGCCCAAGGCAAAGCCGCGTTGCCACCAGGCCGTCACGCGCAGGGCGTCCAGCACATAGCGGCCTAACACCGCACCCAAGATGCCGGTGCTCACCGCAAAGATGGCGGTCAAGGTGGGCGAGGCTTGCACGCGCTCGGCAATGCCCATGGCAATCGGCGCGGTGACCGACTTGGCGACCAGGCCACGCACCAGCGCTTCGTCCACACCCAGCCACCGCGCCATCCCCACGGCCGTCAGCACCGAGGTGATGCCACCCGCCATGAGCGACAGCAGCAACACCCCCATTCGGCCCTTGAGCGAGGCAAAGCCTTTGTAAATGGGGATGGCCAACGACACCGTGGCCGTGCCCAGCAAAAAGTGCACAAACTGTGCGCCTTCAAAGTATTGGGCATAGGGCATGTCGATCACGCTGATGCCCATGCACACCACAAGCACCGCAATCAGCACCGGGTTGGCCAGTGGGTTGCGCTGGCTGCGCTCGTACAAGGTCAGGCCCAGCAGGTATGCGCTGAGCGTGAGCACCAAGGCCAGCAGCGGGCTGCCCGAGAGGTAAACCCAAATGTCGGAGATGGGCGGAAGGGTGTTGTTCATGGCGGGCTGTCCTTTTGGGCGAACAGTTTGAGCACCAAGGCGGTGACCGCCACCGTGGCCACCACGCTCAGTACCAGCGCCGCCGTGATGGCCCAGGCGTTGGCCTGCAACACCGGCAAATACAGCACTACGCCCACCGATGCGGGGATGAACAAGAGCCCCAAGTGCTGCAAGATGCCGCTGCCCACCAGGTCCATGGACGCGGGCACATGACCACGCAAGCCCAGAAAAGCGAGCAACAACACCAAACCCAACACGGGCCCGGGGATGAAGGGCAGGGCGAACTTGGAGAGCAGCTCTCCAAGGGCCTGAAAGAGGAAGAGTTGAACGAGACCTTGGATCATGGCCTCAGTGTAGGACAGCGAATTGGGCTTGCGCAGTGTTAACAGTTGTGACCTGAGCGAACAACTTGTTCCTTGAAGGACGGCCAAGAGACTTGGCATCTTCGGCATGTGCATTGGCGCGATCCGATGGTGACGCTTCGCGCCCCAACGGCGACCATCACGCCATTCGAAACACATTCACGAACGGAGTTTTTCATGGCATCTACATCCCCCGCAAAACAAGTGGCCCTCGTCACCGGCGCTTCGTCCGGCATGGGCAAAGAAACGGCCAAGCGGCTGCTGCAAGAGGGCCTAGTGGTTTACGTCGCGGCCCGTCGCTTGTCGCAAATGGAAGACCTGCGGGCCCTGGGTGCGATACCGCTGCAGATGGATATTTCTGTAGACGCCGACATCGTTGCGGCCGTGAATACCATCACGGCGGGGCACGGGGGCATCGATGTCTTGGTGAACAACGCGGGCTTTGGGATGTACGGCGCGATGGAAGATTCGACCCTGGCTGACGCCCGCTACCAGTTTGAAGTCAACCTGTTTGGCATGGCGCGGCTCACACAATTGGCGCTGCCACACATGCGCCGCCAAGGGGCGGGCAAGGTCATCAACATCTCGTCCATGGGCGGCAAGATGTACACCCCGCTGGGCTCGTGGTACCACGCCACCAAGCACGCGGTGGAAGGCTGGAGCGATTGCTTGCGCATCGAGTTAGCGCCGTTCGGCATTCAGGTGGTGATCATCGAGCCCGGTGTCATTGCCACCGAATGGGGTGGCGTGATGCTCGAGCCCATGCTGGCGCGTTCGGGCCAAGGCCCTTACCACGTCATGGCGCAGGGCATGGCCAAGGCGATGCGCAGCACCTATGCCAAAGCGGGTGCCGCCTCGCCGCCATCGGTGGTGGCCGATGCCATACTGCAGGCTGTGCGTTCACGCCGACCCAAAACCCGTTACGTCATCGGCAAAATGGCCAAGCCCCTGATGTTCATCCGCAAGTATTTCGGGGACCGCATCTTTGACATGGCCATCATGAGCCAAGCCAAGTAGTCCGACCCTCGAAACTTCCCAACATGCCAGAAAGCACCCTACCGTGAAACAGGCCACACGCTTTGCCGTGCAGATGGGTTGGAAACTCCTCATCTTGGATATGGGTTACGCCCCTGCTGATGTGCTGAGCTTGGCACGTTTGCCGGCTGACTTGTTTGTGCGCCCGGGCGCGAGCTTGTCGCCTGCGCAGTACTTTGACCTGTGGCGTGGACTGGAGCTGGCCGCAGGCGGCGACGAATTGGCCCTGAAGCTGGCGCAAGCCATGTCGGTAGAGGCCTTTGATCCGGCCCTGTTCGCTTGCTTGTGCAGCCCTGACTTGAACACTGCACTGCAGCGGCTGGCGCAATACAAGCGCCTGATTGGGCCTTTGAACATGGCGGTCGACATCCGCGCTGACCGCACGCAAGTCACGCTCAGCTGCTACGGGAGCGACGAGCCGATTCCCCGCAGCTTGGGGGTGTCGGAGTTGGTGTTCTTCACTCAACTGGCCCGCTTGGCCACGCGCGAGCGGATCGAGCCCTTAAGGGCTTCGGTGCCCGAGTTGCCAGAAGATCTGCTGGCATACAAAGCCTATCTGGGTTGCGATTTGGGCACAGCAGTACACATTCAAATTGACTTTTCCGCGCAGGATGCAAACCGCCCCTTTTTGACGGAAAACATGGCCATGTGGACGGCCTTTGAGCCGGGCCTGAAGCAGCGGCTGTCTGAACTCGATGCACAAGCGAGCATGCGCGAGCGGGTCAGGGCCGTGTTGCTGGAGACGCTGCCCGCAGGCATCAGCAGCATCGACGCGGTGGCCCAGCGCTTGGCGGTGAGTAAGCGGTCCTTGCAGCGGCAGCTGGCCGAAGAATCGGTGGGGTTTCAAGAAGTGCTGAGCGAGGTGCGGCAAGCCCTGGCGCAGCATTACCTGCGCCGAACCGACATTTCAGCGGGCGAGATTTCGTGGCTGCTGGGCTTTCAGGAAAGCAACTCTTTCATCCGAGCGTTCAGAAGCTGGACCGGCACCACGCCTGCGGCCTATCGGCAGGGGCGTGCGGGCATGGACGCCCAGTGGCATTGAGGGGCACAGAACATGAACACAGGAGACCTGCACATGGTGAAGGACATGACGGATTATTTTGTCGGGGAGAAGCAGGAAAGCGTGCTTTTCATGCTGGCGGCCTTGATGGCCATAGGCCTGGCGGTTTGGCTGTGGTCCCACGGCCACCGCCTGCGCTGGATGGCGCTGCCTTTGGTGGTGGTGGCGCTGATGCAGCTGGTGGTGGGCGTCACCATTTTTGCGCGCACCGATGCCCAACTGGCCAAGCTCAGCACGCAACTCGTGAGTGCACCAGCCGAGTTCAAACAAGCCGAAACCGAGCGCATGGAAACGGTGATGGCCAACTTCAAGCTGTACAAATCCGTTGAGCTGGCCCTGCTCGTGCTCGGGGCCTGCCTGATCGCGTTCTTCTCCAAATGGGACCCGGCCACCGCAATCGGCATCGGCTTGGTGGTGCAGGCGGGCTTCACGCTGGCGCTGGACTTGTTTGCCGAGGCGCGTGGGGAGGCTTACTTGAGGGCGCTGGCGGGCATGGCCCTCTAGCTCAGTTCACACCCAAAGCCAGCTGCAAAGCCAGCTGGTTGTGCCGCTCGATCAGCGGCCCCATGTCCACGGTGGTGATCTGGCCTTGGCGCACCACCACGCGGCCATTGACGATGGTGTAGTCGGCGTTGTCGCTGGCGCACAGCAAGAGCGCCCCCACCGGGTCGTGCACCGCGCCGCCCGCCATGCTCAGCGTATCGGTGCGGAACATCGCGATGTCGGCGCAATAGCCTGCTTTGATCTGCCCCAGCTCGTGGGCGCGGCCCAGCACCTCAGCTCCACCGCGTGTGGCCAGGCGCAGGGCGTCGCGAGGGGTCATGTCGGCGGGGCCGTGGTCACAACCGAACGGTTCTAAGGCCCGATCCACACGCGCCAGCAGCATGGCCTGGCGGGCTTCGTTCAGCAAATGCGCCGCATCGTTGCTGGCGCTGCCGTCCACACCCAGGCCAATGGGCACACCCGCGTCGAGCATTTTGCGCAGCGGCAAGATACCGCTGGCCAAGCGCATGTTGCTGCACGGGCAGTGGGCAATGCCGGTGCGGGTTCTGGCGAACAGGTAGGTGCCTTCGTCGTCGAGTTTGACGCCGTGGGCGTGCCACACATCGTGGCCCACCCAGCCCAAGTCCTCGGCGTATTGCGCGGGGGTGCAATTGAACATCTCTTTGGTGTACGCAATGTCGTGGTCGTTTTCGGCCAGGTGGGTGTGCAGACGCACGCCGTGGGCGCGGGCTAATTTTGCCGATTCGCGCATCAAGTCCTGGCTCACGCTGAAGGGCGAGCAGGGGGCCACGGCCACATGCGTCATGGACCCAAAACTCGCGTCATGCCAGGTCTCGATCAGGCGCTGGGTTTCTTTCAAGATGGCGGGTTCTTTTTCGACCACGCTGTCGGGTGGCAAACCACCTTGGCTCTCGCCCACACTCATGCTGCCGCGTGTGGCCGTGAAGCGCATGCCCATGGTGTGCGCCGCTTCGATGCTTTCGTCCAGCCGCACGCCGTTAGGGTAAATGTAGAGGTGGTCACTGCTGGTGGTGCAACCACTCAACAACAGCTCGGCCATGGCCACCTGGCCTGACACACGCACCATCTCGGGCGTGAGACCCACCCAGATGGGGTACAGGCCCTTCAGCCAACTGAACAGCTCGGCGTTTTGCACCGACGGAATCGCCCGCGTGAGCGACTGGTACATGTGGTGGTGGGTGTTGATCAAGCCCGGCACCACCACATGGCGGCGGGCGTCGATCACTTCGTCGACTTGCGTGAGCAGTTCGTCGACGTTTTCATTCGCGGGGATGATGCGTTCGATCCGGCCGTCTCGGATCAAGAGCGAGGCGTCATTCAGTTCGGTGTTGGCATCGTCCATCGTGGCGATGCAGCGGGCGCGGTGGATGAGGAGGGTGGTCATGGACAGAACTTTACCTGCCTTGGGGCACAATTTGCCCATGCAAGATGCCAAGCTTTCTCCAAATTCTCCGCAAGACCCCCAAGCCTTTCTGAATGGGCTTTACGAGGTGGCCGTGCAACGCGCTTTGCCCCTGCACAACACCGCAGCCCATTTGCCAACACCGCCAGATCCTTCCAAGGGCCGCACCCTGGTGCTTGGCGCTGGCAAAGCCGGGGGCGCCATGGCGCAAGCCGTGGAGGCTTTGTGGCCCGCAGATGCGCCGTTGTCGGGCCTGGTGGTCACGCGCTACGGCCACACACCACCCCGCCCAGCGGGTTTGCCCGAGCGCATTGAGGTGGTCGAAGCCGCCCACCCCGTGCCCGATGCAGCGGGTTTGGAAGCGGCCGAGCGCATTTTGGAATTGACGAAAGGCCTGACGGCCGACGACCTGGTGCTGTGCCTGATCTCTGGCGGCGGTTCATCGCTGCTGACCTTGCCTGCCGACGGCATCGATTTGCAGCTCAAGCAAGACATCAACCGACAGCTGCTGGACAGCGGCGCCAATATTTCTGAAATGAACTGCCTGCGCAAACACCTCTCGCGCATCAAAGGCGGGCGCTTGGCAGCGGCATGCAGCCCTGCGCGGGTGGTCACGCTCACCATCAGCGATGTGCCGGGCGATGACCCGTCCATCATTGCCAGCGGCCCCACCGTGCCCGATGCCAGCACCTGCGCCGATGCGCTGGCCATCCTCAAACGCTATGCCATCACGGTGCCCGACTCGGTGCTGCAGGCTTTGCAGTTGGGTGTTTGGGAAACACCCAAGCCCGGCTCGCCCGTGTTTGCGGGGCACAGCGTACACATGATCGCCACGCCCCAGCAATCCCTCGAAGCCGCAGCGGCGGCTGCCCGTGCTCAGGGACTGAACGCTTACATCTTGAGCGACGAAATGGAGGGTGAATCGCGCGAGGTGGGCAAGGTGCACGCCGCGTTGGCCCGCGCTGCGGCCAAGGGCTTAGGGCCCTTTACCAAGCCCTGCGTGATCTTGAGCGGGGGTGAAACCACGGTGACCATCAAGCCCCAGCCTGCAGGCACGCCACGCGGGCGTGGTGGTCGGGCGGGCGAGTTTTGCATGGGTTTGGCAGAGGCCCTGCATGGCCAGCCAGGCGTGTGGGCGCTGGCGGCCGATACCGACGGCATCGACGGCATCGAAGACAACGCCGGGGCACAAGTGGCCCCCGATACGCTCACCCGCGCTGCCGACAAAGGGATAAAAGTGAGCGAACACCTGCAGCGCAACGACGCCTATGGCTTCTTTGACCCCCTGGGTGACCTGGTCATCACCGGACCGACGCACACCAATGTGAACGACTTTCGGGCTATTTTGGTACTGTGATGCGGCGTTATTGATTTGTGTCAAACCCGGCAGCCACCGGGTCTGGCACATTCGGGTCCACCATGCTGGATACCTCTTTGACCCCTTTGTCCGAGCCTGTGGCCGCCGTGGCGCCAGGCACCGTGTTACTCAACCGAGGCGATGCGGTGGACTGTATCGTGCACGTCATGCAAGGGCGTGTGCTGCTGGGGGTGATGGTGGATGGCCAAATCGCCCATCAGCTGGGCGTGGTCGAGGGGCCGTTCTGGCTCGAAGCCGCTTCGGGCCTTTTGGGTCTGCCTCACGCGGTCGATGCGGTGGCTGAGACAGAAGTGCATGTGCAATACGTGGGCGTGGGCGACTTCGTGGCCGAGGTGAAAGCCTTGCCAGAGGCCTCCCAGACCCTCCTCATGGACATGGCCCGTTCGCAACGCCAACAAACTGAAACGGCGGTCAGTCGTTTGGCCAAAGACGCCGATGCGCGTTGCGCCGAATGGCTGCTGCGCCATGCCCAAACCACCGATCAGTCGGGCAGTTTGGCCGTGAAGCTGACCGAGCGAAAACGCACCATTGCTGCGCAATTGGGCATTGCACCCGAAACGTTTTCTCGTGTGCTGCGCCACTTGCGCGAGCGCCAACTGATCAGCGGCAGCGGCCGTGTGTTGGGCTTGCCCAACCCACAAGCGCTGCGCGAGTTGGCCGGGGTCTGACCCGCTTCAATCCCCGCTGATCTTGCGTTCGCGGATGATGGCGCCAAAGCGTTTGGAATCGTCCGCCGCACGGGCACCGAACTCGGCGGGGGTCAAGGGCAGGGCCTCACCGCCCAGGTTCTGGATGCGGTCTTTCAAAGCTTGGGTGCCCAAAATGCGGTTGATCTCGCGGTTGACACGGTTGACCACATCGGCGGGCGTGCCCGCAGGTGCATAAAAGCCGAACACCGAATCGGCATCAAACCCTTTCAGGCCTGCTTCGTCGAGTGTGGGCACATTCGGGAACAGGGGCGAGCGCTTCATGCTGCCCACGGCCAGCAGCTTGAGCTTGCCTGCCCGCACTTGGCCCAGGCCAATGCCCGGATCAAAGTAAAAGTCCAATTGACCGGCCAGCACGTCTTGCAGTGCTGGCGCTGCACCGCGGTAGGGCACATGCACGGCAAACAGACCGGCTTGGCTTTTCATCATTTCGCCAGCCAGGTGGGGCGAGCTGCCGTTGCCTGCCGAGCCATACGACAAGCGACCGGGGTTGGCCTTCACATGGGCTAAAAATTCCTGAATGTTGTTGGCCGGAAAGTTGGGTTTGGCCACCAGAAACACCAGCACCCGTGCGGCCGATGCCACGGGCACCAGGTCTTTGGCGGGGTCAAAGGGCATGCGGGCGTAGATGTGTGGGTTGACCGACACCATGCCGCCGGAGCTCATGAGCAGGGTGTAGCCGTCGGCAGGAGATTTGGCGACCATTTCACCGCCGAGGTTGCCGTTGGCACCGCCCCGGTTTTCGACCACCACAGGCTGGCCCAGCGCTTCGCCCAAGGGCACGCCAATGGCGCGGGCAATCTGGTCGGCTGCGCCACCCGGCGGAAAGTTCACCACGATCTTGACCGGCTTGGTGGGCCAGCTTTGCGCGGCGGTGCTCAGGCACAGGGCAGGGCCCGCCGCGATGGCGATCAGGGCGGTGCCGATGACACGGCGTGAGAAGAATTTGGTTTTTTGCATGTTTGTCTCCTAGGGTTGGAAGGTGCCAATGGGGATGATGAGGGCAGGTCAGTTTTTTTGCAGTCGCGGATTTTTCATCCACAGCACGGGTTGTTCCTTGACCGGGCGGGCTGGTGCGCCGTGTTGGAGCAAAGCTTGGTCGAGTGCTTGACCAGCTTCGTCTTGCAAAGCCGCGTCGCGGATGCGTGCTACGGTCTCAGCTTGCTCGGCGACAGGCACTTGGGAGGCTGGGCCACACACATGGCGCAGGATGTGCAGCAGGTTGTCCTTGCCGCGCTCGTTGGTGCTGCCGTAGCCTTTGATGAGCTGCCCGCAACGCGCCAACTCCAGACCCAGCGCGGGCGATTGGCGTGTGGCTGCCTCGATGCCGCCCAGCCATTCTTCGATCAAGGTTTGCTCGGTGGCATAGCGGCTGCCCAGGGGGCGCAGCAAGCGCAGGCTGGCCAAGAAGCGCAAGCTGGCCATGCCCCACAGTGCATGCCGCGCCACCTTGAGCGGCATGGACCAAGGCGCAAGGCCTCGGGCCACGCGGACGCGGTCCCAGCGCAGCAGCCGGTTGGCCAGGCCTTGCGGCAACAGGGCGGCCAGCTCAGGCACGCCGGGTTTGAAGTGGTCGTACACCTTGAGCACGTCGCCCTCTTTGGCTTTGACTTCTTGCGTCACGCGGTCCCAGCGGCTGGCGCGGCTTTTCAGGTCGGCCACGCGGATGATGTCGTCAAAGGCCATCCACAGGGCCAGCCAGCGGGTGGCTTCAAATGTCACGGGGCGGGTGGCTTCGGGTGAATTGGCTTCTGCACTGAGCAAGCGTTCGAGCCGCTGCACATACAGGCGGGCATAAGCGGGCCCTTGGTACTCCACCAAGCGCTGGTGCGCCAGGCCCATCAAGGGGTGCAGCGCAGCGGGAAACTTGGCGGCCACATCTGCAGGCAGGGCAGCCGATGAAGATTCAGATGCAGAAGGCGCAGGCAAAGCAGGTTTCATGACATGCTCGACATACTGCGCTTGTTCGCGCTGACGCGTCACCACGTCAAAAGCCAGCGCAAAGCCGCGCAAGCTGGCTTTGGCCGAACTGCTTGGGCCCGCCAACACGGCTTCGTAATGTGTCCGCGAAAAAGGCAGCAAGCCACTGCCCGCAATGGCACCCAGCATGACGGCGCTGACCATGGTGCCGCTTTGCTGGCACAGGCTGGCCATGTCCATCACGTGGTGGCGTTGGCTGTGCGCAGCCACCACGTCGAGCAGCGGGCCTTCAGGGCGACGCCCATCACCCATGGTCATCTTCTCGGCGGTGGTCAGCGCCCGCGACGAGGCGCTGATCACCAGCGTGCGGTCGCTTGAAGCCAGTCCGTTGCCAATTTGGCGTGCGGTCTCCAGCAGCTCGGATGAGACGAGTGCATCAAGCCTACCCGGCAGCGGGTTCAGGCCCAGCACCGGCAATCGGCCTTGCAGTTGGCTGTGGGGCAGGGGGTAGACCTCGAGGTAATAGGTGGTGGCCCCGGTGCGCTGCGCCACGCCGGGAATGGAGGTGGCTTGCGCCGGGTGGCCTGCGTGGCGGGCCACGTCGACCAGCCAGTCGGCCAGCACGCCGCCGCCTTCGCCGCCCAGGGCGCACAGCAAGATTGAAATCGGTTGGGTCATGGTGTGTTCCTCAAATGGGCGTTCAAGCCGGTTGCAACCAGCGTGTGGCCAGGCCTTGCCAGCGGGCCCACAGGCGTTCGTGCCACTTGGGGTTTTGCACCACTTCGGCGCGGTAGAACGATGGGCACAGTGTGGCCGCGTGCGCGTTTTCGCCACAAAGGCCACAGCCCACACAGCCGTCGATCACGGTGGCCACTGGGTCGACTTTCAGCGGGTCGGGGTTGTCTTTGAGCGTGAGGGTGGGGCAGCCCGAGAGGCGGATGCAGGCGTGGTCACCGTTGCACACGTCTTCGTCTACACCGTATTTCACGCGTTCCACCCGCTCGCCTTTGGACAGCAGCGAGGCCAGCCAGGGCTTGATGCGGCGCTGGCGCTCCAGCTGGCATTCGCCTTCGGCCACGATCACTTTCAGGCCCTGGAACTCGGTGGTGAAGGCCTCGGTCAGCGTGGCTTGCATGTGGCTCACTTCGTAGGTGTGCACCGTGCGCAGCCACTGCACGCCCAGGCCTTTGAGGGTGGACTCGATGGTCTGGTTGGTGTGCACCATGCTCTGGCGTTTGTCGCCCGCCAGTTCTTTGGCGATGTCGGTGGGCGTGTTGATGATGTCTTGCGTGCCGGTGGCCGAGGTGTAGCCGTTCTTGAAGATCAGCAGCACCGCGTCGTCGCCGTTGAACAGCGCACTTTGTACGCCCGTCAGCAAGCCGTTGTGCCAAAAGCCGCCATCGCCCATGACCGACAAAACACGGCGTTTCATGACCGGCGACACGCCCGCCCGGCTGGCCAAACTCATGCCGTAACCCAAGATGGAGTGACCCACTGAGAACGGCTCGAAAGTGGCCAGGGCATGGCAGCCGATGTCGCCTGAAATGTGCACTGGGCCGACATCTTGCTGGGCCAACTTGAGGGCCGAGAACACGGGCCGCTCGGGGCAGCCAATGCACATGCTGGGTGGCCGTGCGGGCAGCGGGCTGCCCAACAGGGTTTGCACTTGCTGGCGGCGCTCGCCGTTGGTGGCCAGCCATTGCCGCGTGGCCTCGGGCACGGCATCACTTTGGTGGCGGTCCATGAATTTCAGCAGGCCCTGGGCCATCACTTCGGCGGTGTATTCGCCGCCCGAGGGCAGCATGTCTTTGCCGTGCAGCGGGGTTTGCAGATCGAGGCGGCGCAGCATCAGCGCGAGTTCTTGCTCGATGTATTCGGGCTGGCCTTCTTCGAGCAGCAGCACCGCCGATTTGTCTTTGCAGAAATTCACCAGTTCGTCAGGCACCAGCGGGTAGGTCACGTTCAGCACCAGCACCGACAGGCTGGTCACGCCAAAGGCATCGGCCAAGTCGAACTGCTGCAGGGCGCGAATCAGTGTGTTGTAGAGGCCGCCCTGCACGATGAGGCCGAGGTGGCGGTGTTGGGTGCCTTCAAAGTACTCGTTCAAGCCTTGTTCGGCAATGTACTGGCGTGCGGCGGGCAAGCGGTGCTCGACTTTGCGTTTTTCTTGCGCAAAGGTCACAGGCGGGTGCGCCAGCTTCATGTAGTTGAAGCCTGCGGGTTCGTCGATCAGGTGTTTTTTGGACAACTTGGGCGCTTGGTTGCCCTTGGCCACAAACTGGCCGCGCACATGGCAAGCACGGATGCGCAGCTCCATCATCACCGGCATGTTGGACGCTTCGGACAACCGAAAACCGTGCTCCACCATGTTGACCATTTGGCCCAATTCGGGTCGAGGGTCGAGCAGGCACATGCCCGACTTGAGCGCATAAGCGTGGGTGCGCTCTTGGATGACGCTCGCGCCTTCGCCGTAGTCTTCACCCACCACGATCAGCACGCCCCCGGTCACGCCGGGCGAGGATAAATTGGACAACGCATCGGCCGCCACGTTGGTGCCCACAATCGACTTCCAGGTCACCGCACCGCGAATCGGGTAGTGGATGGACGCGCCCAGCATGGCCGCGGCCGAGGCTTCGTTGGAACACGCCTCCACATGCACGCCCAGTTCGTCCATGTAGGGCTTGGCCTGTACCATCACATCAAGCAGGTGCGAGACCGGGGCGCCTTGGTAGCCGCCCACATAACTCACGCCCGACTGCAGCAGGCCCTTGGTGATGGCCAAAATGCCTTCGCCATGAAAGACCTCACCCGCGCCCATGCGCAGGGCCTTGATTTCTTCGTGAAATGAAACTTCCAAAGCACACTCCTTGCGTTGTAGCGCCCGCAAAGGGCTACCAAAGACCATCTTACGTATAAGTGCATAAAATATTATGAATAAACGGTATGCGCTAAATGAATATCAAAGACCTGGACCTGAATTTGCTGCGGTTGTTTGACGCGGTATGGCGCACACGCAGCGTGAGCTTGGCCGCTCAGCAACTGGGCATGTCGCAACCGGCTGCCAGCCAGGGCCTGGCGCGTTTGCGTGCGGTGCTGGGCGACGCCTTGTTTGAACGCAGTGGAGCGGGCGTGCGTCCCACACCCCGCGCCGACCGGCTGGCGCAGGCGGTGCAGTTGGCGCTGGGCACGATCGAGGATGCACTCAATGTCTCGCAGGTGTTTGACCCACAGCGCTCCAGCCGCGTGTTGCGCGTTCACTTGAGTGACATTGGCGAGGCGCGTTTTTTGCCCGAGCTGGTGCTCGACTTGCAGCGCCAAGCGCCCGGCATCCGTTTGGAGACCATGCCCTTGCCACACGACAAAATTGCCCAGGCGCTCGACAGCGGCCAGCTTGATCTGGCGATTGGTTTTTTGCCCGAGGTGAGCGACACCTTGCAACAGCCCTTGCTGAGCGACCGCTATGTGGTGCTGATGCGCCAGGGGCATCCGGTTGCAAAGCGTTGGATGCAGTTGCAAAAAGAGCGCGCTGGACCTGACGACACACAAGAGTGGCTGGCCGAGCTGGAATTCGCCGCCGTGCGTACCCATTCGGACACGCTGCGCATTTTGGAGTTGATGCATTGGCAGCACCGCCTGCGCCTCACGGTGAGCCACTTTTTGTCCTTACCTGGCATCGTGCGCAGCAGCGATTTGGCGGTCTTGATGCCACGAAATTTTGCGCAAGGCTTTGCCGAGGCAGGCGCACTGGCCCTGATTGAGCCCGAATTGCCGCTGCGCGACTTCACCGTGTCCATGCACTGGAGCGCCCGCTTTGACAAAGACCCTTGTCTGCAGTGGCTACGGTCCACCGTGTCCCATTTGTTTTGTCAAACCCCGTTGAATTCATGAGCACATTCAAACCTTACTTGAGCGCCATCGAAGCGCCCAGCCTGTCCGAAGTGCAGGCCTTCCACGGCCTGACCTTGCTGGAATTTGGCACCGAATGGTGCGGTCATTGCCGTGCTGCCCAGGCGCTGATCGCGCAAGCTTTGGCAAGCTCCACAGATTGGCAGCATCTCAAAATTGAAGACGGTCCGGGTCGTCCTTTGGGCCGGAACTTCCGTGTCAAGCTGTGGCCGACCTTGGTATGGTTGCGGGATGGGCAAGAAGTCGCGCGCTTGGTTCGCCCTTCGAGCGCACTGGACATTGAAACCGCGATGTCCAAGACCTGAGCCATGACCCCAAGCTTTGTTGCCATGTCCTTGCCGCCCATCGAAGCGGCCCTGCGTGCGCAAGCCAATGCACAGCAGGCCGTGCCCATGAAGGCCTATATGCTCGATCAGTTCGAGTTTCTGGGCATCCGAGCAGGCCCAAGGCGTGATGCCATGAAAGAGGCACTCCAGACGCTTCCTAAGTTCGCGGGTACGGCCGATGAACTGCTGGCGCTGGCCCATGCCCTGTGGCAACTGCCCGAGCGCGAATTCCGGTATGCCGCCATTGATTGGTTGGCCAAACACCACAAGCGGCTGGATGTGAAGGCCTTGCCGCGCATCTTGCTGCTGGTGCAAACCGACCCTTGGTGGGACACGGTCGATGGTCTGGCCGGGGTGGTGGGCGACATCGTGCTGCGCGCCAAAGCCAGCCAGCCCAGTGTGCAAGAGCACATGGATGTTTGCCTGACTCACCCCCATCTGTGGGTGCGCCGTGTGGCCATGTTGCACCAACTGGGCTGGCGTGGTCAGACCGATCAGGCGCGTTTGTTCCGCTACGCGCTGACTCTGGCGCACGAGACGGACTTTTTCATTCGTAAAGCCATTGGTTGGGCCTTGCGGGACCATGCACGAACGAAGCCAGAGGCCGTTCGGACCTTTTTAATTGAGCATGCCAGCCAGCTGTCTGGACTGACGCGCCGCGAAGCGGGTAAGCATTTGGGTTGAGCTGGCTCTTGGCTTTAACCAGCCAGCAATGCGCCCGCATCCTCGTACCAATACATCAGCGCATCGTCGTAGCTTTCCCACACGCAACCGTTGCAGCCGCGGCCGCAACAAGAGGTCGGTTCGGGCGGAGGCTCTCTGAAGTCGTGACCTGCGGCCTGAAGGCGCTCTTGAAATTGCGCAATCCCGCGCCGCACAGCTGCTCGCTGAGCTGCGTTGGGGTCGATGATGGGGTGTTCGTTTTCGCCAGTCATACCCGATTGTCGGCCACTTGCTGCCCTTGAATGACGGTGTGCGCAATCAGCCGTTCATCGCCCAGCACGATCATGGCAAACAGCCATTCGGCCAAGGTTTCGGTTTGTGCGGTGCGCCTTGCCAGCAGGGGGGTGGCTTGGGGTTTGAGCACCACAAAATCGGCTTCGCAGCCGGGCAGCAGGTTGCCCACTTGGCCGTTCAGGTCCAACGCAGCCGCAGCCCCCGCTGTGTGTTGCCACCACAGGTGTTCGGGGGCGAGGCTGACGCCGGGACGGCCTGTGCTTTGCCGCGCCACGGTGTAGGCTGCGTGCATGGTGTGAAAGGGGCTGAAGCTGGTGCCGCCACCCACATCGCTGGCCAGGCCGTAGCGCAAACCAGCCGCGTCGGAAGCAGGGTAGTCGAAGAAGCCACTGCCCAGAAACAAGTTGCTGGTGGGGCTGACGGCGGCGCTTGCGCCCACTTCGGTCATGCGGCGGCGGTCGGCTTCGTCCAAGTAAATGCAATGCGCGTATACCGAGCGTTGGCGCAAAAGGCCTGCGCGGTCGTACACGTCCAGATAGCTGCGTGCTTCGGGGAACAGTTCTTTCACCCAGCGGATCTCGTCCACGTTCTCGGCCACATGTGACTGGATCCACACATCCGGAAACTGCTGCGCGATCTCGCCCGCACCATGCAGTTGCTCGCGGGTACTGGTGGGCGCAAAGCGCGGCGTGATGGCGTAACCCAGCCGGTCCACACCGTGCCAGCGGCGGATCAGCTCTTCGGTCTGGCGCAGGCTCAAAGGCGTGTCGGTGTCGCGCAGGCCGTCGGGGCTGTGGCGGTCTTGCAGCACCTTGCCGGTGATCATGCGCAGGTGGCGTTTTTGCGACTCGGCCATGAAGGCGTCGACCGACTCGGGGTGGGCCGTGGCAAAACACAGGGCCGTGGTCACGCCGTGGCGCATCAGCTCGTCCAGAAAAAACGCGCTGACTTCGTGGGCATAGGCGGGGTCGGCAAACTGTTTTTCGTGCGGAAAGGTGTAGTGCTCCAGCCAAGGCAACAGGCCTTCGGCGGGCGAGCCGATCACGTCGGTTTGTGGGTAGTGGATGTGCAGATCCACAAAGCCGGGCGCGAGGCACAGGCCGGGCCAGTGGGTGACGGGCAGGTCGGGGTAATGCGGGGCCAGTTCTCGGTAGGGGCCGATGGCCTGAATGCGCACGATGCCGTCGGCTTCGCGGGCGGTCACCAGCAAGCCGTCGCTTTCGTGGCGGGCGTTCGGCTTGGACGGTTCTGGGAACCACAGCAGGCTGGCTCGCCAAGCTTGGCGTTCTGTCAGTTGGGGGGCTTGGCGCATAAAGCAGTCGGGGGTGAATACGGGGATAAACACCCGGGAAAAGGGGGTGTTGGCAGTGGTACATTGTGCGGCAATCTCTTGGCTTGCAAGGGCCGCCGGGTCAACACTTTAGCCTCGGACTTTGCAAGAGACTTATCTCGATCTTCCATCGCACCCGACATGACCACACCCCTCTTGTCATTGCAAGGCATCACCAAGCGCTATCCGGGCGTGGTGGCCAACCAAGACGTGTCCCTCACCGTGATGCCCGGGCAGGCCCATGCCGTGCTGGGTGAAAACGGCGCGGGCAAGTCCACCTTGATGAAAATCATCTACGGCTCGGTCAAACCCGATGAGGGCCAAGTCCTCTTCAATGGCCAGCCGGTCAACATCCGCAACCCGCAGGAAGCGCGCAAGCTCGGCATCAGCATGGTGTTCCAGCACTTCAGCCTGTTTGACACGCTCACCGTGGCCGAAAACGTGTGGCTGGGCTTGGACAAGTCGCTGAGCCTGGCCGAAGTGACCGAGCGCATCGTGGCCAAGGCCAGCGAATACGGCTTGGACCTGGAGCCCGAGCGCCCGGTGCACACCTTGAGCGTGGGCGAGATGCAGCGGGTCGAGATCATCCGAGCGCTCTTGACCGAGCCCAAGCTCTTGATTTTGGACGAGCCGACTTCGGTGTTGACACCGCAGGCGGTCGAGAAGTTGTTTGTGGTGCTGCACAAATTGGTCAGCCAAGGCGTGAGCATTTTGTACATCTCGCACAAGCTGCACGAAATACGTGCGCTTTGCAGCGCTTGCACCGTGCTGCGTGGCGGCAAACTCACGGGCGTCTGCGATCCGCGAGAGGAAACCAATGCCAGCTTGAGCCGCCTGATGATTGGGGCAGAGCCGATGGTTTTGCAGCATGTGCCGCGTGCGCCGGGCGAGGTGGTTTTGTCGGTCCAAGGCTTGAGCCTGACGCGCCAAGATCCGTTTGGCGTGGATCTGGAGGGTATCCATTTGCAAGTGCGTGCAGGCGAGGTAGTGGGCCTGGCAGGGGTTTCGGGCAATGGCCAGAAAGAGTTGATGTGGGCGCTGTCGGGTGAAGACATCCGGGCGGGCCTGCAATGCGGCGCGGCCAGTGTGAGCTTGGCCGGTCAAGCGGTGGCTGAATTGGGGCCCGTGCCGCGCAGGCAGTTGGGCCTTCAATTTGTGCCCGAAGAGCGCTTGGGCCGTGGCGCCGTGCCATCGCTCAGCCTGTCGCAAAACCTGTTGCTCACCCGCAGCGAAGCCGTGGGCGCGGGCGGCTGGTTGTGCATGGGCGCGTTGGCCGAGCAAGCCCGCAGCGTCATTGATCGCTTCAAGGTCAAAGCCTCTGGGCCGGATGCTGCCGCGCAGTCGCTCTCGGGTGGCAATTTGCAAAAATTCATCGTCGGGCGTGAGATCAGCGCTGCCCCCAAGCTGCTCATCGTCTCTCAACCCACCTGGGGTGTCGACGTGGGCGCCGCGGCGCAGATTCGCGCTGAAATTTTGGCGCTGCGCGACGCCGGTTGTGCGGTGTTGGTGGTGAGTGAGGAGTTGGAAGAATTGTTCGAGCTGTCTGACCGATTGCATGTGATCGCGAAGGGGCGCTTGTCGCCTTCTGTGGCGCGAAATGAAGCCACCGTGGCACTGGTTGGCGAGTGGATGAGTGGTTTGTGGCCTGTCTCCAAGACGGATAAGTCAAAGGAGGCACAACATGCTGCGGCTTGAACCCCGTCCTCAGGCCTCGCACCTGTGGACTTATGCCTCGCCCCTGCTGGCGCTGGTGCTCACGGTCTTTTTGGGTGTGGTGCTGTTCATGGCGCTCGGTAAAGACCCGGTCCGCGGTTTGCAAATGTTCTTTTGGGAGCCCGTCAAGTCGGGCTATGCGCTGGGCGAGTTGATGGTGAAAGCCACGCCGCTGTTGGTGATCGCTTTGGGTTTGTCGGTCTGCTTCAGGTCCAACGTTTGGAACATCGGAGCGGAGGGCCAGTTTGTCATTGGCGCGGTGTGCGCCGCAGGCGTGGCGCTGATGGCGGGCAAAGACACGGGCCGATGGATCGTTCTGGCTGTGCTTCTGGCGGGTGTGCTGGGCGGCATGTTGTGGGCGGGTATCACGGCGCTGCTGCGCGACCGCTTCAACGCCAGTGAAATTTTGGTCAGCCTGATGCTGGTCTATGTGGCCGACATGGTGCTGAGCTACCTGGTCTATGGCCCCTGGAAAGACCCGGCGGGTTTCAATTTTCCGCAGTCCAAAACCTTTGAGGCGGTCACGCAAATCCCCCGTTTGATGAGCGGTTCGCGCGTGAGTGTGGGCTTGCTGTTGGCCTTGGTGGGGGCGGGCTTGTTGTGGGTGTTTTTGTTCCGCACGAGGGCAGGCTTTGCCCAGCAGGTGGGAGGCTTGGCGCCAGCTGCTGCGCGTTATGCAGGCTTTTCCTCGCGCAAAGCCCTTTGGGTGGCTTTGCTCACTTCGGGCGGCGCCGCGGGTTTGGCGGGTGCTTTGGAGGTGGCCGGCCCCATTGGGCAGCTGACGCCCTATGTGCCTGCGGGCTACGGCTTTGCCGCCATCATCGTGGCCTTTGTCGGGCGCTTGCACCCGGCGGGCATGGTGCTGTCGGCAGTCTTGATGAGCATGTTTTACATCGGCGGTGAACTGGCCCAGTCGCGTTTGGGGCTGCCCAAGTCGATCACCGGCGTGTTCCAGGGTTTGCTGCTGTTTTGTTTGCTGGCGTGTGACACGCTGGTGGCCTACCGTTTGCGCTGGGTGGCCACCAAGAAAGGGGGCCTGTGATGGAGTCTTATGCTTTGCTGATAGCCGCGACTTTGAACGCGGGCACTGTGCTGGCGCTGGCCGCTTTGGGTTTGCTGATCAATGAAAAAGCCGGGGTGGTCAACCTCGGGGCCGAAGGCATGATGCTGTGCGCCGCAATTGCTGGCTTTGCCTGTGTGGTGCACACCGGCAACGACTGGCTGGGCTTTGCGGCGGGCATGGGCGCAGGCGCCGTGTTGGCGGCCATTTTTGGGGTGCTGGTGATCTGGCTGGGCACCAACCAGTACGCCACAGGACTGGCGCTGAGCTTGTTTGGTGTGGGCTTCTCCGCCTTTGTGGGCATTGGCTATGTCCAGGAAAAATTGCCAGAGCGACCCAGTTACGCCATTGCGGGTTTGGCGGACATTCCTTTGTTGGGGCCTGCGCTCTTTAAGCAACACCCGCTCGTTTATGGGGCCATGGCCCTGGTTGTGGCCCTGATTTGGTTCTTGTACAAAAGTCGCACCGGTTTGGTGCTAAGGGCGGTGGGCGAATCGCCCGCCTCAGCCCATGCTTTGGGCTACCCGGTTCGACGCATCCGATTGGCGGCGGTGGTGGCTGGGGGCGCTTTGTGCGGCCTGGCCGGGGCTTACATTTCGGTGAGCTACACCCCTTTGTGGGTCGAGGGCATGGTGGCAGGCAAGGGCTGGATTGCGCTGGCGCTGACCACATTTGCCACTTGGCGGCCGGCACGGGTTTTGCTCGGTGCTTATTTGTTTGGCGGCGTGACCATGTTGCAGTTCCACTTGCAGGGCATGGGCGTAGAAGTCCCAAGCCAAATGTTGACCGCTTTGCCCTACATCGCCACCATCGTGGTCTTGGCGTTGATCTCGCGCAATCCGACCTGGATTCGCGTGAACATGCCCGCCTCGCTGGGTAAACCGTTTTATCCCGGTTCATAATCTTGTTTTTCCAACCCCTGTAACCCTGTTCTAAAGGACCTGACATGACAGACATCTCCAAGCGCTCCATCGTCAAGATGGTGGCCCTGACCGCTGTGGCCGCCGCTGCACTGGTCGGCTGTGGCAAAAAAGAAGAAGCCCCCAAGGCTGAAGCCCCTGCTGCGGCCAAGGCCGAGCCCCTGAAGATCGCGTTTGCCTATGTCGGCCCTGTGGGCGACGGCGGCTGGACCTTTGCGCACGACAACGGCCGCAAAGAAGTCGAAAAAGCCTTTGGTGACAAAGTCGTGACCAGTTTTGTCGAGAAAGTGCCAGAAAGCGCTGACGCCGAGCGCGTGATTCGCGACATGGTGGGCCAAGGCAACAAGCTGATCTTTGGCACCACCTTCGGTTACATGGAGCCCATGCTCAAAGTGGCCGCCGACAGCAAAGATGTGAAGTTTGAGCACGCCACCGGCTACAAAACCGCTGACAACATGCGCACTTACGACAGCCGCACCTACGAAGGCGCTTACATGGCTGGCGTGATCGCGGGCAAGATGACCAAGACCAACACATTGGGTGTGGTGGCTTCGATCGCCATTCCTGAAGTGGTGCGCAACATCAACAGCTTCACCATGGGTGCTCAGTCGGTGAACCCCAAGGTCAAGACCAAAGTGGTGTGGGTCAACGAGTGGTTCAACCCACCGAAAGAAACCGAAGCCGCGACATCGCTGATCAATGGCGGTGCGGACGTACTGATGCAAAACACCGACTCGTCGGCCGTGTTGCAAACCGCTGAAAAATTGGGCAAGCGTGCTTTTGGTTGGGATTCCGACATGACCGCTTATGGCCCGAAGGCTCACCTGGGTTCGGCTGTGATCAACTGGGGCCCTTACTACGTCAAGGCCGTGGGTGAAGCCCTGGAAGGCAAGTGGAGCACTGGCCAAAGCTGGTGGGGCGTGAAAGAAGGCGCGATTGACATGGTCAACGTGGCCGCTGACGTGCCAGAAGACACCAAGAAGAAAATCGACGAAATCAAAGCAGGTTTGAAAGCCGGCACCTTCTCCATCTGGAAAGGCCCGATCGTCGACCAAGCCGGTAAAGAAGTGCTGGCCAAAGACGCTGTCGCTGACGACAAGTTCTTGGGTGGCGTGATGTTCTACGTCAAGGGCGTGGAAGGCAAGATTCCAGGCAAGTGATGGATCTGGTCAGGAGGAGTCACTGCTGAGTGCATTGGCTTTCCTGCAAGAGGCTGCAAGGACCATGTCTTTGCAGCCTTTTTTGTTGCCGGACCGGTTCAACGTGGTTTGTAGGCCGTGACGTCGATTTCGACTTTGGCATCGATCATCAGACGAGACTCTACCGTTGAGCGGGCTGGGCGGTGTTCGCCAAAGCACTCCATATAAACACGGTTGAAACTTCCAAAGTCACGCGCATCGTCAAGCCAAACGCTGACTTTGCAAACATCGTTCAAGGTGCATCCCGCCAAGGCCAACGCTTGCTGCAGGCGCACAAAGACCTGACGTGTTTGAGCCTCGATGCCACCGGATACGACTTCGCCTTGGTCGTTGGTCGGAACCTGTCCAGACACAAAAACAAAATCACCAGCACGAGTGGCAGGAGAAATAGGTCGCGCCAAACGATCTGAAGCGATGGGCGATGTACCAAGCATTTCGACTGTCATAGGGGTCTCCTTAGCGGTTTTCTGGAAAAAGAAAAGACATTATTCAACATTTTTTTACAGGAAAACCCTGTTTTAACTTCTGAGAGAATTGATTTAGAGTCAAAAATGTAAAAAATTTACATCAACCCTCACCTCTTTAGGAGACTCTCATGCTGCGTTTGCCTCGTCGACATTTGCTGACTCTGCTTTTGGCTGCTCTGCCTTTGGTGTCATTCGCTGCGCCGCCCAAAGGGGGGGCAGCGAATCTGGCCATGATCGGAGAGCCGCAAAGTTTGGATCCAATGGCCTCCACTGCGGACTTGGTCGGCACGATCATGCAGCATGTGTATGAAACGCTCTACACCTTTGACAGCAAATGGAACGCTACCCCCATGCTGGCCGACGGCATGCCCAAGGTCTCGGCAGATGGTTTGACCTATTCCATCAACATCCGCAAGGGCGTGAAGTTGCACAGCGGCCGTGATCTGGATGCCCAGGATGTGGTGGCTTCACTCAAGCGCTGGATGGACATGGCCCCGCGAGGCAAGTCGGTGGCCAAAGACACGGTGAGTCTTGAGGCCAAAGGCAGCCACGCTATTGAGTGGAAATTCAGCGCACCCAGCGCATCCTTGCTGGCCCAGTTGGCCTTGCCATCGGGCATGGCGGTGATCATGGCCAAGGAGAGCATCGCCACGCCACTGGCGTCTTTTGTCGGGACCGGTCCTTACCGCTTCAAAGAGCGTCGCGCAGACCAGTTCGTGATTTTGTCGCGCTTTGACGCCTACAGCGCGCGCAACGAACCGGCCAATGGCTACGGAGGTAAGCGCGAGGCTTTGCTTGACGAGTTGCGTTTTGTCCCTGTGCCCAATGCCAACACGCGGGTCGAAGGCGCATTGTCCGGGCAGTTTCAATTTGCCGACCAGTTGCCGTCAGAAGCCTTGTCGCGCGTTGAAAAAGGCGGCGCAGGTGTGGTGCCCATTCTCACGCCCTCCTACGGTTTTCCATACCTGGTGCTCAACACCAAAGAGGGTGTCATGGCCAACCAGGGTATCCGACAGGCCATCCAAATCGCCATCGGAGAAGCTGAAATGCTGACGGCGGCTTATGGTGATAAGCGGTTCTTCACAGCAGAAGGTAACCACTTCCCACAGGGCACGCCGTTTTACTCGACCGCTGGTACGGACCAATACAACAAGCAAGACGCCAAGCGCGCCAAAGACATGGCTGAGAAAGCAGGCTACAAGGGCGAGACTGTCCGTTTGCTGACCAGCCGAAACTTTGAGTTCCATCACACCATGATGCAAGTGATGGCAGAGCAATTGCGCGCCGCCGGATTCAAGCCTGAGATGCAAGTTGTGGACTGGGCCACTTTGATACAGCGCCGTGGTGATTCAAAGGTGTGGGACATCTACATGACCCATTCGGGCCAGTTCCCCGAGCCTATGCTGTCCCCGCCGCAGTTGGGTGAAGGCGCACCGGGCTGGTGGAGCTCACCTGCCAAGGCCAAAGCTTTGGGTGACTTCAATCGCCAGACCGACCCAGCCAAGCGAGCCCAGCTGTGGGGTCCTGTGCAGCAAGTGGTTTACACCGAAGTTCCCTACATCAATGTGGGCAAGTTCAGCAGTTTGTCTGCGCGTTCAAGCAAGCTGGAGGGCTACACCCCCTCAACTTGGCCATTCTTCTGGAATACCGGCTTGGCCAAATAAACCGCAGGAACTGATCGATGTCCCGAATGTCCTGGGCGAGCCTGGGACGCACTTTGCTAGGCCGCTTGGGCGGCATGCTGGCGGTGCTGTCCCTGGTCTCTGTGCTGGTGTTTCTCCTCACCCGACTGGCCGCTGGCGACCCGATCGCGGTCTTGTTGGGTGACCAGGCTTCTCTGGAGGACATCGCCCAGGCACGACAGCGCTACGGTCTCGATCAACCGCTGACCAGCCAATTCATACTCTGGTTGGGGGAGGTTTTGAAAGGCAACCTGGGACAATCAATTTTTCTGCAAATGCCGGTCACGCAAGTGTTGTTGGATCGCGTGGAGCCTACGGCCTGGCTGGCTTTTTTGTCGGTCAGTTTGGCTATGCTGATCGGCGTGCCATGCGGTATTGTTTCTGCCGTTTGGCGCGGGCGGTGGATCGATCAATGCGTGAGCACCCTGGCCATGTTGGGCGCGAGCATGCCCAGTTTCTGGATGGGTCTGATGGTCATTCAGTTGCTTGCTGTAGGCGCAGGCTGGTTTCCGGTGTCAGGGTACGGTGATCCGGGCGCAAGTTGGTCCATGCGCATCCATCATTTGATGCTGCCCGCCTTGGTGCTGGGCACGCTCAATTCAGCGTTGATCATTCGTTTTACCCGCGCATCCATGCTCGATATCCTTAGCGAAGACTACATCCGAACGGCGCGTTCCAAGGGTTTGTCAGAAAGCGTGGTGGTGCTCAAGCATGCTTTGCTCAATGCCCTGGTGCCGATTTTGACGGTGCTGGGCCTGACGCTGGCACTGATGATCGGCGGGGCCGTGGTGACAGAAACCGTGTTCAACCTGCCAGGCTTGGGTAATCTGGTGGTGCGTGCGGTTTTGCGCCGTGATTACCCTGTGATTCAGGGGGCCTTGCTGGCGATTGCCGGGGTGTACGTCATCATCAATTTTGTGATCGATGTGATGTATGTTTTTGTCGATCCAAGGGTGCGCCATGGTTGAATGGCGACAGACTTTGACTCAGTTGTTTGCCCGCCGGGTGGTCCTGATGGCCGTCCTGCTGCTGGGCTTGATGCTGTTCATGGCAGTGGCCGGGCAGTGGATCTTGCCGCACGAGCCCATGGCCATGAAAGTCAGCATGCGTCTGAAGGCCCCCAGCTGGACCTTTTGGAGCGGCACGGACGAGTTGGGCCGCGATATCACCAGCCGGATTTTTTATGGGGCACGTTACTCGTTGGCTATTGGCGCTGGCACAGCCATTTTGGCGGTGGTGCTGGGCACCTTGCTGGGCTTGTTAGCGGGATTTTTCAAAAAACTCGATGCCGTGCTGATGCGCTGCGTCGATGCAATGATGTCTTTTCCGGACATCTTGCTCGGTATCGCGCTGGTGTCGATCCTGGGTGCAAGCCCGGTCAATGTGGTGCTGGCCTTGACGCTGGTCTACACGCCACGTGTGGCTCGGGTGGTGCGTGCTTGCACCTTGGTGATTCGCGAGTTGCCATATGTCGAAGCAGCCCGGGCTGTGGGTGTGAGCACGCCTAGGTTGCTGCGCGTGCACATCTTGCCCAATTTGATGTCGCCAATTTTGGTGCAACTGAGTTTCATCTTTGCTTATGCCTTGTTGGCTGAGGCAGGCTTGTCTTTCCTGGGCGTTGGGGCGGGTGCTGAAATTCCGACCTGGGGCACCATGGTGGCGGCCAGCACACAACATGCCGATCGGGCGGTCTGGACACTTTTTTACCCTGGCATGGCAATTGTGTTGACCGCTTTGTCTTTGCAGTTGCTGGGTGACGGTGTGCGCGATTTGCTCGACCCTCGTTTGAAAGGTACTACATGATTTCCCCTGAAGCCGCATCACCAGTGCCGCGCTTGCAGGTGCGTAATTTGACCACCACGTTGATGCAGAGCAATGGGGCGGTGCCTTTGGTGCGTGGCGTGAGCTTTGATTTGCATGAAGGTCAAACGCTGGCGCTGGTGGGGGAGTCTGGCAGTGGAAAGTCACTGACGGCGCTCAGCATCATGCGTTTGCTGGCGCGCAATGCCCGATGGCAATGTGGTGGCCAGGCTTTGTTCACCGATGCGTCCGGACAAACTCGGGATGTGCTGCAGCTGAGTGAGACCGAAATGCGGCAATTGCGCGGGCACCAGATGGCCATGATCTTTCAGGAGCCCATGACGTGCCTGAACCCGGTGCTGACGGTGGGTGAACAGATCGCCGAGTCGGTTCGCCTCCACTGGGGTTTGAACAAGCGCGATGCGCGCCAACGGGCTTTGCATGCATTACAACAAGTAGAGATCCCTGCTGCGGGACAGCGGCTGGACGAGTACCCGCACCAGCTGTCCGGTGGCATGCGCCAGAGGGTGATGATTGCCATGGCCATGGTTTGCGAGCCTCAGGTGTTGATTGCTGACGAGCCTACTACCGCGCTGGATGTGACCATTCAGGCTCAAATTCTGTCACTCATGTCCCGTTTGCAACGCGACACCGGCATGAGCATCCTGTTCATCACCCACAACCTTGGTGTGGTGGCGCACCATGCAGAACGTGTGGCTGTGATGTATGCGGGCCAGGTGGTCGAACAGGCCAATGTGCACGCATTGTTCGCGCAGCCTGCACACCCTTACACACAAGGCCTCTTGGCGTGTCTGCCCGGTCGTGCTCGACAGCTGTCTTTGCAGGAAGGGCGCCGCATGGCCTTGCAGGACATTCCGGGCCAAGCCCCGGCCATGGACCGACTGGGTGCGGGCTGCAGTTTCGCCGAGCGTTGTGCATCCAGGCTGCCCATCTGCAGTCTTCAATCCCCAGAATGGCAAGGAAATGCGGTCCATGCCCGAGCGTGCCATTTGGAGCAGCTTTCATGAAACCCATGCTGAAGATTGCCGATTTGTCGGTCGAGTTTGGCCGTGGGGCCCAGCGTGTCCGCGCGGTGCGTGGGGTGAGCTTTGAAATCGCCCCAGGCGAAACCTTGGGTCTTGTGGGCGAATCGGGCTCGGGCAAAAGCACCTTAGGGCGGGCCGTTTTGCAATTGATCGAGGTGACCCAGGGGTCAGTTCAGTTCGAAGGCCGCGAATTGGTCGGTTTGAGCACCTCGCAAATGCGCCCTTTGCGGCGCGAAGTCCAAATGGTGTTTCAGGATCCCAGCTTGAATCCCCGTCAGCGGGCGGGTGACATGCTGGATGAAGTGCTCAGCACACACGCGCTGCATGAGGGCTCAGAGCGCGGTCCGCGCATTGCGCAACTGCTCAAGTTGGTGGGACTCAAGCCGGAGCACGCCAGTCGTTTTGCACACGAATTTTCGGGTGGTCAGAAGCAAAGACTGGGTATCGCCAGGGCATTGGCGGCGCAGCCGCGGTTCATCGTGGCGGACGAGCCGCTGTCTGCGCTGGACATGTCGATTCAGGCGCAAATCGTCAACCTGCTGATCAAATTGCGCGATCAGCTGGGCTTGACGCTGCTCTTCATTTCACACGATCTGGATGTGGTCCAGTATCTGTGCGATCGTGTGGTGGTCTTGTATCTGGGGCGCGTGATGGAGATTGCGCCGACCACTGAGCTATTTGCTTCGCCTGCCCATCCATACACCCGAGCGTTGTTGTCAGCGGCGCCCGTCCCCGATCCAACACAAGTGGCTCCACGGGTGGACTTGCAGGGTGATCCCCCCAGCCCCCTGAATCCACCCTCTGGTTGTGTGTTCCGCACCCGTTGTGCACATGCTTTGCCAGCCTGTGCCGAAACCATGCCTGAACTCGTCCCCAACGCAGCGGGTCGTCTGGTGGCCTGTTGGCGACATGAAGAATTGAGCTGAGTCATGCAACTGAACGCTTCCGTCAAGGGCTATCCATCACACTTGGGCCCCATCGATCTGAAAGACGCCAATCGGCAGGGCTGGCAGTTGCTGCAGGGTGATTTGTCATTTCCGCTGGCAGTGCTCAAGAACTCAGCGCTGCAGCACAACTTGGACTGGATGCAAAATTTTTGCCGGTCGCGCGGGCTGGACATTGCCCCCCATGGCAAGACCACGATGTCACCTGAGTTGTATGCCCGCCAACTGGCCGCTGGTGCATGGGGCATCAGTTTTGCCAACGTGTTTCAGGCGGGCCTAGGTGCTCGACACGGTGTGCGCCGCATCATCATTGCCAATCAGGTCTTGCAAGCGGTGGATCTCGACAGCTTGTCGGCTATGCTCCAAGCGCATGCAGGTTTGCAGGTTTATTTTTTGGTCGATTCGATGGACCAATTGCGTTGGATCGAAGCGTGGCGTGATCAGCGTCAGTCGAGCACGGTGTTCACCGTGCTGTTGGAGCTTGGCATTGAGGGCAAACGGACAGGTTGCCGTGACCATGAGGAAGCCTTCACGCTGGCGCGGGCCATTCGTTTGAGCCCAGCCGTGCAACTGGCCGGCATCGAGTGCTACGAAGGTGCTTTGGCGACTTGTCACCACGAGCATGACCGCGCCAATGTGGCGGCATTGATGGCGCGAGTGCAAAAAATGGCGATAGCCTGTGATAGCGACCAGTGTTTTGAAACAGACGAAGTGCTGATCACGGCAGGTGGCTCGGCCATTTTTGATTTGGTGGCAGAACATTTGACCGCCCATTTGAGACGACCAGTTCGGGGCATCTTGCGATCGGGTTGTTACTTGACACATGACCATGTCCAATATCGGCAGCATTTGAAATGTGTGGCGGAGCGATTGAATTTGCAGGAAACTTTGCGCCCCGCCATTGAGCTGATCAGTGTGGTGCAATCCTGCCCGGAGCCGGGCTTGGCCATTTTGGCGATGGGCAAGCGCGATGTATCGTACGACCTAGATATGCCCGTTCCCGAATGGCGTGCCCATGTGGGCGATGTCCGAACCCGAGGCGTTCCTGCGCATTGGGCCGTAACGGCACTGAACGATCAGCATGCGTATTTGCGGTTTGATGCGCAGGCACCGCAAGACCAGCATCCGGTGGTGGGTCAATTGCTCGGTTGCGGCATTTCGCATCCCTGCACGACCTTTGACAAATGGCGCTGGATGCCGGTGGTGGACGATGAGTACCGAGTGGTAGACGCGGTATCGGTGAACTTTTGAGAACGGTTCGCCATGACTGAGCCATTTTCCTCTTTGCTCCAGCGATTGCAGTCGGTCGCACCGAGCTTGCCACGCGCTCAGCAGCAAGTGATTGCTACCTTGCTTCAGGATCCTGAGCGGGCTTTGTCTTTAGGTGTTGACGCGTTGGCCCGAGAGGCCCGTGTGTCGATGCCCACCATCATGCGAACGGCACGGCAATTCGGCTTCGAGGGGGTCCGCGAATTTAAGTTGGCTTTGGCGCAAGACTTGGCGCGCCTCGTGCCTGTGCACAGTTCGGTCACGATGAATGACAGCACCACTGCCATCGTGCACAAAATCCTAAGCGGTGCAGCCGCGTCTATCACCGCCCTGCAGCAGCAACTGAATCCGCTGGTCCTTGAAAAGGCAGCGACTCTGCTGGCAGGGGCCGAGCGCATCGACTGTTATTCTGTAGGCGCCACTTCCGCTTTCATGGCGAGTGATTTGCAAGGCCGATTATTTCGATTGGGGCGGCATGCACATGCGGTTCACGATGCGCACCAGCAACTCATTTCTGCTGCCACTTTGGGCCCTTCAGGTGTAGCAGTGGCGATCTCGCATGTGGGTCGAATGCCGTTCATGTTGGAAGCTGTGGGGTTTGCCAGATCGCAAGGCGCCAAAGTGATCGCCATCACGCAACCCGATACGGCCTTGGCCCAGATGGCCGATGTAGTGATTGGGGTGAGTGTGCCGCCTGACGCCGTGATGCGTGTAGGGACTGAGGCTTACATCGCCCATTTGTTGGTGATCGAATTATTGATGGTTCTTGTGCTGCAAGCCTTGGGGCCAGATGCAGCAAGGCACCTTGCACAGTTCAAGTCTGTTTTGCAAGCCCATGGGCAGGATGTGGACCAACACCCCACGGTGGACTGGGCATGGTCCACCGTTGAGAAAGATGCTCAAGCATGAAAACGCTTTTGTTGCGCAACACGCAATTGGTCGATGGCACTGGTGCACCTGCTCGAATCGCAGATGTCTTTGTACGGGGTGACCGCATTGCCACAATTGGTCGAAATTTGTCGATTTTGGCCGACGAAGTCGTTGACGTGGGTGGCTTGACCGTCGCGCCTGGGTTCATTGACGTGCACACCCACGACGACGCCATCGTGCTGCGCGATCCGAGCATGTTGCCCAAATTGTCACAAGGTGTGACCACCGTCATCACGGGCAACTGCGGCTTGTCGCTCGTGCCCTTGGTCAGTGAGGCCCCGGGTTCTCCGCTGGATTTGCTGCACACGTCCGAATTCCGTTTTGCGCACCTGAACGATTACGCCCAAGCGATTGCCGACAAACCGCCTGCCGTCAATGTCGGGGCCTTGATCGGTCACACAACCTTGCGCGCCAAGGTCATGGAGGACCTCACACGTGCCGCGACGCTTGAGGAAGCCCAGAATATGGCAGTGTTGCTCGATGAGGCCTTGTCTCAAGGGGCCTTGGGCTTGTCTTCTGGCCTTTTCTACCTTCAGGCTTATTCTGCTGATATGGCGGAAATGGAAGCATTGACCCGTGTGGTCGGACGTCATGGTGGCGTTTACGTGACGCACATCCGAAGCGAGATGGACGACATCCTGAAAGCCATGCAGGAAGCTGCGGATGCTGCGCAATCCGGGGCAGCCCAATGGGTCATGTCGCACCACAAATGCGCCGGGCCACGTAACTGGGGCCGGACGATTGAAACGCTGGCTTTGCTGGAGCGGCTGAGTCAACGCCAAAGTGTGGGCACCGATGTGTATCCCTATAGCGCGGGATCGACCTTGCTGCGAGAGGATCTGGTTGACGGGATCATTGACATACTGATCACGCGCAGCGACACCTATCCGGAGATGGCAGGTCGTTATCTCGCAGACATTGCACAGGAGTGGGGAACAGACCAATTGCAAGCCTGCAGGCGGCTGATGCCCGGTGGTGCCTGCTATTTCCAGATGCGAGAAGATGATGTGCGCCGTGTGCTGGCTCACCCTATGAGCATGATCGGGTCTGACGGATTGCCTCACGATGAGCGTCCTCACCCTCGTTTGTGGGGCGCTTTTGCACGTGTTTTAGGACATTACTGTCGAGATGAAAAACTGTTCAGCTTGCCCGAGGCGATTCACAAAATGACGGGTCTGTCTGCTCAGCGGTTTGGGTTGCACGATCGGGGTGTGCTGCGTGAAGGTGCGTTTGCCGATCTGGTTTTGCTGGACCCCAGCATCATTCAAGACAAAGCCACCTACGAAAGCCCCCGCCAAATGTGTGAAGGCATTGAACGTGTCATGGTCAATGGCGAGTGGGCGTTCTCCCAAGGTAAAGCTGTGGGAACAGGGTCTGGTCGATTCTTGCGCCGTTGAAGTCGCGTCACACGTGCCGCTGGCTTTTTGATACGCTGGAGTCACCTTGCCCCCATGAAAGCACCTGTTTTGTTGAATCATTTGGAGTCCTCCACCGCAGATCCTAGGTCTTGGCAGCAAATCCGCAAAGACTTTGGGACCACTTACGCTGCCAATGCGCTGATTGGTTTCATCTTTGCTGCCACCGGACCCGTGGCCATCATTTTGTCGGTAGGCACCCGCGGCGGGTTGTCCCCTGAAGAGCTGGCGTCCTGGGTGTTTGGCGTGTTTTTTGTCAACGGGCTGGTCAGTTTGCTCATGAGCTGGCGCTACACCACGCCGCTGGCGTTTGGCTGGACGATACCCGGCACGGTCTTGGTGGGGCCAGCATTGCAGCACCTGAGTTTTGCCGAGGTGATTGGCGCTTTTTATGCGACCAGTGCGCTGATTTTGGTACTGGGCCTGAGCGGCTGGGTCAAGCGTGTCATGGCTGCGCTGCCCATGCCGATTGTAATGGGCATGGTGGCCGGGGTTTTCTTGCGCTTTGGCCTGGACATCGTGCGGGCGTTGCAGAGCGACGTGGCCATTGCAGCGCCCATGGTGGCGGTCTTTTTGTTGCTGTCTGCCCGGGCCGATTGGGGCAAGCGCCTGCCGCCGGTCATTGGTGCCTTGCTGGTGGGCGCTTTGGCGGTGGCGGTATCTGGCCGTCTCGATGCGGCTGCCGTGGGGCAACTGACTTTGGCGCAGCCTGTCATTCAGGCTCCGGTGTGGTCGTTTGCCGCAATGCTCGAGCTGGTAGTGCCCCTGGCCATCACGGTACTGGTGGTGCAAAACGGCCAAGGCGTGGCCGTGCTCAAAAACGCCGGGCACGAGCCACCCGTCAACATGATCGCTGTGGCCTGCGGTATAGGTGCCGCCATCAGCGCCGTATTTGGCGCGGTCAGCACTTGCCTCACGGGGCCAACCAATGGCTTGCTCACCTCGTCTGGCGAGAAATCGCGCCACTACACCGGGGCGCTGATGTTTGGCGTGCTGGCGCTGTTGTTCGGCCTGATGGCACCCACTTTCACGGGTTGGATGCTGGCTGCACCCAAAGAGTTCATCATGGTGCTGGGCGGCTTGGCCATGCTGCGCGTTTTGCAGGGCGCGTTTGTGGCTTCGTTTGGTACGGGCAAGTTTTCGCTTGGCGCCTTGGTGAGTTTGCTGGTGACTGTGGCCGACATCGGTTTGTTCAACATTGGCGCGGCTTTCTGGGGCTTGGTGGCTGGGTTCGCGGTCTCGTGGTGGATGGAGCGGGGCGATTTTCAAAGCCGTTGAATTGCATGGATACTGCCAGCATGCACATTCAAAAAATCAACGAGGGCGTTCATGCTTTGCATGACACGGCGGGCTTGCATGTCGGCAACTTCAAGTGGATCAACGGACAGTGGAAGTTCAAGGCCATCGGTTATGACCCCAGTGGCCATGTTGTGCCGGGTGGTGGACCTTTGACCGACCGGCACAACAGCACTTTCTTGCATCTCGATGCTTCCGTGATTCATGCCCAATTTTTTCAGGATTGACCATGTTCAAAGTCCACGCCATTCCCCCAGAGCGCCTGCCCGAGTTGCTGCGCGTCATGCCCAAGGCCGAGCTGCACATTCATATAGAAGGTTCATTGGAGCCCGAGTTGATCTTTGCACTGGCCCAGCGCAATGGTGTGCAACTGCCCTATGCCGATGTGCCCGCCCTGCGCAGCGCTTATGCCTTCACCAATCTGCAAAGTTTTCTGGATTTGTATTACGCCGGAGCGAGTGTCTTGCTGCAGGAGCAGGATTTTTACGACATGGCCTGGGCGTATTTTGAAAAAGCCGCCGACGACCATGTGGTGCGGGCCGAACTCTTCTTTGACCCCCAAACCCACACGGCGCGAGGCGTGGCCATGGGCACGGTCATCGAAGGCTTGCACCGCGCCTGCCGTGATGCCCAATCCAAGCTGGGCATCAGCGCCGATTTGATTTTGTGTTTCTTGCGTCACCTGTCCGAAGACGACGCTTTGGCCACTTTGGAAGAAGCCATGCCTTGGCGCGAACATTTCATCGGCGTGGGGCTCGATTCGAGCGAGTTGGGTCACCCACCCGAAAAGTTTGCCCGCGTGTTCGCCCGAGCCCGCGAGCTGGGCTTGCACTGCGTGGCTCACGCGGGTGAAGAAGGCCCCCCCTCTTACATATGGGGCGCTTTGGATGTGCTGCAGGTGGAGCGCATTGACCACGGCGTGCAGGCCATCCACGATGCAGCGTTGATGAAACGCTTGGCCCAAAGCCGCCTGCCCCTCACCGTGTGCCCGCTGTCCAACCTCAAGCTGTGTGTGTTCAACAGTTTGGCCGACCACAACCTGGGCCAGATGCTGGATGCGGGTCTGTGCATCACCCTCAACTCGGACGATCCGGCCTACTTTGGCGGCTACCTGAACGACAACTACCTGCAAACTTTTGCCGCCCTGCACTTGAGCGCTCAGCAAGCCTATAAGCTGGCCGCCAACAGCATCGAAGCGAGCTTCGCACCAGAGGAAGACAAGCACCGCTGGATGCATGAGTTGAAAGCTTGCTTTCAGGGGTTTGCTGAGCAGGATTAAAGCGCGTCCGCATGGTGGTTAAAATCCACCCCGGAGTCTGCTGTCTCGGCGGGCTTCGTCTTCTGTATCACCGGGACCATGTAGAGGACTACCATGTATAAAAACCTCGCTGCCACGCTCGTGGCCGCCTGCTTTTTTCTTCCTGCCGTTCAGGCACAAAACTCCAAACCAGCCACCGAGCCCATCAAGGCCGGTTTTGTCTATGTCTCGCCCATCACCGAGGCGGGCTGGACGCGTCAGCACGACGAGGGCCGCAAGGCCGTTGAGAAGGCTTTGGGCGATCAGGTCAAGACCACCTTTGTGGCCGATGTGCCCGAGGGCGCTGACGCCGAACGCGTGATCCGCGACCTGGCCAGCCAAGGCCATCAGATCATCTTCACGCCCAGTTTTGGCTACATGGAGCCCACGCTGCGGGTGGCCAAAGACTTTCCCAACGTGAAGTTCGAGTCGGTGACCGGTTTCAAAACCGCGCCCAACGTGGCGGCCTCCAATGCCCGCTATTACGAGGGCCGCTATTTGGCGGGCATCGCGGCTGGGCGCATGACACAAACGAACGTGGCCGGTTATGTGGCGGGCTTTCCGATTCCCGAAGTCCTCCAGGGCATCAACGCCTTCACGCTCGGCATGCGCTCGGTCAACCCTAAAGCCACTGTCAAGGTGGTTTGGCTCAACGCGTGGTTTGATCCTCCGAAAGAGCGTGAAGCGGCCATGGCCTTGTTCAACCAGGATGTGGACGTGATCGCTTTCCACACGGGGTCGACCGCCGTGATGGCTGCTGCGCAAGAGCGCGGCAAGATGGCTGTGGCCTACCACTCGGACATGCGCCGGGTTGCGCCGGATGCCCAAATCATCGCCGTGACACACCAGTGGGGCGACTACTACACGGCCCGCGTCAAGGCTGCATTGGCCGGTCAGTGGAAATCGGGCAGCGTCTGGGGCGGGGTGAAGGACGGCATGATCCGCGTGGGCGACTTCGGCCCCAAGGTGCCCAAGGCCGTGCAGGCTGAAATATTGACCCAGCAAAAAGCAGTGGGCACAGGCAAGCTGCAGCCCTTTGCTGGCCCGATCAGCGACAACGAGGGCAAGTTGGTCTTGCCTGCTGGGCAGACCCTGACAGACGCCCAAATTTTGAGCATGAACTACTTGGTGCAAGGGGTCGTGGGCCGCATCGCCCGCTGACTGGCCAGCCCGGAGCAGGGTCTCCGGGTAAGACTCTAAAATAGCCGGATCGTTACAAAGGCACACCATGAGCATCAAGAGCGACAAATGGATCCGCCGCATGGCAGAGCAGCACGGCATGATCGAGCCGTTTGAGCCCGGACAGATCCGCCAAAACGCGGCCGGCCAAAAAATTGTGAGCTACGGCACCAGCAGCTATGGCTATGACATTCGTTGTGCGCCGGAATTCAAGGTGTTCACCAACATCTACAGCACAGTGGTAGACCCCAAAAACTTTGACGAGCGTAGCTTTGTGGACATCGAAGGTGATGTCTGCATCATCCCGCCCAACAGTTTTGCCCTGGCCCGCACGGTGGAGTATTTCCGCATTCCGCGCAACGTGCTCACCATTTGCTTGGGCAAAAGCACTTACGCCCGCTGCGGCATCATCGTGAACGTGACGCCTTTTGAGCCCGAGTGGGAAGGCTATGTGACGCTGGAGTTCAGCAACACCACCCCTTTGCCTGCCAAGATTTATGCGGGTGAGGGTTGCGCCCAAGTTTTGTTCTTGGAAAGCGATGAAGTTTGCGAAACCAGCTACAAGGACCGGGGTGGCAAGTACCAGGGCCAAGTGGGCGTGACGCTGCCTAAAACCTGAGGCTCCACCCTCTGTTTTTGGCCTGCCAGCCCAAAATGCGACAATAGCGGGTTAATGACCGACTCTTTTTCCAATTTATCGCTGGCGCCTACGCTGGCACGAGCCGTAGCCGAAATGGGCTACGAATCCATGACCCCTATCCAGGCCCAAGCCATTCCAGTGGTGTTGACGGGCCAGGACGTGATGGGCGCAGCCCAAACCGGCACAGGCAAAACGGCTGCTTTTTCGTTGCCCCTGCTGCAGCGCCTGCTCAAGCACGAAAACCCCTCCACCTCGCCCGCCCGTCACCCGGTGCGCGCTTTGGTGTTGTTGCCCACGCGTGAGCTGGCCGACCAGGTGGCCCAACAAATCAAGATGTACGCCAAATACACCCAGCTGCGCAGCGCGGTGGTTTTTGGTGGCATGGACATGAAGCCCCAGACCCTGGAGCTGAAAAAAGGCGTTGAGGTCCTCGTCGCCACGCCAGGCCGTTTGCTTGACCACATCGAAGCCAAAAACGCGGTGCTCAACCAAGTGGAATATGTGGTGCTGGACGAAGCCGACCGCATGCTCGACATCGGCTTTTTGCCCGATTTGCAGCGCATTTTGAGCTTTTTGCCCAAGCAGCGCACCACGCTGCTGTTTTCTGCCACCTTCTCGCCCGAGATCAAGCGCCTGGCCGGCAGCTACCTGCAAAACCCGATCACCATCGAAGTGGCCCGTCCCAACGAGACGGCTTCGACGGTTGAGCAGCGTTTTTACGCCGCCCAAGACGACGACAAGCGCCGCGTGATCCGCAAGGTGCTGACCGACCGGGGCATCAAGCAGGCGTTCATCTTTGTGAACAGCAAACTCGGTTGCGGCCGCTTGGCCCGCTCCTTGGAGCGTGAAGGCCTGCGCACTGCGGCTTTGCACGGCGACAAGAGCCAAGACGAACGCTTGAAGGCTTTGGAAGCCTTCAAAAAAGGCGAAGTCGATTTGCTGGTGTGTACCGATGTGGCCGCCCGCGGCTTGGACATCAAAGATGTGCCAGCCGTGTTCAACTTCGATGTGCCTTTCAACGCCGAAGACTATGTGCACCGCATTGGTCGCACTGGACGCGCCGGAGCTTCTGGTTTGGCGGTCACCTTGGTCAGTCCGTCTGACGCCCGCTTGGTGGGCGACATTGAAAAGCTGATCAAGAAAAAGCTGGAAGTGGAAACGCTGCAGCTCGACACCCGACCTGCAGGCCCAGCACCCGAAAAATGGGGCGAGCGTGCAGAAGATCGTCCACGTTCACGCACCTCCGAGGGCCGTCGCCGCGAGCACGATCCCCGTGATGCACTGGATGCACCCCACGAGCGACGCGGTGGCTTCCGTCCTGCGCCGATCAACCGCGATCCATTTTTCCAAAAGCCTTACGAGCCAGCGGCGACCGACGTGCCGCCCAGCTGGGAACCCAGCGGACCTAAAACCGTTCGCTCCTCGATTTCGGCCAACATCAAGCCCAAGCGCAAAGTGGCGGCCTTGTTCAAATCCGGCGAGTAAGAGCCTGCGTTCGGCTTGTCTGACGGGCAAGCGCCTGCAGGATTGATCGGGTGGGAGTCCCGGTCTTTACCGGGTCGACAAACAGACGTCAATTGAGGCTGTCAAAATGGCTTCATGCGCGATACCTTCTCTCCATCTTCTTTCCCTGCCTTTTCTGAGCGTTTGACCGGGCACGGGCCCCACTTTTCGCTGGGCTTTGTCGCATCAGCGGTGGCCATGCTGTCCGGGCCGATGGGCGCATTGGCCCAAGCCCCATCTGCAGCAGGTGTTGCCACCGACCTCGGGCAGGTCGAAATCCGAGGCAACCGCAACACCGACTCCGAAGCACGCCAAGAGTCCACGGCTTCCAAAATCGTGATTGGGCGTGAAGAGCTTGAAAAACAAGGTGATGCGACTTTGGGTGATGTGCTCAAGCGCTTGCCGGGCGTGACGGTGCAGGGTGCACCTGGCCGTGGCGGCGCCATTCGGATGCGCGGACTGGGTGGTGGCTACACCCAAATCTTGCTAGACGGTGAGCGCATGCCCCCGGGTTTTTCGGTCGACTCTTTGACCCCTGAACAGGTGGAGCGCATTGAGATTTTGCGAGCACCTACGGCCGAAACCGGCGCCCGTGCGATTGCAGGCACCATCAACATCGTGCTGCGCGAAGGCCGAAAAGCCACGCCAGACGATTTGAAAATCACCCGAAGCCAAGAGCATGGCCAAGGCTCGAGCATGTTGAACTGGGTGCACAACCTCAACACTTCCCCCCTGAGCGGCACCTTCACTTTGTCGGCCATGGACAACCAGCGTGCTGACCAGAGTTTGACCGAGATCGATTCAGATTACCGGGATGACCAAGTGCGTTTGTCTGAATCTTCGGGACGTCGCCAAGGGGTGCATGCCAATGCCCGCTTGCAGTGGAAAGGTGAGCAGGGCAAAACACTGACCTTGACACCTTTTCTGATTTACTCCGAATACGCTGCTCAAGGTCGCATGGATGCCAGGCGGCTCTCGTCACCAGCCATCACCGACACCGCCCTGACGGACAACGAAAGCCGATATGCTTCCGCGCGGTTGAATGGCCAGTGGGGGCAGCGCTTGTCGGCCGATGACCGCTTGGAAGTGCGTTTTGGGGTGGGCCAATCCAAATACGACCAGCACATCACGCAGACGGCTGTCCGTAGCACTGGGCTCTTGTCCAATGCGCTGGACGAGCAGCGCTTCACTGACCGCAGTACCAGTTTGAACGGCAAATGGACCCGTGTTTTGGACAATGGCCACCAATGGGTCAGTGGTCTAGAACACGAAGGGGTTCGGCGTGTCGAAGAGGCCAGCGCAGGCGCTGGCGACGAGAGCGGTAACCTGAAGGCCCGAACAGCCCGTTGGGCAGCCTACACCCAAGATGAATTCAAGATCAACCCCAACTGGTCGGCCTATGCAGGCCTTCGCTATGAGAGCATCTTGACCGAGGGGCAAGTGGGAGAGGACTTTAAAAGCAACAAGAGCCAGGTGTTGACACCTTTGCTGCACGCCATGTGGAAGCCTGATCCGGCCAAACGTGACCAAGTGCGCATGAGCCTGACGCGCAGTTACAAAACCCCCACCCTGTACAACATGGTCGCCCCCTTGCGTTATTCGCGCGACTATCAGCCGGACCTGTTTCCCAGCAACGTCCCCACCCAACCTGACCGGGTCGGCAACCCTGACTTGCGGCCTGAGTTGGCCACCGGCGTTGACCTGGGATTTGAGCGTTATCTGGAGGGCGGGGGTGTGCTCAGCGCCAACGTGTTCCGCCGCAATATCCAAGACCTGATCCGCTACCAGACCCGTTTGCAGAGCGTGTCTTGGTCCAGCCAACAGCGTTGGGTGTCCAGCCCCCAAAATGTGGGCGACGCCGTCACACAGGGTATCGAGCTGGAAGCTAAATTCCGATTGAACCAGGCTTGGACCGAGGCTTGGCCTGTGGACATTCGCAGCAACGTGAGTTTTTTCCGCTCCAAGGTCAAGGATGTGCCCGGCCCCGACAACCGATTGGACCAACAACCCAGCATGACCGCCAACTTAGGGGGCGACTACCGATTGAGGGGGGTGCCTCTGACCTTGGGGGGTAACGTCAATTGGAACCCCGACTACGATACGCGACGCAGTCAAGAGCAACTGTCTTACCAGGGCATCAAGCGCGTGCTGGACGTGTATGGTCAGTGGCGATTCTCGGCGGCGACCGCCCTGCGTTTGACGGTCAGCAATTTGTTGCCGCGTGACTATGAAACGGCCACCACTTTCAACATGGGTGTGCAGCAAGAGACGGCCCGCACCATCGACAGCAATTGGCGCAACATCCAACTTCGGTTGGAAATGAAGATTTAAAAGGAGACCACCATGCCCATCAAAGACGCCGCCTGGCACGACCGCATGTACAACAACCGGGCATTGGTGCCCGATTTTGCAGATCACTTCGAACACTGGAAAAACGCCTCGGCTCAAGCCTGCGACACGCTCAAGCCCCGCCTGGACGTTCCCTATGGTGAGGGTCCCAGTGAAATGTTGGACATCTTCCCTGCCGCCAAGGCCAACGCACCTGTGGTGATCTTCATTCATGGTGGTTACTGGCGCAGCCTGGACAAGTCAGACCATTCTTTTGTCGCGCCAGCCTTGCGCGACATGGGCGCCTGTGTCGTGGTGGTCAATTACGCTTTGTGTCCTGGCAGTGATGCTCAGCCTGTCACAGTGCCCGATATCGCCCTGCAAATGGCGCGGGCCACCGCCTGGGTTTGGCGGCAAATTGCCGAGCATGGTGGTGACCGCAACAACATCACCGTGATCGGTCATTCTGCTGGTGGTCACTTGGCAGCCATGTTGCTGGGCTGTGACTGGAAGGCCGTGGGGCGCGATTTGCCTGCGGGCCTGGTGCGTAAAACCATGTCGATTTCGGGCTTGTTTGATTTGGCACCCGTGCGCAAGACGCCTTTTGTGCAGGGCGATCTGCGCTTGACGCCTCAGCATGTGCGCATGGCCAGCCCTGCCAAATGGCAGCGGCCCCGCAAGGGCGTTTTGTTCACCGTTGTGGGGGGTGATGAGAGCCCAGAGTTTTTGCGTCACAACCGCTTGATCCACCAGGCTTGGGGCCCCAAGACGGTGCCTGTCTGCGAAGAGTTGGCCGGGTTGAACCACTTCAGCGTGGTGACGGATTTGACCCGTGTCGGCAGCCGTTTGAATGCATTGGCCAAAACCTTGATCGAGCTGCCATCAGCCTGATCGAAACTGACGCTCCAAAAAAAGGGCAAGCCAGTAGGCTTGCCCTTTTGCTTGGTGTGAGCGTTTGCTCAGGCAGGCAAGAAACGCTCGACCAGCAGTGACCAATAGGCCGAGCCCACAGCCACGTTCTTGTCGTTGAAGTCGTAGCCCGGGTTGTGCACCATGCACGCCCCGTGGCCGTCACCCGTGCCATCGCCATTGCCAATCAGCAAGTAGCTGCCTGGCACCTCTTCGAGCATGAAGGCGAAGTCTTCGCTGCCGTTCAGGGCGCGGCCTTGGCGCATCACTTTGTCAGCCCCCACCAGCTCTTCGGCCACATCGCGGGCGAAATCGGTTTCAGCCAGATGGTTCACCAGCACAGGGTAGCCGCGTTGGTAGTCGATGTTTGCCGTGACACCGTAGCTTTGGGCTTGCGCGTGAACCAGTTCGGTGATGCGCTTTTCGAGCAGGATGCGCACATCGCGGTCCAGCGAGCGCACGCTCAGTTTGAGCGTGGCGGTTTGTGGGATCACGTTGTTCGCCACCCCGGCGTTGAACGCGCCCACCGTGATGATGGCCATCTGCTGCGGATCGACATTGCGGGCCACGATGCTTTGCAGCCCCAAGACGATGGCTGAGCCAGCCACCACCGGGTCAGCGGCCACATGCGGCATGGCGCCGTGCCCGCCTTTGCCGTGCAAGGTGATGGTCACGTTGTCCGAAGACGCCATGGCCGAGCCGTCGCGAAAGACCAGGTGGCCTTGCGGGTGTGTCGGCATGTTGTGCATGGCAAAGATGGCGTCGCACGGGAAGCGCTTGAACAGACCGTCTTCCATCATCTTCTTAGCGCCGCCCAGACCTTCTTCGGCGGGCTGGAAGATCAGGTTCACGGTGCCCGAGAAGATGCCTTTTTGGGCGATGTGCTTGGCTGCTGCCAGCAGCATGGCGGTGTGACCGTCATGACCGCAGGCATGCATGATGCCCACGTTGCAGCTGGCGTAAGGCAGGCCAGTGGCCTCGTCAATTGGCAAAGCATCCATGTCGGCACGGATGCCGATGCTTTTCGTTCCTGAACCTTTTTTGAGCTGCCCGACCAGGCCCGTGCCGCCCAAACCTCGCGTGACTTGGTAGCCCCAGCCGCTCAATTGCTCGGCCACCAGATCGCTGGTGCGGTACTCCTTGTAGCCCATCTCTGGGTGCTTGTGGATGTCACGGCGCACCGCGATGAATTCATCCGCCTGGGCATGCAAGGCGTGCAGTTTGTCGTGCAGAAAAGCTTCGCTGGGTGCGTTCATGGAGGGCCTCTTGGGGGGTGTGGATTACTGAGCTTGCAGATTAATCGATTTGGCGATGGCGCGGTAGCGCTCGATGTCGCCAAGGTAAATGCGAGCCAGTTCCGTGGGGGTGCGTGAAGGCAACACCACGTTGCCGCTGGCTTCAAGGGCCTTGCGGGTTTCGGGCACTTCAGCGGCCGCATAAAAGGCCTTGTTCAGGGTGTTGACCACGGCGTCCGGGGTGTTTTTGTGCACTTGCACACCGGCCCAGATGTCAAAGTCCATGCCTTCCAGACCTTTCATGGCGGCCATGGCCGGGAACTGCTTGAACAGAGCGTGCGGGGTTTTGGCTGTCACGGCCAAGCCCTGAATTTTTCCGTCAATGATGGTTTGGGGAATCGAGCCCGCCATGGGCAGGAAAGCCATGTCGATTTGACCGCCCATCAAGTCGGTGAGCAAAGGCGCAATGCCTTTGTAGGGCACATGCAGCATCTGTACCTTGGTCAGTTGGGAGAATTTTTCGCCCACCAGGTGGTACAGCGAGCCAGGACCCACGCTGCCGTAGCTCAAAGGTTTGTCGGCATTCTTACGGGCCAGTGCCAGCAGGTCGTTGACGGTCTTGACGTTGAGCGAGTTGCGCACGGCCAAGATGGTTGTGGTGGTGGCAAATTGCGCCACCAGCTTGAAGTCTTCGGATTTGTACTTCACGCCTTGGATGGCCATGGGGGCCAGCACCAGCTCCATCGGGCTGCCCAGGCTCAGGGTGTAGCCGTCGGCTGGTGAGTTGACCAATTTGGCCATGCCGATCGCACCACCGGCCCCGCCAATGTTCTCGATGATCATGGTCTGCCCCAGTTTGGCTTCCGCGTCGGGCTGTACCTTGCGGGCAAAAAAGTCAGACGGCCCACCCGCTGGGTAGGGCACGATCAGGTTGATCGTTTTAGAAGGGTAGGTCTGCGCCATGGCAGGGCCAAAGGCGCTGGCGACCACGACCAAGCTGCTGAGAAGGGTTTTGACGTTCATGATGTCTCCGGTTTGAGGTTCTGCATGGTTAAAGTGACCATGGCTGCATCGTAAAAATGCCAATTCAATGTGTCCAATGACTTATTTTTCTGATATTCATTCGTAAAATGAATACATGAACCTCAGACACTTGGAGCATTGGCTGGCACTGGCCGAAACCGGCTCCTTCAGCCGTGCGGCAGAAAAGCTGCACATCACACAGTCGGCCTTGAGTCGCAGCATCCAGGCCCTGGAGGATGATCTGGGCGGGATGCTGGTGGACCGGGTTGGCAAAAAAAACGAACTCACGCCCTTGGGCCGTTCGGTTCTGGAGCGGGCAAGGCGCATCGTGCACGAAGCCCAGGAACTCCAACAAGGGGCTGCCTTGTTGCAGCAGGGTGGCCTGGGCACCTTGCGGGTGGGCTTGGGCTCCGGCCCCGGCGCCATGTTGATGACGCCTTGGCTGGTTTACATGGCCCGGCACCACCCCACGGTGCAGGTGACCGTCTCACGCGGGTCCACCGAGCTGCAATTGACCCAGCTGCGCGAGCGGCAACTCGATGCACTGGTGGTGGACGTGCGGCGTGTGGAAGCCGCGCCCGACTTGAAAATCACGCATGTGGTGGAGATGCGCGCAGGCTTTGTGTGCCGCCAAGGGCACCCGCTGCTCAGTCTTCACCCCAAAGACGTTCCTTTTGAGGCTTTGCTGGCTTTCCCCATCGCCTCGATTCAGTTGTCGCAAGAGGTGGCCCGCTTGCTGGTGGACCACTATGGGCCGCGTGCCAATCCGGCGCAAATGACCACCTTGCAGTGTGAAGACATTGCGAGCCTGCTCGATGTGGCGAGCCAGACCGATGCGATTTACCTGGGCATCGTGGGGGCTGCGCGAGAGGGCATGGCCCAAGGCCGTTTGGTGGAATTGGGTATGGGCACGCCCCTCCAAGGACAGGCCCGACTGGCCCTCATCACGCTCGCGGGCAGAACCGAGTTGCCTGTCATGGCGGTTTTTCGCGACTTTGTTCAAAAGCATTTGACCGATTGACGGCCAAAAAGGAATCAGGATGCAAGAGTGGCTTTACCCCATGGGCGTGGTTTTGCTGGGTTACACCGTATTGGGGTTGACGGGCTTTGGCTCGGCACTGGTCATCGTGCCGCTGCTGGCTTGGCAGTGGCCCTTGCCTGAGGTGGTGGCGTTGACTTTGCTGATGGATGTGCCCGCTTCAGCGTTTCACAGTGGGCTGAACTGGCGGCAGGTTCAGTGGCGTGAGTTGCGGCGTTTACTTCCCGGGCTGGTGGTGGGCACTGTGCTGGGTTTGTGGCTCATGCCGCATTTGCAGGCCAGCTGGCCACTCTTGCTGCTGGGCTTGTATGTGGCGGCTGTGGGCGTCAATGCCTTGCGCCCGGCGGCAGAGCGCACAGGTCTGCCCGCGCCCATCTGGGCGTATCCGGTGGGCACGGCCATTGGCTTGGTTGAAATGCTGTTTGGCACCGCGGGGCCGCTTGTGGTGGCCTGGCTGAGTCGCCGTGTGGCCGATGTGCAGCAAATGCGTGCCAGCACACCCATGATCATCACCGTGGCCGCCAGCACCGTGCTGGCGGGCATGGGCTGGGAGGGGCGATTGAGTAGTGACCTGCTCTGGCAACGCTGGCTGGTGCTGATCGGTGTGGCCTTGGGTGGTGTTTGGCTGGGGCACCGTGTGGCACACCTTGTGCCCGTGGCCCGGCTGCGACAGATCATTTGCGGCCTGTTGGTCGTCAGCGGTCTGATGCTGGCGCTCAGGGCTCTGCGCTAACGCCTTTGAACGCAAAAAAGGGAGCCATGAGGCTCCCTTTTTTGTCCAAGCGACGATGGGTTCACATCAACAGGTGTTCGCCCGCATTGTCGCCGCCCAATGTCACATAGTTCACCTTGCGGATGTCCATCAGCTTGGTGCCACCCGCGTAGCTGATCGAGCTTTGCACGTCCTGCTCCATTTCAATCAGCGTGTTGGCCAACTTGCCCTTGATCGGCTCCAGAATGCGCTTGCCTTCCACGTGCTTGTACTCGCCCTTGTTGAAGTCGCTGGCTGAGCCGTAGTACTCCTTGAACATCTCACCATCGACCTCAACGGTCTTGCCGGGAGACTCTTCGTGGCCGGCAAACAGCGAGCCGATCATGACCATGCTCGCGCCAAAACGGATGCTCTTGGCGATGTCGCCGTGGCTGCGGATACCGCCGTCGGCAATGATGGGCTTGGTGGCCACGCGGGCGCACCACTTGAGCGCAGACAACTGCCAGCCGCCCGTGCCAAAACCGGTCTTGAGCTTGGTGATGCAGACTTTGCCGGGGCCCACGCCCACTTTGGTGGCGTCGGCGCCCCAGTTTTCCAGGTCGATCACGGCCTCAGGCGTGGCCACGTTGCCCGCGATGACGAAGCTCTTGGGCAATTTGCCCTTGATGTAGCCAATCATGTCGCGCACACTGTCGGCATGGCCGTGGGCGATGTCGATGGTGATGTACTCGGGTACCAGGTTTTCGGCAGCCAGCTGGTCCACGGTGGCGCGGTCTGGCGCTTTGACGCCCAGCGAGATCGAGGCATATACGCCTTTGCCGTGCATGTCGCGCACGAACTGGACGTTGTCCAGGTCAAAGCGGTGCATGACGTAGAAGTAATCGTTTTGCGCCATCCACAGGCAGATCGACTCGTCGACCACCGTTTTCATGTTGGCTGGCACCACCGGCAGGCGGAACTTGCGGCCACCCAGCTCTACGCCCGCGTCACACTCAGAACGGCTTTCCACGCGGCATTTGCGTGGCAGCAACAGGATGTTGTCGTAATCAAAAATTTCCATGAGAAAACCAAGCTCCAAAGAGGAATCGTTAAAAGGAACGAATGAGCGCTTGGCTTGGCCGGTTTCTGTTGCTTGACTGCCGGTCCGTTGCGGACCGCAAGCGAAAAAAAACCGGGCACAAGAATCTTGGGCCCGGTGTCTGATTCTACTGGAATCGGCTGACAGTTTGCGTCAGTTTGGTGGCGCCACCATCAATGTTTGACGCGAGGCGCAATCTTGATCATGGGCAGTGGCTTGCGAGCGGCCTCTGGCCAATTGTGGTGTGAAACAGACGACGAAGCCGTGGGTCCCAAGCTCTGATGGCCGTGCTCGAATGAGCCCGTGGCCGATGGCATATAGAAAAAGCAAGCCAGATCCTGAGGGATGCGGCTTATTTTCGTTACCAAAGAGTGGATGAGTGACATGACGGGCCTTTCTGCTCAAACCGTATATACGGTTTTAACCGTAATTTGGCCTTCTGTAAATACTCGTTTACACCCAAATGCCTAGGGTTTGCCTTAGGTTTTCGGCGTTCGCAAAGGTCTGCAGCGATGGCTCAGCCTTAACGCAGGCTTGCTTTCGGAACTTTCTACAATCAACGGGATGATGTCTCCCTTTTTCGACCCCACGGCGCACACTTCGCCTTTGCTCGCCCAGCTCAACCATGAGCAGCACCGGGCTGTGGCCTTGCCTGCCGAGCACGCTTTGATCCTGGCGGGGGCCGGTTCGGGCAAAACACGGGTGCTGACCACCCGCATCGCCTGGCTGTTGCAGACCTCGCAGGTGTCGCCCGGCGGCATTTTGGCGGTGACTTTTACCAACAAGGCCGCCAAAGAGATGAAGTTGCGCCTGCAATCCATGCTGCCGGTGAACGTGAACGCCATGTGGATTGGCACCTTCCACGGCCTGTGCAACCGGTTTTTGCGGGCGCATCACCAGCTGGCGGGTTTGCCGCAGACCTTTCAGATTCTGGACACACAAGACCAGCTCTCGGCCGTCAAGCGGCTGTGCAAGCAGTTCAATGTGGACGAAGACCGCTTCCCCCCGAAGAAGGTGCAGTATTTCATTTCGGGCTGCAAAGAAGACGGCCAGCGCCCGGGCGATGTGCCGGTGCGCGACGACGAAACCCGCCGCAAGGTGGAGTTGTACCAACTGTACGAAGAGCAATGCCAACGCGAAGGCGTGGTGGATTTTGGCGAGCTGATGCTGCGCTCTTTTGAGTTGCTGCGCGACAACGCGCATGTGCGTGAGCACTACCGCCGCCGTTTCAGGCACATCCTGGTGGACGAGTTTCAAGACACCAACAAGCTGCAATACGCCTGGCTCAAGCAGCTGGCGGGCTTGCCTGGCGAGGGAGGCGAATGCGCCATCTTGGCCGTGGGCGACGACGACCAGAGCATTTACGCCTTCCGGGGTGCCCGCGTGGGCAACATGGCCGACTTTGTGCGCGAATTTCAGGTCAAGCACCAGATCAAGCTGGAGCAAAACTACCGCAGTTTCAGCAACATCCTCGATTCGGCCAACCACCTGATCAGCCACAACAAGACGCGTTTGGGCAAAACCCTGCGCACCGATCAGGGCGCTGGCGAGCCGGTGCGGGTGGTGGAGTCGCCGTCAGATTTTGCCGAGGCGCAGTGGCTGATCGAAGAGCTGCGTCAGTTGGTCAAGCAAGACGGGTTTGAGCGCAAGGAAGTGGCGCTGCTGTACCGCAGCAACGCCCAAAGCCGGGTGCTGGAGACCGCGCTGTTCAACGCCGGGTTTCCGTACCGGGTGTATGGCGGTTTGCGCTTTTTTGAACGGGCCGAGATCAAACACGCGCTGGCCTATTTGCGCCTGATGGAGAACCCGAACGACGACACCAGCTTTTTGCGGGTGGTCAACTTTCCGCCGCGCGGCATCGGGGCCCGCAGCATCGAGCAATTGCAAGACGCGGCCCGCGCTGCAGGCTGCTCCTTGCACGACGCGGTGAGTGCCACCACCGGCAAGGCCGGGGCGAATCTGGCCGCGTTTGTGGCCATGGTCGATGTGCTGCGCGAACAGACCGAGGGCATGACGCTGCGCGAGATCATCGACTTGGTGTTGGAAAAAACCGGACTGGTCAACCACTACCGCACCGAAAAAGAAGGTGCGGACCGCGTTGAGAACTTGGAAGAATTGGTCAACGCCGCCGAGAGTTTTGTCACCCAAGAAGGTTTTGGGCGCAGTGCGGTGGCTTTGCCGCAAGGCACCTCAGGCCTGGGGCAAAGCCCGGCCAGCCAAGGCTTGAGTGGCTCAACAGACACAGACCTCGGCACGGTGGACGAGTTCAGCGAAGACGGCGTGATCATGAGCCCGCTGGCGGCTTTCTTGACGCACGCCTCGCTGGAGGCGGGCGACAACCAAGCGCAGGCCGGGGAAGACGCGGTGCAGCTCATGACCGTGCACGCCAGCAAGGGCTTGGAGTTTGATGCGGTGTTCATCACCGGTTTGGAAGAAGGCCTGTTCCCGCATGAAAATTCGATGAACGATTTCGATGGCCTCGAAGAAGAGCGTCGCCTGATGTATGTGGCCATCACCCGTGCCCGCAAGCGCTTGTACCTGAGCCATTCGCAAACCCGCATGCTGCACGGCCAGACCCGCTACAACTTGAAAAGCCGCTTTCTGGATGAATTGCCCGAAGCCTGCTTGAAGTGGGTGACGCCCAAAACCGCTGGTTTCTCAAATTTAGGCACTGCAGCTGGCTCCGGTGCATCCGGCGGTGCTTGGCCGCAAACCCCTGCTTTCAACCGCCATGCGCGTCCGGCTTGGGGTCAAAGCAGTTTGAGCACCGAAACCTACAAAAGCCCCCCTGTTCCGTTGCAAAAAGCCGCGCCCGAACACGGCATCTCTGCAGGCAAACAAGTGTTCCACACCAAGTTCGGTGAGGGCAAAGTCCTGGCCGTCGAAGGCGCGGGGGCCGATGCCCGTGCCCAAGTTAATTTTCCGCGCCACGGCGTGAAATGGCTGGCGCTGAGCGTCGCCAAACTCACCTTGGTTTAATCCCGATTCCCTGTAGCGAAAGAGCCCCATGAAAATCACCCAAGACACCGTTGTCACCATGCACCACAAAGTGGTGAATGCCCAAGGTCAATTGCTCGATAAGACACAAGAGCCCACGTCTTACCTGCACGGCGGTTATGACAACACTTTCCCCAAAATCGAAGCTGCGTTGGAAGGCCAAGAAGTGGGTTTCACCACCACTTTGAAGCTGGCGCCGGCCGATGCTTTTGGTGAGCGCGACGAGAGCCTGGTTCAAACCATCCCCAAAAGCGAATTTCCGCCAGGCGTGAAGGTGGGGGGACAGCTGCGCGGTCGCTCTGCCGAAGGCCAGGAGCAGGTGTTCAACGTGGTCAAGATCAAGGGCGACAAGGTGATTTTGGACGCCAACCACCCTTGGGCCGGTCAGCACTTGACGTTGACTTTGACCGTGCAAGAGGTGCGTGCCGCTTCAGCCGAAGAGGTCACGCACCGCCATGCGCACGGCGCACACGGCCACCACCACTGATGGCCTGTCAGTCGGGCTGCTCCGCACTGGCGGGCGGCTCGTCATAGACATCGGTGGCGAAACAGTCGCGCACCGAAAACAGCATGGACGTGAAGAACATGGCCGCCACCATCAGGGCCATCGGCATGAAGGTGGCCATCATCAGGCCCGGGTTGCCCAGCAAGCTGGCGATGATCATGGCCAAGACCGCGGCCGACATGAAAATCACACCCCAAGCAAAGACATAAACGGTGAAAGCTTTGAGGTTCCGCCAACACGCCATGAAGCTGAAAAACAGGCTTTTGACAGCAGGCATGCCGTACCAGTGCACCAAGGCGGGCGCGTGCCAAAACATCATGGACAGCGGTATATAAAAGAGCATGGACACCCACAACGCGGTCTGAAACGAGTCTGTCGTGACCACTTCCGGCGTCATGGGGGCGCCGCCAAAGTACACCTGCGCAAAGGTGCCGCCATCGGCCAGTGTGGACAAGCCCATCACCACCAAAAAGATCACGGCGTACAAGATGCCCAAAATGAACATGGTTTGGCGGTGCGGCCCTTTCTTGAAAGCCGCAAAAAGCACGCTGGGCATGGGAAATTTGCCGTCCGAGGCCACTTGGGTGGCAGCCATCATGCCCAGCGTGAGGGCGGGCAAAACCACCAAGGCCAAAGCGCCCCCAATGAAGGGCACCATGGAAACCACCGACACCGTGGCCATGAACAAGAAGAACAGACCCGACATGGCCAAAGGCTGCCGCCAAAAGGTGCGCATGCCCTGGCGTGCCCATTTGAGGCCAGCGCGGGCGGGAACGATTTGCAGATTCATGGGTTCAGATCAAGGCAGAAGCTGAGACAGGGTGCTGGACACGACCACGCAAAACGCGTTCAAAGTGGGTCGGGTCGTGAGGCTTGAGCATGGACGCTTCACGGGGGAGATGGTAGTCCCACAGCCGTGAAATCCAAAAACGCAAAGCCCCTGCCCGCAAAAGGGCAGGCAGCAGCTCTCGCTCAGCGCCGCTCAATGGACGCACTTGGTTGTAGGCCTTGAGCATGGCCTGGGCACGCTCGTTGTGGTGGACCCCTGTTGGCAGATCGATGCACCAGTCGTTCAGGCACACGGCCAAGTCAAACAGCCAAGTGTCCACGCCAGCAAAATAGAAATCAAAAAAGCCGGTCAGTTGCTCGCCATCGAACATGACGTTGTCGCGGAACAGGTCGGCATGGACGGGTCCGCGGGGCAGGGCAGCATAGGCTGCTGTGTTGACCGTGTGGTTTTGGAAGGCCAATTCGCTGCGCAGCAAGGCGGCTTGGGCTTCATCCAGATAGGGCAGCACCACCGGCACGGTCTCGTTCCACCAAGGCAGGGCGCGCAAGTTGGGTTGGCTGCGGTTGTAGTCCGCCCCGGCCAGGTGCATGCGCGCCAGCATGTCGCCCACGGCGGCGCTGTGCACGGCCTGCGGTTGCAATTGGCTTTTGCCAGCGAGTTTGTTGACCACGGCGGCAGGTTTGCCGTTCATGGTGTGAAGGATGTCGCCATCGCGGTTGGCCGCCGGGTCGGGCACCGGGATGCCACGGCCCGCCAAGTGCTTCATCAGGTACAGGTAAAAAGGCAGTTGCTCTTGCGTCAGGCGCTCAAACAAGGTGAGCACGTACTCGCCTTGGGTCGTGGTGGCGAAGTAGTTGGTGTTCTCAATGCCGCCTTCAATGCCGCGCAATTCGGTGAGGGTCCCCAAGTTCAGGGACTGCATCAGGCTGTCGGCCTGCGAGGGAGTGACTTCGGTGAATACCGCCATGGGGGAGAAAACCGTCAAAGCGCCAGAGGGGTCTGGCTTGGGTGAGCAAAACACGGATTGTAGAGGGCGAAAAGACCCAAATGACCCGCAAAAGGCTGACTGCGCTGGGCCGATGTGGCAAAGCGAAGCGACTCTGAGGGCCAGCGCAGTCAGCCCTTTGCGGGTCTGCCTTTGTCGTAGGTGATGGTGTGTGGTGGCTGCGCCAAGGCTCAGAGGCGCTTCGCTTTGCCACATCGCCTCAGCGCAGCCACCACACACCATCTGGAGAGTTGTCAGTGGTCAGAGCGCTCCGCGTTGCCAAATCGCCCCGAAGCAAACCCATGTCCCGATTTGCTGAGGGACGAAAATGCTTTAACCCGGTACACAATCGGGGGATGAGCGAAAACACCCCTGACACCGACACCGCCCCTGCCTCCATTCAGCCCAGCCTTTTGCTGGTCGACGGCTCCAGCTACTTGTACCGCGCTTTTCATGCCATGCCCGACCTGCGGGCTGTGCCCGGTGACCCAACCAGTGCCGCCACAGGCGCAATTCGCGGCATGATCAACATGATGGAGCGGCTGCGCAAAGACGTGCCGGCCCTCTATGCCGTGTGCGTGTTCGACGCCAAAGGCCCCACTTTCCGGGATGAGTTGTACCCAGAATACAAAGCCAACCGCAGCCCCATGCCTGACGATTTGCGCTCGCAGATCGAGCCGATCCACGAACTGGTGCGCCTGATGGGCTGGACGGTGCTGGACGTGCCCGGCGTGGAGGCCGATGACGTCATCGCCACCTTGGCGCATGTGGCGGCGCAGCAAGGCATCACAGTGACGGTGTCAAGCGGCGACAAGGACTTGAGCCAGTTGGTCAACGAGCACATCACCATCATCGACACCATGAACGGCAAGGTGCGCGATGTGGCGGGCGTGACGGCCGAGTTTGGCGTGCCGCCCTCGCTGATGATCGACTACCAGACCCTGGTGGGCGACACGGTGGACAACGTGCCGGGCGTCGCCAAGGTCGGCCCCAAGACGGCGGCCAAGTGGCTGATGGAATACGGCTCACTCGACAAGTTGATGGAAAACGCCCACGACATCAAGGGCGTGGCGGGCGAAAACCTGCGCCAAGCGGTGGACTGGCTGCCCAAGGGCCGGGCGCTGGTGACCATGAAAACCGATTGCGACTTGACCGCCTGGGTGCCCGACTTGCCGTCGCTGGCCAGCTTGCACCTTCACGAGCCCGACAAGGACAAGCTGCTGAATTTTTACCAGACCTATGGTTTCAAAGGGCTGGTGCAGTCGCTGGGTGGGGCTGTGCCTGCGACTGCGGCCAAATCCAAAGCGGCCAAACCCAAAGACACGGGCATGGGGGATTTGTTCGGCTCAGCTCAAGAAGACGAACCAGCAGCACCTGTGCTTGATACCGCTGCCAGTTCGGTACAAGGTGAACTGAAATACGACACCGTTCTCGACTGGGCCGCCTTCGACACTTGGCTGGCCCGCATCGAGCAAGCCCCGCTCACCGCCATCGACACCGAAACCACATCGCTGGACGCCATGCGTGCCGAGATTGTGGGCATTTCGCTGAGCATCACGCCCGGCGAGGCGGCCTACATTCCGCTGGCCCACAACGGCCCGGGTGCGCCCGAGCAATTGGCTCTGGCCGAGGTGCTGGCCAAGCTCAAGCCTTGGCTGGAAAACCCGGCCCGCCACAAGCTGGGCCAAAACATCAAATACGACCGCCATGTGCTGGCCAACCACGGCATTGAGGTGCAGGGCTACGCGCACGACACCATGCTGGAAAGCTACGTGCTCGAAGTGCACAAGCCGCACGGTCTTTCAAGTCTTGCTGAACGCCATGTGGGCCGCCGGGGCGTGACCTACGAAGACCTGTGCGGCAAGGGTGCGCACCAGATCCCGTTTGCGCAGGTGGACGTGGACAAGGCCGCGCACTATTCGTGTGAAGACTCGGACCAGTGCCTGGACGTGCATTTGGCGCTGTGGCCGCAGATCGAGGCGCATGCCGGACTCAAGTACGTCTACGACCTGGAAATCGCCACCAGCGAAGCGCTCTACCGCATCGAGCGCAACGGCGTGCTGATCGACGCGCCCACGCTGGCCGCGCAAAGCCAGGCGCTGGGTGAGCGTATCGTGCAGCTCGAAACAGAAGCCTACGAGATCGCGGGGCAGCCCTTCAACCTGGCCAGCCCCAAGCAGTTGGGGGAGATATTTTTTGACAAGCTGGGCCTGCCCGTCATCAAAAAAACCGCCACCGGGGCCCGCAGCACCGACGAAGAGGTGCTGGAAAAACTGGCCGAGGACTACCCGCTGCCGGCCCGCATCCTGGAGCATCGCAGCCTGGCCAAGCTCAAAGGCACTTACACCGACAAACTGGCGCAGCTGGCTTTGCCGCGCACGGGGCGTGTGCACACGCATTACGCGCAAGCGGTGGCCGTCACAGGTCGCTTGTCGAGCAACGAGCCCAATCTGCAAAACATCCCGGTGCGCACCGCCGAAGGCCGCAAGGTGCGCGAAGCTTTCGTGGCCCCCGCAGGCTGCGTGATCGCCAGTGCCGACTACAGCCAGATCGAGCTGCGCATCATGGCCCACCTGAGCGACGATGCGGCCTTGCTCAAGGCCTTCCATGAAGGGCTAGACGTGCACAAGGCCACGGCGGCTGAGGTGTTTGGGTCAACGCCTGACACCGTGAGCAGCGAGCAGCGCCGTTACGCCAAGACCATCAACTTCGGTTTGATTTACGGCATGAGCGCGTTTGGCTTGGCCAAGGCGCTCTCCATCGACAACACCGCCGCCAAGAACTACATCACCCGCTACTTCGAGCGCTTTGCGGGTGTCAAACACTACATGGACGCCACCCGCGAGCAGGCCAAGGCGCTGGGTTATGTCGAGACCGTGTTTGGTCGCCGCCTGATGCTGCCCGAGATCAACAGCCCCAATGGCCCGCGCCGCGCCGGGGCCGAACGCGCCGCCATCAACGCCCCCATGCAGGGCACGGCGGCTGACCTGATCAAGCTGAGCATGGTCGCGGTGCAAAAGGCGCTCGACGAACAAGGCAAGGCCACCAAAGTCATCATGCAGGTGCACGATGAATTGGTGTTTGAAGTGCCTGAATCAGAAGTCGAATGGGTGCGAACCGAGGTGCCGCGCATCATGGCGGGGGTGGCTGATTTGAAAGTGCCGCTCTTGGCCGAAGTGGGCTTTGGCCCGAACTGGGAGCAGGCGCACTGAGCTTCAAGTGCCCTCTTGCCAGGCGGCATGCTTGTGCATGATGGTGGCGAACAGCTCGGAGCCTTCAAACGCGGTGAGCCACCGCGCCAAAGAGTCCCAGGGCTGCGCGGCAAACCAGCTGGGGTCGGTGTGGGCGTATTGCCGCACAAAAGGGGCGATGGCGGCATCGGTCAGGCCCCATTGCCCGCCTGCCAGATAAGCCTGTGAAGCCAGTCGGGCATTGAGCGAGAACAACCAGTCAGCCGCCTCATCGCGGTCGGCTTGGCCGCTCTCTAGGCCTGAACGGTTGGGGTATTTGTAGCGGTCCAGGTGTCGCTTGAAAGGGCCGTCGTTGTGTGTGATCAAAGCCATGGCTTCTTCCATATCCGCATCCGAGCCTGGTAGCCAGCCCAGAGGGTCGTGCTGGCGCAGTGCCCACAGCATGATGTCCACACTTTGCTCCAGCACCTGCTCGCCTGCCGCGCTGCGTAGCCATAAAACCGGTACTGTGCCTTTGGGTGAGAGGGCCAACATATGGGCCGGTTTGTGCTTCAGAACCACTTCACGGTGCTCATACGCCAACCCGCTGACGTGCAAAGCCAGCCGCGCCCGCATGGCGTAGGGGCAACGACGAAACGAATACAGGACAGGCAGGGCGATGTCTGACATGGCGGTAGTTTAAATCGCCGCCCTTGTGCAAGCCCGAAGCGACTGTGCCAAGATCTCATTCTTTTTATTGGCAGAACCGAGGAGACATCCCTTGAACCACTACTTGATTGAAGACACGCAAGCCCTGCTGGGTGGACAAGCAGGAGACGCTGTGGCCACCCGCCGCACGGCTTTGAAAGCGGCTTTTGGTGTCGGCTATGCCGCCTCCGCGATGCCGATCATGGCGCAAACAGCCATCAAAACCCCTGTCACGGGTTTGGTTTCTGGCGAAGTGACCATTGACGTCAATGGTTTCAAAATGCCCGCTTACCGCAGTGCTCCGGCAGGCAAAACGGGTTTACCGGTGGTGTTGGTGATCTCCGAAATTTTTGGTGTTCATGAATACATTGCCGACGTCACGCGCCGCCTGGCCCAAGCGGGCTACTTGGCCATTGCACCAGAAATGTTTGTGCGCCAGGGCGATCCGAGTGCGTACGGCGAGATTGCCAAACTGCAAGCCGAAATCATCTCGAAAGTGCCTGACGCGCAGGTCATGGGCGATCTGGACGCCACGGTTGCCTGGGCCGCTGCCAATGGCGGCAACACCGACAAACTGGCCATCACCGGGTTTTGCTGGGGTGGGCGCATCACTTGGTTGTACGCGGCGCACCAGCCCAAAATCAAGGCAGGTGTGGCCTGGTACGGCCGTTTGGTGGGCAATGTCACACCTCTGACGCCAGCTCACCCTGTGGCCTTGGTCGCTAACCTGAAGGCGCCGGTGCTGGGCTTGTACGGGGCGGCCGACACGGGCATCCCCCTTGACACAGTTGATAAGATGAAAACTGAACTGGCTCAAGGGCCAGCTGCGGCCAAAGCCAGCGAATTTGTGGTTTATCCTGAAGCCCCGCACGCTTTCCATGCCGACTACCGCCCCAGCTACCGCAAGGCGGCAGCAGACGATGGCTGGCAACGCTTGCTGGCCTGGCTCAAACGCAATGGCGTAGCCTGATTTTTGAACGCAGAAACCGCCCTTCGGGGCGGTTTCTTATGGGGTGCAGGGCACCCCGGGAAACATGATGACTTTATTGGCGATATTGGTGGGCACTTTGGTGGCGGGCATTGGCAGCGTCTGGGTCGCCGCTTGGCTGAGCTTTGGTATTTTGAGCCGATACACCCAGCACATGCTCAGTCTTGCCGCCGGGGCCTTGATGGCCACGTCTTTTTTACATTTGCTGCCAGAAGCTTTCGAAAGTGAAGCCGGTGCCCATCAGTTGTTTCTGACGCTTTTGCTGGGCTTGGTGTTTTTCTTCTTGCTCGACAAGGCTGAACTTTGGCACCACGGGCACGAACACTCCCACGACCATGGGCATGACCATGGGCACCATGCTCACCATGGCCACGAACACGCAAGCCATGGCGCAGATTCAGACGAGTCGCCTCGTGGTCAATGGGCCGTTTTGGCAGGCGACAGCGTGCATTGTTTTGGCGACGGCATCTTGATCGCCTCGGCCTTCATCGCCGACATGCGCTTGGGCGTCATCGCCGCATTGGCTGTGTTGGCGCATGAAGTACCTCACCACATGGGCGATTTGGCTGTTTTGCGCCAAGGCAGCAGCAGCCGCCGTGCGGCGATCGTCAAGGTGTCCATGGCCGGGGCCATCACCGCGTTCGGTGGTGCGGTGGGTTATGTGCTGGTCGATGCTTTGCACGACTGGTTGCCATTTTTCTTGGTGGTGGCCAGCAGCAGTTTTGTCTATGTGGCCTTGGCCGACTTGATTCCGCAATTGCAAAAACGCCTGTCGGCCCGGGAAACCGCCGCCCAAATCTTTTGGCTCGGCGTGGGCATGGGCATGGTGGTGTTGGTCAGTGCCCTGGGGGGGCACCAGCACTGAGTTGAAGGGCCTTAGCCCTTGGCGCAGGGCAGGCCGGGCGTGCGGCACCATTCGCTCCAGCTGCCGGCATACAAAGCGGTCTGGCCAAATCCGGCCAACTCCATCGCCAAGACATTGGGTACGGCGGTCACGCCGCTGCCGCAGTGGTGCACCACGCTGCTGGCCGGGCGGCCTGCAAGCACTTTGGTCCATTCGGCTTTGAGCAGTTCCGGGCTTTTGAAGCGTCCGTCTTCGGTGAAGTTGTCGGTGAATGGCCGGTTCAAAGCGCCGGGAATATGCCCCGCCACCGGGTCGAGTGGCTCCATGTCGCCACGGTAACGCGCACCGGCACGGGCGTCCACGATGGTTTGCTGTGGACGGCCCAAATCCTGGGCGACAGTCTCGGTCAGCACCAATTGGCGCAAGGGGGCTTTCAGATCGAATGGCACAGGCTTTGGTGTGGGCGCAGCCCCCGAATCCAGTGCGCCCCCGGCGTCTTTCCAAGCTTGCAGACCACCGTCCAACACCGCCACAGCGTCGTGCCCCAACCATTTCAGCATCCACCACAAGCGGCCGCAGTAGGCGCTTTTGTGGCGGTCATACACCACGATTTGCATGCCGTTGTGGATGCCTAGGCTGCCCAGCCACTGGGCCACCGTTTCGCGCTGCGGCAATGGGTGGCGGCCTCCGTTGACGGCTTGACCAGGAGTATGGTTGCTCAGGTCTTTGTCCAGATTGGCAGGGAATGCACCCGCAATCCGCTCGGAAGCAAAAAAACCCTCTGCCAGTTCGGGCTTCATCAAATCAAAGCTGCAATCGAGCACAGCACAGGGCGTGCCTTGGGCTTGCAGCTGTTGCAATTGAGAAGCAGTGATTAACAAGGTGTACATGTCGTGGGTCTCCAAAATTCAATGTTCTTCGGCCGGGGCGCGAGGCAGGGTGCGGCTGCGCAAAGCTGTCGAGGCGATGCCGCTCATGATGATGAGCAGCATGCCCGCCCAGCCCATCAAGGGGATTTGGTCGCCAAATAAAAACAAACCGTAGAGTGCGGCAAATACGATGCCCGAATACTGCAAATTGGCCACCACCAGGGTCGAGCCCTTGGTGTAAGCCATGGTCATGCTCAGCTGTCCCAGTGCGGCCAAAACCCCTATCGGCAACAACCAAAGCGCGGTGGGCCAAGTCCAGGCACTGGCCCCCGTGAACAAGATGGCCACACCGCCCACCAAGGTGGTGCCGATCGAAAAGTAAAACACCGTGCGCGATTCGGGTTCACCCAATCGGCCCAGTGCCGCCACTTGCATGTAGGCCAACGCGGCGCCCAAACCCGACAACAAACCGATGACGCCCGCAAACAACTGGTTTTGCTCAATGGTGGGGCGCAAAAGCATGACCACGCCGCTGAAACCTGCGATCACCGTGAGCACCAGTGGTCCCTGGCGGCCAATGTCCTGCACCCGGCCCATGACCAAAGTGCCGCCGATCAAAAACGCGGCCACCCACACCCCGCTCATGTAGTTGAGCGTCATGGCCGTGGCCAAGGGCAGGTGTGCGATGGCGTAAAACCAGGCCGACAAAGAGGCCACCCCGATGACGGAGCGCCACACATGCATCATGGGAATTTGGGTGCTCAGGGGGACTTTTTGAACTCGGCAAAGCGTGGCCATGAAGGCCATTCCAATCAAGCCCCTGTAAAACACCAGCTCAAAAGTGTGAAAGTGGGGCGCGGCGTACTTGATGCAAACGCTCATGGTCGCAAAAAAAAGCGACGCCAATATCATCCAAGAGGCTTGCATCGGCGCTTGCAGCTCAGAGCGTTTTCATCTGGCGGCGGTACCACTCGTGGAAGTGCTGCATGCCGTCTTCCATGGGGCTTTGGTAAGGGCCAACTTCGTTGTCACCTCTTGCCATAAGGGCCCTGCGGCCTGCATCCATGCGCTCGGCAATTTCATCGTCTTCGATGCAGGTTTCCATGTAAGCCGCTTGCTGGGCCTCGACGAATTCGCGCTCAAACGCCACGATCTCTTCGGGGTAGTAAAACTCCACCATGTTCAGCGTCTTGTTGGGGCTGATCGGGTGCAAGGTCGACACGGTCAGTACATGCGGGTACCACTCGACCATGATGTGCGGGTAGTAGGTCAGCCAGATGGCGCCACGCTCTGGCAGTTGGCCGTTGCGGTACTTCAGCAGCACCTCGTGCCATTTTTTGTAAGTGTCCGAGCCAGGCTTGCCAAAGCCACCCGATACGCCCACGGTCTGCACCGAATAGTGTTCCTTGAACTCCCAGCTCAGGTCGTCGCAGGTGACGAACTGGCCCAAGCCCGGGTGGAACGGGCCGACGTGGTAGTCCTCCAGATAGACCTCGATGAAGGTCTTCCAGTTGTAGTTGCACTCGTGCAGCTCAACGCGGTCGAGCGCGTAGCCATCGAAATTGAGTTGTGCCCTTGGACCCATGCCTGCTAAATCGGTGGCAATGTTGCGGCCGTTGTCTTCAAACAACAAGCCGTTCCACTCCTGCAATTTGTAGTTGTTCAGGTTCAGGCAGGGGTCGTGCGCGAAATGTGGGGCGCCCAGCAACTGGCCACTGGGGGAATAGGTCCAGCGGTGCAACGGGCAGACGATGTTGCCGCCAGCGCTGCCTTTTTGCTGCGTGCTGAGGTTGCCACGGCCGTTCAACATGACCGCTTGGCGGTGGCGACAGACGTTGGAGACGAGTTCAACCCCGCCTTGGGCGTTGCGCACCAAAGCCCGACCTTCGGCCTCGTGGGGCAGGGCGTAATAGTCGCCCGAGTGGGGCACCGCCAGCTGGTGACCGACATAGCGCGGGCCTTGCTGGAAGAGCGTGCTTAATTCGCGCTGGAACAGCGCTTCATCGAAATAAGTGGAAACTGGTAGTTGGCTTGCGGCCTGCTGCAGTTGAAGACTTAAATCAGACATGGGTGACCTGACCTAGAGACTCCCCCTATGAAGGGGCAGGAACAAAGCGCTGAATTCAAGGAAA
>NZ_JAXITC010000015.1:0-101662 GCF_034680285.1 Limnohabitans sp.
AAAGCCCACAACTTTCGTTGTGGGCTTTCTAATTTTTGGTGCGGCTGGCAGGAATCGAACCCACGACCCCTTGGTTCGTAGCCAAGTACTCTATCCAGCTGAGCTACAGCCGCATCATGCATCGAATTATAGCAAGCTTTTGAGGGCATCTCAGAACAGACCTCAATTAAATGGCTGTCCAGAATGGACGATGCCAATGGCCTTTTGCAAGCGTTATTCTCAAGTCTCACCACAAGTGTCATCCCAACTGGAGGAATCAGGAACATGCCGAGCTCAATGACCATGGGATCCATCGTGGATGTACCAGGCCTTCTGGTGGGCCACTTCACGCTGAAGGAACGCCTCACAGGCTGCTCGGTGGTGCTGGCCACCGGTGGGGCCGTGGGTGCAGTGGACGTACGCGGTGCCGCCCCCGGGACACGCGAGACTGATTTGTTGGACCCGGCCAATTTGGTCGACAAAGTGCATGCGGTGGTGCTGAGCGGCGGCAGCGCATTTGGCCTCGACGCCGCCACGGGCGTGGTGCGCTGGCTTGATGAGCAGGGCATCGGCTTTGAAACAGGCTACGGCCGCGTGCCTATCGTGCCTGCGGCCGTCTTGTTTGACTTGCCCGTGGTGCGACCGGGCGATGCCCCCCAAGCCCGACCCGGCGCACAAGCCGGCTACGCCGCCTGTCAAGCGGCGTCCGCAGACTCGCCCGCCGCAGGCAATGTCGGCGCAGCCGCAGGTGCCTGCGTGGGCAAACTCTTTGGCCTGGATCGCTGCATGAAAGGTGGCATCGGCAACGCCAGCGTGCGCGTGGGACCATGGGTCGTGGGCGCCTTGGTCGCCTGCAACGCGGTGGGTGATGTGGTTGACCCAGCAACAGGTCAGGTGCTGGCCGGGGCCCGCACGGCCGATGGAAAAAACTTGCTGGACACCCAACGGGCCTTGCTGGCGGGTGAGCGCGGCAGCCGCCCCCTGCCCGGGACCAACACCACCATTGGCGTAGTCGCCAGCAACGCCACCCTGACCAAAGCTCAGGCTAAACGCCTGGCCATGAGTGCCCACGACGGCCTGGCCCGCAGCATCCGCCCGGCCCACACGACCTTGGACGGCGACACCCTTTTTGCCTTGGCCACAGGCACCGAGACCGGCCCGGTCGATTTGATGCTGCTCACTGTGATGGCGGCCGAGGCCACAGCGTTGGCCACGGTCGATGCCATTCGTCAGGCGCGGGGTATCACCACGGGTTGGGGAGATGTGCCTGCAGCTACAGACATGGCAAATTAAAGCCATAAACGAAAAAGCCCACCTGATGAAAAGTGGGCTTTGTCAAAATTTAAATGGTAGGGCGTGACAGACTTGAACTGTCGACCAAAGGATTATGAGTCCTCTGCTCTAACCAACTGAGCTAACGCCCCAACCGAAGGGCTGATTGTAGTGGCCCGGACAGCGCTTATTTGGACTGGCTCAGCGCGTTGCTGACCAAGCGGGATGTGATGTTCACGATCTGGATCATCCGGTCGTAGGGCATGCGGGTGGGACCAATCACACCCAAGGTGCCCACAATCTGGCCATCCACCTCATACGGGGAGCTGACGACGGACAGTTCCTGCATGGGCACCATTTGACTCTCACCGCCAATGTAGATGCGCACACCTTCGGCTTGGCTGGACACATCGAGCAAGCGCATGAGCTGGGTTTTTTGCTCGAACAGGTCAAACGCCCGGCGTAAATGGCCCATGTCGCTGGAGAAATCGCTCACCGACAAGAGATTGCGCTCACCCGCAATCACCACCTCGTTCTGGTCTTCGGCCAAGGCCTCGGTGCTGACCTGCACAGCCGCTTGCATGAGCGTGGCGATTTCGCTTTGCAAGCTGACCAATTCTTGTTGCACCCGACTGCGCACCTGCTCGATGGCCATGCCCGCGTAATGGGTGTTCAAGAAATTGGAAGTTTCAATCAGCTGGCTTTGCGAGTAATCGGTCTCGGTGAACAAGATGCGGTTTTGAACATCCCCCTCGGGCGAGACGATGATGACCAGCAAACGCCGCTCAGACAGGCGCAAGAATTCGATGTGCCGAAAAACCGAGGGCCTTCGGGGCGTCATGACCACGCCCACAAAATGCGACAGGTTGGAGAGCAAGTTGGCCGCGCTGGCGATCACTTTTTGCGGCTGGTCAGGGATAAGAGCGGGGGTTTCCAGACCATCGCGCTGGACCGTGAGCATGGTGTCCACAAACAAACGGTAACCCCGGCTGGTGGGAATGCGTCCGGCAGAGGTGTGGGGGCTCGCAATCAGACCCAGTTCTTCCAGATCAGACATCACATTGCGGATGGTGGCGGGTGACAAATCCAGACCCGAGGCTTTTGAGAGCGTGCGAGAACCCACAGGCTGGCCATCCGCGATATAGCGTTCAACCAGCGCTTTGAGCAATAACTTGGCACGATCATCTAGCATGCGGTCATTTTAATGATGTAATTTACCGATGAGATCAAAGTTCCGTCACGTTGCACTCTTTGGCAAGTACCACACCACCGCGCATGGTGGGGCGCTGGAGAGCTCTCGCCGCGCTCTGGACGATGTGGCCCAGTTCTTGACGCGAAAAGGCTGCGACGTGGTGCTGGACCGAGAAACCGCCATGCACACGGGGTTGAGCCAGTACCCCATGCTGGACATGGACGACATTGGCAGCCAATGCGATCTGGGTTTGGTGATTGGCGGCGACGGCACCATGCTGGGCATTGGCCGGCAGATGGCCCGCTTCAATCTGCCACTCATGGGCATCAACCAAGGGCGGCTGGGCTTCATCACCGACATCCCGCTTCAAAGTTACCAAGATGTGTTGTTGCCCATGCTGCAGGGCCATTACCAAACAGAAGACCGCAGTTTGTTGCAAGCCCACGTCATGCGGGACCAACGCAGCGTGTTCAACGCACTGGCCATGAACGACGTGGTGGTCAACCGCGGCGGCACCTCGGGCATGGTGGAGCTGCGGGTCGAGGTCGATGGCCGCTTTGTGTCGAACCAAAGGGCCGATGGCTTGATCATCGCGACGCCCACAGGCTCCACCGCCTATTCGCTCTCGGTGGGAGGCCCGCTGATGCACCCAGCCATTGGCGGCTGGGTCATGGCGCCCATTGCGCCCCACACCTTGTCTAACCGGCCCATCGTGCTGCCCGAATCGTCAGAAATCAGCATCGAAATCGTCGCGGGGCGTTATGTCAGCGCCAACTTTGACATGCAATCCCTGGCCGACCTGATTTTGGGTGACCGGATCGTGGTCAATCGGTCAGAGCACACGGTGAAGTTTTTGCACCCGTCGGGCTGGAATTACTTCGACACTTTGCGCAAAAAGATGCACTGGAATGGGGGCGATTGAGCCATGGCGTTGACGCACATCACCCTGCGCGACTTTGTGATCGTGCAAACCCTGGAACTGGACCTGACCCAAGGTTTCAGTGTCTTGACGGGCGAAACGGGTGCCGGCAAATCCATTTTGATCGATGCTTTGCAACTGGCTTTGGGGGCACGCGCCGAATCGGGTGTGGTGCGTGAAGGTGCCAGCCGCTGCGAGGTCTGCGCCGAATTCGAACCCACGCCCGCCATTGGGGCTTGGCTGGAAGCAGCTGGTTTTGAAATGAACGCTTCTTTACTTTTGCGCCGAACGGTGGACACCAGCGGAAAGAGCCGCGCCTGGATCAACGGCAGCCCGGCGACGGCCACGCAGCTGCGCGAGCTGGGTGAACAACTCTTGGACATTCACGGTCAGCACGCCTGGCAAAGTCTGACGCGGCCTGACGCGGTGCGCGGACTGCTTGACGCCTACGCGGGCATCGACACCCGCCCCCTCAAAGCATCTTGGCAAACCTGGCGACAAGCGCAGCAAGCCTTGGCAGACGCGCAACAATCTCAAAGCACGCTGGCCAACGAACGCGAGCGGCTGGCTTGGCAAATTGGCGAGTTGGAAAAACTCCATCCGCAAGTGGACGAATGGCAAGAGCTGAGCACGCAGCACAGCCGATTGGCCAATGCTCAGGCCCTGATCGATGGGGCCAACGAAGGCACTCTTCTGCTTGAAGGCGGTGAGAGCGACAGCGAAGGCGGCGCCCTGCGCCAGCTGTCCCGCGCCATTCAAACCCTGCAGTCGCTCGGTCAATTTGAACCGGAATTCATCGCCCTGGCCGACGTGCTCACTTCGGCACAAGCCCAAGCCGAAGACGTGGCCCACAGCCTGCACACTTATTTGCGTAAAACCGACCTGGACCCGGCCCAGCTGGCACACCTGGACGAGCGCATGGGCCTGTGGTTGTCGCTCGCTCGGCGCTACAAAAAAACACCCGACGAACTCCCACTGGCCTTGCAGGGCTGGCGCAAAGAGTTGGCACAGCTCGATGCCGCCGCCGATTTAGAGGCCTTGCAGAAAGCTGCAGATGTGGCCCAAACTGCCTGCAGTCTCGCGGCCAAAGCTGTATCCCGAGAGCGCCAGAAAGCCGCCAAACCGCTGGCCCAGGCGGTCAGCAGCGCCATGCAACAACTGGGCATGCAAGGTGGCCGCTTTGAGGTTCAACTGCAAACCCTGGACGCACCTGCACAACACGGCCTGGAAGAAGTCAGTTTTCTGGTGGCCGGACACGAGGGCAGCACCCCACGCCCCGTGGGCAAAGTAGCCTCGGGGGGTGAGCTCTCGCGCATTGCGCTGGCCATCGCCGTGACCACCAGCGAACTGGGTGAAGCCGGAACCTTGATCTTTGACGAGGTCGACTCGGGTGTTGGCGGTGCCGTGGCCGAGACCGTTGGGCGCCTCATGAAACAGCTGGGACAACACCGCCAAGTGTTGGCAGTGACCCACCTTCCCCAAGTGGCTGCCTGCGCCGACCACCACCTGCTTGTGAGCAAGGCGGCCGTCAAAGGCCAAGTCAGCAGTCAAGTGCGCGGCGTGAACGGTGAAGAACGCGTGAGCGAAATCGCCCGCATGCTGGGCGGCGAGAAGTTGTCTGCCACCACCTTGGCCCATGCCCGCGAAATGCTGGGCACCCCCTCCCCAACTACTGGCCGCAAAGCCACTCAAAGCTGAGCATGGACATCATCCTCATCACCGGCATGTCCGGCTCTGGCAAATCGGTGGCGCTGCATGCGCTGGAAGACGCGGGATATTACTGCGTGGACAACCTGCCTCCGGAGTTGCTGATCCCCTTTGTCAAACTCGAAGAACAGCACCAAGAACAACGCTTGGCAATTGCCATCGATGTGCGCAGCGCCAACTCGCTGCATCTGATGCCCGAGCAAATGAATTTGCTGCGCGACATGGGCATGACGGTGAAGTCGGTGTTTCTGGACGCAAACTCCGACACCCTGCAAAGGCGTTACTCAGAATCGCGGCGCAAACATCCTTTGTCGGGGGGCGATAAGCCGCAAAGTGACAAAGCCTTGATGGAGACCATCGGTTTCGAGCGTGAATTGCTCGCAGATTTGCGTGATCGCGCCCATGTCATCGACACCAGCTTGCTGCGCTCAGCCCAGCTGCAAACCTATATCAAGACTTTGGTCAGCGCACCTTCTGCGCAACTGACTTTGGTGTTTGAGTCTTTTGGCTTCAAGCGCGGCATCCCCACCGATGCCGACTATGTGTTTGACGTGCGCATGCTGCCTAACCCCCACTACGAAAGCGCTTTGCGCCCACTGACGGGCAGAGATGAGCCTGTGCAAGCCTACCTTCGGCAATCGGAGGAATTCGTGCAGATGCAGCTGCAAATCGAAGGTTTTTTGAAGCATTGGATTCCAGCCATCGAACGCGATCACCGCAGCTACGTGACCGTGGCCATCGGCTGCACCGGGGGTCAGCACCGCTCGGTGTTCATGGTCGAGCAGCTGGCGCAAAGCTTTGGGACACGTTGGCTTACGCTCAAGCGACACCGGGAGCTGGACGCGCTCTGAGGCTGCCCATCTTCCATGCTGCAGCTTCGCCGCAGGCCTGCCCGGTTCAAGAAGTCAGCAATGTCCGAATCGGGGCGGGCAGTCCCATCCCAGGCCACACATCGGCATTCACCCACTGCCCATCACAAGACGGGGCGCTTCTTCCGACCCCGTGCATGCGCACCGGGTGCAGGTGCAAATCGCGGTGGGTCAGCACATGCTTCCAAGGCGTGATGAATTGCGGCTCCTGCCCAGTGAACCAGGCGGCCAGCAAATCCGATTCCGAATCAAACACGGGCAAGCTGAACAAGCCCGCCCAGATGCCCGTGTCAGGCCGCTTTTGCAACCACACTTGGCCTTGCGCATTGACCGCCCACAGCAACCAGAGCGTGGCGCTGCTGCGTTTGAGCTTGCGGGTTTTGACAGGGTAGGCCAGCGGCTCACCCTGCGCTTGAGCCTGGCACAGGGTGCTGACCGGGCAGGCTTCGCACTGCGCCTTGCGCGGCAAGCAAACGGTGGCACCTAAGTCCATCAAGGCCTGGGTGTAGCGCGGCATGTCGGCAGCTTGCGCAGGCAAGAGGTCTTGCGCAAGCGCCCACAGGGCTTTTTCATTTTTGGATACGGCCAAGTCGGCGCCGAAGCCCAGCACCCGGGTCAGCACGCGCTTGACGTTGCCATCCAAAATGGCGGCGCGCTCGCCAAAGCAAAACGCCGCGATGGCAGCAGCCGTGGATCGCCCAATGCCTGGCAGGGTTTGCAGGTCTTCGGCCCGGCGCGGAAAGGCCCCGCCAAAACGCCCCATCACTTCTTGGGCGCATTTGTGCAGGTTTCGGGCGCGGCTGTAATAGCCCAGTCCGCTCCACAAAGCCAGCACATCGTCTTGCGGCGCAGCCGCCAACGCCGCCACATCCGGGAATCGACCCAAAAACCTTGGAAAGTAGTCCAGCACCGTGCTCACCTGCGTTTGCTGCAGCATGATTTCGGACAACCAAACGCGGTACGGGTCTTGGGTGTTTTGCCAAGGCAGGCTTTGGCGGCCGTGCAAGCGCTGCCAGTCCACCATGCGGCGGGCAAAGCCATCGGGCAAAGTCATCACGGTTTCTGGCATGACGGGCAGTAAAAGGTGGTGCGTTGGCCTTGCAACATGGACTTGATGGGTGTGGCGCACACCCGGCAAGGCTCGCCCGCGCGACCATAAACCGCAGCCTCCAGCTGGAAATACCCGGTGCGACCTTCGGCGTTCACAAAATCCTTGAGCGAACTGCCGCCCTGCTCTACCGCTCGGGTCAGCACCTGCACGATGGCCGCGTGCAGCCGGGCCACACGGGGTTTGGACAAACGTGCAGCTTTGGTGGTGGGACGGATGCCCGCCATGAACAAGGCTTCTGATGCATAAATATTGCCCACGCCCACGACTTCGTCGCCCGCCAGCAAAACCTGCTTGATGGCCGTTTGTCGTTTTTTGAGGGCATGGGCAAAGGCGGTCGCATCAAACTGGGCGCTCAAAGGCTCCACACCCAAGCGCCCCAGCAGCTTTTGCGCTTGGGGCGAATCCTCACCCGGGGCCCAGACCACCGCGCCGAATCGTCGCGGGTCGTGCAGGCGCAGCACACCCCGATCGGTCACCAAGTCCATGTGATCATGTGGCCCAGCCTCGGGTTGGGTGGGTGCAAAGTTCAGACTTCCCGACATGCCCAAGTGCACCAACAGCAGACCTTGGTCCAAGTCCAGCAACAGGTATTTGCCCCGCCGCCGAACGCCCCAGATTTGCCGGCCCACCAGGCTGGCAGCGGGCACGCCCAGCGGCCAGCGCAAGGGCTTGCCCAAGTGGAGCGCCAGAATGTGGGCCGAGGCGATGCGGTCGACAAAACTGCGGCGGGTGACTTCAACTTCTGGGAGTTCGGGCATGCAAGGGTCTGGCGGTCAGGGCGGCTATTGGGCTGCCCCGCGCTTGTTTAAAAGGTGGCTGGATTATGATGTCCAGCATGAAATTTTGGTTCCGACTTGCCGTTTTGTCCTCGCTTGCCGTCGGTGCTTGGGCTCAGTCTTCCGCGCCCAAAGCAGAGTCCACGCCCAAATCGTCGGCACTGGATGCGGCTCTTTTTTACCAAATTTTGCTGGGTGAACTGAACACCCGACAAGGCTCACCCGGCAGTGGTTTTTCCATCATGCTCGATGCTGCCCGCAAAACCCGGGACCCTGCTTTGTTCCAGCGTTCGGTGGACATGGCCTTGCAAGCCCGGTCTGGCGAAGCTGCTCTGCAAGCAGCTCAAACCTGGAAAAGGGAAATTCCATCTGCCACCGAAGCCAACCGTTATGTGCTCCAGATTTTGCTGGCTCTCAACCGAATCGAAGAATCCGGCAAAGCCCTGGCGGTGTCCATCAACGAATTGCCTTTGGATGAACAAGCGGGCGCGATCGCGTCAGCCCCGCGCATCTTTGGTTTGGTGAAAGACAAAGCCCTTGCGGCCGATGCCGTTGAGAAAGCATTGACCAAAGCTTTCACCCAAAAAGCCACGGTGGCAGCAGCCTGGACCACCGTTGGCCGCATGCGCCGAGATGCAGGACAAGTTTCGCGAGCAACCGAGGCTGCACGCCAAGGCCATGCTGCAGACCCCAAGGCCACTGGCCCCTTGGTGTTGGCCCTGAGCTTGCTGGACAACGTCAACAGCAGTCTCAAACCCATGGTCGATGCGGCCATGAAAACAGACGTCACGCCCGAACTGCGCTTGGCTTACGCACGCAGCCTGGTCGCACTGGCGATACGACCTGATGCTTTGGCGCAGTTGGTGCTGCTCAATGACAAACACCCCGCGTTTGCAGATGGCTGGCTCATTCACGGATTGGTCCTCCAAGAAAATGGTCAACTGCCGGAAGCCGAAAAGCGCCTCGAGCAGTATGTGCGCTTGGTGGGCGACATCAAGACGCCTGAACATCAAGCTGGCTTGGCTGAAGCTTTGATGTCCCTGGCCCAAATAGCGCAAAAAAACAAGCAATTGGACCGCGCCAACCAATGGTTGGCCCAAATGCCCACTGGGGCGGACCCCATCAAACTGGCCAGCCGACAAGCCGATGTGCTGGCCCAACAAGGTCGTCTGGATGAAGCACGGCAATTGCTGGCACAGATCAAACCCACCACCGCAGAACAAGCCCTGCGAAAAGTACTGGCGCAATCCTTTTGGCTGCGTGAACATCAAGACACGCCAGCCGCCTATGTTTTGGTCAAAGCCGCCTTGGACAAGCAACCCAACAACACCGAACTGATGACGGAGTTGTCCCTTGTTTGCGAAAAGCTCAAACGTTTTGACGAAATGGAGGCCTTGCTGCGTCAGTTGATGGCATTGGCCCCCCAAGAAGCCCACGCCTTCAATGCCTTGGGTTATTCCTTGGCGGACCGCAACATCCGCTTGGATGAAGCGCTGCAACTGATCGAAAAAGCGGTGCAATTGGCGCCGCAAGATGCCTACATTCAAGACAGTCTGGGTTGGGTGAAGTTTCGCCGAGGCGAAAAAGCCGAGGCATTGGCCATACTGAAGGCTGCCTACAAAGCCAAACCCGATGCTGAAATCGCAGCCCATTTGGGTGAAGTGCTTTGGGTCATGGGCCAACAAAAAGAAGCTGGCACCCTCTGGCGCGAAGGTTTGCTGCTCAAAGCCGACAACGAAACTTTGCTCGAAACACTCAAGCGCTTCAACTTCAAACCATGAAAGCAAGCCAAGAACCCGTCAAGCATCCCTTCAAAAGGCTTGCAGGGTTGGGCGCTGGTATCTGGCTTGTGTCGGTCTTGGCCGGTTGCGCAACCCAGCGCCCCCCTCCTGCCAACCCCGCAGCTTTTTGGTCAGGACGTCTGGCTCTTCAATTACAAAGCCTCCCCCCTCAAAACTGGAGCACTAGTTTTGAATTGCAAGGCTCGGCGGCTCAGGGGGAAATGCTGCTGCTCAGCCCCATCGGGACCACTTTGGCACGGCTGAGCTGGACCCCCCAATCCGCCCAACTGGAACAAGGTCAGGAGAAAACAGAGAGTTCCAGTTTGCAAAGCTTGAGTCAACGGTTGACCGGTACAAACCTGCCCATCGCCGCATTGTTCGACTGGCTTGCAGGTCAAGCCACCGCTGTGCCGGGGTGGCATGTGGACTTGTCTGCCCACCCGCAAGGTCGTCTGACTGCCCAGCGCCACGAGCCCGCGCCAGAAGCTGTTTTGCGCATCGTGCTCGACCGCTGATGGCTTGCACCCACCCTCAGCTGGGCCACTCGCGATAATCTGACACATGAAACAGCTGCTCGACGTCCCAGCCCCGGCCAAACTCAACCTTTTTTTGCACATCACAGGTCGCCGCCCCGACGGCTATCACCTGCTGCAATCGGTGTTCATGCTCATCGACTGGTGCGACAAGTTGCACTTTGAATTACGCCCCGGGGGCGCTGTCAGCCGTGAAGACCTGACGGTGCCCTTGCCCGCCGACGACCTGATCACCCGCGCGGCCAAATTGCTGCAACAGCAAACGGGCTGCACGCAAGGCGTTCACATCGCTGTGGACAAACAAATCCCGGCGCAAGCGGGCATGGGCGGCGGATCGTCTGACGCCGCCAGCTGTTTGCTGGCCCTTAACCAGCTTTGGGACCTTCGACTGGGCCTTGAAACCCTTGAAAAACTGGGCTTGCAACTGGGCGCAGATGTCCCCTTCTTTTTGCGTGGCCGCAATGCATGGGTGGAGGGCGTGGGTGAAGAAATTACTCCTATTGCACTACCCCCAGCGAATTTTTGGGTCATCAAACCCTCGGCGGGCGTCGAAACACCACAAATTTTTAAGCATCCAGACCTTCACCGCGCCACAAAGCCTGCTACAATTTCCGTCTTCGCTGCACAGCCATATGACTTCGGTCACAATGATTTGCAGCCTGTTGCGCAGACTTTATGCACCGAAGTCACCGAGGCACTCCAAGTGCTGAAATTGGCTGGCATGAACGGAAGAATGACAGGTTCTGGCAGTGCAGTGTTTGCACATTGCACGTCAAGCACTCAGTCTTTGGTGGTCCCTGGCCACTGGCAAGTGCGCAAGTGCAGCAATTTGGAGGTTCACCCTTTACAGGGTTGGGCATCCAGCGAAAGTTGATCGGTCGGTCGCTGTTTCAGCGGTCAACCCGTGTAGGGGAGTCGCCAAGTTGGTTAAGGCACCGGATTTTGATTCCGGCATTCGAAGGTTCGAGTCCTTCTTCCCCTGCCAAATACGTTCAATCGTACAGGCCCTTTTTTCTGATCGCTGGAATGCACATGCAGCCTGCTTCACTCCCCCTCCTGTTTACTGGTAACGCCAATCCCGTTTTGGCCGCCGAGATCGCCAAACACCTGGGCACGCAGCTCGGTGCTGTTGATGTGGGCCGCTTCTCTGACGGCGAAGTCACTGTCGAACTCAAGCAAAACGTTCGGGCACGCGAAGTGTTCATTGTGCAGTCCACCTGCGCCCCCACCAACGAAAACCTGATGGAACTGCTGATCATGGTCGATGCGCTCAAACGCGCCTCGGCTGGCCGCATCAGCGCAGTCATCCCTTACTTCGGTTACGCACGCCAAGACCGCCGCCCACGCTCAACCCGTGTACCCATCTCGGCCAAAGTGGTGGCGAACATGCTGGAAGCTGTCGGCGTCGACAGCGTGCTGACCATGGATTTGCACGCTGACCAAATCCAGGGGTTCTTTGACATCCCGGTTGACAACATCTATGCATCCCCCGTTTTGCTGGGTGATTTGCGCCAAAAAAACTACGAAGACCTGATCGTCGTGTCGCCCGATGTGGGCGGTGTTGTTCGTGCGCGCGCTCTGGCCAAGCAACTGGGCTGTGATCTGGCCATCATCGACAAACGCCGTCCCAAAGCCAACGTCAGTGAAGTCATGCACGTCATCGGCGAAATCGAAGGTCGCAACTGCGTGATCATGGACGACATGATCGACACCGCAGGCACCTTGGTCAAAGCTGCCGAAGTGCTCAAAGAGCGCGGCGCGAAAAAAGTCTACGCTTATTGCACCCACCCGATTTTTTCGGGTCCAGCCATCGACCGCATCGCCAAGGGCGAAGCCCTCGACGAAGTGGTCGTCACCAACACCATCCCGCTGTCGGTTGAAGCTGCAGCGTGTTCCAAGATTCGCCAACTTTCCGTCGCACCGCTGATCGCCGAAACGATCAACCGGATTGCGCATGGTGAGTCGGTGATGAGCCTGTTCTCCGATCAAGCCTGATCGGTGACGGGCCAACAGTGGCCAGCCGTCCTTGTGGACTGGCTGGCTTTTTTGAGTCAGGGTCGCACTGGTCGCGGTGGGCCCTAGAAGGAGAAATGTATGAAATTTGTCGCTTTTGAGCGCGCTAAGCAGGGCACGGGTGCGAGCCGCCGTCTCCGCAATTCCGGTCGCACACCTGGCATCGTTTACGGTTCCACATCGGCCCCCCAACTGATTGAGCTGGACCACAACGCTTTGTGGCATGCCCTGAAAAAAGAAGCGTTTCACGCTTCGATTCTGGACATGGAACTCAATGGTCAGTCCAGCAAAGTTTTGCTGCGTGACTACCAGATGCACCCCTACAAGCAGTTGGTGCAACACATCGACTTCCAGCGCGTTGACGCCAACACCACTTTGCACATGAAAGTGCCATTGCACTTCAGCGGCGAAGAAGAGTCCGAAGCCGTCAAGACCGACAAGTGCACAGTCACTCACGTCGTCACCGAACTCGAAGTGGCTTGCTTGCCTGCCAACCTGCCCGAATTCATCGCGGTGGACTTGAAAGGCCTGACCATGGGCAAATCCCTGCACCTGAACGACATCACCTTGCCAGCCGGCTGCAAAGCCATCACGCACGGCAAGAAAAACCCGGTCCTCGTGTCCGTGGTGGCTCCTGTCGAAGAGGTGGTGGCCGCACCCGTGGCCGCTGCACCTGCAGACGCCAAAAAGGGCAAAGGCAAGAAGTAATCTTCTGGCTTGGGGCTTCGGCCCTGCCCCTTCAAGGCCCGCGCAAGCGGGCCTTTTGTTTTGGGAAAATCCACGCACCCTCGGATGGCACCTTGCAAGGATAATCACGCACCATGATCAAACTGCTTGTCGGCCTGGGCAACCCGGGCAACGAATACGAAGACACCCGCCACAACGCTGGGTTCTGGTGGATCGATGCCGTCGCCCGTGAACTCAAGGTGTCCTTGGTGCCCGAGCGCAGCTACCACGGCCTGATGGCCCGCACCACCGTGAATGGACAAACCCTCTGGCTGCTTGAACCCCAGACCTTCATGAACTTGTCGGGCAAGTCGGTCAGCGCACTGGCCAGGTTCTTCAAAATCCATCCCCAAGAAATTCTGGTGGCGCACGACGAACTCGACATCGTGCCGGGTGAAGCCAAGCTCAAATTGGGCGGCAGCCACGCCGGGCACAACGGCCTGCGCGACATCCATGCCCAACTGGGTACGGCCGATTACTGGCGCTTGCGCATTGGCGTGGGCCACCCGGGTGACAAGGCCGAAGTGGTCAGCTGGGTCTTGAAGAAACCGATGCTGGAGCAGCGCAAGGCGATCGATGACAGCATCTACCGGTCGGTTGCAGCTTTGCCGCTGCTTTTGGCGGGTCAGATGGAAAAAGCCATGGCCCAAATCCACACCAGCAAGCCACCACGTCCCAAACCACCCCGGCCTGTCAAAGCGCCAGTGCCAAACGCGCCCCCACCGACAGCGGAGTGATGCAGGCCCGCAGGCTCACTGACTTTGCAGCCTGCGGTATTTGGCCCAGAGTGTCTCTTGGCTCTCAACGTGCTGTGGGTGAATAGGGATGCACGCCACAGGACAGACTTGGACACATTGAGGCTCGTCAAAATGCCCGACACACTCGGTGCATTTGGAGGGGTCAATTTCGTAAATTTCCTCGCCCAGGTAGATCGCTTGATTCGGGCACTCGGGCTCGCACACGTCGCAATTAATGCATTCGTCAGTGATCATCAGTGCCATAGGGTGGAATCCACAAAAGAGTGCTTCAAGGTCATCACGAATTATCGACCAAGCCGATCAGCCCGAAGCGCCGAAGGGCTGTTCTCGAACGCCTGCAATTTCAAGAGCATCCCCCCACAACCCGCTGTGCCAGATCAGCAAAGGCCTAAAATGTTTGCATGATCAACGCCGACCTGCACTGCCACTCCGTCATGTCTGACGGCACCCTCACCCCCGAAGCCTTGGCTGAACGCGCCAAAGCCAACGGTGTGGAGCTTTGGGCATTGACCGACCACGACGAGGTATCGGGTCTGGGACGCGCCTTGGCAGCCGCCCGGGCTCAAGGCTTGCCCTTCCTGACGGGGACAGAAATTTCGGTCACCTTTGCCCACCAAACCGTGCACATCGTGGGCTTGGGCTTCGATGCTGACAACACCGCGTTGACCGAAGGTTTGCGCCGCACACGCGGCGGTCGCAGCGAACGCGCCCAAGAAATGTCGGATGGTTTGGCAAAGGTCGGTATCTTGAATGCCTACGAGGGCGCTCTGCGTTATGTGGGCAACCCCGAGTTGATTTCGCGCACACACTTTGCGCGGCATCTGGTGGAATCCGGGATCTGCAACGACACGTCTGAAGTGTTTCGCAAATACCTCACCGAAGGCAAACCCGGCTACGTGCCCCATCGCTGGGCGCGCTTGCAAGACGCGGTTCAATGGATCTCCGATGCAGGGGGAATTGCCGTGATTGCCCACCCTGCTCGCTACGGGTTCACGCCCAACGAAGAATACGCGCTGTTCAGCGAATTCAAGGCCCATGGCGGGCGCGGCGTGGAGGTCATCACGGGCAGTCACTCCTCACCCGAAGCCGTTCGCTATGCCGAGACTGCGCTGGAGTTCGATTTGGCCGCCTCGCGCGGCAGCGATTTCCACAGCCCCGAAGAAAGTCGCATTGACCTCGGCACCTTGCCTGACTTGCCAGGACAACTGACAACCGTGTGGAGCCTGCTGACCGATCGCATTCAGTGAGTGGGCGCTGAACTCTGACCGCACCGAAGCTTTCTGTTCATGGCTCAATTTTTCAGCGTTCACCCGGACAATCCCCAAATACGCTTGCTCAAGCAAGCGGTTCAACTGCTCAACCAAGGCAGCGTATTGGCAGTGCCCACCGATTCCAGCTATGCCCTGGTTTGCCATCTGGATGACAAGAATGCGGTGGACCAATTGCGCCGCATACGCGGTGTAGACGAGAAACACCACCTGACTGTTCTTTGTCGCGATCTGAGTGAACTGGCCAACTACGCCAAGGTGGACAACCGGCAGTTTCGCGCCATCAAACAAGCCACGCCTGGGGCCTTCACCTTCATTTTGGAAGCCACCAAGGAAATACCGCGCCGAGTCAGCCACCCCCAGCGCAAAACAATTGGCTTGCGGGTCCCCGACCACAAAGTTCTGCAAGAACTGCTGGCCCTGCATGGCGCGCCTTTATTGGCGGCCACCTTGATCCTGCCGGATGAAGAGCAGCCACTGAACGACCCCGAAAACATCCGGGAACGACTGGAGCACCAAGTGGGCGCCGTGATCGATGCGGGTGCCTGCTCGCTCGAGCCCACCACCGTGATCGACATGACAGGCGACGAACCCGAGATCCTTCGGCACGGTCAGGGTGACCCTGCCCGTTTGGGCCTCTGAGACAATCTCTGCATGTCCGACCTCATACAAACCGTTTTGATTTATGCCTTGCCGGTGATTTTTGCCATCACCTTGCACGAGGCTGCACACGGTTACGCCGCTTTGCGCTTGGGTGACCACACCGCCGCCCTGATGGGTCGCGTGACTTTGAACCCCATGCCGCACATCGACCTGATGGGCACCATCTTGCTGCCCTTGCTGCTTTATTTCAGCACCAGTGGTGCATTCTTGTTCGGTTACGCCAAGCCAGTGCCTGTGCGCTTTGACCGACTTCGCCACCCCAAACGCGACATGATTTGGGTGGCATTGGCAGGGCCTGGTTCTAACTTGGTACAGGCTTTGCTGTGGGGCGTGCTGTTTTATGTTCTGGCCGGCAGCGGCATCACCGAGCGGTTTTTCATCGAAATGTGCAAAGCCGGCATGCTGACCAATGTGGTCATGTTTGCATTCAATCTCTTCCCCTTGCCTCCATTGGACGGTGGCCGCATTCTGGTGGGGCTCTTGCCATGGCGCCAAGCGGTGCTTTTCTCAAAGGTCGAGCCTTGGGGCTTTTTCATCGTGATGGCGCTGGTGCTCACAGGCGTCATCAGTGCTTGGTGGATGCAACCTTTGATGGGCGTGACTTTCGACTTTTTGAAGCTCACCCTCAGCCCCTTGGCCTCTTTGTTACGCTGATTTTTTGGCGCTGATTTTCATTTCTGCTTTTGGCTTTTTTCATGACCTCCAAGAACCGCACCCGCGTCCTCACTGGTATCACCACCACAGGCACACCCCACTTGGGTAACTATGTGGGCGCCATTCGGCCCACCGTTCAGGCCAGCCGTGACACCCAAACCGACGGTTTTTACTTTCTGGCCGATTACCACGCCCTCATCAAATGCGATGAACCAGCTCGCATCCAGCGATCCACACTGGAGATTGCCGCCAGCTGGATCGCCTCGGGCCTGGATCCTGAAAAAGTCACTTTTTATCGCCAATCCGACATCCCTGAAATTCCCGAACTCACTTGGTTTTTGACCTGCGTCACGGGCAAGGGCGTTCTCAACCGCGCCCACGCCTACAAAGCAGCTGTCGACAAAAACAACTTGGCAGGCCATGACCCCGACAGCGATGTGACGGCGGGCCTCTTCATGTACCCCGTGCTCATGGGGGCCGATATCTTGATGTTCAAAGCGCACAAAGTGCCGGTGGGTCGCGACCAGATCCAGCACATTGAAATGGCGCGCGACATGGCCTCGAGTTTCAACCACCTCTACGGCGAACATTTTGTCTTGCCTGAAGCCGTGATCGAAGAATCTGTGGCCCTGCTGCCCGGCCTCGACGGTCGCAAGATGAGCAAAAGCTACGACAACACCATCCCGCTGTTTGCACCCGCCGCGCAAATGCGCAAGCAAATCGCGGGCATCGTGACCGACTCCAAAGCCCCGGGTGAACCCAAGAGTACCGAAGGCTCTGCACTGTTCCAGATTTACCAAGCATTTGCCAGTGCCGACGAGACCGCCGCCATGGCCCAAGCTTATGCCGAAGGCATTGGCTGGGGGGATGCCAAGCAAATGCTGTTTGAGCGCATTGACCGCGAGATCAGCCCCATGCGCGAACACTACCAGGCGCTCATCGACAACCCCGCGCAGATGGACAAAATTTTGTTGGCGGGCGCGGACAAAGCACGCCAATTGGCAACGCCCTTCATGCGCGAAGTGCGCAATGCCGTGGGACTGCGCCCCTTGTCGTCGGGTAGCGCCACAAAGGCCGCCAAGGAAAACAAAACCACAGTGGCCAGCTTCAAGCAATACCGCGAAAAAGATGGTCAGTTTTACTTCAAACTGGTCGACGCACAAGGCAAGGTTTTGCTTCAAAGTTTGGGTTTTGCATCCCCCAAAGACGCCGGGCAAACCATCGCCCAGTTGCAAGCCGGAGGGGTAGAAGCCTTGACCGAATGGGCCAATGTCTTGGAAGCCCAATCCCCAGAGCAAGACAAAATCGCGGTGCAAACACTTGAAAATTTGTTTAATTCGCAAAAAACGATTAAATAACTTTTACAAATTTGCCAATTATTATTGTGGAAATCACCAAATAAGTGTATCCTTAAACCTTCAGTTTACTGCCGAGACTTAATAACATGACCGTCTACGTCATTGATGACCACCCCCTGATGCGCGATGCTTTGACCATGCTTGTGCACCGCGTCAAGCCAGGTCTGAAAATCATCCCCATTCACAAATTGAACGTGGTCGAGTCGACGGTAGAGAAAAATGGCTTGCCGGAACTGTTCTGCCTCGACCTTCAACTGCCCGATACCTTGGGCATGTCTGGCGTGCAGGTCCTGAAATCAAAATTCCCGAATGTGCCTTTGGCTGTGGTCACCAGCGCCAGCGCCAGCGAATTCGAATCCCGTTGCCTTGAAGCCGGTGCCAACGCCTTCATCGAAAAATCCAACAGCCCCACGCAAATCATTGCAGCTCTGCGCAGCTTGCTGATCACGGAGGAAGAGGAAGCCCAAGAGGACGCCGCTCCCGCAGGTCCTACCAAGCTCTCCAAGCGCCAAAAGCAACTGATCTTGATGCTCGATCAAGGTTTGTCCAACCGCGAAATCGCTGAAAAACTCGACATCAGCGAGCACACCGTCAAGGTGCACTTCTGGCGCCTTTTCCGCCGCTTGGGCGTCAACAGCCGTACACAAGCCCTGCACTTTGCACGCACCAACGGCTGGTTGGGCATCTAAACACCGCCATGCCGGTTGTATCCATCACATTACTGCCCGGATACGAACCATCCACCCAGCACCGCATGGTCAATCGCGTGGCCAACGCGGTTCGTTCGGTGATCGCCACGCCCGAAGCAGGCACCACGGTTTTTGTCAACGAAGTCAGCACCTACCGTCGCGACGGCAAAGTGTTCAGTGAGGGTCGTGCTGCCCATCCGGTAGCGTCAGAGGTGGTGCAGTCGTTTCTGCAAGCCATGCAGGAAAGGGACTTGGGAAAAGCCCAATCGTTTCTGCACCCCGAATTTCGCATGTGCTTTCCGGGCGGTGTGGTGATGCACTCACTGCAAGAAATGACCACTTGGGCACAGCAACGCTACACCCGCATCGCCAAACAATACGACCAATTTGAAGAAAGCTGGCAAGGCGATGCCACCGTGGTGTTTTGCCATGGCACTCTGCAAGGCACTTGGCTCGATGGGCAAACTTTTGAAGGCATTCGCTTCATTGACCGCATGGTCGTTCAAGACGGATTGATCACCCAGCAAGATGTCTGGAACGATTTGGCCGAACACCGCAAGGCTTGACAGACAGCGCTGCTGCCCAACACCGCAGCGACTTGCGCCGCATTATTTCTTTTTGTTGACGATGTCAGGCGTGACCGCATCGAGAACATTCAAGGTGCTTTTGACCCCATACACCACTGCAGAACCAGCCGCATCCGCAACGGCCAAAACGGTGCAACCCGAAAGCAATGGGAACAACACCACCGCAGCACACAAGACAAGAGATTTCATGGCGTTCATTCCAGATGGGGAAATCATAAAAAAACCCCACAACGGTGAACCATTGCGGGGTTTTTAACTGGCGGAGGAGGAGGGATTCGAACCCTCGGTAGTGTTGCCACTACGCCTGATTTCGAGTCAGGTACATTCGACCACTCTGCCACCCCTCCTGAGTATTTGTCGAAGCGGAGATTCTAGCAGAGCGGCGACGGCTCAAACGCTGAGCAAAGCCAAACCACCCATGTAGGGACGCAGCACCTCAGGCACTGTGACCGAACCGTCAGCGTTCTGGTAATTCTCCAAAACGGCCACCAGTGCACGGCCAACGGCCAGACCCGAGCCGTTCAAGGTGTGCACCAACTCGTTCTTGCCTTGGGCGTTTTTGAAACGCGCCTGCAGGCGGCGGGCCTGGAAGGCCTCGCAGTTGGAGACTGAGCTGATCTCGCGGTAGGTGTTTTGCGCGGGCACCCAGACCTCTAGGTCATAAGTTTTGCTCGCGCCAAAGCCCATGTCACCGGTACACAAACTCATCACACGGTAGGGCAAGCGCAGCTTTTGCAAAATAGCTTCGGCATGGCCCGTCATGGCTTCGAGCGCTGCGTAACTCTGCTCGGGGTGCACGATTTGCACCATTTCAACTTTGTCAAACTGGTGCTGGCGAATCAGGCCGCGCACATCGCGCCCACCGCTGCCCGCCTCCGACCGGAAGCACGGGGTGTGCGCTGTGAGCTTGATGGGCAAATCGGCTTCGGCCAGCACCTCGTCACGCACCACGTTGGTCAGCGTCACCTCAGATGTCGGGATGAGGTACAGCGCCTGGCTCTCTTCGCCCTCTTGGCCACCTTTGTTGGCCGCAAACAGATCGGCTTCGAACTTGGGCAACTGACCCGTGCCGCGCAGGGTGTCGGCGTTCACGATGTAAGGCGTGTAGCACTCGGTGTAGCCGTGCTCGCTGGTCTGCACATCCAGCATGAATTGCGCCAGCGCACGGTGCAAACGCGCTACCGGGCCACGCATGAAGGTGAAGCGCGAACCAGTCAGCTTGGTGCCGGTCTCAAAGTCCAGACCCAGCTTTTCGCCAATGTCCACATGGTCCTTGAGCTCGAAGTCAAAAGTGGGCACAGTGCCCCAGCGGCGCACCTCGATGTTGCCCTCTTCGCCCGCGCCCACAGGGACCGATTCGTGCGGCAAATTGGGCACGGCCAACAGCAAGTTTTGCAGCTCGGCCTGGATCACATCCAGCCGCTGGGCCGAAGCGTCCAGCTCGTCCTTGATGGCACCCACTTGGGCCATGACCGCATCGGCCTCGGCATGCTGGCCCTTGCCCTTGAGCATGCCAATTTGCTTGGACAGGCTGTTGCGTTGGCTTTGAAGCTCTTCGGTGCGGGTTTGCAGCGTTTTGCGCTCACCCTCCAAAGCCCGGAAGGCGTCCACATTCAGGAAGGACTGGGGATTTTTACGGGTCTGCAAACGCGCGACAACGGCGTCCAGATCTTTGCGGAGTAGAACAATATCAAGCATGGGGCGATTGTAGTGAGCCGGGTTCTGGGTTTTCAAAAGGGTCCATCTTCAAGCCCTTGGGCAACGGGAACTTGATGGTTTCCTGAATGCCGTCCAGGGTGCGCACCGACAACGCCCCCATGGCGCGCAAACGGGCAATCACCTCTTGCACCAGCACATCCGGGGCCGAGGCACCCGCAGTCAGGCCTACCTTTTGCGATCCTTCAAACCAGGCTTCCTGCAAGTCGGCCGCGCAGTCCACCATGTAAGCGGGCGTGCCCAGGCGGTCGGCCAGCTCGCGCAAGCGGTTGCTGTTCGAGCTGGTGGGGCTGCCCACCACGATCACCACGTCCACCAGCGGGCTCATCAGCTTGACGGCGTCTTGGCGGTTTTGCGTGGCATAGCAAATGTCTTGCTGTTTGGGCTCGCGCACCTGCGGAAAGCGGGCTTTCACGGCCGCGACAATTTCGGCAGCGTCGTCCACGCTCAGGGTGGTTTGCGTCACCACCGCCAGCAAGTCGGTCTGGGCAGGTTGCACTTTGGCAACGTCTTCGACGTCTTCGACCAAGTGGATGCCACTGTCGAGCTGGCCCATGGTGCCTTCGACCTCGGGGTGACCCTTGTGGCCAATCATGATGAACTCGTAACCCTCTTTGTGCAGCTTGGCCAGCTCCACATGCACCTTGCTCACCAGTGGGCAAGTGGCATCAAAAATCCGGAAACCGCGGCGCTCAGCTTCGTCCTGAATCGCCCGGCTCACGCCGTGGGCGCTGAAAATCAGCGTGGCCCCGGGCGGCACATCGGCCAGCTCTTCGATGAAGATCGCGCCTTTTTCCTTGAGGTCATTGACCACATAGGTGTTGTGCACGATTTCGTGGCGCACATAAATCGGGCGGCCAAACTTGGTGAGCGCGTGCTCCACGATGTCGATCGCACGGTCCACCCCGGCGCAAAAACCACGAGGTTCTGCCAAAAAAACTTCAGACGTCATCACAGCACCCCAATCAGTTCGACTTCAAAGGTCACAGGCTGACCGGCCAGCGGGTGGTTGAAGTCAAACAACACCGCGCCCTCCTCGTTCACTTGCAACACGGTGCCAGCATACGAGCCCAATCCGTCAGGTGTCGGAAACTGCACCACATCGCCCGCCGCGTATTTTTCAGTCGGGTCCCCCAATTCATTGAGCAGCTTGCGGGCCACCCATTGCTGCATGTCGGCAATGCGCTCTCCGAAGGCCTCGCCTGCGGGAATTTCCATCACCACCCGCGTGCCCTCGGCCAGGCCCAGCAAGCGTTGCTCCACGGCGGGCGACAAGGTGCCCGAACCCAGTGACAAGGTCGCAGGTTTCTCTTTGAAGGTGTTGATGATGTCCCCCTGCGGCCCGGCCAGGCGGTAGTGAAGCGTCAAGAAGGAACCGGGTTCGACAATGGACATAAGGGTTTTCTGGAATGCCGCAAACGCGGGCAAACGGGCATAAAGAAGCCACTATTGTAAAAAGCCCGGCCAAACAGTCCCGAACAAGGGGATAAAAAGGACCGAGGCCGCTCCAGGGAGGGGCAACACATGGGCATCAAAGACTTGCCGACGGATGCGCGTCCGCGCGAAAAACTGCTCACCCGAGGCCCGCAGGCCCTGAGCGATGTGGAGCTCTTGGCCATCTTGCTGCGCACCGGCATGGCGGGCAAAAACGTGTTTCAGTTGTCCGAAGAGCTACTGGGGCCAGACGGCATCGCTGGTCTGCTGAACGCCACAGTGCAGTCTCTCAAGGGCGTCAAAGGCTTGGGGCCCGCCAAACAGGCAGAGCTGTTGGCGGTGTTCGAGATGGCCCGCCGGGCCCTCAGCCAACGCCTCAAAGAGCGAGAAGCCTTCCATACGCCGGGCGCAGTCAGGCAATACCTGCAACTGCAATTGGCCCACAAAAACCACGAGGTCTTCGCCGTGCTGTTTCTGGACAACCAAAACCGCATGCTGGCCATGGAAGAGCTTTTTCGAGGCACGCTCAGCCAGACCAGCGTCTACCCACGCGAAGTCGTTCTGCGCGCCCTGCACCACCAGGCGGCTGCTGTGGTGCTCTCTCACAACCATCCCAGTGGCTCTGTGCAGCCCAGCCGGGCCGACGAACATCTGACGCAAACCCTCAAGGCAGCTTTGGCGCTGGTGGACGTGCGCGTACTGGACCACATCATCGTCGGCCAAGGGCAGGCACTGTCGATGGCGGAGCAAGGCTTGATGTGAGGCCGGTAAACTCGTAGGTTTTCCACCGTCACGACCGTCCATGTCCCACTACCACCTCTATGCCATCGGCAACGCCCTGGTCGATACCGAATACGAAGTCTCCGATGAACTGCTGGGCGCCATGGGCGTGAGCAAGGGCCACATGACCTTGATAGACACGACGCAACGTGCTGAATTGCTCAGCCACGTGCAAGGCCTGCATGCCCGCCGCACCGGTGGCGGCTCAGCAGGCAACACGGTGGTGGCTCTGGCCCAATTGGGCGGCAAAGCGTTTTATTCATGCCGCGTGGCGGACGACGAGCTGGGCGCCTACTACAGCCAAGACCTGCAAGCCAATGGCGTGGCCACCAACCTCACCCATACCCAAGCCCGCGAAGGCCAAACCGGAAGCTGCATGGTGCTGGTCACCCCCGATGCCGAGCGCAGCATGTGCACCTTCCTGGGTGCAACATCGCAACTGGACGCCAGCGCCCTGCACCCGCAAGATATCGCCAAGTCCAAGATCTATTACATGGAAGGCTACCTGGCCGCCTCGCCCACGGGCCTCGAGGCCGCTGTGCAAGGTCGCCAAATCGCCATCGAGCACAAAGTGGCCACGGCGTTGACCCTCAGCGATGTGAGCATGATCAACTTCTGCCGTGCTGGCCTCGAAGCCATGATCGGCGACGGCCTCGACTATTTGTTTGCCAACGAAGAAGAAGCGCAAACCTGGTGCGGCACCACCGACCTGGACGCCATCATCGGTCAGCTGTCGGCTTTGGCCAAAACCGTGTGCTTGACGCGGGGCCCCAAGGGCTGCATTGTCGTGCAAGGCCAGCAGCGCATCGAAGTGCCCGCCGTGCCCACCCAAGCGGTGGACACCAACGGCGCAGGCGACATGTTTGCAGGCACCTTTTTGTACGGCATCACCCACGGCCACACCGCCGCGCAAGCCGCGGCCTTGGCCAACCGCACAGCTGCCGCTGTCGTCAGCCAACACGGCAACCGCTTGACGGCAGCCCACATGCAAGCGATCTGCACAGACTTCCAAAAGGCCTGAACATGAAAAAAATCCTGCTTCTGGGTTCTGGTGAACTCGGCAAAGAATTCGTCATCAGCGCCAAGCGCCTCGGCTGCCACGTCATTGCCTGCGACAGCTATGCGGGGGCGCCCGCCATGCAAGTGGCCGATGAATCTGAAGTGTTCAGCATGCTCGACGAAGTGGCATTGCGTGCCGCCATCGCCCAACACCAGCCCGACCTGATCGTCCCCGAGATCGAAGCCATCCGCACCGAGGTGCTGCTCGACGTCGAAAAGCAAGGCTTTGAAGTCATCCCCAGCGCCCGCGCCGCCAACCTGACCATGAACCGCGATCGCATCCGCGACGTGGCCGTGGGCTTGGGCGTGCGCACCGCCAAGTTCAGCTACGCCGACTCGGCCGCCGAATTGCTGGCCCGCGCCACCGAGATCGGTTTCCCGGTCGTCATCAAACCGGTCATGAGCTCGTCAGGCAAAGGCCAGAGCGTGGCCAAGACGGCCGCAGACGTGCAAGCCAGCTGGGACTACGCCTGTTCAGGCATGCGCGGCGACCGCCAAAAAATCATCGTCGAAGAGTTCATCCACTTCGAGTTTGAAATCACCCTGCTCACGGTGCGCCAGCGCAAGGGCTCCACCCTGTTTTGCCCGCCCATTGGCCATGTGCAAGAGCGCGGTGACTACCAATACAGCTGGCAGCCCCAGGGCATGACGCCCGCGCAAATCCAAGCCGCGCAAGACATGGCCGACAAAGTCACCACCGACTTAGGCGGCGCTGGCCTGTTTGGCGTGGAGTTTTTCGTCACCAAAGACGAAGTGATCTTCAGCGAACTGAGCCCCCGTCCGCACGACACAGGCATGGTCACCCTCATCAGCCAAAACCTGAGCGAATTTGACCTGCACGCCCGCGCCATCTTGGGCCTGCCGATCCCGAGCATTGAATGCGTGGAAGGCGCCAGCGCCGTGGTGTTGGCCGAGCAAGAAGGCAAAGACCCGCGCTTTACCGGCGTCGAAGCGGCGCTGAACGAACCCGGTGTGGACGTTCGCATCTTTGGCAAACCCACCACCCGTCCCTACCGCCGCATGGCGGTGGCGCTGGCCAAAGGCCCCAATGCTCTGCAGCGAGCGCGTGATGCTGCGGGCAAAATCAAAGTGGTGGTTTGACCACTTCCCCCCGTACCCTCTCCATCCACACCCAATCGACCAACTCGCCGCTGGGTTGGTAGCCCGGCACCAATTTTTGCAACAAGGTCTGAATCATCTGAACGTTGTTGGCTTGCAGTGCCAAATCCAAATCAAACAATTGTGATTGGAGTGCATGCCAAGGCAAGAAGTCCTCGTGGGCTTTCATGATGCGGGGGTGTAGGGTGGGCAAGGCGTTATCGCCAATCAAGAGCTCTTCGTACAGCTTTTCCCCCGGTCGCAAACCTGTCACGGCAATCGCAATGTCACCATTCGGGTTCGCTGCATCCTTGGAAGCCAAGCCAGACAGTTCAACCATGCGTTTGGCCAAATCGATGATCTTGACCGGCTCCCCCATGTCCAAAACGAACACATCGCCGCCCCTGGCCATGGCGCCCGCCTGAATCACCAACTGCGCGGCCTCGGGAATGGTCATGAAATAACGGGTGATTCTCTCGTCCGTCAAGGTGATGGGCCCACCATCCTTGATCTGCTGGCGAAACAAGGGCACCACCGAACCGGATGACCCCAACACATTGCCAAAGCGCACCATACTGAAACGGGTGGGGCCGCCTTGTTCTTTCAGCAATGCAGCTTGTGCTTGCAGCACCATCTCGGCCAAGCGCTTGCTTGCCCCCATCACATTGGTCGGGCGCACAGCCTTGTCCGTGCTGATCAAGACAAAGTCAGCCACATCGTACTTTGCTGCCAATAGAGCTATGTTCAACGTCCCCTGCACGTTGTTCGTCACCCCTTCTGCCGGGTTGTGTTCCACCAGAGGCACATGCTTGTAGGCGGCTGCATGGTAGAGCGTGTGCGGTTTCCAGGTTCGCAAAATTTGTTCCATGCGAGATGAATCACGCACATTCGCGAGTATGGACACCACCCGAACATTTGGATACGCCCCTTTGGACACCAAGCTTTGCAATTCATGCTCGATCGCATACAAAGCAAATTCGGTGATTTCCAACAGCAACAAGACAGAAGGACCTGCCAGGACAATCTGACGACACAGTTCTGATCCGATGGAGCCGCCAGCACCCGTCACCATCACCACTTTGCTGTTGATGTTTTTAGCCAGCAACTCTGGATCAGGAGGCACCGGGTCCCGGCCCAGCAAGTCTTCAATGTCCAACTCTTTCAGGTCAGACACCTGCACCTCACCTTGGACCAGGGCCAATACGCCCGGCAATGTTCTCACCTGAACATGGGCCGATCGAACCATCTCCAGAATTTCATTGCGCCGCGCCCGGGGCGCTGACGGTATGGCTAAAAAGACCTGCGTGACCCGCAATTTGGCCACCAAGCTCGTCATGCCGGCAGGATCGTGGATTTTCAAACCATTCAGAACCTGACCGTGCAAACGTGTGTCATCGTCCAGCATGCCGACCAGCACCATCTCGGGACTGGTCTTAAGGGCCGCCGCCAATTGCCTACCCGCTGAACCCGCGCCATAAATGAGCACTCTGGGCAATTGCTCTTGGCCCACCAGGTTTTGGTAAATACCCCCTAACCAATAACGGACAAACGCCCGGGACATCAAGACCCCCACCAACAGCAGCAAGGGCTGAATGATGCCCACGGACCGAGGCACGCCGGGCACACTGATCAGCGTGAACGCGAAACAATAAAGGGCCGCATAAATGGCCACCGCCTTGACCACCGTCATCAGAGCCGGCAAGCCTGAATAACGAAAAATCGCTCGGTAAAGTCCGAACACGATGAACAAAGGCAAAGCAAATGCCACAGAGCCCACAAATGCGGTGAAATGTGATGGAGACCAAGTCGTCCACGTCTCAAGACGCAAATTAAAAGCCATCCAGACCGTGATGCCGCAGACAAAAGCGTCCGCCCCCAAGGCCAAAGAACGCTTCACAGGCCTGGATAACTGAAGAAAGAAATCCGTCAAAAAAGAAATGTTCATGGCGAAAAAATGTCTGTGCTGCTGGTTTCAGTGGCACGCCTGAGCCGTGACTTTGCGAATCGCTCGACCTGTTTGCGCGATTTCATCCGGTGTCAGGGTGGGGTGTACCAAAAACATGATGGATGTTTCACCCAAAGCTTTGGCCACAGGCAATCGAACCGTTGGACGCCAACCCGTTCCATCGAACGCTTTTTCCAAGTACACCTCAGAACAGGACCCTTGGTAGCAGGGCACGCCTTCGGCGACGATGGCCTCAACGATTCGGTCACGCGTCCAGCCGCTCGCCAAGCGCTCAGGCCGAACGTAGGCATAACACTTGTAATGAGCGTGCTCACAAGCCACCCCTGCCGCGTCACCCCCCCCCGTGCAGGTCGCGCAGCGGATCTGAGGAACTTGCAGGACCGATGATGCTTCGCAAGCAGCCCAAATGGCTTGGGCATTGCGCCTGCGGGCCTCAGACCAATCCTGCATGCGGCGCAACTGGATTCGGCCGATCACCGCCTGCATCTCCAGCATGCGCCAGTTGGTCCCAAAACTTTCATGCAACCACCTGAAACCAGGTGGATGCTGTCGCTCGTACACTGCCTCGAAACTCTTGCCGTGGTCTTTGAAAGACCACATCGCCCGCCACAGAGCCTCGTCGTTGGTTGTGACCATCCCGCCCTCGCCACCTGTGGTCATGATCTTGTCCTGGCAAAAACTCCAGGCCCCCACATGGCCGATGCTGCCTACAGCTTGCCCCTTGTATCGCGCTCCGTGCGCTTGGGCGCAATCCTCAATCACCTTCAGGCCATGCTCAGCCGCCAACGCCATGATCGGATCCATGTCGCAAGGCCAACCCGCCAAATGCACACACACCACCGCTTTGGTCCGAGGAGACAACACCGCCGCAATGGTGCGGGCCGACAGATTGCCGCTGTCTGACTCCACATCGGCAAAAATAGGCACGGCGCCCGCATTGACCACACAAGAAATGGACGCGATGAAGGTGCGCGGCGTCACCACCACCTCATCGCCCGGCCCTACACCCAAGGCTTTCAGCGCCACATCGAGCGCCAAGGTCCCATTGGCCAGCGCCACGGCATGCGAAGTGCCGCACCAGGCGGCAAACTCTTTTTCAAATTCGCGGGTCTCGGTGCCCGTCCAATAGTTCACCTTGTTGGACATCACCACGCGGCGCACCGCATCGGCTTCTTCGGGTGTGAAACTGGGCCAGGGGGAAAAGGGTGTGTGGAGCATCGCGTATCTTCAGTTTTTGATCAATGGTCGCGCCGGATTGCCGACCACCGTCACGCCCGGTGGCACGCTCTTGGTGACCACCGCACCCATGCCCACCACCGCGCCACGGCCAATGACCAAAGGCGCACCGGGCAGGCCTTGTTTGATGACGGCACCCGCACCAATGTAAGCATGGTCTTCAATGTGCACATGGCCGTTGCACATGACACCCGGGGCAAAGGTCACAAAGTCGCCCACCACACAATCGTGCTCGACATAGCTGTAAATATTGGCGTGAAAATGCTTGCCAATGCGGATGTTGCTGGTCAGTGTGACAAAGGGGCACAACACCGCGCCTTCGTCCAATTGCACATCGTCCAGCTGCACCACATTGGCCGCCCGGGCCTCAAAAAACTGCACCCCATCGGCCGCGCAGCGCTGAACCAACTGCTCACGCACACGCCCATTGGCAATGGCCACAGTCATGTGGCGGGAGCTGGCAGGCTCGGACAGCCACTGTGCATACGTCAAGACCCGCTGCCCATTGAGTACAGGTGCTGGCGGGTGGTCGTCGACAAACACCAAATCGCAAAGGCCACTGTCCAAACGGGCCTGCAGCTGTTGCCGCACCAGGGGCAAGACACCACGACCACAACCACTGGCTCCAAAAATGGCAAAACGTTTCATGGCTCCTCGCCTTTAAAGTGAGACATGGTGGCCTCCCCTTCTGCACTGATGCCATCGCGCAACAACACTTTGCGCAATGTCATCCAAAGGATTCGCACATCCAACACGAGGCTTTGGTGGTCAACATACCAGACATCCAGCGCAAATCGCTCCGGCCAGCTGATTGCATTTCGCCCATTGACCTGCGCCCAGCCTGTGATGCCCGGACGAACTTCGTGTCGACGCGCTTGCGTGGGTGAATAAAGGGGCAAGTACGCCATCAGCAATGGTCGGGGACCCACCAAACTCATATCACCCCTCAACACGTTCAACAGCTGAGGCAGCTCATCCACACTCAACTTCCTGAGCAGCACACCCAAGGCGGTCAATCTTTGAGCGTCGGGCAAGCTTTGGCCATTGGCATCAAAGGCCTCAGACATGGTGCGAAATTTGTAGACCCTGAACGGACGCCCGCCCATTCCCGGTCTTTCCTGAGAGAACAAGACGGGAGAGCCCATTTTGAAAAAAATCAAACCGGCAACCAGTCCCATCACTGGCGCAAGCAGGAACAAGGCGGCCACCGACAACGTCAAGTCCATGATTCTTTTCAAGGTCATGACACTTTGCTCGCTAAAAAAGCATGCGAGTCAAAAGCCAATGGACGAGACGCACCGGTCAAGACATGCGCATAAACATCGGCCACTTCTTGAGCGGTCCTTGCCGCATCAAACATGGTGGTCACCAATGCCGCACCTCGCTCAGCGCTTTGCCGCATCACATCGATGTCCTTCAATGCATTGGAAATGACTTCTGCCAGCTCATTCACTTGACCTGGCGACACCAATTGTCCCGTCACACCCTCTAACACCACCTCAGGCAGGCCACCAACACGGGATGCGATGACGGGCACCCCGGCTTGCAAGGGTTCCACCACACCGCCACAGTTTTCAGATGAGGGGACATGAACAGCCAGATCGAAATCATGCCAAGCGGTGCTCACTTCCTCCGAAGCCAAATGCCCCGGCATCAAGATGCGGCCTTGACCGACATGGGCTGCCCTCTGCATCAAACTTTTTTGATACCGATCACCATCACCCCATTGACTGCCCACCAGCACGCCGGTCACGTCTTCTCGTGACTTGCAAACCAGTGCAAGCGCATCGATCACATCCTCGTGGCGCTTCAAGCCTCGGGTTTGACCCAAATACCATTTGGGTGGGTAAATGTGGTTGATGTTGCCCACCACCAAGTGTTGGGCGGGGATACCTAGGCGCTTGCGCAACTGACCATTTTTCAGCTGTCCATCCGACATGGCTGGCAAGGTCATCTGGTTGCCGTAGTAACTCAGGAAAATCCTGTCAGGTGCAACACCTTGCCCCAAGTAAAGGGACTCGATGTGGCGGCTGGAAGCGATCCAACGGTCCGATGGACCTGCAGTCAGCAACTCCCAGCGCCTGAAAAGGCCATGCTCTAGGTGAAGCGGACCAGGCACTTGGAAAATTCGGGGCGTTGGATGATGGGCGCCCAACGCCATCCGCAGCACGATGGTGGTTCCAAAAAAATGACTGTGGATGAGGTCGGGCTTCACTCGCTCGACAAGCGCTCTGACCTGATGGAGAAGGCCAGGCAAGCGCCAAGGCGATTTGACAGGCAAATCAAGCGGCAACTCATGCAAAACCGCTCCTGTTTCGCGCCAGCTTTGCATGAAGCGCCCTGACAAAACAGGCAGCACAACATGAACCTCCATGCCATGCGCCACCAACTCGCGCACTTGATCAATCGCCCATCGGGCGCCATCCACAGTCTTGACGGCGTGCAGCACACGCATCAACGATTCCTTTCAGGCATGAAGGAGCCTTCCATCCCCAAAAACAAACGGGCGATGGTTTTCACAATACCAAGCTGAACATGAACAAAGAGGCTGGCCCCCAAACCATCAAGGCCAAGAGCTGTCCGGCAACAACGGAATCATTGCTTTCCATGATGTTCTCTTTTTGATCAAAATTTCTGGAAATTTTGGGGTCCAGATAGAAAGACATCAGCAAGGTGCCCAACGCATTGATGATGCCCACGAGCTGATAAATCACCGCCGAATGGTCTTGAAACTCGGCTCCAAAAATATTGATGAAAAACAGGGAAGACCCATAAATGAAATAAACCCAAGAAGAAGAATAAATCAAAGATTTATCGAACTTGAATGAAAAATCCACCAGCCCTTTGGATGCCATGGATTCATGAGGTTTGTATGGGTGCCTGAATAAAGCATAAAAAACAGAACCTCCGATGGCATAGCCTTGAATCAAATGGATAAAGTATCCAATGATGGGGTACTTAAATACCGAGACCAAAGCCACAATCAAAGCACCAAAAAAATAAGACCAGAAGATGGTGGGGTACAACCCTTCTCCTTGCAGCGCGATCCAACCCAACAAAGGGGGATAGGACACGACAAACACCCTCTTCAAGGTGTGGACCATGATGGAAAATGTATAACCCAGTCCGTTTTTATTCAGTATAGAACCCGCAACCCTGGGCAAGAGCGCAATGGCATCAAACAATGCATACAAAGAAAATAGCAAGATGACCAGTGATGATGCCATTTTGAATTAATTCAGTCGACGCAAATCACAGGTAAACATCTGCATTCTTCAATGAGCGTCCATTTTGATCTTTTGCGGCAAGTTGAGGCGAAAAGTCAATCGGCCAGTCGATGCCTACATCGGGGTCATTCCAGACCAAGCTGCGCTCATGTTCAGCAAACCAATAATCGGTGGTTTTGTAAAGAAACTCTGCAGAGTCACTCAGCACCACAAAGCCATGGGCGAAGCCTGGCGGAACCCAAAGTTGCCGGTGGTTTTTTTCACTCAAATGAACGCCCACCCATTGACCAAAATGGGAGGAAGACTTTCTCAAATCCACGGCCACATCGAAGACTTCACCTTGAACGACACGCACAAGTTTGCCCTGTGGATGTTGAATTTGATAATGCAGGCCGCGCAATACACCTTTGGCAGATTTGCTGTGGTTGTCTTGGACAAAGTGAACTTTCAAACCCGTCGCTTTGTGAAAGTCCAATTCGTTGAAGCTTTCAAAAAAGAAACCTCTGGCATCACCGAAGACTTGGGGCTCCAGGATCATGACTTCGGGCAGGGCCGTGGGGGTGACTGTGTAAGGCATAGGAATAGGGGCAGACTGAAGTCGTTTTTATTTTTTGAGCAAGTTCAACAAGTACTGCCCATAGCCATTTTTTGACAATGGATGAGCCAGCCGAAGCAGATCTTCAGCCGTTATCCAACTTTGATGAAATGCGATTTCCTCAGGACAAGCGACCATCAAGCCTTGCCGTTTTTGCAAGGTGGCAATGAAACCTGCGGCCTCCAGCAGACTGTCGTGAGTCCCCGTGTCCAGCCAAGCATAGCCACGACCCATGATCTCCACATTGAGCTGATTCTGAGCCAGATAGCGTTGATTGACGTCGGTGATCTCCAGTTCACCCCGATCGGATGGTTGGATGTCTCGGGCGATGTCACAAACTTGATTGTCGTAAAAGTACAAGCCTGTCACGGCGAAGTTGCTTTTGGGGACCTTGGGTTTTTCTTCGATGCTCAGGGCGCGCTGTTGCGCATCAAAATTCACCACACCGTATCGTTCAGGATCTTGGACGTGATATGCGAACACACTGGCCCCTGTGCTTTGCGCATTGGCATTGCTCAGCAATTTGACGAGGTCATGCCCATAGAAAAGGTTGTCCCCCAGCACCAATGCACTGGGGTCTTCTTTGATGAAATCTTTGCCAATGATGAAGGCTTGCGCCAGACCATCAGGCTGAGGCTGAACCGCATATTGAATGTTCATGCCCCATTGCTTGCCGTCTTTCAATAAATCAGCAAATCTGGGCGTATCTTGTGGGGTGCTGATCAGCAATACGTCCCGGATACCCGCCAACATCAATGTCGTCAACGGGTAATAAACCATGGGTTTGTCATAAACCGGCATGAGTTGCTTGCTCACCGCCTGCGTGACAGGATACAAACGGGTTCCCGAGCCGCCCGAGAGAATAATGCCTTTGCGATGTGTCATGTGTGGATGGCTCTGTTGGGTATGAATTCGATCACCATTTTACAAAGCGGCAGATGAGCCAAACCGGCGGTCTCGTCCAGCAAACCATTCCACGGCTTGGTGAAGACGCTTTTTGGAAAAGTCAGGCCACAGGTCATCCGTGAAGAACAATTCGGCATAAGCGGCTTGCCAAAGCATGAAGTTACTCACCCTCGACTCCCCCCCGGTTCGAATCAATAGATCCACCTCGGGCGCTCCATCGGTACTCAAATAAGCGCTCAAACCCTCTTCACTCAAGGACTGAAGACTCTGATCAGGATGCGCTTTCTGCCATGCCTTAACCGCTTGAACCATGTCCCACCGACCGCCGTAATTGGCGCAAACCGTCAGGGTGATTCGGGTATTGGAAGCTGTTTCTCGCTCGGCTTTGGCAATGAGTTCTTGCAAAGCGGGGGCAAAACGGCTGGTATCACCTGCCACCTTCAGGCGGACACCATTGCCATTCATGTTGTCCACCTCCTTCTGCAAATAAGACATGAACAAACCCATGAGGCTGGACACTTCGTCTTCGGGCCGTTTCCAGTTTTCCGTACTGAATGCAAACAAGCTCAAATAAGGCACGCCCATCTCAGCACAAGCTTTGACGATTTCGCGGACCTGTTTGGCACCTGCAGCATGACCCAAAGAAGTTGGCAAAAATCGATTTTTCGCCCAACGACGATTGCCATCCATGATGATGGCAATATGCTGCGGCAAAGGATTGGGAGAAATGAGCTTGGACAATTCGATTGACTAAATAAACCATCATTGCTTTTGCGGTTCAAAACCGCAAAGGACCTGACCATCCACCTGAGCTCCCAATTGGGTCGTTTCAGCAAAAGCTGAATGGCAGGTATTTCATCACACCACAAAAAAAGGCGAAGCACATCAGCGCTTCGCCTCATTCCGGTTTGATAAAAATCAGGCAATCACGAAAGGTGCGCGGTCTTTGCCATCGATCCACTTGGGGGCTTTGCCTCGACCCGTCCAGGTTTGACCTGTTGCGGGGTCGCGGTATTTCGCGGCGACTTTACTTGCCACTTTGGTGGAAGCAGATTTGGTACTGCGGCCAGGGAAAACGTCTTGCGCGGTCAAGCCAAATTCGGCGACCAATTCACGCACTTTAGCAACCGCGGCAGAAATTTCGTTTTGACGGGCTTGCGCAATGGCTTGCTCCAAGGCTTCACGCTGAGCCAATAATTCTTTGTAGCTTGCAGTCATATTTATTTCCAAGAAGGTAAAAGGGGTGAATATACATGATTTATCGCCAAATCATCATCCGTATTCAATTTTTTATTCCCCATTACTGGCGCATCTATTATTTGAAATTAGATTAATCAATGATTGATATTTTTTATATCTTTACTGATTTATATCAAAATCTCAAGATTCAATATCGGGTGGTCTGTGTTTCAATGACCCGGACACTTTGTCAATGCGCCGTCCTTCAAGGTCAAGCACTTGAAAGTGCCACTCCCCCACTTCGACAATTTGACCTTTGACAGGCAGTTGGCCCAGCGCATACATCAGCAAGCCAGCCAAGGTGTTGTAGCGGTTTTTGTCTTCGGCAGGCAACTCTTTGATGTCCAAACGGGCTTTGAGTTCATTGACGGGCATGATCCCATCCAACACCCAGGTGCCATCTTCATTTTGAGTGGCCCACGCATCAGTTTGGGTCTCTGACTTGAGCTCACCGGTGATGGCCTCCAGCAAATCCAGCGGGGTCAGCAGTCCCTGAACTTCTCCGTATTCATCCACCACAAACAGCATGCGGCTGGACTGGTCACGCATTTGCTCGAGCAACTCCATGCCCGTCAGTGTTTCGGGCACAAAGTGGGCAGTTTGTGCGTGGCTTTCCAAGGAACGCTCGTCGTTTTGAGGCAACGCCAGCAAATGGGACAGACTGATAACCCCCATGATGTGCCCCAGTCCGTCACGGCAAACCGGGTACCAAGAGTGGTTGCCTTCGCCGCGCATCTGGTTGATGCGGTCCATGGCTTCTTGGGGTGTGAGGCTGGCTTCAAGCCATTGGATGTCGCTGCGTGGCGTCATCATGGACGTGAGGGCGCGGTCGTCCAGGTGAAACACGTTGCGCACCATTTGGTGCTCGTGTTCTTCGATGAGACCCGCATCCACCCCCTCGACCAAGCTGGCGGTGATTTCTTCTTCCGTAACGGCGCGGCTGCCTGAGCTGTCAATGCGCATGAGTTTGAGCATGCCTTGGGTGGACAGAGACAGCAATTTGACAAACGGTCCAGCTGCTTTGGCCAAACCCGCCATGGGGCGAGCCACAATGCGAGCGACAGCCTCGGGGTAAAGCTGGCCAATGCGCTTGGGCACCAGTTCGCCAAAAATGATGGTGGTGAAGGTGATGATCGTGACCACAATGGCCGTGGCTGAAATGGCGGCAACAGGTTCGGTCAGCCCCCATTGCATCAGTTTCAAAGCCAAACCACCACTGAAAGCGGCCTCGCCCACGATGCCATTGAGCACACCTATCGAAGTGATGCCCACCTGAACAGTCGACAAAAATTGGGTAGGCTCCTCCAGCAACTTCAGCGCTGCAGTGGCGCCTTTGTCGCCCGCTTCATCCATGGCGGCCAAGCGCGCCTTGCGGCTAGACGCCAGCGCCAACTCGGACATGGCAAATACACCATTGAGCAGGGTCAGAAAAACTATCAGTAAAAAGTCCATAAACCCCATTGTGCCAAGAGTGGCAACTGACATACGACATTCAGGAATTGCCAAGGACAATTGACATTGAAGTTTTGGGTGTTGGATTTGGGACAATCGAACACAAGAGGTGCTTATGGCTGTTTATTGGGTCGGTGATGTGCAGGGCTGCGATGCTCCGTTGGGCCGTTTGTTGGAGAAGGTTGATTTTTCAGCCAGTCGCGACACGCTGGTGGTGCTGGGCGACTTGGTGAACCGGGGTCCGAAATCGGAACAAGTGCTGCGCCGCTTGATGGCGATGGGCAACGCGGTGCAGTGTGTGCTGGGCAACCATGACCTGCACTTGCTGGCGGTAGCTGCCGGCGCAGGTCGGCTCAAACCGATGGATACGCTGGACGGCATCTTGCAGGCGCTCGATCGCCCTGCCCTGCTGGACTGGCTGCGCCATCAACGCATGGCGATTTGGAGCCATGGCGTGCTGTCGGTGCATGCAGGTGTGCTGCCGTCTTGGACTCTGGCCCAGACTTTGGCTTTGTCCGCGGAGGTGGAGTCGGTTTTACGCGGGCCCGATTTGAGCGACTTTTTGCACCAGATGTATGGCAACGAGCCTGCGGCTTGGCGCGATGAATGGGTGGGTGTGGACCGTTTGCGGGTGGTCGTGAATGCACTGACGCGTTTGCGCTTTTGCTCAGCCGAAGGCGTGATGGAGTTCGCAGCCAAAGAAGGCGCCGATGCAGCTCCGGCAGGTTTTATGCCTTGGTTTAATGTGCCGGGTAGAAAGACCGCCGATGTGACAGTGGCTTTTGGCCATTGGTCGACTTTGGGTCAGCTGCAACGCGATGACGTGTGGGCCATGGACACTGGATGCGTATGGGGAGGCTGCTTGAGCGCGATGCGACTGGGTGCCGACGGCCAGCGCGAAATGATTCAGGCGAAGTGCGAGCAGGCGCAAAAACCGGGCTAAACAAGGAAAAAACATAACAAACGGGGTCTGACCCCAATTCATTTTGGACGAGGCAGCCCCGCTGCCGAATGTATTTGCAGGCTTAACCACCCGGCTTGAGGAGTACCACCAGCGCGCCGGCGCCCCCCTCTGTGGCTTTGGCTTGAACGAAGGCCATGACCTGGTTTTTTTGAATCAGCCAGCTGTGAACTTTGGGCTTGAGAACCGAAGTTTTGCCGGGCGAGCCCAGACCTTTGCCGTGCACCACGCGCAGGCAGCGTAAGCCTTGTTTGTGGGCAATTCGGATGAATTCAGCCAGTGCCACACGCGCCTCGTCGCTGCGCAGACCGTGCAAATCGATCTCGCGCTGAATGGACCAACCGCCTTTGCGGAGTTTTTGGGTCACATCGATTCCGATGCCTGGGCGCCTGAAACTCAATGCATCGTCGGTGTCGAGCAAGGTGCTCACGTCAAACCCATCGCTGAGCGCATCGCGCAACACAGCCTCTTCGTCTTTTTGACGTTGTGCGGCGACTGGTGCTGGTGCTGGGGGGTTGATGCTGGCTTGGTCGTTGGAAGGCAGGCGCTTGACAACACCGACGGCACGGGCAAAGAGGTTGGCTTCGGCTTCTTTGAGGCGGGCAGCCGCCATGCGAGCGGCCTCGGCTGCTTGGGCTTTTTCATGCGCATCGGCCAGTTTCTTTTTGACCTGTTTCAGGTCTTGCAAGTTGTTGATTTTCACTGCTTGATCCGGTTTTTTTGGGAGGGAGACCCTGCTCGAGAAGGATTTCTAAACGCCGCGGTTGCGCATCCAGTCGGCGGTTTTGAAGAAACTGGCATTCAAGCGTTCGCGCAGCAGCGGGTCAACCTGGGTTTCCTGCATAGCTTGGTCCATGCAAGCGAGCCACTGGTCACGTTCTTGCACACCAATAGAAAACGGCATGTGGCGCATGCGCAGACGTGGGTGACCAAAGCGTTCGGTGTAGTGCTCTGGCCCGCCCAACCAGCCGCATAAAAACCAAAACAATTTTTGCCTCGCATCTTGCAAGGTGCTGCCGTGTGCGGCACGCAATTCTTTGTACCCGGGCTCTATGTCCATCAGGTCGTAAAAGCGCTCGGCCAGCGCCTTGACGCGGGCCTCACCACCCATCCATTCAAACGGGCTATCAAAAGGGGGTTTGTCTTCGATGTGCATGTTTTGTATTTTGCTGGAAGCAGTGATCTTGACTTGGTGTGGGGGCGAGCCCTCGCTCGCGGAAAAATTGAGATCTGACCCCAATTCATTTACTCGGTGGATTGCCGAAGGGTTTGCATGACCGGTTGGCGCAAAACGCCGGACAGGCTCAGGCTACCAGCGGCCCAAGCCAGCAAAGCGCCCAAGGCGCCGCCTGCCAAGGGGGCCCAGAGCGGCGGTTGCCATGCGAATTCAAATGCAAAGCGGGCCAGCGCCCAGCCGACCACCAAGGCCATGCTGCTGGCCATGAAGCCGGCCAGCCAACCGAGGCCCAGAAGCTCTGTGCGCTGCACTTGGGCCAGCAAGCCGCGCCCTGCCCCGAGCGCCCGCATGATGGCGTATTCGCGCTCACGCGCCTGACGGCTGGCCCCCACTGCGGCCAGCAACACCATCAGGCCTGCTGCCAAAGTGAAGGCGAACAAATATTCCACCGCCCGGATCACTTGGTCCATGACACGTTGCACCTGCGCCAAGGTGCTGCGCATGTCGACGCTGGTGATGTTGGGGAACTGGTTGACCAGCGCATTGTCAAAACCTTCAGGGCCCGGTGGCGAGCGGAATGCCGCCATGTAGGTCATGGGCAGGTCGGGCATTTGCGAGACAGGGAACATCATGAAGAAGTTGGCCCGCATGGAGGTCCAGTCCACTTTGCGCAAGCTGGTGATGCGCGCTTCGCGCGTCTGGCCGGCGATGTCAAAGCGCAGTTGGTCGCCCAGCTTCAGGCCCAAGGTGTCGGCAATGCCTTGCTCCACACTCACGCCATTGGCTTCTTCCGGCACCCAGCGGCCCGCCGTGAGGGGGTTGTGTGCGGGCAAGGTGGCCGAATGGGACAGGTTGATTTCGCGGTCGATCAGTCGTTTGGCGCGGTCGGCTTCAAAGTCGGTGGGGCTCACCTCGCGGCCGTTGATGGCGACCAAACGGCCACGGATCATGGGGAACCAGTCGGGCGACTGCACGCCCGCTTTGTTCAAGCTGGCCAAAAATTCGGTGGCTTGCTCGGGCTGCACATTGATGACAAAACGATCGGGCGCATTGGCGGGCGTGGCCTGCCGCCAGCTGGCAATCAAATCGGTGCGCAGCAGCACCAGCAACGCGAGCGCCAACAAGCCCACCGACAAGGCACTCACCTGCACCACCGCAAATACGGGGCGTGCCGCCACTTGGCGTGTGGCCAGGCGCAACCAGCGCGGTGCTTGCTCGCTCGGCACGGCGCGGCGAAGCAGCCACAAAGCGGCAGCAGCCAACCCAGCAAAGACGAGCAGGGCCACAGCAAAACCGCCAACGGTGATCAAGCCCAAAGTCAGGTTGCGGCTGACCATGAGCAGCGTCAGGGCAAAGCCCACCAAGCCCATGGCCAGCACCAACCATGAGCGCACTTGCACGCTGCCCAAGTCGCGCCGAATCACGCGCAAAGGCGGCACCTGAGCCAACTGCAGCACGGGTGGCAAGCCGAAAGCGACCAGCAGGGTCAGACCCATGGCCATGCCCATCAGGGCCGGTTGCAGGGTGGCGGCAGGCAGTTGCGCGTCGACCAGACCCGCCAACAAGACCACAAAGCCCAAGTGAACGGCGTAGCCTGCCAGCACGCCCACGGCGCTGGCCAGAAGGCCTGCGCCCAAAAACTCCAGGCCGTAACTCAATGTGAGTGTGCGCTGGCTTTGACCCAAAACGCGAAGCAGTGCACAGGCATCGAGCTGCCGCTCAGCGAAGCTGCGGGCTGCCAAGGCCACCGCCACAGCGCAGAGCAAAGCGGCCAACAAGGCCACCAAATTCAAAAACTGCGAGGCCCGATCCAGCGTCTGGCGCATTTCAGGGCGTCCGCTGTCGAGCGACTCGATCTGCACGCCACGCACATGGGCCAGCTCCACCTCGGGCCGTGCCCACTGCACAAATCGCTCGGCCGCTGCTGCATCGCCTGCCACAGCCATGCGCCAAGTGATGCGGCTGGCGGGCTGCACCAACCCGGTCGATGCCAAATCGGCCGCATTCATCATGACCCGGGGCGCAAAGGTCATGAAACCAGCACCCCGATCAGGTTCGCGTTCGATGACGGCCGAGATGCGAAAACTGCGTTCACCGAGGCCCAGCATTTGCCCGGTTTTCAGGCCCAAGTTGTCGAGCAGCGCAGGATCCACCCACACTTCGCCTACGGGGGGAATCGTGGGTTTCAAGCCGGAGGCGGATGGCTGACCCACATCAGGCAAGAGGAGCAATTTACCGCGCAGTGGGTAACCTGGCTCCACCGCTTTGAGGGCCACCAAGCGGCTGGTACCGCCCTGCTCAACCAAGGCGCGAGCCATGGTGGGAAAGCTCACATTGGTGTTGGTTTGCAAACCCATGTTTTGGGCCTGCTGCACAAAAGCCATCGGTGTGCTTTGGTCACTGACGACCACCGCATCGCCACCCAACAACTGCCGCGCATCGCGCCACAAACCCGACTGCATGCGGTCAGCCAAAAACCCCACCGCCGTGAGCGCAGCCACCGCCAGCGCCACCGATACCATGAGCAGCCGCAACTCACCCGCACGCAAATCGCGCCACAAATTGCGCCCACCCAGCCGCAAGCCGTGCATCCAACCTTGTTTGTTCATATCGCGACCTTACCGCACATGCCATTCACGGCGGGGGGCAAGGCATTTTTTTATGCGCGTTCAACCATTCGGCCGCAGGGGCGGCATCCTACAGGGACAGGGCGCTGGCTTTTTGTGGGAGCGAGCCCCTGCTCGCGAAGGGTTATCGGGCCAACTCGGGTTGCCACACCAGGCGCTCGGGGGCGCTGAAGCACAAGAAGCGCTTGTTGGTGGCGCGGCCGATGGCGCACAGGCCCAGGCGCTTGGAAACGTCCAACCCCATTTGCGTGATGCCGCTGCGTGACACGACCACGGGCACACCCATTTGGGCGGATTTGATGACCATCTCGCTGGTCAAACGGCCTGTGGTGTAGAACACCTTGTCTTGACCGCTCACGTCGTTCATCCACATCCAGCCGGCGATGGTGTCCACCGCGTTGTGGCGGCCCACGTCCTCGACAAACATGAGCATGTCCTCGCCCTGAAACAAGGCGCAGCCGTGCACCGAGCCGGACGATTTGTAGGTGGTTTCTTGCAAGCGGATGGCGTTGACCAAGCCATAGAGCTGGCCTTGCGTGATCTGGGCGGGCGGCAACTCGATCTCGTCGATATGTGCCATGAGGTCGCCGAACACGCTGCCTTGGCCGCAGCCGGTGGTCACCACGCGGTCGGCGCTTCGCTCGATCACCACTTGAGCGTTGGCCCGGGTTTTGACCGCCGCCACACCCGGCTCGCCCACTTCGCCTTCGCCAATGGTCCAGTCCACTGTGATGGATTCAATCTGGTCCACGGAGTCAATCAGGCGCTGGTTGCGCAAAAAGCCCAGCACCAGCCACTCGGGCTCGGCGCCCAGGGTCATCAAGGTCACCAGCTCTTTTTTGTCGAGGTAAATGGTGAGCGCCCGCTCGGCAGGAATTTGGGTCTCGGAGCTTTCCCAAAATTCGTTGTGCACGGGCACAGTGCGCGTGAGGGGGGCACGCGCTCGGGTGATGTGGGGCTTGGGCGGGGCCGATGCGGCCACGGGGGCGTTCAAAACAACAGACATGGCTTGAGCCTAACGTAAAAATCCCCCGCCGTTACCGACGGGGGATTTTGCAATGACGCTGAAAAAAGATCAGCCTTTTTTGGCAGGTGCAGCTGCGGGCTTGGCACCGGCTGGTGCAGCAGCAGGTGCTGCAGGCGCAGCAGCTGTGGTTTCAGCGGGCTTGTAGGCACCTGGGTCGACGCAAGCGGGTGTGGCTGTGGGTGCAGCTTTGCCTTTGCCATTGGTTTTGTAATAGTGGGCAGCCACTTTTTCACGGGACTTGCACAACTGAAAGTCGGCCACTTTGTTGCCGTGCGCTGTTTTGGCAGCGGCTTCGGCTGCTTTGGCTTTGGCTTCATCGCTCAATGCGGGCAATTTGGCCATGGCGCCAAAGCTGATGGCCAGGGCAGACAAGACAAGCAGGTATTTTTTCATGGTGTTCTCCTCGCTCAAACCGAAGCCGTTTTAACGGGTGTAGCTGTTGTAGAAGATGCAGGCACTGATCGCTGTGCAGGAATCTTGCCGGACTTGACGTCGTTGTACCAAAGCTCGTGGTGCTCCTTGGCCCAGGTTTCGTCCACATAGCCTTCACGCATGGCTTTGTAAGCGCCGCGCATGCCAATCGTGCCCATGTAAATGTGACCAATGAACATGGCCATCATGAACAAGGCGGCCACGCCGTGGATCATGGCTGCGATCTGCATGGTGCCGCGTTCGTAAATCAGACCGGGGATGAGCATGTCCAGCACCAAACCAGAACCCACCACGATCAAGCCGAGGAACAAAACACCACCCCAGAACACCACCTTTTCACCGGCATTGAAGCGGTGCGAAGGCACTTCGGTGCCCGAGAACAAGCCACCGCCCTTGGCGATCCAAACCAAATCGTCTTTGCTCGGCAAGTTGTCTTTGAGGAAAGTCACAAACACAATCACCAAGGACACGGCGAACAGAGGCCCAGCAAAGTTGTGGATGTTTTTCAAAGCGAACGTCAACCAGCCAAACAAGGTGCTGCCGATGATGGGCAACAAAAAGAACTTGCCGTAGGCCATGACGATGCCCGAGATGGCCAAAGACACGAAAGCGATGGCGTTGGCCCAGTGAGCCGAGCGCTCAAACGGCGTGAAACGCTCGATCTTGCGACCGGTTTCTTGGCCGTGCAATTCCATCGTGCCTTTGCTGACATAAAACAGCGCCATCGAACCCACAGCGATCAGCAACAAAGCCGCGCCATAAGGAATGATGATTTTGTTGCGCACCTGACGCCAAGATTCACCGGCCGAAGCCAATCGAGAGCCGGGGTATTGCACGAAGGGCTGAATCAGGTTGCCTGCCTCAGGCGCTTGGCTCTTAGGCAGGCTGGTGTAGCCCGTCACGCCTTGGCCTACCGCACGCCACATGGGCGCGTTGTTGCCAGGTTGAACTTGGCCACGCTCGGCATTGGTTTGGTCTTTGTATTTGGCATCGGCGTCGGCGCCGGGGGCCAATTGAAAGACATTGGCGCTTTTCACACCCAAACTGGTTTCAGCTTGGGTCGTTGGTGCAGGCGCAGCAGGTGCTTGCGTTTGGGCCAAAACGCCCACCGCCGCAAAGGCCAGCCCTAAAGTCAATAACATGCGGCGCATGAACTTCTCCTTGGCGCTCACTTGGGTGCGCGAACGTGGTCGTTTTGGCCATAAGTGGCTCGGGCCTTGAGGTGATTGGCCCAGCCGTCTTTGTCGCCGGCTTTCCAGCCAGCTTCTGTGAAAGAAGCCACACCCGTACCACTGTAAGCGGGCTTGTCGGTGCGCACGCCTTTGACCTCTTGCGGCTTTTCGCCACAAGCCACCAACAAAGCCGCGCTGCAAATGATGAAAGCTGCTTTCATGTTCAGGCTCCTTGTTTGGCAGGTTGGGCTTGGTTGCCGTAAGCAGTGCCCCAACCCCAGACTTCAGCGCCCTTGCCACGGCTGATCACGCGGCCACGCAGGATGTCGGTGATGACGTCGCCATCGCCGGCCAGCAAAGCTTTTGTGGAACACATCTCAGCGCACGCCGGCAACTTGCCTTCTGCCAAACGGTTGCGACCGTATTTTTCGAACTCGGACTGGCTGCCGTGCTCTTCTGGGCCACCGGCACAGAAAGTGCACTTGTCCATCTTGCCGCGCAAGCCGAAAGTGCCGTTGGACGGGAACTGAGGCGCACCAAAGGGGCAGGCATATGAACAGTAGCCGCAGCCAATGCAAATGTCCTTGTCGTGCAACACCACACCTTCTTCGGTTTTGTAGAAGCAATTGACCGGACAAACGGCCATGCAAGGCGCATCCGAGCAGTGCATGCAAGCGACTGAGATCGACTTCTCACCGGGAACGCCATCGTTCAAAGTGACCACGCGGCGGCGGTTCACGCCCCATGGAACCTCGTGCTCATTCTTGCAAGCGGTCACGCAACCGTTGCATTCGATGCAGCGCTCTGCATCGCAGATAAATTTCATTCGTGCCATCGTGTTCTCCTGATGCGCTTAGGCTTTTTCGATGTTGCAGACGGTGGTCTTGGTCTCTTGCATCATGGTGACGCTGTCATAACCATAGGTGGTGGCGGTGTTGACCGCTTCGCCGCGCACGATGGGCGCAGCGCCTTTGGGGTAATGCGCCAACATGTCCGCACCTTGCCAGCGGCCCGAAAAGTGGAAAGGCATCCACACGGTTCCGGTATCGACACGCTCGGTCACCATGGCCTGCACATTCAAGCGTGCGCCCGTGGCTCCGAGCAACCAAACACGGTCGCCATCCCGAATACCACGGTCAGCGGCGGTCTTGGGGTTGATCTCGACATAGGCTTCTTGCTGCAACTCGGCCAACCAAGGGTTGGAACGGGTTTCTTCGCCGCCGCCTTCGTACTCGACCAAGCGGCCAGAGGTCAGGATCAGCGGGTATTTCTCGTGCACTTTGTCCGCGATGTTTTTGTCCTGCACGGTTTTGTACAGCGTAGGCAGACGCCAGAAAGCCTTTCGGTCATCGTGCGTGGGGTACTTGGCCATCATGTCCGGACGGGTACCATACAAAGGCTCGCGGTGCTGCGGGATCGGATCGGGGAAGTTCCAGACCACAGCACGGGCCTTGGCGTTTCCAAACGGGTGGCAACCATGGCCTTGCATGAAGACGCGGATCATGCCGCCCGACGAATCGGTCTTCCAGTTTTTACCTTCGGCCTTGGCTTTTTCAGCCTCGGTCAACTCGTCCCACCAACCCAATTTCTTGAGCAAGATGTGGTCGAGTTCAGGGTAGCCGGTGGTGATGTCCGCACCCATAGAGTGCGAACCGTCTTCGGCCAGCAGGCTCTTACCCTCGCGCTCCACACCAAAGTTGGCGCGGAAGTTGCCGCCACCGTCCATGACGTGCTTGGAGGTGTCGTACAGGTTGGGCGAACCGGGGTGCTTGAGTTCGGGCGTTCCGTAGCAAGGCCATGGCAGACCGAAGTAGTCACCGGTGAAGTCGTAGCCGGTTTCCTTGTCTTTGCCACCCTTGGCCTTGAGGGTCTTCACATCGAACACGTTCATGTTCTTCATGTGCGCCTTCAGGCGCTCAGGGCTTTGGCCGGTGTAGCCAATGGTCCAGACGCACTTGTTGATTTCGCGCAAGATGTCTTCGGGCATGGGCTCGTCCATGCCGCCGACTTTTTGCATTTTGTAATTTTTAGACAGCTCTTTGGCAAAGCCCAGCTTCTCTGCCAGCTGGTGCATGATCATGTGATCGGAACGGCTTTCCCACAAAGGTTCAATGACTTTCTCGCGCCACTGCAAAGAGCGGTTAGAGGCGGTGCATGAACCGCTGGTTTCGAACTGGGTCGCAGCGGGCAACAGGTACACCGCGCGGTTGGGGTTCAGGTCTTCGGCCTTGCCTGGCATCGCGGCCATGGCGGCTGTGGCCGATGGGTAAGGATCGACCACCACCAACAAGTCCAGCTTGTCCATGGCACGCTTCATGTCAAGGCCACGGGTTTGCGAGTTGGGGGCATGACCCCAATAGAACACGCCGCGCAGGTTGCTGTCTTGGTCGATCAGCTCGTTGTTCTCCAGCACACCATCAATCCAGCGGGACACGGTGATGCCGTTCTTGCCCATCATGGCGGGGCTGGCGAATTGCTTTTTGATCCACTCGAAATCCACACCCCAGGTGTTGGCGAAGTGCTTCCAGGAGCCTTCAGCCAAGCCATAGTAGCCGGGTAATGAGTCGGGGTTCGGACCGACGTCGGTCGCGCCTTGCACGTTGTCATGGCCTCGGAAAATGTTGGTACCACCGCCGGTCTTGCCGACGTTGCCCAATGCCAATTGCAAGATGCAAGAAGCACGCACGATGGCGTTGCCGATGGTGTGCTGGGTCTGGCCCATGCACCAGACGATGGTGCCGGGGTTGTTCTCGTGCAGCATCTTGGCGATCTTGAAGACTTGGTCTTCTTTCACACCACAAGCCTCTTCCACCTTGTCGGGTGTCCACTTGGCCAGCACTTCGGTCTTGATCGCGTCCATGCCATAAACACGGTCGTTGATGTATTTTTTGTCTTCCCAGCCGTTCTTGAAGATGTGGTGAAGCACACCAAACAGGAAAGGAATGTCCGTGCCGGAGCGGATACGCACGTACTCGTCGGCTTTGGCGGCGGTTCGGGTGAAGCGTGGATCGACCACGATCATCTTGCAGCCGTTTTCCTTGGCGTGCAGCATGTGCAACATCGACACAGGGTGGGCTTCGGCGGCGTTGGAGCCGATGTACAGAGCGACCTTGCTGTTTTGCATGTCGTTGTACGAGTTGGTCATGGCGCCATAACCCCAAGTGTTGGCCACACCGGCCACCGTGGTGGAGTGGCAAATACGGGCCTGGTGGTCGCAGTTGTTGGTGCCCCAGAAACTCACAAACTTGCGCAGCAAATAGGCTTGCTCGTTGTTGTGCTTGGAGGAACCGATGTAGTAAACGCTGTCTGGGCCGCTGGCTTTTTTGAGCTCCAACATCTTGGCGCTGATTTCGTTGAGGGCCGTGTCCCAGCTGATGCGCTCGTACTTACCCTTGACCAGCTTCATCGGGTAGCGCAGGCGGTATTCACCATGACCGTGCTCGCGCAGCGCAGCACCTTTGGCGCAATGGGCACCCAAGTTGATAGGCGAATCGAACACGGCCTCTTGGCGCACCCAAACGCCGTTTTCCACCACAGCATCGACCGCGCAACCCACTGAGCAGTGGGTGCAAATGGTGCGTTTGACTTCCACCTTGCCAGCGCCCACGATGGATGCGCCAGTGGCGGCTTGTGCTTTTTGCACCAAGCTCAATTGAGAAGCAGCCAAGCCCACGCCCACACCCAGACCCGAGCGGCGCAAAAAGCTGCGGCGATCGAGTGTGGGCAAAGCCTGCGACAAACCACGGCGCAGGCTGTGGATGAAGGGGGACGAAGCGGCACCCGTGGTGCCAGTTTGTTTTTTGGTCAGCAACATGGAGGGCTCCAGTTGGGGAAGAACAGGAAAGAGAGACGAAAAATCAGACGCGTGTGGTCTGGTAGTACTGCTGAACGTGCTCGCTCAACGTGTAACCACCACCCCGTGTAGGCTTGGGCAGTGCAGCGGCGACGGGTGCCGACTGTTTGACAACACCTGGCAAAACGGCCGTGGCAGCAGCCACAGCACCCACAGTGGCAGCGCCCGAAAACAGGCTGCGACGGGAAAGAGAGGAAGTTTTAGATGACATCAAAGACTCCTGGAAAAATGGGCAAGCTGTTGGTTCAGCAGAACTTTTGGCCTAGGCAAAAAGGTACATAGGTGATCTTACTGTCTGCCCGTCAGGCTTTGTATGTAAAAACCCTTAGTTCAAATTCATTTTCGTCAAGCAGGTGACAACCAACACCATCAAAGATCGAAAAAACGCCCACGCACACCAGCCATTTGGGCTTTGTGTACGTGGGCGCACGGTGTTCTTTTTATTTGTAAAGAACTTCAGGCAACCACATGCCGATGGCCGGGAACATGTAGAGCAGCACAATCGCAAAAACCTGAATCGCCATGAAGGGCAACATGCCTGCGAAGATCTGGTTCAGCGTGACGTGCGGTGGGCTCACACCCTTCAGGTAGAACGCAGCCATGGCCACAGGTGGGCTCAGGAATGCCGTCTGCAGGTTCAGTGCCACCAACAAGCCGAAGAACAGCGGATCGATGCCAAAGTGAGGCAGCAAAGGAATGAAGATCGGCATGAAAATCACGATGATCTCGGTCCACTCCAAAGGCCAGCCCAGCAAGAAAATGACGACCTGCGCCAAGATCATGAACTGCACCGGTGTGAGGTCCATGCCCAGCACCCAGGTGTTGATGATCTCTTGACCGCCCAGCAGCGCAAACGCGGCCGAGAAGATGCTGGAGCCCACAAACAACCAGCACACCATGGCACTGGTTTTGGCCGTGAGGTAAACCGACTCACGAAGCACGACATAGTTGAGCCTGCGGTAAGCCGCAGCCAGCAACAAGCCGCCTAGCGAACCCATGGCCGCCGCTTCGGTGGGCGTGGCCAAGCCAAACACGATGGTGCCCAGCACAGCCAAGATCATGAGGGCCAGCGGGAAGAACGAACCCAGCAGCATCTTGAAAATCTCAAGGCGCACAAAGCTGAAGTACGCATAAAAGATGGCCAAGGCCACAGCGCAACTGGCCAAACCGATCCAGAAAGACATGGGTGCTTCTTGACGCTCAGCAGCAGGCGCCTCAGCGGCGGCCGTCACAGCAGCAGGTGCTGGCGTGGCTTCTTGAGAAGCTTCTGTACTGGGCGCGGCTGCAACAGGTGTTGCTTCTGTTCCGGGTGGCTGCTTCAAGCCGTCTTCTTCAGGCTCAGCCAAACCGCTGATGCTTTCACCCTCTTCTTCGGCACTGTCCGCGGAGTCAGACAACTCGCCACCCATGGCCACAACGCCCTCCACGGCCTCGACTGGCAGAGGTGCTGTGACTTTGAAATAAATGGTGCCCATGATCGCTGCAACAGCCAAAAGCGGCAGCAAAGCAATGAACAAGTGGTTGAGCAAGTCACGCATGGGCACAGCCGCATTGCGTTTGCCCTTGATCGCACCGATCAAGCCCGGCAGCACATTGGTGCTGATGTCTTTGGACACCACCTGCGCGAAGGCAGGCAAGGGCACGATGCGGTCTTCAGCCGACATGGGCGGGGCCATGCTGGGCTTGATTTTGGCAATGATGACCACGTAAAGGACATACAAAGTGGCCAGCATGATGCCAGGAAAAAATGCCCCTGCGTACAACTTGACCACCGACACACCGGCCGTGGCACCATAAACGATCAACATGACCGAAGGCGGAATCAAGATGCCCAAACAACCGCCTGCGGTGATGGCACCGGCCGACAACTGAACGCTGTAACCAGCGCGCAGCATGGCGGGCAGCGCCAGCAAACCCATGAGCGTGACCACTGCGCCCACAATGCCCGTGGCCGTGGCGAAGATGGCACAGGTCACGATGGTGGCGACAGCCAGAGAACCGGGCACGCGGGCCATGGCCAGGTGCATGCTCTTGAAGAGCTTTTCGATCAGGTTGGCGCGTTCAATGAGGTAACCCATGAACACGAACAAAGGAATCGAGATCAGCACATCGTTGGACATCACCGAAAACGCTCGCTGAACCATGAGGTCAAGCGTTTGCTGAACCGCCAGATCAGGGTTGGCGCTTCGGTAAGCGATCCAGGCGAAGATCATGCCCATGCCCATGAGGGTGAACGCTGTGGGGAAACCCAACATGATCGCCACCACCACCAAGGCCAACATCAACAAACCCAAATGCCCATTGGACATATCGGCCGGAGCAGGCAGCAAAACAAATGCCGCCAACACGACCATGGCCATGATGGTCAGGCCAAACCAGACTTCTTTTTTCATTTTTGTGTTCCCTTGGCAGTCACGAGCTCGCCCAGCTTGGCAATGTCTTCGTCTTTCACGTTGACCATTTCTTTGAGTTTCTCGACATCGACTTCGTCCACGTCATCACCGCGCTTGGGCCACTCACCCTGCTTGATGCAGACGATGCAACGGACAATTTCAACCAAGCCTTGCGCCAACAAGAAGGCACCCGCAATCGGCAAAATGGTTTTGAAGGGATAGATGGGTGGGCCATCGGCCGTGATGTTGGAGTGTTCGTTGATGGCCCAGGATTCGGCCGCAAAACCATAACCTGCATAAGCCAAAGCCACCACACCTGGAATAAAAAACACCAGGTAAAGAATCAGGTCCAGCCAGGCCTGCAGGCGTGGCGGGAAAAAGCCATACAGCACATCACCGCGCACATGGCCGTTCTTGGACAAGGTGTATGCGCCTGCCATCATAAAGAGGGAACCGTACATCATGCTCATGACATCGAAGGCCCAGGCGTGGGGGCTGTCCAGAACATAGCGGGAGAACACCTCCCAGGAAATCATCAGTGTCAAGGCCACGATCAACCAGGAAAAAAACTGGCCAATCCATGTGCTGACTTTGTCAATAAAGAGCAAGAGGGTTTGCATAAGGGAACCACATAAATGAATCAGCCATCCAGGAGACCTGGATGGCTGACATAACTGTCAAATAAAAATCAACCTTTTTTCGCGGGTGCCGCTTTGGCTCCGAAGAAATGGTTCACAGCCATGCGACGGCTGATGTTGGTGTCCTGATCCCACTTGACTGCGCGTTGTGCAAAAGCGCGCTGGGAGGCCACGATTTCCTTGAACAATGGATTTTCTGCAGATTTCTTCTCGACAATTTCAGTCCAGATTTTCAACTGGTCTTGCAAAATCGCATCGGGTGTTTTGTAGAACTTGACCTTGTCCTTGGTCTGCAACTCGATGTAGTCCTTGGAGTAACGGTCAATGGCTTTCCATGACATGTCGGCCGAAGAAGCTTCTGTAGCAATGGCGATCACCGACTTCATCTTGGCTGGCAAAGCGTCGTACTTGGTCTTGTTGAACATGATCTCGAAAGTCTCGGCGCTCTGGTGGTAGCTTTGCAGCATGCAGACTTTGGAGACGTCGGGGAAACCCAAAATGCGGTCGGAAGTGGCGTTGTTGAATTCAGCGCCGTCCAGCAAGCCGCGGTCCATGGCGGGAACGATTTCGCCGCCTGGCAAGGCGTTCACAGCAGCGCCCATGGCGGTGAACAGGTCAATGGCCAAGCCGTTGGTGCGGAACTTCAAGCCTTTGAAGTCAGACGACTTGGTGATTGGCTTTTTGAACCAACCCAGTGGCTGTGTGGACATGGGGCCGTACAAGAACGACTGCACGTTGCCACCAATGGAAGCGTACAACTTGGCCAACAACTCAGCACCACCGCCGTACTTGTGCCAAGACAAAATCATGTTGGCGTCCATGCCGAAAGCGGGACCAGAGTTCCACAAAGCCAAAGCGTTTTGCTTGCCGTAGTGGTAACCCAACACGCCGTGGCCGCCATCCAAAGTGCCTTTGGAGACCGCTTCGAGCAAACCAAACGCAGGCACCACGGCACCAGCAGGCAACACTTCGATCTTCAGATCGCCACCGGTCATGTCGTTGACCTTCTTGGCGTAATCCAAGGCGTACTCATGGAAGATGTCCTTGGCGGGCCAAGTGCTCTGCCAGCGCATGTTGATCGGGCCGGTTTGGGCCGATGCGATCATGGGGGCAGAAATGGCACCTGCGGCGACAGCGGCGCCCTTCAGGAGGTTACGACGGCGTGGGGTTTGGGCTTCGGTCAAAGGAGTCTCCAGTGGTTATAAAACTTCCAAGCGTAAAAAATTACCGCTCAGTTACGATTATGGGAGTTATGGAGCGCCAGCCACTAAGTGAAAACCCGAACAAACTTTGCTATTTTTTTTCACTTCGGGTCGGAAAATTTTTCAATCAAACCACCAAATCGAAACCCTGCGACTCCACGCTGATGAACGCTTCTGTAAAAGCTGCCACTCGGGCGTAGAAAACGGCACGCGGCTGCGTTTGCAGCACTTGGCAAAGTGCGGGCAGCCAGGATTGGACGTGTTGGGTGAAAAAAGCCTGCTGGCGGGTGAGGTTCGACACCGCCACATCGTCGCCCGCGATCAGAAAACGCATGACTTCGAAGACATAAGCCACATGGTCTTCGGTTTCTGACATGCCTTCGCTTCTGCCCAAGCCGAGTTCGGCCAAGTCGTCACGCAGCCGCACCAAGGGCTTTTCGTTCAAAAAACCACTGAGGTAGTGCGAGCCAAACAAATACACCTCGGGCTTGCCCACACCGCCAAACAGGCTGTTAAATTCGGCGGCAATTTGGGCCTGATTCAAACTGCGGGCGCTGGCCACCAACTCACGCCAAGGCTCTTCCAAAAAACCGCCTGCATCGGGCGCCTCGGTCACAGCCACCTGCAGCTGGCCCAGCAATTCATCGCTGGGTGCGGCGTAATACAGCTGGGACAACAAACCGTAAATTTCGGCGCGGGCTGTTTCTTCGTCCAGCGCATGGCTGCTGGCGGATGGGTTCAGGTCTTGGCTCATGGCAATTGCTTATTCGGGTTTGGAAGGACTGACACCAGAAACGCGCGTCTGATTCTCGTCCGTGAACATGTCCACCACACGGCAGTCGCCGCACATCTTCAGGCGCTCCAGAGCTGCGCCCTGGAACATGCTGTGTCCAGCCAAGCGGCCCAGCATGGCTTCGATGCCTTTGAGCGTGCCGAACGGTTTGCTGCAGCGGATGCAGGCATATGGGGGGCTGCCGTGCAAAACACGCGTTTGCGTGCGCTCTGGCAGCAGCGACAAGCGCGGCTGCAAGGTGATTGCGTTTTCAGGGCAGGTTTTGACACACAGGCCACACTGCACACAGTTTTTCTCAACAAAACGCAACTCTGGTTGCAGCGGGTTGTCTTGCAATGCCGACGAAGGGCATGCGCCCACGCAGCTGATGCACAAGGTGCATTTGCTGCCGTCCACCACGATGGAGCCCAGGGGCGAGCCAGCCGCAGGCAAATCGAGCGCTTTGGGGCGACTGGCCTCGTCCATGGCCATCACGGGTGACTGGGCCATCAGGTGGTCGATCACCAGCTCCAAGTTGCTGCGCTTTTCGGCCTGCACTGCATGGCGGGCGGCGGTGGTTGGACCTGTGGGCAAGCTGGAGGCCTTGAGGCTGCGGGCGCACAGGCGCTGCAGGTCTGCGTCCAAAGAAGATGCTGTTTTGGCTTCAATCAGCTGAAAATGTACCCCGGTGTAGCCCAGCCCATTGAGCAGGCTTTGGGCCACCGCCATTTGTTCCATGAGCGCAGCGCGGTATTGCGGCGCTTCCTCGGCGGTGATCAGCACCATGACTTGTCGCGCACCGTAGGCCACGGCCGAGAGCCACAGCTCCATGCCCACACTGGCGGTGTGCCACAGCGCCACAGGCATCACGCGGGCAGGCACGCCTTGCATGACGCCCAGCTGTGCACCCCGGCCCAACTCGTCAATCAAGCCCTGGCCTTTTTCTTGGCTGTGCAACAGCAGCGCGGCGTCACGCCCACCAGCAGCCTGGTAGGCCGAGAGCAGTGCGCGGATTTTGGCGCCCTGCTCTGCCGGGCGCGGGTAAGCGTAGGTGAGGGCCCCCGTGGGGCAAGCCGTGGTGCAGGCACCGCAGCCCACGCACAGGTTGGGGTTGACCACGATTTGTTGGCGGCTCTTGTCAGATCGCACGGCCTCGGCCGAGCAGATGTCAATGCAGGCGCTGCAGCCGACTTGCTCATTGCGGCTGTGGGCGCAAAGCTTTTGCTTGTAGGAAAAAAAGCGGGGCTTTTCGAATTCACCCACCAGCTCACGCACCTTCAGCAGCGTTTGGAGGTCTTGCCCGTCCCAGCGGAAATACCCCTGGGGCAAGGCGTGCGATGAGAAGGTGGGCGAGGCTTGGTCGCCCCGCAAGTCCAGCACCACATCGAAGCGCTCGGTTTGCGGACGGGCATCACGGCTGAAATCGATGGCGCCAGCAGCTTCGCAGACCTTGACACAGTCGCGGTGCGAAGTGCAGCGTGACAGGTCCACCTGGTAATCGAGGCCAATGGCCTGCTCGGGGCAGGCGGCCACGCAGGCGTTGCAACGGGTGCACAGGTCCAGGTCAATCGGGTTGCTGGCGTCCCATGACACCTCAAAAGCACCCAACCAGCCCTTGAGTCCTTGCAGACGACCGGCCACCACGGGAAATCGACGTTCTTGGTGGCCCCCCGCATTGCCGGGGCCTTGGGCAAAAATCGTGACCTGCATCGCGTCGGCCAAAAGAGCAGCGGCGCGTTCTGCGGCGTCGATGGCCCCAATGATGAGCACTCGGCCTTCGCTTTTGTAAGTGACGGTGGGAACTGGCTCGGGCTCGGGCAGGCGAGCGGCGGCCAACAAAGCGGCGATCTTGGGTGTCGCATGCTCGGCTTCACCGCTCCAACCCCCTGTTTCTCGGATGTTGACGAATCGGATCGGGGAAATCGCGCCTTCGGTTTGCTCAGCGAGTTCACTGAACAAACGCTTTTCTTGGGTGCAGGCCACTGTCACGGTCTCGCCGGTTTTCACGGCTTTTTGGAATTGCCCCGCCTCGCGGCGACACAAAGTGGTGTGCAGGGTCAGGTCTTCACCCAGTGCTTGGCCCAGAGCTTGGGCTTGCAGGGGCATCGTTTGGTTGCAATTGCAAATCAGGGTCGTCATGTTCTGTCAATTCGGAAACTGGCAGCACCGGTGGCGGCTGCATGGTCGGTGCGAGGTCGTTATGAGATTGCGGGGACTGTGCCACAAGTGGCGAGCCTTCTGCGATGTCCGGGTCTTTGGGCGTGAACAAACCCAACATTTGGGCCCCCACCATTTTTTCGAGCATGCCCGCTGGCAAAGGGTCTGGGGTGTTGTAGTCGCCAATGTAAATGTCCAAGCCATCCATCACATTGAAGTGGGGGTCGGTGAACAATTTCTTCATGGCCGCGTTGCGCACCTCGCCGGGCACGCCTTGGCGCATGAAACCCTGATATTCGGAAGAAGGGGTCAAGTTCTCAACATCGGCAATCGTAGGCATTGGCTGTTGAGGCTCTGACTCGGCTGACTTGGCTTGCTTCGACGCCGCGACGTCCACCGATCCGGCAGGGACTGTGGCCTCATGGACGGGCGCAGCAACATCAGGGGCGGCTGAGGCTGGGCTCAGCTCTTGCGTTTCAAGGCCTTGCTTGCGCCTCGACCAGCGGCTGAAAAAATTTTCACTCATGGGGTGGGCCTTCCGCCCTTGCGCTTGCTGTCGGTGCTGACCGACACAGGCTGCCCAAACCGATCGGTCAGGCGCTGAAAACTCTGGGGACGCTGGCGTTTTTTCTCTTCAGGCACAAAATGTTGCTCTGCAAAAACCTGTATCCAAGTCACCACTTCTGCCGCAACAGGAATGGTTTCCACGGTTTCCTGGGCATCCAACCACCGGCCTGCGTCGTGGTAGCTCAAACTCACGGCTTGTGGAACAGCCACAGGCTCACCACCGTCTTGCGCATCGATCAAGCGCCACATCACAAAGTAACAGGGCGTCGGTGAAGTGGCATTGAGCCAATAACCTTCGGCGTCATCTTGAAAAAGCGCCACGTTCCAGTTCGGGTAAAGCCAAAGAATTTCATGCTCAGTTTGGCGCAAGCAGCGCGGCTCAGCACCAAAACCGGCTTCATGGGGCACGACATCCGCGAGCACCCAGCGCCAAGTCTGCCAACGCGACATGGGGCCTTGCACCGGCTCGCGGCGCATGAGCACAGCAACGTCGAATTGGGGGCGGGCAGTAGGAAGGGGCTGCAAAGTCATGCGCCGCATTATGCGGTGATCGCAGATTCCACCCGCACCGCACAGTATTTGAACTCCGGGATCTTCCCAAAGGGATCGAGGGCGGCGTTGGTCAACTCATTGGCTGCCGCCTCGACATAGGCGAAAGGCATGAACACCGTCCCCAATGGCGTACCGTTGTCTTGGCGCAAAACCAGATCGACGTGGCCACGGCGCGAGGCCACTCGGATGCGTTGTCCAGCTTGCAAGCCCAAGCGATCCATGTCCGTGGGATGCATGGATGCGGTGGCCGCGGGCTCCAGCGCATCGAGCACGGTGGCGCGGCGCGTCATGCTGCCGGTGTGCCAGTGCTCCAGTTGACGCCCTGTGATGAGCACCAAGGGGTACTCGGCATCGGGCTGCTCGTTGGCCGGGATCAGTCCCGCTGTGACCAAGCGCACACGGCCATCCTGGGTCGGGAATTGGTCGTGGAAAACGATGGGCTGGCCCGGGTCCTCAGCGCTCACACAGGGGTAAGTGACCGAGCCCGCATTGAGCCGCGCCCAGTCGATACCGCCAATCGCAGGGGCCATGGCTTGGCGCATTTCTTCGTACACCGCGGCCACGCCATCGTGCTCCCCCGCATAGGCCCAGCCGAGCCCCATGCGTTGGGCCAGCTGTTGGATGATCCACAAATCGGGTTTCGCATCGCCCGGCGGCAACACGGCCTGGCGGCCCATCTGCACCGTGCGGTCGGTGTTGCTGACGGTGCCGGTTTTCTCAGGCCAGGCGCTGGCGGGCAGCACCACATCGGCCAGCCAGGCGGTCTCGGTCAAGAAAATGTCTTGCACCACCAGGTGCTGCAAACTGGCCAGCGCATGGCGGGCGTGGTGCAGGTCCGGGTCGCTCATGGCCGGGTTCTCGCCCAGGATGTACATGCCCCTGACCTTGTGCGGGTCGCTGTCAGGCGCAAGCGCCTTGTGCATGATTTCGACCACGGTGTAGCCGGGCTGGTCGTCGAGTTTTGTGTCCCAAAATTTCTCAAACCAGTCGTGCGCCGTCTTGTCACTCACGCGCTGGTAGTTGGGGTACATCATCGGAATGAGGCCCGCATCGCTCGCGCCCTGCACGTTGTTTTGGCCACGCAGGGGGTGCAAGCCGGTGCCGGGTCGGCCGATCTGGCCGGTGATGCTGGCCAGCGCAATCAGGCAGCGCACATTGTCGGTGCCGTGCACATGCTGGCTCACGCCCATGCCCCACAAAATCATGGCGGCCTTGGCGCTGGCATAGGCCCGCGCCACTTCGCGGATGTTGTCTGCGGGGATGCCACAGACCGCGCTCATGGCCTCGGGCGTGTAGTCCTGCACATGGGCCTTGAGTTCGGCCACGTTGTCGGCACGCTCGCGTAAGAAGCTTTCGTCGCACAGGTTCTCGGTCACGATGACGTGCAGCATGGCGTTAAGCAGCGCCACATCGGTATCGGCCTTGAACTGCAAAGTGCGCCAAGCGTGACGCCCGATGTCGGTGATGCGCGGGTCGGCCAGCACGATGCGGGTGCCGCGTTGGGCGGCATTCTTCATCCAGGTGGCGGCCACGGGGTGGTTGGCTGTGGGGTTGGAGCCAATGACGATGATGAGGTCAGAATGCTCGACATCGCGCACCGGGTTGCTCACTGCGCCCGAGCCAACACCTTCGAGCAAGGCTGCCACACTGGAGGCGTGGCACAGGCGCGTGCAGTGGTCCACGTTGTTGCTGCCAAAGCCGGTGCGCACCAGCTTCTGAAACAAATAAGCTTCTTCGTTGCTGCCCTTGGCCGAGCCAAACCCGGCAAGCGATTTGGGGCCGTGTTCTTGGCGCAAGGTGTTGAGGGGCTGGGCCGCCAAATCAAGAGCTTCCTCCCAGGTTGCTTCGCGGAAGACTGCTTGCCAGTCGGTGTGGCCGTCGATCAGACCCAGGTCTTTGGCCACGCCCGCCTTGCGGATGAGGGGCTTGGTGATGCGGTCCGGGCTGTGGATGTAGTCCATGCCAAAACGGCCCTTGACGCACAAGCGGCCTTCGTTGGCGGGGCCTTCGCGACCCTTCACGCTGATGATTTTTTCATCGCGCACTTGGTAGGTGACCAGGCAACCGACGCCACAAAACGGACACACCGAATCGACTTCGCGGTCCACCTTTTGTGGGCCCATGTGGCTCTTGGGCATGAGCGCCCCTGTGGGGCAGGCCTGCACACATTCGCCGCACCCCACACAACTGCTGCCGCCCATCGGGTCGGCCAGGTCAAACACCACTTGGGTGTGTGCTCCCCTGAAGGCCAGACCGATCACGTCGTTGACCTGCAGGTCGCGGCAAGCACGTTGGCAGCGGTTGCACTGGATACAAGCGTCCAAGTTCACCGCCATGGCGGGGTGCGACAGGTCGGCGGGCACAGCCTCCCGCTTGATCGCAGCCAGCGCCGGGCGCACCGTGACACCGTGGTGTTCAGCCCATTGGCTCAGCTCACCGTGTGGTGCCTCGGCGCGGTCATCGAGCCATTTGTGGCCCTGCTCGGGCAAGTCGGCCAGCAGCATCTCCAGCACCATCTTCTGGCTTTTGACGGCGCGTTCGCTGTTCGTCTGCACCTGCATACCGGGCGTGGCGCTGCGGCAGCAGCTGGGGGCCAAGGTGCGTTCACCGGCCACCTCGACCACGCAGGCGCGGCAGTTGCCATCGGGCGCAAGGCCTTCCTTGTGGCACAGGTGCGGGATGGCGATGCCCAGCTCTTTGGCGATGTTGAAAATGCTCTTGCCAGCAGGCGCTTCAACAGACTGGCCGTTGAGTGTGAATTGAACGGTGCTCATGCCGCCCCCACTTCGTGCGGGAAATACTGCAAGACGCAGCGGATCGGGTTGGGCGCAGCCTGGCCCAGACCACAAATGGACGCATCGCCCATGACCTGTGCCAAGTCTTGCAAGGTGTCGGCATCCCAGACCGTATCGCTCATGAGCTGCGCCGCTTTGTCGGTGCCCACACGGCAAGGTGTGCATTGGCCGCAGCTCTCGTGCGCAAAAAAGCGCATCACATTCAAGGCCGCTTCGCGGGCACTGTCGTGTTGGCTCAGCACCATCACGGCGGCAGAGCCGATGAAGCAGCCGTGCGGCTGCAAGGTGTCAAAGTCCAGCGGCACGTCGGCCAGGCGCTCGGGCAAGATGCCGCCGCTGGCACCGCCTGGCAAATAGGCGTAGAGCGTATGGCCTTCGGCCATGCCGCCGCAGTATTCGTCCAGCAGTTCACGCAGCGTGATGCCCGCAGGTGCGAGTTTGACGCCCGGGAGCTTCACGCGCCCGCTCACGCTGAAACGGCGCAGGCCTTGGCGACCATGGCGGCCATGCGATGAGTAGCTGTCTGCGCCCTGCTCCAGCAGTTCTCGAATCCAATACAGCGTCTCGAAGTTGTGCTCCAGCGTGGGGCGGCCAAACAGACCGACCTCGGCGATGTAAGGCGGGCGCAGGCGAGGCTCACCGCGTTTGCCCTCGATGCTTTCGATCATGGCGGACTCTTCGCCGCAAATGTAAGCCCCTGCGCCGCGACGCAATTCGATGCGCGGCAAAGCACAAGGCGCATTGGCCTGCAATTGGGCCAGCGCTTGCGTGAGCAGCACACGCGCTTCGTGGTATTCGTCACGCAGGTAGATGTAGACCGCTTCGCAGCCCACCACGCTGGCGGCGATCAACACGCCCTCCAAAAAGCGGTGCGGGTCGGCTTCCAAACAGGTGCGGTCCTTGAAAGTGCCGGGCTCGCCCTCGTCGATGTTCACGGCCATCAGGCGCGGCCCGGGTTGGCTGCGCACAATGCGCCATTTGCGACCGGCCGGGAAACCGGCGCCGCCCAAACCCCGCAAACCGGAAGACTCCAGGACTTGGATCACCGATTCGGCTTCGCGCTCACCCGAGGCCACTTGCTTGGCCAATTGGTAGCCTCCAACTTGGAGGTAAGCGTCCATGCCGATGGCGTCGGGCAAGGCGTTGGGTGCCGTCTGATTCTGAGCCACACGCTGTGTCACCCCTTCAACCGTCGCATGCGCCACAGCCTGCTGGCCGACCTGCGCGGCCGGGGCCTGCTCGCAGCGGCCCAAACAAGGCACGGGCACGACCTTCACACCCGACCCGTTGTTTTGCAAATCTTTTTGCAATTGGCGCAGCAAGCTGTCGCTGCCAGCCAAGCTGCAGCTCAGGCTGTCGCACACCCGCACAGTGATGCGCGGCGCGGCTTGATCGTCTTTCAGAATCTCGAAGTGGTGGTAGAACGAAGCGACCTCGAACACCTCCACCACCGACAAGCGCATCTCGGTCGCCAGCGCCACGATGTGGCGCTCGAACAGACCCTGGAAATGGTCGTTCAACACATGCAAATGCTCGATCAGTAAATCACGGCGGTGGCCGTTTGTGGGTGGTTCACCGATCAAGGCCCGCACCTCGGCACGGGCTTCGCCCGTGGCCTGTCGGCCTTTGAGCTGCGAACGCGGTTGGCGCAGTTGCTGGCGAACCTGGTCCAGGCCGATGTGGGTGGCGTTCGCCATACTGGCTCAGTAGGTTTCGAGGTGCAGACGGCCTTCTTTCTTGAGCGTGCCACCAATGGCTTCCCAGTCCAGACCCGCGTTTTGCGCAATGTCGCGCAAGGCCATGACCACCCCCTCTTCCATGCTCTTCAAACCGCACACATAAAAACAGGTGTTTCCGTCTTTGAGCAGCGCGGCCACATCGGCAGCGCGGTCACGCAGGGCGTCCTGCACGTAGCGTTTGGGTTTACCCACTTCACGGGAAAATGCAAACTCGGTGTCGATGAAGTCTTTGGGCAAATTGTTGAGCGGGCCAAAGTACGGCAACTCAGCAGGGGTGCGGGCACCAAAGAACAACATGAGTTTGCCGCCCTCGAACTTGCCGCTGGCGCGCAGGCGACGACGCCACTCGGTCATGGCGCGCATGGGGGCGCTGCCCGTGCCGGTGCAGATCATGACAATGTTGCTCTTGGGGTGGTTGGGCATGAGAAAGCTCGCGCCAAACGGCCCAATCACTTGAACCTTGTCACCCACATTCAAGTCGCACATGTAGTTGGAGCCGACGCCGCGCACGGGTTGGCCGTCGTGGTCTTCGAGCACGCGCTTGATGGTCAGCGACAGGTTGTTGTGCCCTGGGCGCTCGCCGTTGCGGGGGCTGGCAATCGAGTATTGGCGCGCATGGTGCGGCTTGCCTTTGGCGTCTTCGCCGGGGGGCAGGATGCCAATCGACTGGCCTTCGAGCACCGGGAAAGGCAGGTTGCCGAAGTCGAGCACGATGTGGTGGGTGTCGTAGTCTTTGCCGACTTCGGTCACACGCAGGTTGCCTGTCACGGTGGCAGTGATGGTTTTCTCAGCGGCCTTGGGGCCATACAGGTTGGTGTAGGCGTGGGCAGCCGACCAAGGTGGGATGGTAGCGCCGAATTGGGCTGAGCTGAATCCGGAAGCGACGGCGGTGCTGGCCGCAGAGGCGACCGATGAGGTATCGGCGGCGCTGTCTGGCATTGCCACAGCTTCTCCAGCATCACCCCCGGCAGCAGCCAGTTCCTCGGCACTCAGCTCTGCAGGCAGTTCGTCCCACTTGAGTTGTTCTTCGATGCTGTAGGCCTTGACCTTGGGCATCATGCGCCAGTTGTCAATCGAGCCGGTGGGGCATGGCGAGATGCAGTCCATACAACCGTTGCAGATGTCGGCCTTGACGACGTAGTTGAGCGAGTCGTGCGTGATCGCGCCCACCGGGCAGATCGCTTCGCAGGTGTTGCAGCGGATGCAAATTTCTGGGTCAATCAGGTGTTGCTTGATCAGCGTCGCTTCGGTGCTCATGTCTTGGCTTTCGGGTGTTTTGTCTTTTTGGTCTGCTGGGTCCGCAACGGTATGGCTTGGGGCCGTACGCCTCATACTGGGGTACCAGAAATCGGCGACCGGCCCCAAGCCATACCGTCGCTCCGTGCCAGTTTTAACCTCGGCAGTCTACCGGTGTTTGTGCGCATAACGCACCCATGCAGTTGACAGAGGAAGGGGCGGGTGACGATTACTGTTACCCCAGCATGAGGAACCCGCCCCTTCCTCTGTCAACTGCCGCCCCCAGAAATGGAAGCGACAGTCAATCAAAGATTCAACGTATCAGTTGAAGCGAACGTAATCAAAGTCCACAGGCTGACGGTTGATGCCCATGACGGGAGGCGCGATCCAGTTGGCAAACTTGCCTGGCTCCACGACACGACCCATCAGGCTGGCCACATAAGCGCGGTCTTCGTTGGTGGGCAACCACTCGCCCACTTGCGCCATCCACTGCTCGTCGCTCACCACACGGCCATCGGGCGTGATCTTGGCACCGGACAAAGAGCCGATGTTGCGGTGAAAAGCCTTATGTGGTGCAGTCAATGTGAAAGGAATGCCCGCCTTGGAGATCACGCGGTTCCAACGGTCGATGCCGCCTTTGGAGTCGGTGATGTAGTCGTCGCGCAGCACTTCGTTCAAAGCGTTGAGCATCGGCACTTCTTTTTCGACCAACTTGCCGTCCTCGACCGACAAAATCTTGTAGCTGTTGCCCTTCAAGACGTGGTCATCGGTGCGCTTGCCTTCTTCGTAACGGCCTTTCAGGCCCGAACTGTAGAAGGTGGCGGCGTTGGACGACTGGTCGGCACCAAACAAGTCGATGGTCACCGAGAAGTGGAAGTTGATGTAGCGCTGGATGGTCGGCAAATCGATCACGCCCGCTGCACGCAGCTTGCCCACATCGTCGGTTTTGAGTTGGTTCATCACATCGACAGTGCGCTGGATGGTGCGGCTCACGCCGGACTCGCCCACAAACATGTGGTGCGCTTCTTCGGTCAGCATGAACTTGGTGGTGCGGGCCAGCGGGTCGAAAGCCGACTCAGCCAGAGCGCACAACTGGAACTTGCCGTCACGGTCCGTGAAGTAAGTGAACATGAAGAACGACAACCAGTCAGGTGTCTTCTCGTTGAAGGCTTGCAAGATGCGGGGGTTGTCTTCGTTGCCGCTGTTGCGTTGCAGCAGCGCGTCGGCTTCTTCACGGCCGTCTTTGCCGAAGTATTTGTGCAGCAAGTACACCATGGCCCACAGGTGGCGGCCTTCTTCCACGTTGATCTGGAACAGGTTGCGCAAGTCGTACATGCTGGGTGCGGTCAGGCCCAAATGGCGCTGCTGCTCAACGGATGCTGGCTCGGTGTCGCCCTGCGTCACGATGATGCGGCGCAGGTTGGCGCGGTGTTCGCCAGGCACGTCTTGCCAGGCTTTTTCACCGATGTTGTCGCCGAAATGGATCTTGCGGTCTTGCTCGCCGGGATTCAGGAACACGCCCCAACGGTAGTCACGCATCTTGACGTGGCCGAACTGGGCCCAGCCTTGTGGGTCCACGCTCACGGCGGTGCGCAAGTACACGTCCATGTCGGTCGAGCCTTCGGGGCCCATGTCGTCCCACCAGTTGATGAAGTTGGGCTGCCACTGCTCCAAGGCGCGTTGCAGCGTGCGGTCTTCGCTCAGGTTGACGTTGTTGGGGATCTTTTCGCTGTAGTTGATACCGGACATGAGAGTCTCCAGAAATGAAAAAGCAACGGTGGGGGCAAATTTCGGTTGCAGCGTAGACCACCGGGAACCACGCTGCACAACGATCTGAAATGAAAAGGACTTAAACGCGGTTCATGTCGAACTGAACTTTTTCGCCCTTGCCGTAAACCTTCAAGGCACCTTTTTCGCCCACAGCGTTGGGGCGCTGGAATATCCAGTTCTGCCAGGCGGTCAGGCGGCCAAAAATACGGGTCAACATGTTCTCTTGGCTGGCAAAACGCAGGTTGGCTTCCAGACCGGTCAGGGCATCGGGCGACATGGAAGAACGCTCTTCCAGGGCCAGACGGATCTCGTCAGCCCAGTCGATGTCGTCAGGGGCAGCAGTGACCAAGCCCAAAGCCAAAGCGGCGTCAGCGTCGAGGGCTTTGCCGATGGCGCCGCGAGCGGCTTCCATGGCAGGCACTTCTTCGTAAAAGCGGCGCTGCAAGCGGGTCTGGTCGTTGACCATAGGGAAGAAACCGAAGTTCATCTCGTTCAATTGGATCTTGGGGGCTTTGGCTTCGTCGTCCGGCAGCGCCAGCATGTAGGCACGGTCGGCACAGAAAGCCAATTCAGCGAGTGTGCCCACAAAACAAGTCCCTTCTTCAACCAAGGCAAACAGGCTGCGCGAGGTCACGTCCATGCGGGCCAGGGTGCGGCGCAGGTGGCCGATGGTCTCACGCACAAACCAGTGGTCTTTGTTCGCCAGCATGGTGGCATCCGAGGCCAACACCGCGGCAGCGTCACCCGATGTCTTGATGACCCAGGTGCCGATGTCGAGTTCGTTGGTGCGCATGTGCAAGATGGCGTCATCGAGTTCGCGCACCATTTGCAGCGGCCACCAGTTCATGCCAGCGGCTTCGATGCCAGCGATGTCGGTGGGTTGGGCTGTGGCAGGAGCCTTGACAGTAAAGGTGGCGATGCGCTTAGCACGGTCGATGTCCACGGTGACGTTGGTGTATGTGAGCGCGTCGGCTGCGATTGTGCGGTTGAGAGGCGTCAAGGACACGCCCTTCACGCCTGCGGGGCGGATGCTGCCAGCCGCCAATTGGGTGGCACGCGCCTTAACCACATCCTTGAACACAGCAGGCTTGGCGATCGCATCGACCAGGCGCCAGTCCACGGCTTTCTGACCACGCACGCCTTCAACACTGGTGCAGAAAATGTCGGCCAGATCGTGGCGCACATGGCGCTTGTCGGTCACGCGGGTCAGGCCGCCGGTGCCAGGCAACACGCCCAGCAAAGGCACTTCAGGCAAAGACACCGAAGATGAACGGTCATCGACCAAGACGATGTCGTCGCAGGCCAAGGCCAACTCATAGCCCCCGCCAGCGCAAGCGCCGTTCAAGGCAGCCACAAACTTCAGGCCGTCGTGCTTACTGGAGTCTTCGATACCGTTGCGGGTTTCGTTGGTGAACTTGCAAAAGTTCACTTTCCAGCCGTGGGTGGACACACCCAGCATGAAGATGTTGGCACCGGAGCAGAACACGCGGTCCTTCAAGCTGGTCACCACCACCGAGCGTACCTCGGGGTGCTCGAAACGGATGCGCTGCAACGCGTCGTGCAACTCGATGTCCACACCCAGGTCGTAGCTGTTGAGCTTGAGTTTGTAGCCAGGGCGAATGCCTGCGTCTTCGTTGATGTTGATCGACAGTGTGGCGATCTCGCCATCAAAGGCCAGGTTGATGTGCTTGTACTCAGCGGGGCTGGTCTGGTAATTGACCTGAAAGGCTGTTGTCATGTGGGTCTCCGGCGGTGAAAGGGTTTGATTTCAGTCAAAAAATGCAGTTCAGTGCATGTTGATTTGAATTTTATTGCAACTTGCACCCCCAGGCAACATGCACTTTACTGCATTTAATAAGGGATTACCCTTGGATTTGACCCCACTTCACACGCCTCATGCGGGCCGCTGCAGGTGCTGGCGAACTGAAGTACGCAACACCTCAAAAGCTTGGGCCTCTGTGCGACCACTGGTGTTGATGGCCATGTCGGCTTTGGAGTAAAAAGCCGCTCGCCCTTCCAAAATGCGCTTGAGGTCCTCCATGGCCTCACGGCTAGCAGCCATGGGACGCATATCACCTTGTGCGGCCACGCGGCCCATGTGGTCTGTGGCATCGGCTTGCAACCACACCGTGGTGCAATGGGACAGCAACAAGTTGAAATTGGCCGAATCCGACACCAAACCGCCGGGTGTGGCGATCACCACTTCGGGGTAAATTTGTATGGCCTCTTCCAGTGCGCGCCGCTCATAGCGGCGATAGGCGTTGGCACCATACAGGTTGTGGATCTCGCTGATCTGGCAACCCGCGAACTTTTCAATTTCTCGGCTGAGCTCGATGAAGGGAAAGCCCATGTCATCGGCCAAGCGCTGGCCCAAGGCAGTTTTGCCAGCCCCACGCAAACCAATCAAGGCAATGCGGTTTTTACGCTCTTGCGCGTTACCACCTTCGCCAAACATTTCACCCAATTGCTCGCGAGCCCGACGCAAATCGGTCTCGCTGCGCTTGCCCAGCAACTCGCGTATCAGCAGCCACTCAGGTGAGGAGGTGGTCACATCGCCCAGCAACTCAGCCAAAGTGCATTGCAAGGCGCTGGCCACCTGCAGTAGAACCAAAACAGACACATTGCCTGTGCCGTACTCCAGATTCGCCAAATGGCGCTCAGACACATCTGCCGCCAAAGCGACGGCGCGGCGTGTCATGCCTTGACGCGCACGCAGGTTCCGCACCCGCTCACCCAATGTGACCAAAAAAGGGTTGCGCTGGGCTTCTGATTCGGCCACTTCTGCGGCCGAAGTCTCTTTGGATGACAAATTCAACATGGTGTTCGAGACAAAGGGAAAACCCTAATATTTCAAAGGGCACAAAACATGCACTTTAATGCATACTCACTGGCAAGCACGATAGTGCATAAAGCCCTGTTTATACCGCCATCTGGCCATTAGGAACAGTCCTTTATGGCATCACCGTGCATGTTGATTCCCTTTTGCCCCGAATACACACCGAAAGCCTTGTCCATGACCGCATTGCTCCCCAACTTCTTCGCAGGCCGCTGGCAAACCGGCACCGGTGCAGGCACGCCCCTGTTCGACCCGGTGCTGGGCACCGAGCTGACCCGCGTGTCCAGCAGCGGCATCGACCTGGCCGAAGGCTTTGCTTTTGCACGTGAACAAGGCGGCGCGGCCCTGCGCGCCTTGAGCTACGGCCAGCGAGCAGCCCTCCTGACAAAAATCACCGAAGTGCTGCAAGCCAACCGCGATGCCTACTACGAGATCGCCACCGCCAACAGCGGCACCGTGGCCAAAGACTCGGGTGTGGACATCGACGGCGCCATCTTCACCTTGGGCTACTACGCCAAGCAGGGCGCGGCCTTGGGTGACGCCACGCTGCTGCTCGACGGCGAGCGCATCCGCATGGCCAAAGACCCGGCCTTCCAGACCCAGCACATTCAGGTGCCCACGCGCGGCGTGGCGCTGTTCATCAATGCCTTCAACTTCCCCAGCTGGGGCTTGTGGGAAAAAGCCGCACCCGCCCTGCTCTCGGGCGTGCCCGTCATCATCAAGCCCGCCACGGCAACCGCCTGGCTGACCCAGCGCATGGTCAAAGACGTGGTGGATGCGGGTGTGCTGCCCGTGGGCGCTTTGTCAGTCATCTGCGGCTCGTCCGCAGGCCTGATGGACCAGCTGCAGGCCTTTGACGTGGTCAGCTTCACCGGCTCGGCCGAGACGGGCAAGATCATCCGCAGCCACCGCGCCGTGACCGAGCTGTCGGTGCGCTGCAACATCGAAGCCGACAGCCTGAACTCTGCCCTGCTCTCGCCAGCGGCCAAGGCCGACAGCGAAGCCTTCAAGCTGCTGGTGGCCGAAGTCGCCCGCGAGATGACCGTCAAATCGGGTCAGAAATGCACCGCGATCCGCCGCATCTTTGTGCCCCAAGCCTTGTACCCAGCTGCCGCCGAAGCCATTGGCGCACGCCTGGCCAAAACCACCGTGGGCAATCCGCGCAATGAGACTGTGCGCATGGGCGCGCTGGTCAGCCAGGAACAAAAAGCCAGCGTGCTGGCGGGTCTGGCGCAATTGAAGACCGAAGCCACCGTTTTGTTCGATGGTAGTGCTGCGGGCTTGGTCGATGCCGATGCAGCCAGCGCCTGCGTGGCCCCCGTGCTGCTGGGCACCGAGTCGCCCATGGCGGCGCAAGTGCTGCATGCGGTCGAGGTGTTTGGCCCCGTGTCTACCCTGATGCCTTACGACAGCATTGAAGAGGCCTACGCCATGATCCGCAGGGGCGAAGGCTCGCTGGTCTGCTCGGTCTACAGCGATGACCCTGCGTTCACCGCGCAAGCCTCGGTCGAACTGGCCAGCAGCCACGGCCGCGTGCATGCGATTTCGCCCGATGTGGCGGCCCTGCACAGCGGCCACGGCAACGTGATGCCCATGAGCCTGCACGGCGGCCCTGGTCGCGCTGGCGGCGGCGAAGAGCTAGGGGGCCTGCGGGCACTCAACTTCTACCACCGCCGCACAGCGGTGCAGGGCAGCTCGGTGGCCTTGGACGCCCTGGCGGCACAGGGCGGCAAGCTGGTCCTTTGAGGCCTTTGCAAAAGCCATATTTTGAAGAACACTCAGAGACCCAGGAGACCACTATGAAACGCCCAGTGACACCACCACCAGCAGACTTCAACTTTGCCCAGCACCTGATCGCCACCAACTCCCCACGTCTTGCGAAAACCGCCCTCATCGACGACTTGGGCACCCTGACTTATGGCGAGTTGGTCGAACAAATCCGTCGGTTTGCGGGAGGCCTGCAAGCCATGGGCCTCAAACGCGAAGAGCGCGTGCTCTTGCTCATGCACGACAGCAGCGACTGGGTGGTGGCCTTTCTGGGTTCACTTTATGCGGGCGTGGTGCCTGTGGCTGTCAATACGCTGCTCACCGCCGAGGACTATGCCTTCATGTTGAGCAACAGCCGAGCCCAAGCCGCCTTGGTCTCGGGTGCTCTGCTCCCTGCCCTGCAAAGTGCGCTGGACCTGGTCAAAAACGAAGTGCGCCAAGTCGTGGTCTCGCGCCCATCAGGCGAATTGACGCAGGGCCAATTCAACATGGCCGACTTTGTGGCCCAAAACAAGCCCGTTCTTCCCGCCCAAACGCTGGCCGATGAACCGGCTTTCTGGCTGTATTCATCAGGCTCGACCGGCAAGCCCAAGGGTACTGTCCACAGCCAGGGTAACCTGTACTGGACCGCCGAGTTGTATGGCCAAGGCGTGCTCAATTTACAGGAGAACGACACCGTGTTCTCGGCCGCCAAACTGTTCTTTGCCTATGGTTTGGGCAACGCGCTCACGTTCCCCCTGAGCGTGGGTGCCACGGTGGTGCTGATGGCCGAGCGCCCCACCCCGCAAGCCACCTTCAAACGGCTGGTTGACCACCAACCCACCGTGTTTTATGGTGCGCCCACCGGCTACGGCGGCATGCTGGCCAATCCAGAGTTACCCGCCAAAAGCCAAGTGGCCTTGCGCTTGTGTTCGTCCGCGGGCGAGGCACTGCCCCGCGACATCGCCGAGCGTTGGACGGCGCACTTTGGCTGCGAAATCATCGACGGCATCGGGTCCACAGAAATGCTGCACGTCTTCTTGTCCAACCGCCCAGGCGATGTGCGTTACGGCACCACCGGCAAAGCCGTACCCGGCTATGAAGTGCAGCTGCGCAACGAAGACGGCAGCGTGGTCACTGGCCACAACGAGATCGGCGACCTCTACATCCAAGGACCCAGCAGCGCGTTGATGTACTGGAACAACCGTGAAAAGACACGCGACACCTTCCAAGGGGTGTGGACCAAAAGCGGCGACAAGTACACGCGCGACCCCGATGGCTACTACACCTACGCGGGCCGCAACGACGACATGCTCAAGGTCAGCGGCATCTATGTCTCGCCCTTCGAGGTCGAGTCCACCCTGGTGCAACACCCCGCCATCTTGGAAGCGGCCGTGATCGGCAAGGAAGACACCGATGGCCTGACCAAGACCAAGGCCTTCATCGTGCTGAAGGCGGGCCAAAGCCTGACGCAAGATGAAGTCAAAGCCTTCGTCAAAGAGCGTCTGGCCCCTTACAAGTACCCGCGCTTCATCGACTTTGTGGCCGAGCTGCCCAAAACCGCCACGGGCAAGATCCAGCGCTTTCGCTTGCGTGAATTGGAAAAACCAGGCACTTGAGCCTATGCCCACCCGAAAACCCCGGTTTCAGACAATCGGGGGTATCGCCTAGCGCTTGAGCACGCGAAGAATCTCTTTTTGCAACGCCGCCTGCGACATGGGTTTGGACACATAGCCATCGGCACCTGCTGCGATGAAACGCTCTTTGTCACCGGTCATGGCGTGGGCCGTGACCATCAGGACAAGCGTTCTGTGCTGGCCTTGGGCTTCTCGGACACGCAATTGGCGCAATGCGGTCAAGCCGTCCATCACGGGCATCATCACGTCCATCAGCACCACGTCAAAGCGCTCTTGGTCCAAACGGTCCAGCGCCTGTTGGCCGTCTGCTGCCGTCGCATAACGGCAACCCATGCGTTGAAGCATGATTTCAGCCAACTTGCGGTTGATCTCATGGTCCTCCACCAGCAAGACGGAACACGCCTGCGCTTCGGCAGTGCCTGATGACGGCAACGCGGCTTGCTCCGTGGGTTTTGTTAAGACAGGCAGTTCAGGCTGCAAGACCCGCCTGACCGGCAAAGTGGCGACAAAGGTAGCGCCCTTTCCGGGCCGCCCTTCAGCGGTGATAAAGCCGCCCATCAACTGCACCAAGCTGCGCGTGATGGCGAGGCCCAAGCCCGTCCCCCCGAAAGAGCGGGTGACGGAGCCATCGGCTTGCGTGAAGGGACTGAACAAGGCCTCGGTTCTCTCGGGATCAAACCCAATACCGGTGTCGGCCACGCTGATGCGCAAGAGAACGGTTTTTGCGTCGTCTGAGGGCAACAACTCTGTTTTAACGGTGACCGCACCTTGTTCGGTGAACTTGATGGCATTGCCAATCAAGTTGGTCAAAACCTGACGCATGCGCACAGGATCCAACCAAAGCAAGTCAGGCACATCGGGCTCTGTGAAGAGTTGCAAATTAATTTGCTTGGCGCGTGCCAACTGCTCCAAAGATCGCACCGTGTGACGCACCAATTGAGCGGGGCTCACCTCCAGAAGCTCCAACTCCAAGGCCTTGGCCTCGATCTTGGAGAAGTCCAAAATCTCATTGATGATTTGCAACAAATGATTCGCCGAGTCGCGGGCCAGTACCAAATACTCTTTTTGCTGTGCGGGATGGGTGGTGTCCAATGCCAACTCGGTCATGCCCACAATGCCGTTCATGGGCGTGCGAATTTCATGGCTCATATTGGCCAAAAATTCACCTCGCATGCGGTTGGCTTGCTCGGCTTTGTTTTTGGCGTCCACCAGCAAGTCCTGGGCACTTTGTATGGCCGTGAAGTCTTGCATCACGCCGATGAAGAAGTGTTCGTTGTCCAGCCGGGTCTCGCTGATTGTCAAGCGCACTGGAAACAAACTGCCATCGCGCCTGCGCCCCTGAAGGACACGCGGCTGGTTCATCAACCGTTTCTCGCCCGTGCTGAGGTAACGGTCCATGTATTGGTCGTGTCGGTCTTGTTCGGCTTCGGCCATCAGCATGTTCACGCGCTGGCCCATCAGGGCATCCATGGGGTAATCAAAAATGGCAGCCGTGGCGTCGTTGCATTGCACGATGCGGCCCTTCGAATCCGCCACCACAATGGCTTCGGGCACCGATTTAAAAATACTGCTCAACTTGCTCTCACTCAAACGCAGATGCCTTTCCACCTGTTCTCGTTCGGCGATCTCCTGGCTAAGCTGCTTGATCGCTATTTTTCTCTCAGCCGAGAGTTCACGCGACGTTATCAAAGCAGTTCGGATGCGTTTGATGGAGAACCAAATCAGCAACAAACCCAAAAACAACAACACCAACAAAACCACAAAGGTGCGGTTGAGCACGCCGGTGCTGGCCAGCTGCCATTGCGACACGGGCAAGACCACCTCCAAAGCCCCTCGTACATCCTCGACTTGCCAGTCGGTTTTGGGGGAGCCGGGGTAACTGTTGTGGCAAGACACACAACTGGGCAACATGCGATCGGCCTGAGCAAAACGCAACACACGGGTACCGTTGAGCACCTCTTCACGCACAAACGGCTGGTTGGGCTGGTTTTTCAGATGCGCAAGCGCCTGTTTTTGGAAGTCATCCAGAGAACGCTCGGCCACGCGCCAGGGGAATGGCCTGTCGCTGTACAAGCGAACCTGTGTGCCACCATCGACTTTGGACAGGTAATGGCCTAAATCGATCGTCAACGTCGCGGGTAAGGGCAAGGCGTTGTCACGCGATTGGTAGTCGTGCGTGACCTCCATACCCCCCTTCATGGCTCGGGGCACCAGCTCCTGCGTGTAAAAGTTACGAAATTGCGTGACCGAAGCCGCATGCGCCTGCGCACTTTCCGTGGCGTATTGCCGAACCATGACTTCGCTGGACTGGTAGGTGTAGAACACCATCCAAAGACCCGTGGCCAGCAGTACCCCACCGAGCAACTCCATGGGCCAACGCAGAAGCAATTGGCGCATCCCATCCATCAGACTTTGCGAAGCTTTCACTTTGTACCTCGGTTAGAAAGTGAATCATAGCAACGAATACTTAAGTTCAACTCAAGGGGAAATGGCCATCGACAAGACTTTTCTTACCCGATCCAACGGTGGGCCAAGCGGACTACTCAAGTGTCCTTGCTGATCTTGATGCTGGGGAACTTGCTGGAAAAATCCTTGGCCTTGGCCGCGATCTTGACCGCGACCTGGCGGGCTACGGCTTTGTAGATTTGCGCCACTTCGCCATCGGGGTCGTAGACCACGGTGGGCTTACCGCTGTCGGCTTGCAGGCGAATCTGCATGTCCAGGGGCAGTGCGCCCAGGTAGTCCATGCCGTATTCGGCGGCCATTTTCTTGCCGCCATCCGCGCCAAAAATGTGCTCGACATGGCCGCAGTTGGTGCACACGTGCACCGCCATGTTCTCGACCAGTCCCAAAATCGGCACGCCGACTTTTTCGAACATCTTCACGCCTTTTTTGGCGTCCAAGAGGGCAATGTCTTGCGGCGTGGTCACGATCACTGCGCCGGTCATCGGTACGCGCTGGCTCAAAGTGAGCTGGATGTCGCCCGTGCCGGGCGGCATGTCCACAATCAAATAATCCAGTTCTTTCCAGTTGGTCTGGCGCAGCAATTGCTCCAGCGCCTGGGTGGCCATGGGGCCGCGCCAAATCATGGCTTCGTCCGCATTGACCAAAAAACCAATCGACATGACCTGCACGCCGTAGTTCTCCAGCGGCTCCATGGTCTTGCCGTCTTCGCTCTCAGGGCGCCCTTCGATGCCCATCATCATCGGCTGGCTGGGGCCGTAAATATCGGCGTCCAACAGGCCCACCGTGGCGCCTTCCGCAGCCAAAGCCAAGGCCAAGTTGACCGCCGTGGTGCTCTTGCCCACACCACCCTTGCCCGAGGCCACAGCGACGATGTTTTTGACTTGGGGGAGCAATGCCACGCCGCGCTGGGCGGCGTGAGCCGTGATCTTGCTCGTCACGTTGGCAGACACATTCGACACACCCGCCACACCCTTGGCAGCGGCAATCAGCGCCTGGCGCAGCATGGGGATCTGGCTCTTGGCCGGGTAACCCAGTTCCACGTCAAAAGAGACATCGCTGCCTTCGACTTGAAGGTTCTTGAGGGTTTTGGTGGAAATGAAATCTTTGCCCGTGTTCGGGTCAATCACGGCTTGCAGGGCCTGGAGGAGTTGTTCGGTGGTCGCCATGGTCACTTTCTAGAATGGGCCGAAGTTTACCGACAAGCCAACGCGTACACCCTAAAATCAGCGATTCCCCTACAAACTGCCCCACCATGTCTGCCCATAACGGTCTTCTAGAGGCGCCCCGCCAACTCTTTGTCACCACCGCCCTGCCGTATGCCAACGGCAACTTCCACATCGGCCACATCATGGAATACATCCAGGCCGACATCTGGGTAAGGTACCAGCGCATGCAGGGCAACCACGTCAACTTTGTGGGTGCGGACGACACCCACGGCGCCCCCATCATGATCGCCGCCGAAAAAGCGGGCAAGACGCCACAGCAGTTCGTGGCCGACATTGCCGCCGGGCGCAAGCCTTATTTGGACGGCTTTCATATCCAGTTTGACAACTGGCACAGCACCGACGCCCCCGAGAACCACGAACTGGCCCGCCAGATTTACCGTGACCTGCGCGACATATCGGCAGCGGATGGCGGCTCGCTGATCGAGGTGCGCTCGGTCGAGCAGTTCTTTGACCCGCAAAAGAACATGTTTTTGCCGGACCGCTTCATCAAAGGCGAGTGCCCCAAGTGCCACGCCAAAGACCAGTACGGCGACAACTGCGAGGTCTGCGGCGCGGTCTACGCTCCCACCGACCTGATCAACCCCTTCTCGGCCCTCTCAGGTGCCAAGCCTGAACTCAAGACCTCAGAGCACTTTTTCTTCAAGCTCTCTGACCCGCGCTGCGTGGACTTTTTGAACCAGTGGACCCAGGACGGGAAGTTGCAACCCGAGGTGGCCAACAAGGTCAAAGAGTGGTTCAGCGTGCGCACCAACCCCGACGGCACGACCAGCGAAGGCTTGGGTGACTGGGACATCTCGCGCGATGCGCCCTACTTCGGCATTGAAATCCCCGACGCACCAGGGAAGTACTTTTATGTGTGGCTGGACGCGCCCGTGGGCTACCTGGCGTCCCTGAAAAACCTGCTGGACAAACGCGGGGAAGACTACAACGTCTACATGTCCAACCCGAATCTAGAGCAGATCCACTTTATCGGCAAAGACATCGTGACCTTCCACACGCTGTTTTGGCCTGCCATGCTGCATTTTTCGGGTCGCAAAACACCCAACAGCGTGTTCGTGCACGGCTTCCTCACCGTGAACAACGGCGAGAAGATGAGCAAAAGCCGCGGCACGGGCCTGGACCCGCTCAAGTACCTGAGCCTGGGCATGAACCCCGAGTGGCTGCGCTACTACTTGGCGGCCAAACTCTCGGCACGCAACGAAGACATTGACTTCAATGCCGAAGATTTCATGGCGCGTGTCAACTCCGACCTGATCGGTAAGTTTGTGAACATCGCCTCGCGCTCGGCCGGTTTCATTGCCAAGCGGTTTGGCGGGCAACTCGGCCCCGTGAGCGCCGACGGCCAAGCCTTGCTGACGACCTTGCAAGCCGCTGCGCCCACCATCGCCGCGCTCTACGACGAACGCGAATACGCCAAAGCGCTGCGCGAAATCATGCTGTTGACCGACAAGGTCAACAGCTATGTGGACCAAAACAAACCTTGGGATTTGGCCAAGCAAGAGGGCCAAGACACCCGACTGCACGACGTGTGCACCACCTGCATAGAAGCCTTCCGCTTGCTCAGCCTGCAACTCAAACCCGTGCTGCCAGCATTGGCAGCGCAGGTCGAGGCCTTCCTGAACGTGGCCCCCTTCCACTTTGCTCAAGCGCAAAATCTGCTGGGTGCGGGTCACACCATCAACGCTTACCAACACCTCATGCAACGCGTCACCCCCGAGCAACTCGACGCTTTGTTCGAGCCGCCTGCCGTGGTCGAGGAAAAGCTCATCCCCGGCGGCGAGGAAATCGCCCCGACGATCAGCATCGACGACTTCGCCAAGGTCGATCTGCGCATTGCCCAGATCGTGAATTGCGAACCCGTCGATGGCTCGGTCAAGCTGCTGCGCCTGACGCTGGATGTGGGCGAAGGCCGCATGCGCAATGTCTTCAGTGGCATCGCCAGCATGTACAAGCCCGAAGACCTGATCGGCAAACTGACTGTGATGGTCGCCAACCTGGCCCCACGCAAGATGAAGTTTGGCGTCTCTGAGGGCATGGTCCTGGCCGCCAGCCACGCCGACGAAAAAGCCGAACCCGGCATCCATGTGCTGCACCCTTGGCCTGGTGCCAAGCCCGGCATGCGGATCCACTGACCCCCCTGGCTCAAGCGCTGAACATGTTTCCTCTCATTCGTGGATGGACCGATGTACAGCGCAGCCCCGAGGCCAATCTGGGTTTGGGGTTGGTTTTGAGCTTTGTGGCGGGTGCCACCAATGCAGGCGGCTTTTTAGCGGTGGGCAGCTATACCTCGCACATGACAGGCATTCTGTCTTCGGTGGCCGACGACCTCATTTTGGGCAACATCACCTTGGCCTTGGCGGGGCTGGTTTGCCTCATGGCATTCGTTTCTGGCGCCATGTGCACCGCCATCATGGTCAATTGGGGTCTGCGCCAGCAGTTGCACAGCAGCTACAGCCTGCCCTTGCTGCTTGAATCTGTGGCCCTGCTCGTTTTCGGTTTGTTTGGCGCGGCCATTGCGGCTTGGTCGCAGGTTTTTGTGCCGGTCACGGTGGTGTTGCTCTGCTTCATCATGGGTCTACAAAATGCAGTCATCACCAAAATTTCGAGAGCCGAGATTCGCACGACCCACATCACGGGCTTGGTGACCGATTTGGGCATTGAACTGGGTAAATTGCTTTACATCAACCGTGCCCATTCGACTTTGCCAGTATTGGCCAACCGCCAAAGGCTTCGGGTCCACGGGTCTTTGGTGATGGGGTTCTTGCTGGGAGGCCTTGTGGGGGCTTTGGGCTTCAAACACGGGGGCTACATCACCACCCTACCTTTGGCCGCTTTGCTTTGGATTTTGTGTCTGCGCCCCTTGTTGACCGATTTGCGGGCCCGCGCTAAATAATGCGACCAGCACGCCGACGACCATTGATGACGAGAACCGTATGAACTGGATGCAGGCCACCCACTTCTTTCGCCCTCGGTTGCTCGAGAGCTTGCAGGGGTACAACCGGAAACGCTTTGCGCAAGATGTCGGTGCGGGCATGACGGTGGGTGTCGTGGCACTGCCCTTGGCCATGGCATTTGCAATTGCTTCAGGACTGAAGCCCGAAGCGGGTCTCTTCACGGCCATCATTGCGGGCTTTTTGATCTCAGCACTGGGGGGCAGCCGGGTGCAAATCGGCGGTCCAGCTGGCGCTTTCATTGTCATTGTTTACGGCATCGTGGAGCGATATGGGCTGGCCAACCTGATTTTGGCGACCGCCATGTCAGGTGTGCTGCTCTTCCTGATGGGCCTGTTCCGACTGGGCAATTTGATCCGTTTCATTCCTGTGTCGGTCGTGATTGGGTTCACCAACGGCATCGCGGTGCTGATCATGCTGTCGCAAATCAAGGACTTTTTGGGTCTGAAAATTGTCAGCATGCCTGCCGACTTTTTCGGCATCTTGCATTCACTGTGGCACAACCTGCACAGCGCCAATTTGGCGTCTTTGCTGCTGGCCCTGGCCTCTTTATCGCTTCTGGTCGGTTGGCTGCGCATGAGCCGCCGCTTGTTAGGCACGCGCTTTCAAGCCATCAGCATGGTGCCCGGCTCCATCATCGCACTGGTGTTTGCCACTTTGGTCACTTGGCTTCTGTCCTTACCAGTGGAGACCATTGGTTCCAAATTTGGGGGTATTCCTTCGGCCATGCCCGCATTTGAGTGGCCGGCCTTCAGCTGGGACAGCGCTCGATTTCTGCTCATGCCCACTTTGACGCTGACGCTGTTGGGCGCCATTGAGTCTTTGTTGTGCGCCCGCATCGCAGACGGCATGACAGGCGACCGCCACAACCCCAACCAGGAATTGATGGCCCAAGGCGTCGCCAACTTCGTCACACCTTTTTTTGGCGGTATGCCCGCCACGGGCACCATCGCCCGCACGGTGACAAATATCCAAAGCGGTGGCTCCACCCCGATTTCAGGCATGGTGCACGCACTGACCTTGCTGGCCGTGGTGCTGGTGGCAGCGCCATTGGCTGCCCATATTCCATTGGCAGCGCTGGCGGCGATCTTGATGTTTGTTGCCTGGAACATGGGGGAGTGGCGCGAGTTTTTGCTGTTGCGCCAGTACCGCATGCCTTATCGGGTCACCTTGCTGGCGGTTTTTTTCCTCACTGTGGTGTTTGACCTGACAGTGGCCGTTGAGGTGGGACTGATTGCCGCCTGCCTGACATTCATTTACCGCATCTCCAGCCTCAGCCGCTGCGAAAACGTGGGTCCACGGGATCAACCCACCTTGGCGGGCCATGAAGCACAGATTCAGGCTTGGCGGATTTATGGTGCCTTGTTTTTCGGTGCCGTCAAATTGATAGAAGAGATCGAAGACCAGATCCGTACCCCTGTGGTGGTGGTGGACCTCAAAAACGTGATTTACATCGATTCTTCGGGGGCAGACGCTTTGATGAACCTGATCGACACTTGCCGGAAAAAAGAAGTGCGCCTGATCGTCTGTGGTTTGTTGCACCAACCGCTGGACATCGCCCGCCGAAGCGGCCTGCTGGAACACCTGGAAGGGCAGCTGGAGGCCGATCTGCCTTCTGGCTTGCAAAAGGCTGTCAGTCAGTTGGCCCCTCAAGGCCAGTAAAATCAACCAACAATGTGGCTTGAGCCAAGACTCAAGACCTTTTATGCGCCCTTGGCGCTCTCCGATTGCCCGACCGAAAGTCCTGAATGTCCATTTTCCGCCGCCCCGACTACACCTCTGACACCACCCAATTCATTGAACAACTCAAAGCACAACGTCCTGAATTAGAAGCCGAGCAACGCCAGGGCCGCGCTTTGCTGTGGGACAAACCGGTGAGCCGAGTGGAACAACAAGCCTTCAAAGAAGGCCGAGTGGCTCAGAAACCCTACGTGTACCAAACTCAGGCCTCGTGAGGCTTGCACTGACTCGCCGCCGTAAGTCCTAGAACTGCTTGGCCTCTGAGGCACACCCATGACGACCCCCACAGAACTGATCGACCTACTGCAGGATGCCCCCGCGTCCATGCCTCAGGTGGTGGACCATGTGGCGGTGGCTCGCCTGTACGGCGAACCCTTGTTCTCCATGCCCACCGACTTGTACATCCCACCGGATGCTCTGGAGGTGTTTCTGGAGGCTTTCGAGGGCCCACTGGATTTGCTGCTGTATTTGATCCGAAAGCAGAATTTCAACATCCTCGACATCCCCATGGCGGGCGTGACACGCCAGTATTTGGTCTATGTGGATGAAATTCGCCAGCGCAACCTGGAACTGGCGGCCGAATACCTGCTGATGGCCGCCATGCTGATCGAGATCAAGTCGCGCATGTTGCTGCCCCCAAAAAAGGTGGCCGAGGGCGAAGAAGCCGAAGACCCTAGGGCAGAGCTGGTGCGCCGTCTGCTGGAGTACGAGCAAATGAAGCTCGCCTCCATGCAACTGAACGTGGTTCCGCAATACGGGCGTGATTTTTTGCAGGCACAGGTCTACATTGAGCAAAGCCTGCAACCGCGCTTTCCGGACGTGAGCATGGACGAGCTGCAAATGGCTTGGCGTGACATTTTGAAACGCGCCAACCTGGTGCAGCACCACAAGATCAGCCGCGAAGAACTCAGCGTGCGCGAGCACATGACCATCGTGCTGAAGCACTTGCAAGGCCGCAAATTTGTGGAATTTGAAAACCTGTTCGATCCGACTTTGGGCACGCCTGTGTTGGTGGTGACCTTCATCGCCCTGCTTGAGCTGGCCAAGGAAACCTTGATCGAAATCACCCAAGCCGAGGCTTTTGCCCCCATTTATGTTCGGTTGGCGTACACGCCCAATTGAATCTGTCTTAGAAAACTTCGACTCACCCGAGTCACTCCCACCTTGCCATGATCATTGCCCGTTCCATCGACGAACTGCGTCAAGCCCTGAGCGCCTCTCAATGCCCCGCCTTTGTGCCTACCATGGGCAACCTGCACGCAGGCCACATCAAACTGGTCGAATTGGCCAAGCCCCAGGGCGACTGCACCGTGGTCAGTATTTTTGTGAACCGCCTGCAATTCTTGCCGCACGAAGACTTTGACAGCTACCCTCGCACCTGGGAAGCCGACTGCGCTAAGCTGCAAGCCGCGGGCTGCGATGTGGTGTTTGCCCCTCGCGAAACCGACCTTTACCCCGAAGCCCAAACCGTCAAGGTGCACGCCGACCCGGCGCTGGCAGACATCCTAGAGGGCGAATTCCGCCCCGGTTTTTTCACGGGCGTGTCCACAGTGGTCATGAAACTGTTCATGAGCGTGTTCGCGGGCAAGGGCCAGGGCGTGGCCGTGTTCGGCAAGAAGGACTACCAGCAACTCATGGTGATCCGGCAGATGGTTCGACAGTTCGCGCTGCCCATCACCGTCGTAGGCGTGGACACCTGCCGGGCCGAAGACGGCCTGGCTTTGAGTTCGCGCAACGGCTACCTGAGTGAAAGCGAACGCACTGAAGCGCTGCAACTGTCACTGGCCCTTCGGGAACTGGGCCGCGACGCCTTGGCCGCTGCCGACGCTCTGGCACGTCACCTGCCCGCCCTCGAGGTCAAAGCCATGAATGCTTTAAGCCAGCGCGGCTGGCAACCCGATTACCTGACGGTGCGCCGCCGCCACGACCTGCAAGTGCCACAAGCAGGCGATGCGTTGGTGGTGCTGGGTGCTGCAAAGTTGGGCAGCACGCGTCTGATCGATAACTTCGAAATCTGAATTCAACACCCGCGCCAAGGCGGAGGACTTCTGGCCTTAAACAGCCTCGCCCCGAGGCCCGCGCCCCATCAGCACCTGTACGGCTTCGGTTGCTTTCAGGTGGCCGTCCAGCAGTGCAACCACCGCTTCGGTGATGGGCATGTCCACGCCGAGTTGGCGGGCACGCTGGAGCACCGTTCGGGCGCTGTAAACGCCTTCGGCCACATGACCGAGCGAGGTCACGGCCTGCTCGAGGCTCAGACCTTGGGCCAGCAGCAGGCCCACTTTGCGGTTGCGGCTCAGGTCGCCAGTGGCCGTCAGCACCAAATCGCCCAAGCCCGACAAACCCATGAAGGTCTCGGGCTTGGCGCCCAGCGCTACGCCCAAACGGGTCATTTCGGCCAAGCCGCGGGTGATCAGGGCCGCACGGGCATTCAGACCCAAGTCCAGCCCATCGCACAGGCCTGTGGCGATGGCCAAAACGTTCTTGACGGCGCCACCCACCTCGACACCCACGATGTCGTCGTTGGCGTACACACGCAGGGCCCCGCCATGAAAGGCCTGGACCAGCGCCTCACGCACCGAAGCATGTGGGCTGGCCGCCACCAAGGCGGTGGGTTGGCTGCGGGCCACTTCTTGCGCAAAACTGGGGCCGTTCAGCGCGCCCGCTTTCAACTGAGGGGCCACTTGGGCCTGCACTTCGTGAGGCATGAGACCGGTATCGGCTTCAAAGCCCTTGCACAGCCAAGCCACCGATGCGGGCACACCCTGCAGCGACTGCAAAGCGCTGCGCAAGCCAGCCATGGGAGTGGCGATGATGAACAGGTCTTCGGCCCGTGCAGACAGTAAAAGTGTGGCCAAAGGGCCTGACGTGATGGCCAGCGATGCAGGCAGCTCAATGCCGGACAAATAGCGTTCGTTGCGACGCTGCTGCTGCATGGCTTGGGCCTGTGCAAGGTCGCGGGCATGCAAACTCACCCGGTGGGCCGAAGACCGGCGACTGGCGGCGATTGCCAAGGCCGTGCCCCAAGCGCCAGCACCTATGATGGTGATCTGCATGCCGGGTGTGCGTCGCTTTTACTGCTGAGGCGCTGCGGCCTGCTGGGCTTGCTGCTGCTCGTACATGGCTTGGAAGTTGATCTCGGCCAAGTGAACGGGTGGGAAACCGGCACGGGTGATCAAGTCGGCCACGCTGGCACGCAGGTAGGGGTAAACGATTTGAGGGCAAGCGATGCCCATGACCGGACCCATTTGGTCTTCGGGCAAATTGCGGATTTCAAAAATACCGCCTTGCTTGCATTCAGCCAAAAAGACTGTTTTGTCGCCAATTTTGGTGTGCACTGTGGCCGTGACGCAGACCTCAAAAACACCTTCAGCGGCTGGGGTCGCCTCAACACCCAACTGGATGTCCACGCTGGGTTGCTGCTGCTCAATCAGGATGGCTGGAGAATTGGGTTGCTCGAGCGACGCTTCTTTCAGGTAAACGCGCTGAATTTGGAAAACAGGGGCCAAAGCTTCGGTGTTGACTGCGGTATCGGTCATGGATTTCTCTTCAAAAATAAGGCGGACAAGCCCTAAACGGCAACGTCCAAGGTTAGAACTGTTGGATTATCAGCGATCAAATTCGTCTTCAAGTCAGGCCGCTTGCAACAAAGGCAACAAACCGCCTTTGGCGTCCAAGGCCATCAGATCGTCACAACCGCCCACATGGGTGTCGCCCACATAAATTTGCGGGACCGTGCGTCGCCCTGTGGTTTGCATCATGTGGTCGCGTTGAACAGGGTCCAGGTCAATGCGGATTTCTTCAATCTGCTCCACGCCTTTGGATTTGAGCAACTGCTTGGCTCGAACGCAATAAGGGCAGACAGCGGTGGTGTACATCTTGACGGTTTTCATGGCATTTCCTTCGGGTTCAGGCTTTTTCGACAGGCATGCTAGCCGCTTGCCAGGCCTTCAGACCTCCGGCCAGGGACTGCACATTTTCGAAGCCCAGTTTGCGGGCGGTGGCGGCAGCTCGGGCCGAACGGGCGCCCACTTGGCAAACCATGACCACTTGAGACGATTTGTTTTTGACCAACTGCGCCAGCTTGTCCTCGAGTTGACCTAAAGGCAAATTTTTGGCGCCGATCACATGGCCGCGAGCGAACTCATCAGGTTCACAGACATCGATGACGATGGCTTTTTCACGGTTCATCAACTGCACCATGTCTTGCGGATTCAAGCCCTTGCCTGTGCTCAAAACAGGGAAAAGCAAAGCTGCCCCAGAGGCCAAAGCCACGGTGATGAGCATCCAGTTGTCGAGGAGAAATTTCACGAATCAGACCTTTAAAGGCAAAAAAACAAGGGCCTGATGAAAGGCCGGGAACTGTGGATTCTAAAATGACGGGCTTATCCCTTGTTTTCATGACCCTCAGCGTCACTTCTGCCCATGTACAAACTTGTCCTTATCCGCCACGGCGAATCCACCTGGAACCTTGAAAACCGTTTCACGGGCTGGACCGATGTCGACCTGACCCCTGTGGGCGTGAGCCAAGCCATGTCAGCGGGCCAATTGCTCAAAGCTGAAGGCTGGGACTTCGATATTTGCTATACCTCGGTGCTCAAGCGGGCTATTCGCACCCTTTGGCTCACTTTGGACGAGATGGACCGCACTTGGCTGCCGGTGGTCAAGGATTACCGGCTGAATGAGCGCCATTACGGTGCGCTGCAGGGCTTGAACAAAGCCGATATGGCCAAAGAATTCGGTGAAGAGCAAGTGCTGATCTGGCGCCGCAGTTACGACACCCCACCTCCTGCCTTGGAGACCAACGACCCCCGTTGCGAACGCAGCGACCGCCGTTACCCTGACCCCCAAGCCGTGCCACTGACTGAATGTTTGAAAGACACGGTCGCTCGCGTCCTGCCAGCCTGGAACGACAGCATCGCCCCCAGCATCAAGGCGGGTCAACGCGTGATGCTTGCTGCGCACGGAAATTCAATCAGGGCGTTGATCAAGTATTTGGACAACATCTCAGACGAAGACATCGTGAACCTGAACATTCCCAACGGGATTCCCTTGGTCTATGAACTGGACGAAAACCTCCAACCTATCCGGCACTACTACTTGGGCGATGCACAAGCCGCTGCAAAAGCGGCAGCAGCAGTGGCCAGCCAAGGCAAAGCCTGATACACCCTGGCTGTGCATCTGCCTGCCCCTCGGGTGTATATTGATCGAATTCTGACTGGATAGATTCAAGCAAATGGGACACAAACTCAAGATCGCTGGCTGGCTCAGCGTTGGCGCATTGGCCGGCGCACTGACCACGGTGTCACTGCAGACCGTGGCACGCGGCAACTTGGCCCCGCTGCCTCTGGAAGAGTTGCAGCAGTTGGCCGCCGTTTTTGGCATGGTCAAAAGCGATTATGTGGAGCCTGTGGACGAGAGAAAACTCATCTCCGAAGCCATCTCTGGCATGGTGGCCAGCTTGGACCCTCACTCTCAATATTTCGACAAAAAGAGTTTTAAAGAGTTTTCCGAGGGCACTTCAGGCAAATTTGTGGGTGTGGGGATCGAAATCAGCCAAGAGGACGGCTTGGTCAAAGTGGTTTCGCCCATCGAGGGCTCGCCGGCTGACCGTGCTGGCCTCAAGCCCAATGACCTGATCACCAAGATCGATGACACCGCAGTCAAAGGCCTGAGCCTGAACGAAGCGGTCAAACGCATGCGTGGTGAACCCAAAACCAAGGTCCTGCTCACCATCTTCCGCAAATCTGAGAACCGCACCTTTCCGGTCACCATCATCCGCGAAGAGATCAAGACCCAATCGGTCAAGTCCAAGGTGATCGAGCCTGGTTACGGCTGGATTCGCGTGTCCCAGTTTCAAGAACGGACCGTGGACGACTTCGCTCGCAAGATTGAGGAAATGTACAAACAAGAGCCCAAGCTCAAAGGCTTGGTGCTTGACCTGCGCAACGACCCCGGGGGTCTGCTCGACGCAGCCGTGGCCTTGTCCGCCGCCTTTTTGCCTGAAAACGTGACGGTGGTGACCACCAACGGCCAGCTCGAGGAAAGCAAATTCACCTACAAAGCCACGCCCCAGTTCTGGCGTCGCAACAGCAGCAACGACCCCATCACCCGCATGACAGCCGCCACGGGTGGTGCGCTGAAAAAAGTACCTTTGGTGGTGCTGGTGAACGAAGGCTCGGCCTCGGCCAGCGAAATCGTGGCGGGTGCATTGCAAGACTACAAACGCGGCACCTTGATGGGCAGCCAGACTTTTGGCAAAGGATCGGTGCAAACCGTGCGCCAGTTGGGTCCTGACACGGCGCTCAAGATCACCACAGCCCGCTACTACACGCCCAGTGGGCGTGCCATCCAAGCCAAGGGCATCGTACCGGAAGTGATGCTGGACGAAACCGAAAACGGCAATCTGTTCTCGGCTTTGCGCACGCGAGAGGCCGATCTGGAAAAACACCTCTCCAACGGCAAAGAAGCTGAAGAGAAAAAAGACCCCGCTCGCGAAAAAGCCCGTGAAGAAGCGATGAAGAAACTGGAAGAAGAATCCAAAAAGCCTGTGGCGGAACGTCGTTTGCCCGAGTTTGGCTCAGACAAAGACTTCCAGTTGATCCAGGCCTTGAACCAACTCAAAGGCCTGCCCGTCAAGGCCAGCACCACCCTCGCTGAGCGCAAGGTCGAGAAAAAAGACGACTGAGCGCCATGGGTAACGCGCATGGATGACACGCAACTGCTGCGCTACTCGCGGCACATCCTGCTCAACGAATTGGGCATTGACGGCCAAGAAAAGCTCTTGGACTCGCACGCCCTGATCATCGGCGCGGGCGGCCTGGGCTCTCCGGTCAGTTTGTACTTGGGCAGTGCAGGTGTGGGCCACATCACCGTGGTCGACCACGACGAGGTCGACGCCACCAACTTGCAGCGGCAAATTGCCCACACCTTGGATCGCGTAGGCCAATACAAAGCCGATTCGGTGCGCACCGCCATTGCCCAGATCAACCCCGATGTGCGCGTCACCCCCATCACCCAACGTGCGGATGCCGCCCTGTTAAACCGCTTGGTAGCCCAGGCCGATGTGGTCATCGACTGCTGCGACAACTTTGAAACCCGCCAAGCCGTGAACTCGGCGTGCGTTGAACTGCGAAAACCGCTGGTTTCGGGCGCGGCCATTCGCATGGATGGTCAGGTTTCGGTGTTTGACAGCACGCAAGCAGAATCGCCTTGCTATGCCTGCATCTTCCCACCCGCGCAGATGCCCGAAGAGACCCGCTGCGCCACCATGGGCGTGTTTGCGCCGCTGGTGGGCATCATCGGCACGGTCCAAGCGGCCGAAGCCCTCAAAATCTTGAGCGGCATGGGCAGCCACATGGCCGGGCGTTTGCTCATGCTTGACGGACGCGACCTGTCGTGGACCGACATCCGCATGCAACGCAACTTGGATTGCCCAGTCTGCGCAGCTCACCGTCCAACTTGACCGATCAGATCCATCGATCATTCGGCCGCAATGGCAGCCTCCCACAAGGTAAACAGCTGCTGCACAACAACCTTGTGCGGCAGAACCTCTTCGCGTGAACGCCAGCTTCGTCAACTGCCATGGCAAGTGCCATGGAATTTTCTGAACACAGGCGGAGACATGGCCGCTTCGGGCACCGCAAACACCCCCATTTTTTGTTTTTGCGCCTGCCGTTGCAAAACGGCATAGGGTCCTTTGCCTGTGCGAAAACGGTATGCCCACGCCATGCCAGAGCGCACCATTTCGGCGCCCAGATCGACACCATTCAGGTTCAAACGCCCAATCTGTCGACCGTACACGTCCTGCCCCAGATCCACCACCTGAACGGATTTGCGCAACACCAAGCGAATCAATTCGTCGCGGGACTCTGCGCCGCCAGGCTGACAGGTTTCAGGCGCGTCGATGCCATCGATGCGCAACTTGATGGGCTCGTGTTGGCCCTCGCGCACCAACAACACCGTGTCGCCGTCCATGACCCAGCTGACCCAACCAGTCCAAACCTCTGAAGCCTGAACCACGCCATGCAGCGACAAAACCAATGCACACATCAAGCGAAGGCAAACTGTCATGGTGCTTCTTTGCCGCGCTGTCCCTGGCGGCGATTGGCTTTGGGGAAATCCGGACTCAGTTCGGTCACCAAAATCTGGGATTGGGCGAGCAAACGCTCCAGCGCCTCGTCAAATTGGGCGGCTTCTTCGGGCTGCAGCGCTTTCAAGATTTGGCTGTTGATGGCCTGAATTTGAGGCATCAAAGCCTCATAAAGCTGTCGCCCGGGAGGCGTCAAGCTGACCAAGGCACTGCGCCGATCGTGGGCGGGTATGGTACGCAACACCCACTGTTTTTTGACCAACGCCGTCAAAGTGCGCGAGGTACGGGCACGATCGCGGTGCATGCGCTCGGCCAATGCCGAAGGCGGCAAGCTGCCATTTTCATAAAGTTGGGCCACCACACCCCACTCGCGCCGGGTGATGCCGTAGCCGCCCTCACACAAGCGCACCACCATGGCCCCAGCCACACTCGATAAGCGAGCCAGCCTATACAGAAGCAGGTCATCAATCGAGGCCAGACGTTGGGATGGGGACAAAGGCATCAGGGTTTTCCGGGGGGATGATTGTTTAGATCAATTGTCGGTCAAGCCACTACATTCTGACTTGACTTGCGCTTTCAACAAGGGACATCTGAGCCCCGAACCCAAGGAGACATCCATGAACACGATCCCAAGCAAGACCCGCCCCAGCCTCAGCAAATTCAGCCGCCGCAGTTTGGGCCTTCTGGCGCTGTCACTGGCCGCACTCTCGCCCAATCTTCACGCGCAAGACAAACCGCCCCTCAAGATCGTGGTGGGCTTTCCCCCTGGTGGTTCGGCAGACATTCTGGCGCGCATGGTGGCCGACGCCCTGCGCGAGGACTTTGGCACCATCGTTGTGGACAACAAGCCCGGCGCAGGCGGACGCATTGCCTTGAATGCAGTCAAGGTCGCCAAACCCGATGGCCAGACCGTGATCATTTTGCCCAGCGGCCCGATGGTGCTGTTCCCGCATGTCTACAAAAAGCTCGACTACGATGCCGTGAGGGATTTCACCCCCGTCTCGCAAATTGCCCGCTTCCAGTTTGGCGTGGTCTCCGGCCCTGCCAGTAATGCCAAATCCGTGGCCGAGATGGTGGCCAAGGCCAAGAGTGACCCGGGCAATGCCAGCTATGGCACGCCGGGCGCTGGCACCCTGCCTCACTTCATGGGCGTGCTGATGGAGCAGTCGGCCGGCATCAGCCTGAACCATGTGCCGTTCCAAGGCGGTGCACCGGCCAACAACGCCCTGCTGGGCGGTCACATCGGCTACAAGTTTGACGTGGTGTCCGAAACCGCTGAAATGCACCGGGCCGGCAAAGTCCGCATCATCGCGGTGACTGGCAACCAGCGCGACCCCCAAGTGCCCGAAGTGCCAACGCTCAAGGAGTCGGGCATCAACATGGACGCCACCGCCTGGTTTGCCATGTATGGCCCTGCGGGCCTCAAAGGCGATGCCCTCACCCGCTTAGAAAAAGCGATGATGAAAATCGCACGCGATCCAGCCATGAAGGACAAAATGCTCAAACTCGGCTACGAACCCATTGGCTCCAACTCGGCCGATTTGGCTGCGGCACAAAAAGCGGATCTGGCTCGCTGGGAGAAACCCATCAAGGCAACTGGTGTGCAGCTCGACTGACCGTTTTCATATGACCGCACCACAACGCCCCAACATCATTTTCATCGTGGCCGATGACCTCGGCTTTGCCGACCTCGGCTGCTACGGCGGCCGCGACGCGAAGTTTGGCAAGGTCTCGCCCGTGCTCGACCAACTGGCTGCCAACGGCCTCAAGTTCACGCAAGGCTATTCCAACTCGCCCGTGTGCTCACCCACCCGCTTTGCGCTCATGACCGCCCGCTACCAGTACCGCCTGCGCGGCGGGGCCGATGAGCCCATCAACAGCAAGAGCAAAGGCAGCAAGGTGCTGGGCCTGCCGCCCGAGCACCCCACGCTGCCCTCGCTGCTCAAGGCCAGCGGCTACCGCACAGCGCTGATCGGCAAATGGCACCTGGGCTACCCGCCCCACTTCAGCCCCATCAAGTCCGGTTACGAAGAATTCTTTGGCCCCATGTCGGGCGGTGTGGATTACTTCACCCACGCCAGCAACAACGGCACACACGACCTCTACACCAACGAAGAAGAAAAACACGAAGACGGCTACCTGACCGATCTGATTTCCAACAAAGCGGTGGACTTTGTGAACCGCATGGCCCCGGGCGCTGCGCAGGGCACGCCCTTCTTTTTGAGCCTGCACTACACCGCGCCGCACTGGCCTTGGGAAACCCGCGAAGACCATGCGCTGGCCCAAGAGGTCAAAGACAACCTGTTCCACCTGCATGGCGGCAACATCCACACCTACCACCGCATGATCCACCACATGGACGAGGGCATTGGTTGGTTGGTGGACGCGCTCAAAAAGACAGGCCAGCTCGACAACACCCTGATCGTCTTCACCAGCGACAACGGCGGCGAGCGATTCTCTGACAACTGGCCTTTGGTGGGCGGCAAGATGGACCTGACCGAAGGCGGCATCCGGGTGCCGTGGATCGCGCACTGGCCTGCTGTGATTGCGCCGGGCGGCACATCGGCCCAGCACTGCATGACCATGGACTGGTCGGCCACCATGGTCGAGCTGGCAGGCGCACAGGCCGATGCCGACCACCCGTTTGACGGCGTGTCGCTCGCCCCAGTGCTGCACGACGCACAGCATCGGTTTGAGCGCCCGCTTTACTGGCGCATGAACCACCGGGGTCAACGCGCCCTGCGCATGGGCGACTACAAATACCTGCGGGTGGACGGCCACGACTATTTGTTCAACATTCCCGCCGACGAGCGCGAGCGTGCCAACTTGGCTCAGCACCAGCCCGAGACGTTGCAAAACCTGCGTGCTGCCTGGGAAGCTTGGGACGCCACGGTGCCCGCCATCCCAGAAGACGCAACCATCAGCTTGGGCTACTCTGTCAAAGACATGCCACAGCGCTGACGTCATGACGGCTAAGATCGGCCATGGCTGATATTCGACGATTCTTAACTTTCCGTCAGTGGCCCCGCCTGACAACACCCCTGGCCCGGACCGAGGTGCTGGCGGGTCTCACGGTGGCACTGGTCATGATTCCGCAAGCGGTGGCTTATGCGGGTCTGGCAGGCATGCCCTTGGTCACCGGGCTTTACACCTGCCTGATCCCTGCTTTGCTGGCCGTGCTGTTTGGCAGCGCCAACCGCTTGTCGGTCGGCCCGGCTGCGCTCACTTGCGTGCTGATTGGTGCCTCGCTCACGGGCATGGCCGAACCGGGCTCGCCCGAATGGGTGGCGCTGGCGGTGTGGTTGTCGCTGCTGTCGGGGGCCATTCAGCTGCTGCTGGGCCTGGGGCATTACGGCTGGCTCATCAACTTGGTCAGCGCCCCGGTCATGACCGGTTTCACCCAAGCCGCATCTTTGCTCATCATGGCCTCACAAGTGCCCGGTTTGTTGGGAGTCAAGGCCTGGAGCTGGAACGTGCAAACCTGGCCTGCTTGGCTGAGCAGTTGGCCCGCGTTGTTTGGCCTGGGCAGCTTGGCTGTTCTTTTGCTGCTGCGTCGTTTCAAGCCGCGCTGGCCCGGCATCATGATCGTCATGGCCCTCGCCTCGGCCATCGCCTATGCCACCGATTACCAAGACCACGGCGCGGTGGTCGGCCTGCTGCCTTCGGGTCTGCCCGATTTTTATTGGCCTGAGTGGCCGGGCCTGGACAGGGTCAACCAGCTCTGGGTGCCTGCCATGGTGATCGCGCTGGTCAGCTTTTTAGAGACGGCATCAAGCGCCCGCATCGAATGCCGCCGCGAAGGCAAACGCTGGGACGACAGCACAGAACTCTTCAGCCAGGGCCTGGCCAAAATCGCCTCGGCTTTTTCGGGCAGCTTTGCCACCAGCACCTCGTTTTCACGCTCGGCCCTCATGCTCTACGCTGGGGCGCGATCGGGCTGGGCCGTAGTCGCATCGGTCGGCTTTGTGCTGCTGGCTTTGCTGTTGCTCATGCCCGCACTGCAATTTGTACCCCGCTCGGTCATGTCGGCAGCGGTGATCGTGGCCGTGCTCAATTTGTTCCAGCCGCGCCAGTTTTTGAGTCTCTGGCGCGTGGGCCGCATCGAGACCATGACGGCAGGCATCACCTTTGCCATGACCTTGTTGACCGCGCCGCGCATTTACTGGGGTGTTTTGACCGGTGTCCTGGTCGGCCTGAGCCATTTTTTGCACACCCGCCTGCACCCACGCATCATCGAAGTGGGCCTGCACCCCGATGGCAGCCTGCGCGACCGGCATCTTTGGAAACTGCCACCCTTAGCCCATCAGCTGTACGCCCTGCGCATGGACGCCGAACTCGATTTTGCTGCCGCCAGCGAGTTTGACCGGGCCATCACCGACCACCTGGCCCGCCACCCCGATGTGAAACATGTGTGCCTGTTTGCACAGCCCATCAACCGCATCGACGTGACGGGTGTGGAAACTTTTGGTCAGCTGCACCGACAACTGGTCAGCCGTGGCATCACACTGCACATCAGTGGCATCAAACTGCCTGTAGAAACTACATTGCGACGAGCAGGCGAACTGGCAGAAGGCCCCTACCTCCGGCTCTACCGCACCGATGCCGAAGCCTTGCAGGCTTTGAAAGGGATCAACCCGCTCCCCGCAGAGATGGCCGCGACCGCCATCTGACCCCAGACCCCAGACCCCGGGTGAAGGCGTCAGGCCAGGGCCTTTTCAAATTCCGACAAACGCTTGTAAATGGAACGCAGCTCAGTGATGTCGGTCCAGCGCTCGATCAAGTAAGAAAACGCGTCATTGACCTTGCCGAAGGCGTTGCTCACCTGCTGGATCACGCCCAAGGTGATCAAACCCGTGAACAGCGATGGCCCCATGAGCAAATAGGGAAAAATCACCATCGTTTGGCTGTAAAAATTGCTCCACAAATGGAAGTAAGCGTAGTGGTTGAACAAACGGAAATTGTTCAACCGAACGCCCGTGAACAAGCCCATCACAGTGGGCAAATCCATTCGCCCACGATCGTCTTCGGCATAGACCAAATCCTTGCGCAGCGCGGCTTCGGTTTTTTGATTGTTGTACTCCAGCCCCGGCAAGCGAATGCCCACAAACCAAGACAGCACCGTGCCACCCACCGCCGTGACAAGCGCCACCCAGAAGAGCGAGCCCTCAAACTGCAGCCAGGCGATGGCCATGCCTTTGGAGAGCAACCACAAAATCGGGATGAAAGACACGAGCGTGAGCACCGCACGCACCAAACCCAGGCCCAGGTTTTCGGTTTGGCGGGCAAAACGCATGCAGTCCTCCTGAATGCGCTGCGAAGCCCCCTCCACCGTCGCATCGGTGCGCTGCCAGCGCGGCAGATAAACCTCGGTCAGGGCCTGACGCCAGCGAAAGGCGTAATGCGAGGCCAGGTAGGTTTCTAGGCTGCGCAGCAACATGTAGGGAAAAGCAATCCAGGCAAACTGAACCATGAAGCCCCAAAACTTCTCCACCCCACCTGCCTGCTCTGGCTTTTGCAGCAGGTCATAAAACTCGCCATACCAAGTATTGAGCTTCACGGTCTGTTGCACCGTGATGAACACCATCGCCACCAAGAGCAGCAAGCCACCCCAAGCCCACAAAGCCCAGCGGCGAGAAAGAAAGAAACTTCGGAACATCTAATCAAGCCTCTTTCGGATTGACGTCATCCACCGTCACGGTGTCAAAGTCCGCAGGTAGAACCACCTCCAGCAACTCCATATCGTGGCTATGCCCCAGTTCGCGGTGGCGAATTTCGGGCGGCTGGTGCACGCACGAACCGGCTTCCAGCCTTACCGCGCCCTGGCCCTCATACTCAAACTCAATCCAACCCTTGAGCACATAAACCAGCTGGAACTGCGTCTTGTGAAAATGCGGCTGGCTCGAAAAATCTTGCCCTCCGGCAGCACGGATCACGCTGGCCGTAACCCGCCCGCCCGTGGCCTTTTTGAGCCCCAAGTCACGGTATTCAAAAAACGAGCGCAGCCCTTTTTCAAACTGCGCGTCCTTGGCGTGGGTGACCACGAAACCTTGTGTCGTCATCTTCATCTCCTGAATGACTCACCATTCAACATGGAACGATGATGGGTGATGGTAACGGCTTGTGCCGAGGTGAATTGTCTGCAGACGGATCAGGTCCGGGGCTGCACACCATAGGCGCGCATGGCTGCATCGGCTTGCAACGCCTCGATGGTTTCTTCCGGGTAGAAACGGTAACTGGGTGCCAGGATGGGTGTCACTGAGTTCACGCGAATGACCAACACACTCCGAATGACAAAACGCTGCCCCACCATGGCCAGAAGTGGCGTAGCCCAGCGGGCAAAATCAGGCTCATCGGCACACACCTCATGTGCAGCGCCCTTGAGCTTGAAGCCCTTTTGCACAAACACATCGACAAAGCTCAAACACACCAGCGGTTGTTGCCCGATGTTGAGTGCACTAACGGGCGAAGCAATGTGCGCCACCACCACATGCGCATCGTCTGCAATGGCCCAGATTTCTTTGGGCGAGACATTCGGCTGGCCATCCCCATCCACTGTGGCCAGCCAACACAGAACGCTGCGGCGGGCAGCTTCTCGAACGGACTCATTGAGCAATGGCATAAAAATCCCACATACAAACCTGAATCACCGATTTGATGAGTATCCAAGTCCAGTCATTTGTGTGAGGCCATCCAATGCGCCACGATGGCATTGGCATGTCCGTGTCCCATGCCGTGCTCAGTCTTGAGCCAAGCGACCATCTCCATGTGCTTCATCCCATCGCACGACTTGAGCAGCGCCAGCCAATGCGCGATGGGCTGTCCGTATTTCTTTTCAATGGACGGAAAGTACGACGCGGGACCTTTGGGTTTTTCGGAAGGGTTCATTGTTTCGATTTGAGGTATTTCAGAACATCGTCCAGCAACTTGCTTCTTGCAGAGTGGTCAGCGCCTACCCATGCAAACCTTCGAACATCCACACCGTAGGTGTTCATGTTCTTTTGTATAGGTCCTAAAAAAATGCCATGGGCTGCATTTTCATAAAACCAAATATCAATGTCAGCACCTTGACCCTTTTGGGCCTCAAACCAATCGATCGGTTTGGGTGTGGGCTCCAGACGATTGATCAAGCCGTTACAAGTTTGTGAATTGCCTTTGGGATGGATAAAGGCCGCTGTATTGGTCAAGCAGGGGTCTTGCCGAATCCAAATCCAGTCTTCTTCTGTTTTCCCGCCGTAGTTGTCCATCTTTCCGTAAACAAGACGCAATGGAACCGTCAATTTATCTGGGAGACCCAATCCCATGCCTGGGGCGCCCTCGGCAAAAACACCTTTGACATGGTCAGGCGACACAGCCCCAGCCATATTGGCCACCACAATACCGCCGTTTGACAGTCCATGAAAGTAAATTTGAGATGTGTTGATGTCCTTGTTTTTAATGGCCCACTCATAAGCACCAAGGGTAACTTTGTAGATCATCTTTTGCCTGGCTTCATTGGTCGCTTGGGTAGCCCAAAACCTCATGCCTTGGTAGAACCCATTGTGCTCATAGGCATCAAATAACAAGGTCGCAAAACCCTTGCCGCGAAAAGCATCAGCCGCATTTTTGGTAGCAATGTCCACACCACCGCCACCATGAACCACAATCATCAAAGGTGGCTTGTCACTGAAAAATGGTTTTTGCAATTTCACCGAATAGTGACAAGGATCAAACTCCGCGAGATCCCCTTCAACCGTGTGAAATTGAGGGCGAATCGCTTTGAGTATGGCGACATCTTTGGGTGCTGGATTGCAATCTTTGGCTGATACACCATTTGCAACACAAGCCATAACAAAAGCAAACATCCAAACTGATAATTTCTGCATGCCGCTCCCCAACTTAAATAGGTGTCCACCCGTACTCAAATATTCTTACACACGAGAGGCTGCTCATTGATCCTTGAAGAACGAGCCTTCAAGCTGTGAGAATCCACCCTTCGAGCGGATCAAACGGTGGCAGGCCGTATTGCGGATGCCCCGCCTCGTGCTGTTGCTGCGCCCAGGCCGCCTGCATCAGGCATAGGGTGGCATCGAGGGCGTCACCGCTTGCGTCATCGGCAAGACGTCCCAGCAGCACGTTGCTGGCCACCAGGCGTAGGCCCAAGCGGGTCTGGCCGCGCTCCAGCGCACTTAAGAGTTCGCGCCGGGCCAGCAGGCGTTCAGGCGTTTGTTTGGCTTTCTCGTCGCTTTTGTAGCTCTGGCTGCCCAGCAACTCTCGCGCCATCAGGCCGGGGTAGGCTTCCAGCGCCACACGGCGCACGTCGCCTGCTTGCAAGCCGGGCAGGTGCACACCCGCTTGCCGCAACAGGGACACTCCCGCGTGCAACATGTAGGCCACGGGCGGGTTGACCCATTTCATGGAAGGGCTGGAGCCTGCGGGTCGGTCTGCGGCGCGGTGGGCAAACTTACCGCCAACCGGTCGTGCGTTGCAAAACGCAGCAAACTGCTCGCGAATTTGGGGGCGCTCCAAGGAGCAGTAATGGTCCATGCAGGCAACCCAGTCGGTGGGCCAGCCCAGCGTCTCGACCAATTCACGCGGCAAACCAAAGGGCAAGTCAAAACCACCCACCCAGTCGGCGGGCTGCGCCAGCCAGTCGCCAAATGCGCTCAGGGTGTCAAAGGTCTGCAGGGCTTGCAGCTGCACCCTGCCCTGCCGGGCCTGGCCCAGCGCCAGAACGATGGGCTTGCGTTTGGAGGGGCTGCTGGAGAAGTCGCAGCCAATCAGGTTCATGGTTCACTTCGCGACGAGGGCGTCGCTCCTACAAGATTCAGGCGCGGCCGATGATGGACGCAGTGGCCATCAGCTCTTCGAGCAAGGCCAGTGAGACTTTGCCCGACACGTTGTAGGGGTCCAACTCGGCACGCTCGGAGTATTTGAGCAGGATGTTGGTGTTGACGCGCGAGGCATCGACTTGGCCCATGGTCCAGCCACCGAAGCGGCGTTCGGAAATTTCTTCGTAGTGCAAGAGCACCACATCCTTGTGGCGAGCGTCTTTCTGGATATGGCCGTACAAATCGCTGACAGCGTTGCGACCACCCTCAATGGCTTGCAAAAAGATACCACCGCCGTAGCAAAGAATGCCGGTGATGCCACTGCTCGGATTGAATTGACGAGATTGGGCCAAGATCGAATTGATGGTCTCGGGGCTCGAGTCCACTACTCGGCTGGCGTAAAGCAGGCGTACCAACATGGTTTATTTCCTTCCGGGAATCAGGGCCAAAAATTCACGACGCAAGTTCGGGTCTTTGAGAAAAGCGCCGCGCATGACCGAATTGATCATTTTGCTGTCCATGTCCTTCACCCCACGCCAACCCATGCAATAGTGGCTTGCTTCCATCACGATGGCCAACCCATCGGGTTGGGTTTTGCGTTGAATCAGATCTGCCAGCTGCACCACAGCTTCTTCTTGAATCTGAGGCCGTCCCATGATCCATTCGGCCAAACGGGCGTATTTGGACAAGCCAATCACGTTGGTGTGCTCATTGGGCAAAACCCCAATCCAAATCTTGCCAATCACCGGGCAAAAGTGGTGGCTGCAGGCGCTGCGCACGGTGATGGGGCCGACGATCATCAGCTCATTGAGGTGCTCTGCGTTGGGGAACTCGGTGATCTCAGGGCCTTCAATGTAACGCCCTTTGAACACTTCCTTGAGGTACATCTTGGCCACTCTGCGGGCGGTATCGCCTGTGTTGTGGTCATTGACGGTATCGATGACCAGGCTGTCGAGCACGCCCGCCATTTTTTCGGTCACTTCGTCGAGCAATTTGTCGAGCTCGCCAGGTTCGATGAACTCGGCAATGTTGTCATTGGCGTGAAAACGCTTGCGAGAGGCGTTGATGCGCTCGCGGATTTTTACCGAAACGGGTACGCCGTCATCTTCGGGCGTTGCAGCAGAAGCAGTCATGGCGTCTGAAATTTGTTTAAAGTGGGCTTCATCCTACCAGCGATTGGCTGCTCAATTGGGGCAGCAGACTAACGCCCATGCCTGCACAGGGGAAACCTCTTGTCAATAACGGTTGCCCGTCAAAAACAAAGCCAAACGCATCAGCGCGAACGCCACCAGGTCACGCAATTTCAAATGCCACGGACTTTGTGTGAAAGTTTGAACCCTTACAGGTGTACTTTGTTGCTCGATCGCCAAGATCAAACGCTGGTGTAATTGCTGGGCAAAGGCTTTATCGGCCACCACCACATTCGCCTCGCGTGCCAACAACAAGCTCAGCGGGTCTAAATTGGACGAGCCGACAGTGGCCCAGGGTCGGTCATGGTTCGGGTCCATCACGGCCACTTTGGCATGCAAAAAACTGGCCGAGTATTCGTGAATCTCAATCCCAGCACTCAGCAATGCACCGTAAACAGGCCGGGCGGCATGGTATTGCATGAAATATTCGTAACGACCTTGCAGCAGCAAGCGCACACGCACCCCCCGTTTGGCCGCATGAATCAAGGCCTGGCGCACGCGACGGCCTGGTAAGAAATAGGCATTGGCGATCACGATGTCATGCCTGGCTGCACCAATCGCCTTGAGGTAGGCGCGTTCGATCTGGCCACGATTCAACACGTTGTCGCGCAGCAGCAGTCCCGCCTTGGCCACTGAGAGTGTGGGCATGTCCACGCCTGGCTCTTGTGTCCAAGGCAAATGAACGCCACCCGTGCGAAACGAGGTTAAAGCCTCGGGAAATTGCTGATGCTTGGCATGCGTCACCCCCTGAATACGCCACCACAACTGGGCCATCGTCTCTTGCATTTGCTGGACCAAGACTCCCCTGGCCGCAACGGCAAAGTCCAAGCGAGGTTGCGCCAAGGTGCCGTGATGCGGGTCGTACCAGTCATCCAAAATATTGATGCCGCCACAAAAGGCCAAGTCCCCATCGATCACACACAATTTGCGGTGCAAACGTCGCCAACGACTGGGAATCAACAGACCCAGGGTGCCCAACGGTGAATACACGCACCAAGCAACACCCGCACGCGAAAACCGTTCTTGCCATTCAGACGGCAGCCGTGGTGTACCAACCCCATCCACCACCACCCAGACGCGCAAGCCCCTCCAAGCCGCACGCTCCAAAGCCTCCGCCACCCGTGTAGTCGCAGCATGAAAGTCAAAAATATAGGTCTCCAGGTGCACTTGACTGCTGGCTTGGTCGATCGCAGAGACCAAGGCATCGAAGTAGGCTTGGCCGCCTTCGATCAAACGAATTTGATGCCCGTCGTGCAATGGCATGCCGTGTCCCATGCTCAATCCGTCCAAGCGAATTCGGCAACCAAGGGCAGATGGTCCGACATGCGCTGCCAAATTCGACCCGAAGGCACCATGGCGTATAAAGGCTTGAGGCCGCGTGCATAGATGTGGTCCAACTGGTTCAAGGGCAAGCGCGAGGGAAAAGTCGGTGTGGATTGTTCCCGCCATTCGCCAAAGCCTGCCTGCGCCATGCGGCGGCCCAAACCCGTGCCCCAGTCATTGAAGTCCCCCGCAACCAGAACAGGCGCATGGGCAGGAATGGTTTGTTCGATGAATGCCAGCAACTGAACCACTTGGCGGACACGACTGGCGGGCACAAGACCCAAGTGCACCACAATCACATGCACCACCCTGTCCACCACTTGCACCGTGCTGTGCAGCAAACCGCGTTGTTCAAAACGGTGGTCAGAGATGTCTTTTTGTTGGGACGACAGCACAGGCCAGCGCGACAACATGGCGTTGCCATGCTCGCCGTGACGGGTGACAGCATTGGTGCGGTAAACCGCCTCGTAGCCTTCTGGGGCAAGGTAATCGGCTTGCGGTTGGCTGGGCCAAAGCGGGAAATACCGTTCTTCCCTGCGGTGCATACGGCGAACTTCTTGCAGGCAAACGATGTCCGCATCGAGTTGCTCCACCGCATGGCCCAAATTGTGAATTTCCAAGCGCCTGGCAGGTCCCAGCCCTTGAACACCCTTGTGGATGTTGTAAGTAGCCACCCGCAAGACGGGGTGTTCATGTCGTTGGGGCATGGTTAGCCAACGGGTTTCAGAAAACGCGGTAGCATCAAAATAGCTTCGGCATTGGACGGTGAAAAACACTGATCTGCGGCCGCCTGCCAAGAGTGCCATTGCCACTCGGTGTGCTCAGTTGGACTCAGCGTTATGGGCAGTTTTTCTGGCACTCGCAAGCCGAAAACACGTTCGGTGTTGCGGCTCACTTCGGGCGCGTAACGCCAGCGCCAAGCGGGATAAATATCGTATTGGTTTTCAAGTCCCCAGTCGTGCAAAAAACACCCAGGCTGCTGCGCATCAATCCCGGTCTCTTCTTTCACCTCGCGGATGGCGGTCTCCAGCCATGTTTCAGCTGGATGGTCTTTGCTGCCCGTGACCGACTGCCAAGTGCCCGCATCGGCTCGGCGAATCAACAACACTTCTTGCGCAGGTGTGTGGATGACCACCAACACCGATTCGGGAATTTTGTAAACCACTGAGACAGACATGGGCTTTGATCCTACGTGGGACGGATACCACTTCGGTTCATTGTAGTCAGCACCTCACGGGCATTGCATCTGCCATCTCACCCAGCTGATAGCATCGGTGCCATGTTGATTTCGACCCCATTTACTCAGGTAGACAAACGCCAACCTGCACTGGAAGTCAAAGGATTGAACGGCGGCCCGGGCGACCTGCTTCTTTTCAAGGGCTTGGACCTGCGCCTTCCGCCAGGCGTGTCTGCTCTGCTGGGGGACGAAGGCGCCGGAAAAACCAGTCTGTTGCGCTTGCTCTCTGGTGATTTGATTCCCCAATCCGGGGAACTTTGCGTGCGCGGCGTTGTGGCTCCTTTGTTCCCGCCACCACAGGGTTCTGTTTTTTGGACCGACCTGCGACTGCCGCATGGCGACGAGAACACTCCAGGCCAGTGCTGGGATTCTTTAGCGCCCTTGTGGCCTGCTTGGTCTGAAGATGCCCAACAATTCTGGTGCAAGGCGTTGCAACTCACGCCCCATCTGGACAAGCGCTTGAACATGTTGTCTACAGGCACGCGTCGCAAAGTGGGCTTGGTGGCCGCGCTGGCTTCGGGGGCCGTGGTCACATTGCTTGACCAACCCTTTGTATCGCTCGACCAAGCATCCATCCGCGTTCTACAAGAACTGCTGGTAGACACCTACCGAGACTCAGAGCGGGCCTGCTTGATTGCTGACTATGAAAAACCACCGCACATGCCATTGGCGGCGGTATTTCAGTTGTGATCGGCCAGCCGGGTTGTTTTTGAATGTCGTCCACTTCATTTGAATATCGCCTGGGTGTTCTGTCTGCGTTTTGCATTGTGGCAATGACCTGGGCTCATGGCATCGCGTGGAGCCAGACGATCGCCACCGCCCAAACGCATCAACCGTCTGCGGCAGAGCGCTGCTTAGCACCTGCGGCGCAACGTCATGGTGTGAACCCCAAGATACTCAGAGCCATTTTGCAAGTGGAGTCGGGCATGCGTGCCCATGTGGTGAACCACAACGCCAACGGCACCATGGACGTCGGGATGGCCCAAATCAACTCCATCCACTTCCCAGAGTTGGCGCAATGGGGCATCACGCCGGAACGACTTCTGGACCCCTGCGTGGCCACGCATGTGGCGGCTTGGCACCTCAAGCGCAGTTTGGTGCGCCACGGCAACACTTGGTTTGGCGTCGCGGCTTACCACTCCACGACACCCGAACACAATTTGCTCTACCAAGAATTGATACGGCGCGAAATGGCGCGCACCGGTTCTTTGCGCTGATGAACCGCACCCACAGGTTTCAGACAAACAGCCTTTGCCCCTTCGAAAAGAGGCCACCCGAAGGTGGCCAAGTCTGAGTCTGAGGTTCGGCGCTCAGAAACGATCTGCATTCATGACCTGGGTCCAGGCGGCCACAAAGTCTCTCGCCAATTTCTCGCGGTTGTCGTCTTGCGCATAGACCTCGGCGTAAGCGCGCAACACAGAGTTGGAGCCGAACACCAAATCCACGCGTGATGCCGTCCATTTGGCTTTGCCAGTTTTGCGCTCACAAATGTCGTAAGTGTTTCGACCTGTCGGCATCCAGGCATAGGCCATATCGGTCAGTGCCACAAAGAAGTCATTGCTGAGCACACCCACACGGTCTGTGAACACCCCAAGCTGGCTGCCGCCGTGGTTGGTACCCAACACTCGCATGCCTCCGATCAGGACTGTCATCTGGTGTGCGGTCAAACCCATGAGTTGGGCTCTGTCGAGCAGCAATTCCTCCGGGGTCACAGCGTCGTGCGTTTTCAACCAATTGCGAAACCCATCGTGCAAAGGTTCGAGCACGGCAAAAGACTCCACGTCGGTCATGTCTTGCAAGGCATCACCCCGGCCCGGCATGAACGGTACGGGGATATGGAAGCCCGCTGCTTTCACAGCTTGCTCGACCCCCACATTGCCGGCCAACACGATGACATCGGCCACGCTGGCACCCGTGGATTGAGCAATGGCTTCGTAAATAGGCAAGACCTTGGCCAAGCGAGCAGGCTCATTGCCCACCCAATTTCTTTGCGGAGCCAAGCGAATGCGTGCGCCATTGGCACCGCCACGCTTGTCGGAATGGCGAAATGTGCGGGCGCTGTCCCAAGCAGTGGCCACCATATCGCTCAAGCCCAAACCACTTTGCAGAATTTGGGTTTTCACTGCGGCCACATCGTAGTTGGCTTTGCCAGCAGGCACAGGGTCCTGCCAAATCAGGTCTTCATGCGGCACTTCGGGCCCGATGTAACGCGCTTTAGGGCCCAGGTCACGGTGGGTCAACTTGAACCAGGCACGGGCAAACACCTTGGTGAAATAGTCTGGGTCTTTGTGAAAGCGCTCTGAAATAACTCGGTAAGCCGGGTCCATTTTCATGGCCATGTCGGCATCGGTCATCATCGGTTCCAATTGGATGGATGGTTCCTCCACGTCCACGGGCATGTCTTCCGGCTTGATGTGTAAAGGTCGCCACTGGTGTGCACCAGCAGGACTCTTGGTGAGCTCCCACTCATAGTTGAGCAGCAAATGGAAGTAGCCGTTGTCCCACTGCGTGGGGTGCGTGGTCCACGCCCCCTCAAGACCACTGGTCACCGTGTCACGGCCCACGCTGCGTGTGCTGTGATTCATCCAACCCAAGCCTTGCTCGTTGATCTCGGCGCCTTCAGGCGCTGGCCCTAAGTTTTGCGCTTGGCCGTTGCCATGCGCCTTGCCCACGGTGTGGCCTCCTGCAGTCAGGGCCACCGTTTCTTCGTCGTTCATGGCCATGCGCTTGAAGGTCAGGCGTACGTCTTGCGCGGTGAGCAATGGATCCGGTTGGCCAAGAACACCTTCAGGGTTCACATAAATCAAGCCCATTTGCACGGCAGCCAAAGGGTTTTCGAGCGATTGACGGTCAGCACTGTTGTAGCGTGCAGAACCCAACCATTCTTTTTCCGCTCCCCAATGGATGTCTTTCTCGGGTTGCCAAATGTCTTCACGGCCAAATGCAAAGCCAAAGGTTTTGAGCCCCATGGATTCGTACGCGACATTGCCCGCCAGCACGATCAAGTCAGCCCAACTCAAGCGATTGCCGTATTTCTTTTTGATGGGCCAAAGCAAGCGACGAGCTTTGTCAAGGTTGGTGTTGTCCGGCCACGAGTTGAGCGGCGCAAAGCGCTGATTGCCCGTGCCTGCGCCGCCTCGGCCATCGGCAATCCTGTAAGTACCTGCGGCATGCCATGCCATTCGAATCATCAGACCGCCGTAATGACCCCAGTCAGCAGGCCACCAGTCCTGGCTGTCGGTCATGAGGGTGGTCAGGTCTTTTTTCAGCGCGGCCACATCGAGTTTTTTGACTTCCTCTCGGTAATCGAAACTGCTCCCCATCGGATTCGTCTTGGTGTCCTGTTGATGGAGGATGTCCAGATTGAGCGCTTTAGGCCACCAAGCTTGGGCCGCATTGGCGCTCGCGTTGTCGGTATTGGCGCCGTGCAACACAGGGCATTGGTTTGAGGCGGGGGTATGGTCGGTCATGAACAATTTCCTTCACTGAATGGGTTGAAGGCCATGGTCGCCGCTCAGGTGCATATTTGAATCTGTACGTCTCTGGTTGCCTTGCGGAAACAAGGGCAAAAATATAAGCCGCGTCAATTTCACCGGTTTTTCACGCTATGCCCCATAATGTGCTTGTGTACGTCTTTAAAAACGGCACAAGTCAGGTGATCGGTCAGTTTCGCGCGCTACGGCGGCAGTTTTCAGTTTGTTGTGCTTTCGGGACCCCATCGCTTTGTTTTTTTGTATTTCTGAGGAGTCCTCCATGGGCAATAAACTTTACGTCGGCA
>NZ_JAXITC010000016.1:0-93941 GCF_034680285.1 Limnohabitans sp.
CCATCATCGATATGGAGAGCTTCGCATTGCCAACCGCCCCCGTGCACAAAAAGACCCGAGGCTTTGCAACTGCGGGCCTGAGCCAAGCGCTGACCCGTAACCAGCAACTGACAGCCAACTTCAGCGTGCGCAGCCAGCCCTACTCGGGGCAGACGGTGTCCTCTGCTGTGGTCGGTTACCGACTGAGCTTCTGAAGCGAGTCACGCCCGCATGCCAACCACTGCCCTGTCCGACGTCGTTTCCAGCCAGTACACCAAATGGATGTACCCCGAGCCGATCCTGGATCTGCCGGATTGGTTGTCGCGCAATTGGCAGTGGTTTGACCCCAGCCATGCCCACCGCTTGTTTTGGCCGACCCAGGACTACAGAAGCGGTATGGACATCCTGGTGGCCGGTTGCGGCACCAACCAGGCGGCGGTCATCGCATTCACCAACCCTGGGGCGCAGGTGGTGGCGGTGGATGTGAGCCAGCCTTCTTTGGAGCACCACCGCTTTCTGAAGAACAAATATGGCTTGAAGAACCTCGATCTTCACCTTCTGCCCATCGAAGAGATCGGCAGCCTGAACCGTGACTTCGATCTCATCATGTCCACCGGGGTGCTGCACCACATGGCCTCGCCAGAAACCGGCATGAAAGCGCTGGCCGCTTGCCTGCGGCCAGACGGTGTGGCCGCGATCATGCTCTATGCCAAATATGGCCGCATCGGTGTGGACATGATGCAAGCGGTTTTCCGTGATATGGGGCTCGATCAGAGTGAAGCATCCATCCAGGTGGTTCGCGAGGTGTTGGCGGCCTTGCCCGCCGACCACCCGGTCAGAAGCTACATGGCCATTGCGCCTGACCTGAGCTATGACGCAGGGCTGGTCGACACGTTTTTGCATGGGCGTGAGCGCAACTACAGCACCAACGATTGTCTGGACCTGGTGGCCCAGTCCGGACTCGTGTTTCAGGACTGGCTGTTCAAAGCGCCCTACCATCCTTCTCCCATGGCCGAGGGGGCGGTTGCAAGGCGATTGGCTGGCCTGCGCAAAGAGCAGCAATGGTCCATCATGGAGCAGATCAACTTCCGCAACGGTTGCCATTTTTTTACCGCCTGCCGCCCGGACCGTGCGCTGGCAACGTACAAGATCGACTTCTCGCTGGGCGATGCTGCGAGGTACATACCCACACTCCGTTACCGCTGCAGCATTCAAGCGCAAAAGATCTGCAGAAGTGATTGGTGTCTGGAGCTGAGCGCTGTGGAAATGGCCGTACTGCAATATGCCGATGGTCGGCGGACCATTGAGGACATCGCTGCAATGGCTTGTGCATCGGGCGTCATTGCAGAGGCTGTCTGCTCAGACAGCTTGGCGTCTGTGACGCAGCTGTTTCACAAGTTATGGACGCTGGACTTTATGGCCATGAGTTTGTGACGAGTGATAACCTACTGGCCGCTCAGCGGCCAATAGGCCAGCCCACTTTGTTCCAAGCCAGTCAACTGGATGTTGGTTTTGTTGAGGCTCGTGTCAGCGGCCATGGTGCCGATGCTGGCCACGGTATAGGTCTGGTTGTCCAGTAGGTCTGTGAACGATTTGCGCGTGGCTGGATCCGGCGCGTGCCCGACCACATTGGTGTACAGCAGATCGACCACTTTGTCATGGCTGGGCTTGACCCCCAATCGGGCGGTGATGGCCAATTGCATCAGTTGGGTGTAGCTGTAGTTCAATGTGTCACTGTAATAGAGACCGATGCCGGCGTACTCTTTGTTTCCAACAGATGACTTGCCAAACACTGCACCCAGTGTTTTGGCGACCTCGCCCGCGCTGGTGGCCAAATCCAGTGCCAGATTGACATCAGTGAATTGCAGCCGGTCAACGTTCAGCAATGTATCGGATTGCCCAGTAGCAGTTTTGGAGCTGATGCGCCATGAACTGTCGGTTTTAGAGATCTGATAGCTGGCCATGGGTGCGGCGTAGCGAACGGATTCCAGTTCGGCTGTCCCAAGGATCAAGTTGTCAGTGGTCAATGACGTGGGTGAGGCGGTGTTTGCCTCAGTGAGTCGGACCAAATTGACTGTACCGGGAGAACCTGCTGAGGTGTCGTCGTCAAGGATCAAGGCGTCGCTGCGGCTTTGGGCCAAGCGCACGTTGGTGGCGCTGCTGGCGATGCTGAAGTTCAGGTGAAACTGTTCATTGGCCTCGGTCTTGGCATCGTTGGTGAGTGCAAATCGGATCTCTTTGCTGATCTCACCAGGCGCAAAAACGAGAACTCCATTGTAGGGGTCGACGCTTTTGACCAGCGCGTTCAGGGCAGTTTGGAGTTTTTGTGCGCCACTGTCAAAAACGGAGTCCGTGATCAGCGGTAAGCCGATATCGCTGTCGCTGGCGGTGTCAAAAACGGTTGAAAAGTTGACTTGAACCTGGCTGGTTGCTCCAGCAGAAAGCCGGACAACCACACCGAACGTGCCGTCCGATTCTTTGGCAGCGGTGCCAGCGGCAGTTAAATACAGCTTCATTGATAAATGGCCTGACCAAAAATTGATATTTTAACGATAATGATATAAAAGTCATTTGAATATATCTAAATTGTGAATTGAGAGAGTCATGAGTTCCACAGTCTTACAAAGTTCAGGCGGCATTTCCTTGCTGAGTAACTCTGACGGCACTTTGTCTGTCGATGAGGGTGGCACCAGCACGGTGATTCGTGACATGGGCTCAAGTTCACCTTTCATGGGTGGAGGCATTGTGGCGGCCGGATACCACGCAGGCTACAGGGTCGTGGTGTTCGGTGGCGGACACACTTGGTACATGAATGCCAGTTGGCAAAAGGACAGTGTTGGTCCCGGCAATGCTTCAACCACGCAACTGAGTCAAGACCAGATCAACAGCCAATTTTTTGGCATCTCACCACCCGTGAACGTGCCTCCTGTCACCAGCACGGTCGTGGAGTCTGCGGGTGGCGTGAGTTTGTTGCGCAACTCCGACGGGACATGGTCTGCTCAAGAGGCGGGTACCACTACGCTCATCAAAGACATGGGCTCAAGCAATCCCACAACGATCAACAACTTGATCGCAGCGGGTTATCACAATGGCTACAGGGTTGTGGTCTTCGATGGTGGTCATACCTGGTATATGAATACCAATTGGCAAAAAGACAGTGTTGGCCCAAGTGGTTGGTCGACAACTCAATTGAGCCAGGCCGAGATCAATGCCGATTTTTTTGGTGGCCCTGCCGTCACGCCGCCGCCGCCCGGTCCTTCAACGGGAGGAGGTGGAGGCGGTTCGCAAGCGGTGATCAGTGCGGTGGTCATGAGTTCCGGTTCGGTGTCGCTGGTGCGCATGAGTGATGGCTCTTTGGCTGCACAAGAAGGGGGACAAAACACGCCGATCAAAGACATGGGCTCCAATGTGCCCATGTTCAACGGTGTGATAGCTGTGGGCTACTACAACGGCTTCAGAGTGGCCGTTTTCGGTGGAGGCCACACCTGGTACATGAATGCCAATTGGCAAAAAGACAATGCGGGTCCTTCAGGTGTGTCGACGACACAACTCTCGCCGGTTGAGATCAATACGGTCTTCTTTTCTGGCGCAGGCCTTGCGGTCAACCCGCCGGTAGTCCCGGGTGGAACGCCCGGGAATTCACAGCCTGTCACCAGTTCAGTGTTCATGACTGCTGGTCCTGTCTCTCTGCTCAAGAATTCCGATGGCACCTGGTCTGTGAAAGAAGGTGCCGCAGTGACCTTGATCAAGGACATGGGGTCCAGCTCCCCCACGACCATCGCCAACATCATTGCTGCAGGTTACGTCAATGGCCAAAAGGTGGTTGTGTTTCAGGGTGGGCACACCTGGTACATGAATGACAGCTGGCAAAAAGACAGCGTAGGGCCAAATCGTGCTTCGACCACGCAGATGTCTCCTGAACAAATCAATGCCGACTTTTTTGGTGGACCGGCGGTGCCCAATGTGCCCAATGTTCCCAACGGCGGAGCTTCCGGTGGTGCGGGCACTACTTCTACAGCAGTTTTGTCCAGTGGCGGTGTGACGCTTTTGAAAAACTCAGACGGCACCTGGTCTGCACAAGATGGTGCAAATATCACCCTGATCAAGGACATGGGCTCCATGAGCCCTACGAAAATCAGCAACCTTGTTGCCGCGGCTTATCTGGGGTCTTACCGAGTTGTCGTCTTTGACGGTGGACACACTTGGTACATGAATGCCAATTGGCAAAAAGACAATGTGGGTCCGAATGGTTCATCCACGACGCAGTTGACGCCATCGCAAATCAGCAGTGAACTGATGGGGGTCAAAGTGGTGCCAACTTCAACACCTGTGCCGTCCAATTTGATGATGAGTTCAGGTGCAGTAACCTTGTACAAAGATGGGGCGGGTGCTTGGTTGGTCAAAGAAGGCAGCAGCGCTCTGGTGCCGATCAAAAATCTGGGTTCCGATGCGCCAGTGACTGCAGGTGACATCATTGCCGCCGGCTTTCACAATGGTTACCGTGTCGTTGTGTTCAGCAATGGACACACTTGGTACATGAATGCAAATTGGCAAAAAGCGTCGGTGGGGCCCGCTGGTGCCGATACGTTGCAAATGACCAACGATCAGATCAATGTGGCGTTTTTTGGTGCCACATCCCTTCAAGGCGGAGCGAACTCCAACAGCACACCCCAGGCAATAACCAGCACCGCCGTGATGGGTTCGGGTAGCGTTTCTTTGCATAGCAATTCAGATGGCACCTGGTCTGTCAAAGAGGGCAACGTGACCACGCTGATCAAGGACATGGGCTCCATTGGTCCTACCAAAATCGGCAATATCATTGCCGCTGGGTATGACAATGGTTTCCGGGTTGTGGTGTTCCATGGTGGCCACACTTGGTACATGAATACCAATTGGCAAAAAGACAATGTGGGTCCCTCTGGTGCCTCGACCACTCAACTGTCACCAGCACAAATCAATGCCAACTTTTTTGGTGGGTCGCCGGCGGATGCCCCTACGACCAGTAACTTGGTCATGAGCAATGGTGGCGTCACTTTGCTGCACAACACCGATGGCACTTGGCAGGTGAGTGATGGCAATTCGGTATATTTGATCAAGGACATGGGTTCTTTGGGTCCGACGACCATTCCCAACATCGTTGCAGCTGGTTACAACGGTGGTTACCGTGAAGTGGTTTTCAACGGCGGGCATACCTGGTACATGAATGCCAATTGGCAAAAAGACAATGTCGGTCCTGGTGGTGCATCGACCACACAGCGGACTCAGGGGCAAATCGACACCGTGTTTTTAGGCCTGACAAGCCAAGCCAGCGCCTTGACCAGCAAGATGGTGGAGAGCTTTGGTGGGGTATCACTCCTCAAGAATTCAGACGGCACTTGGTTTGTCGAAGAAGGAGGGCAAAAAACCCTGATCAAAGACATGGGGGGGCTGGGGCCGACCACCATTTCCAACATCATTGCAGCAGGCTACGACAACGGCTACCGCGTTGTCGTGTTCAGCGGCGGCCACACTTGGTACGTCAATGCGAATTGGCAAAAAGACAATGCCGGCCCAGGTGGGATGTCAACGACACAACTGAGTCAGGCGCAGATCAATACAAGCTTCTTTGGTGCTATGCCTGTCACAACCGGTAGCAGTCCTACTGGCAGCGAGTATGTGGGCAGCGCTGGGGGCGTCACTTTGCTCAAAAATGCGGACAGTACATGGACAGTCAAGGAGGCTGGAGGCACGGTCTTGATCAAGGACATGGGCAGCAACTCCCCAACGCAAATTTCGAACATCGTGGCGGCTGGTTATCACGATGGCTACCGCGTAGTGGTATTCAGTGGTGGCCACACTTGGTATATGAATGCCAGTTGGCAAAAAGATACAGTGGGGCCATCTGGTGCCTCTGCAACGCATTTGTCAGCTGCGCAAATTTCGGCCGAGTTCTATGGCGGCAATTCCAATGTTGTTCATGCGCAAGCCAATGCGGTGATCAATGGCACATCGGACGTCAATACAGTCGTATTTCAGGGGTCACTGACCGAGCACAATTTGCTCAAGAATGGCAATGTGGTGATGGTCACCGACGCATCGGCCAATAACCAAAGCATGGTGACGAATGTGGAGCGGTTGAGGTTCAACGACGCGTCGCTTGCGCTTGACACACAAGAAACGCAGGTGGCCGGCCAAACCGCTTTGTTGGTGGGCGCCATCCTGCCTGGAAAAACTGTGTTGGACCCAACTTCTCAGTCTGTTTTGGGTGCTGTCATCGATCTGCTTGATCAGGGGGTCAGCCTCTCATCGTTGGCCGATTCGATTTTCCAACTGCCCATTTGGGACAGCCTGACCGGTAAATCATCGGTCACGCCTGCAGACATTGCCACTTACTTGGTCAATAACGTACATGAGGGGCAAGCCGATGCTGCGACCTTGGCCTCAGCCATCGATGAAGTGAACAACTCACCCGCTGAATTCCTCACCAATTTGATTGGCAGCATGGCCGCTCAAAGCCATGTGGGTTTGGTTGGGATTCAGGAGTCGGGCTTGGTCTATACATGATGTGCTGAAGCGCTGGTGCGAAACAAGTCACCTTGATGCGGACAGCCATCCTAGCCCTAGTCTGAAGCCGTGAATTTGATCGATCCAGTGAGATGGGCCTGTCGCCGGCGCAATGTAGGCGGTTTGATTACCGTTCAATTTAATCGGATGATTTTGATCGCCACATTGAGCTACCACCAGGTCCAAGTCATAGGGGCGACGCGTCAGCAAACAATCGGGTTCACGCGAAGCGCCGGGCCAAATGTTCCCCTGTCCCTTGGCGGCGCAACTGGGGCCCTTGTCGGTCAAATGCATCAGTGTTGGAAATACATCGGTTTGGGAAAAGTTGCCCACTGTCTGCTGTCCACTTAAACCCGGGCCCAAAATTAACAATGGAATTTTTGCGTAAGCCCGGTCACCAAAATAATTGGCTTCCTTGGCGGAGGTCGGCACCATGGATCTGTGATCTCCCGTGACAATCAAGTAACCGTTTTCAAAGAAGCCTGAAGACGAAAGCTTGGAAATGAATTCACCCATGGCCACATCTGCATAGCGCACCACACTCTCTAAAGATTTTTCGCCTGTCACAGGATGCTTAAATGGCTGGTGGGTTGAGACTGTTTCCAACGTTAAAAAGTAAGGTGACGCTGAGCGCCCGCCCATCCACTGAATAGCCCGCGCATAAAGAGCCTCATCCGTTGCTGCGTCGAAATGAAAGCGTGGCATGCCGTCATAAAAGGGATGTTCATGGCCCTCGATCTCTTGAAATCCAATGCCACGAAGCCAAGCCTGCTTGCCCATGAAAGACAGGTTGCCTGTCGTCAGAAAAGCCGTGCTGTAACCGGCCTTGCCCAAGTGTTGAGGAATGCTGTTCGGAACTTGAGCGTATTGAGTGAACATATTGCCCGCTTGCGGGCGTGGTATGGGCGCAAGACCTGTGAGCAATGCCACCAACCCATCTTCTGTGGTGATGCCGTTGGCATGGAAGTTTTTGGCACTCAAACCCCTCTGAAGCCAATGATCCAGCTGAGGGGTCCAGTTGTGCATTTTGCCAAGAGCCTGACTGTGGAAGCTGGACAGTGACTCTACAACCAACAAAATCAGATTTGGCGACTTCCCCATACCTTGTGAGCACTGCTGGGGCATGGGCTCCTTGGCGTTCATCAACGGGTCTTTACCGTAAGCCGTAAGTCGAGTTTGGGGGCGAGTAAAGGCGGAAACTGAGTTTTCTAAGTAAGGCGTGTGGAAATTTCTTTCTTGCATTGGTTGCATTAACAATGCCATGGCCATCGGTAAGGTCCATGGGTAAACCGATCGTTTGGATGTGCTGGAGGCGGTTGAACGTACAACATAGACAAGGCTCAAAGCCATCAAACACAAAGTCAGAAAAATGGCGACAAGAGCACCTATGGGGTCGTTGAAAAATTGCAACGTAAATGCTTTGACTGCAACCAGCTCGCCAGAGAACTTAAGCAACTCTTGCCAGTTGAATCGGACCCCAAAGAGTCGGAGCACAGCAACGTCGATCAACATGATCAGGAGACACGTCAACAGCAACAGTCTGACCGCTGTACCCAACCAGCGCCAGTTAAGCCAGCTGGAAAACTGATGCAAAGCCAGCGCAATCAGCAAAAACTGTATTTCATGAACCATAGACTGCTTGAGCAAGCAAGAATCACAGTCCAGCATGACCGATACATCGTTGGCAAATGACCAGCGAAACAATGTGCCCAGCAAGAACAACAACGCAATGGACCAAGGCGACACCTTGGATAACAGGCCGCTCAACTTGGGGAACATGCCGTTGGTGGTTGGCTTTGAAATCAAGGAGTCTTACATTTCTTGTTTATCAATTGACGCTCACCTTCAGGACATCAGTGGCCGATGCTATTGTGCGACCAAGCTTGTCGACTCCAACTCTGTCAACTGAACACCCGTGAGGCGGATGATCTGGGTGATGCCCTTGCCATCTTGGTCGGTCACCACAAAAGAGTCGTTGCCAACCTGGCCCGCAAAAATTTGAATGGTGCCATCCAGACTCAGATCGGCTGCAGTCAACAAGCTGCTTAAACTCGCAGAAATTCCATTTTTAACGAAATTACTGGCGGTGGTTTGAATGCCCACGTTGAGGGTGTCGCCTTGCGATTTGCGGAAGTCTGTCACCGTGTCAGTGGCGCGGAACTTTGCGGTGTCTTGGTCCGCAGTTTTGAAGACAAACCGGTCTGATCCGAGACCGCCGCTGAAGCTGTCATGTGCAGCGCCACCGATCAACACATCGTTTTGGTCGTTGCCAGACGCCGTGATCTCGACCAAACTGTTTTGGCCATTCACAGTCAGCGACGCATTAGATTCTTGGGTGATGACAATCCCCGAAGTCCAGCTCACGCTGGCTGCAGCCCCGACAGTCAACTCTGCGGCTTGACCGCCGCTGAATGACAGACTTTCCATCTGAGTCACGCCGCCTAAGAAACTGTCGGCCAGATTGACCGCACCAGCACCCTTGAGCGTGACTATGTTCAGCGTGTCGGTGCCTGTCCCGCCGTTGAGGTTCGCATTGCGAGTGCTGAATGGGGACGAGCAGATGATCACGTCATCGCCCGATCCGGCATTGACCGTGCTTTCACCGGTGACCAAAATGGTGTCACTCAAACTCGTACCCGTCACGTTGCTGTTGATGTTGCTTGAAAAGTCCAAGGTGATGCGGTCGATGCCGCTGTCAAAAGCATTGTTAGCGCTGACCACATCGAACTTGAGTTGGCTGAAGTCAAAGGTGCCTGCTGACCCTTTGACGGTCAATTGAGCAGGCAATTCACCGGATGACATGATGCGAATAGCGCTTCCCGACAACTGGGCAGCGGTGAAAGTCGCTTGCTCACCAGAATTGATCAACACCTGATCGAGCCCCATGCTGGTCAGGGTGTTGGTTCCCATGTTCAATAGCGTGAAGTCGATGCTGGTCATGGCCCACAAAGTGTCCGTGCCGCCTGTGTCGGTGATGATCTCACCCATCACCACCTCGGGTGCACCCGGCAAACCTTGGTAAAGGTAGGTGTCGTTGCCCTCGCCGCCCCTTAAAGTGTCGGCACCGCCCCCGCCCACCAGCGTGTCGTTCATCATGGTGGCCCGTTCCGCAGGGCTAGCTTGAGAGGCGTTCAGGGCGTTGTAGTCCCCTTCCAACAAGTCGAAGCCATCCCCCCCATTCAGGTAATCAGAACCGTAGCCGCCATAGATTTGGTCATCGCCGGCGCGGCCATAAAGCGTGTCACTGAAGATGTCGTCGAACGTGTAAGTGATGGTCTCTATTTCACTGACGCTGTAAGAATCAAAGTACCAGCTCACCACCTTGGTGACGTTGGTGCCCGCATACAGCGTGTCATTGCCTGAGCCGCCATCGAGGTGGTCGCGCCCATGTCCACCATCGAGGGTGTCGTTACCTTCGCCACCCAAAATCAAGTCGTTTCCGGCAAGCCCTTCAACCTTGTCGGCGCCCGCCAAAGCGTCCAGGGAATCGTCTCCGGTCGTTGCCATGTGGCTATCGGCCGAGGCAGTCAAAGGTGTTGTTTTGATGGTGTAACCAGCGGTGGCTGGATTGTTGGCGCCTAAGGCTTTGTAGTTCAGGCCATGCTCTTGGAATGAAGCGCGCCAGAGTGCGGTCTTTGTGGAGCTTGAAAGGTCCAAAAGGGCGAGCATCTTTTCAAAACTCAGACCCAATTCATTGGCGTACGCATAGTTAACAGCCAGATGCTTAGGGTTGGCTGCGATAAAGCTTAGAAAAGCTTCTTTTGTGACCGCTGCATGACCAAGTTGCACTTCGATTGAAGAGCTTGGCGGTGCATCAATGATTGCCAGAGCGTTGGTCACGTCTGCTGTCAACTCTAATTTGGAGGATGTGTAATTGGTGTTAGTGGTGGCGCGGATGGCCTGCACGGCTTCTGCAATGACCTGGGCCTTGGTTTTGGTGCCTGAAACTTGGGTCACCACCCAGTTGATGGCCCAAGCTCGAGCACTGGCTGGTACATCGATGGCCAACAAGGCGTCTGCGAGGTAGGTGGCGAATGCATCGGGGTCTTTGGCGCTGAGCGGCGCAAAATCCGCTTCCGCTGAAAGAGTCGCGGCAACCTGAAACACTGTATTGCCGTTCTCTTTTTGCGTCACCATTTGAGCCAACTGGGTCACGTTCGGCGCTTTCCCAAACATGATCAAATAAAGGGCGACCAACTCTTGTCTTCCGTCGGGTGTGATTGCAGCCATGGTGATTCAATCCAGTAAAAGTGGTTTAAGTAGGTAAGTGATCAGGTAAATACATTATTGCCATAAAAGTCAAAATTCTGATAATCATTGAAAAGAATAGGTGAAAGTATCAATTCAAAAGTTCAAGTGATGTGAGTTTTAGTCAAGTGAATCCGTTATAGTCATTTGTTAAAATTAAATAAATTGTTAAAACTATCTAGCATGGCGACAACACCTGACTTCTCATCTTTGTTGGTCAAGCTCAACATTCCATGGACCTATAAAGCCAACCGTACTTGGTGGCGCCTCGAGACTCATGGATCGCATACGGTGAATGGTGTGCAGCTGATCCCAGGTGCGCCGGGGTTCACTCCCAAGGCGGCCTACCTGATGTGGACTGGCTTGTTCGGCGTTCTGGGTGCGTCCAGTGCTGCGCCCCTGACCTTGACCGGCACCAATGGCAACGACACCCTGACGGGCGATGCCGGAAACGACTCTTTCACCGGTGGCGCAGGTGCAGACAGCCTGATTGGGGGTGCGGGTAACGACACTTTCAATGTGACCGATACAGCGGGCGACGGCAGTGACACGATCAATGGTGGTGATGGAACTGCCGACGTGATCGCGGTGACCGCCGGGCAGACCATTGTGTTTGCCGCCAACGATGCCAACATCACAGGCGTTGAAAACATCACCTTGGGCGCAGCCGCCAGCGTGACGCTGACGGGCCAAACTGAGGGCTTCAACATCACTGGCAGTGGAGGCAACGAAACGGTGGTCGGGGGTGATGGTAACGACACGATCACGGGTGGCGCGGGTGCTGACAGCATCACCGGCGGTGGTGGTGCAGACACGATCGATGTGGGTGCAGATGCCGATGTGGACACGGTGGTGCTGGCGGCTGCGGCCGACAGCTTTGCAGGCAGCATCAACACAGGCACCACGAACTTGGGCGCCAGCATCGATGTGGTGAGCAACCTGGCGGTGGGCGACCGGTTTGACCTGACCGCTCTGGGGCTGAACGCCAGCATCAACGGCGCTGCTGTGTCCAGCAACCTGGCTGCGGTTTCTACTGCCGGAGGCTGGGGCCTGATAAGGGGCACCTATGTGAATGGCGTGTTCACCCAGAACACCGGTACCGACACCCACACCTTGCTGGTGTATGACACCAATGGCGCAGGTGCGGGCAGCGACTTGGGGGCAGTCGTTTTGGTGGGGGTGTTTGGTGGCTCAGCGGTAAACGGCATGGTCACGCTGGCGCTCCCCGGCAACACCATCACAGGTACAGTTGGCAATGACACACTTACAGGTGGAGCAGGAAACGACACCATCAGCGGATTGGCGCAAGCCGACAGTTTGAGCGGTGGTGACGGTAATGACACATTCAATGTGACCACCACGGCCAACGATGCCAACGACACGATCAATGGTGGAGCCGGTAGCGCAGACACTATTTCCGTGTCTGGGACGATTGTGTTTGCCACCAACGATGGCAACATTACCGGCGTTGAAAACATCACCTTGGCCGCTTCTTCAAGAGTAACTCTGACGGGTCAGACTGAGGGGTTCAACATCACAGGCAACACGGGCGGCGAGTCGGTGGTGGCCGGGTCTGGCAATGACACCATTGCAGCAGGTGCAGGCGCGGACATCATCAACGGAGGTGGTGGTGCAGACGCAATCGATGTGGGGGCCGATGCCAATGTGGATATGGTGGTGCTGGCGGCTGCGACCCACAGTTTTGTGGGGGCCATCACATCTCCCTCATCGAACCTGAGTGCCAGCATCGACGTGGTGAGCAACCTGGCGGTGGGGGACCAATTTAATCTGACCGCGCTGGGGCTGAACGCCACAATCAACGGCGCTGCTGTGACCAGCAACCTGGCCGCAGTGACAACAGCTGGCAGCTGGGGGCTGATACGGGGCACCTATGTGGGGGGCGTGTTCACCCAGAACACCGGTACCGATACACACACATTGCTGGTGTACGACACCGATGGCGCAGGCGCGGGGAGCGACTTGGGCGCCGTGGTGCTGGCCGGCTTGTTTGTCGGCTCAGCGACAGCCGGGACTGTCACGCTGGCTCATCTCGGTTACAACATCACCGGTACGACTGGCAATGACACACTCACCGGCGGACTGGGTGACGACACCATCAGTGGATTGGCGGGCGCAGACAGCATGAGTGGCTCAGCTGGTAATGACACTTTCAACGTGACATCGACAGTCAACGATGGCGACGACACCATCGATGGCGGTGCGGGTACCTTAGACGTGATTGCTGTAGCGACTGGTCAAACGATTGTTTTTTCTGCTGTAAATACCAATATTACTAATATCGAGCGCATCACGCTCGGTTCAGGGGCCAGCGTGACGCTAACAGGCCAGACAGAAGCTTTCACGGTTTATGGTGGCATCGGCAACGAAGTCGTTATTGGGGGGGGCGGGAATGACACCATTAACGGTGAGTCGGGGAACGATACTTTGACCGGTGGCGGTGGTAATGACTTCTTAAACGCCGGCGTCGGCACTGACACCATCACCGATGCAGGCCAAGGCGCAGACAGTATCACGCACAACTCGGCCGCATCAACTGTTGCGATTGCAGTCACGGGCACTAACACAGTGACGTTGACGGCTTCGCAAGGTGGAGCAACCGCTACCAGTGCTGCCGGGGTGAACACTGTTGTCAACGCTTCGCCTTCGGGATCAGCTGTGACGCTCAACGGCAACACGGGCAATGATTCATTGACTGGTGGTAACGGCGCAGACGCCATCACCGGTGGCTCTGGTAATGACTCGCTCACGGGTATGGGCGGCGATGACACGATCATCGGTGGCTCTGGTAATGACACGATCAAGGTTGGGACTAACAATGACAGTCTGACCGGCGGTGAGGGAAGTGACGTATTTGTCTGCAGTGCGGGCGATTCGAATTCCTTTAATGGAAAGTTTAGCCGCATCACTGATCTGGTTCTGGACGGTGCCAATGGCGACCTGTTGGACTTAACTTTGACCGGAACGCTCAGTGTTCGCACTGCAACTGTGGCGACGAACTTAACTAGTTGGCAATGGATTTCTAATGATATCAACGGGTGGTTCCGACCTGGTGGCTCGGAGTCTGCTGGTGAGCAATTCACAGGCGGCGGCAATGCCACAGCAGTCCTTGCGACGTTCAGCAATGGTATTTTTCTGATTGTTGACGTCAATGGCGATGGTGCATTTATCGCTGATACATCATTTAAACCAGATGTTGTCATCAATGTCACCGGCATAACTAACACCAGCTTCACAACCGCCTGCTTCATTTGATTGGGTTGGGCTGTGACCGGGCTATAGTGGGTTTGTCACTCTATTCACCATCGCCATGAACATCCTGTTCATTCACCAAAACTTTCCCGGGGCAGTTCGCACCACGTGCACCTTCGACTGCCAATCACCTAGAACGGCCACTCTTCAAATATGTTTCTTCGCAAGTTTCTGACCAGAACTTACCCCGTATTTGAACTCCGTCGGGTAGATTTGGACTGAGGAAAACCTTGAGTTGATTGATCGTACAAATTGATTAAAATCAACAATAGTAATAAATACCGACTATAAATGATTAACACTGATCACTGGGCACTGCTGGGCAAACTCAACATTCCATGGACCTACAAAGCTAATCGTACTTGGTGGCGTCTTGAGAGTCATGGTTCGCATACGGTGAATGGTGTGCAGCTGATCCCAGGTGCGCCGGGGTTCACTCCCAAGGCGGCCTACCTGATGTGGACTGGTTTGTTCGGCGTTCTGGGTGCGTCCAGTGCTGCGCCCCTGACCTTGACCGGCACCAATGGCAACGACACCCTGACGGGCGATGCAGGTGACGATTCTTTCACCGGTGGCGCAGGTGCAGACAGCCTGATTGGGGGTGCGGGTAACGACACTTTCAATGTGTCCGATACAGCGGGCGACGGCAGTGACACGATCAATGGTGGTGATGGCACTGCCGACACGATTGCGGTCACCGCCGGGCAGACCATTGTGTTTGCCACCAACGATGCCAACATCACAGGCGTTGAAAACATCACCTTGGGCGCAGCCGCCAGCGTGACGCTGACGGGTCAGACCGAGGGCTTCAACATCACAGGCAGCACGGGCAACGAGACGGTGGTGGCCGGGTCTGGCAATGACACCATTGCAGCAGGTGCAGGCGTGGACAGCATCAACGGCGGCGGAGGTGCAGACGCGATCGATGTGGGTGCCGATGCCGATGTGGACACGGTGGCCTTGACGGCGGCGGCCGACAGCTTTGCAGGCAGCATCAGCACAGGCACCACGAACTTGGGCGCCAGCATCGATGTGGTGAGCAACTTGGCCGCGGGCGACCGGTTTGACTTGACCGCTCTGGGGCTAAACGCCAGCATCAACGGCGCTGCTGTGTCCAGCAACCTGGCTGCGGTTTCTACTGCCGGAGGCTGGGGCCTGATAAGGGGCACCTATGTGAATGGCGTGTTCACCGAGAACACCGGTACCGACACCCACACTTTGCTGGTGTATGACACCAATGGCGCAGGTGCGGGCAGCGACTTGGGGGCAGTCGTTTTGGTGGGGGTATTTGGTGGCTCAGCGGTCAACGGCATGGTCACGCTGGCAGCGCCGGCCGTACCAGGCGTGACCCTGGCAGGTGACGGCACCAACAATACGCTGACGGGGGGCGTTGGCGATGACACACTCAGTGGTGGCGCTGGCTTGGACAGCCTGAGTGGCGCAGGTGGTAATGACATCTTTAACTTAACCAACACAGCAGAAGACGCCAGCGATACGATCGACGGTGGTGCCGGTAGCTCAGACACTATTTCCGTGTCTGGAACGATTGTGTTTGCTAACAACGATGCCAACATCACCGGGGTAGAGAACATCACCCTCGGCGCTGGTGCCAGTGTCACGCTGACTGGGCAGCTTGAAGGCTTCAACATCACCGGTGGCAGTGGTAATGAAACGGTGGTTTGTGGTGCGGGAGACGACACCATTGCTGGCGGTGCTGGCAATGACGATATCAATGCCGGTGGCGGCATCAACGTGGTGACGGATGCGGGTCAGGGCAATGACACGATCAGGAGAAGCATCACGGGTGGCTCAACAACCATCAGCGTGACAGGCACAGGCACAGTGACGCTGATCGCCACAACAGCCGATGCCATCGCCAACAGTGCGGCGGGTGTGAACACCGTGGTCAACGCGACTTCATCCTCTGGGCAAGGTGCAGTGACCCTCAACGGAAATACAGGCAACGACTCGCTGACAGGCGGCGCCCTGGCCGATACCATCACCGGTGGCGCAGGCGTCGACACCTTGACCGGTGGCTCGGGCGATGACACCTTCTATGTCACCACCACGGCTGACGACGGCAATGACAGCATCGTGGGTGGTGCTGGTAGCAACGACACGATCGCTGTGGCTGCAGGCGCTGCAATAGCATTTGCAGTGGATGCCAACCTGGCGACTGTCGAAAAAATCACCTTGGGGGCTGGTGCCAGCGTGACGCTGACAGGTCAGACAGAAGCGTTCACCATCACCGGAACCACCAGCGCAGAACAGATTGTTGGAGGTGCGGGTCACAACACCACCTTCAATGGTTTTGGCGGCGCGGATACATTGACAGGCGGAGCGGGCAATGACGTCTTTAATTTTGCGTCATCAGCTCAGCTAGCTCAGGCCGCTTCAGTCAATGGCGGCGCTGGTTCCGATAGAGTGGCAATCGCTACAGGCACCTCAGACCTTGCAATTGTGGACAGCGATTTCACAAGGGTTTCCGAAATGGAGAATTTGTTCGTAACGCGAACTGCGGGATCTCATGTCCTGACACTGGGTACAGTAACAAGTGCTGCATATGCGAACGGCATTAGTGTGTTTTTGTACCTTGCCGGCAGTTCGGCTGTAGAAATACAAGGTTCTCTTTTAACCGTTCGAATTTCAATATCTACGATACCAGATATAAGCGCTTCGATTCAAGGTGGTTCAGGCAATGATAATTTGTTGTTTGGAGCGACTTCTCTTTCAGATAGCTCCATTAATGGTGGTTTTGGCAATGACTCAATTCGTGGTGGTAGCGGCAGCGACACTTTGGTGGGCGGAGATGGACAAGACTCAATTCAGGGCAACATAGGAAGCGACCTACTGACCGGTGGCCCAGGTAGTGATCAATTTTTATACTCCACAGCGAGCCATTCGAACGCAAACTCTGCAATTGATCGGATCACCGACCTGGTTCTGGACGGTGCCAATGGCGATCTGCTGGACTTTTCTTTGACCGGAACGCTCAGTGTGCGTACCGCCACTGTGTCGGCTAACTCAACAGGGGCTGACACCCAAGCGGAAATCACCGGGTTATTCAACAGTGCTACGGGCACCGTAGCTGCTGGCGAGCGGTTCACGGGTGGCTCGAATGCAACGGCCGTACTTGCGACCTTTAACGATGGTATGTTGTTGGTTGTTGACGTCAATGGCGACGGTGTATTCAACGCTTCAGATGTTGTCATCAACATCACTGGTGTGACGGTGACCGACTTCACAACCGCCTGCTTCATTTGATTGGGGTGGGCTGTGACCGGGCTATAGTGGGTTTGTCTTTCTATTCACCATAGCCATGAACATCCTGTTCATCCATCAAAACTTTCCTGGTCAATTCAAGTTTTTGGCCCCTGCACTGGCCCAGCAGGGCCACAAGGTGGTGGCCATGACCATGCGGAAAACTGAGGCCAAAGAATGGCAGGGTGTGCAGTTGGTAACTTACACCGCCAGCCGGGGCAGCACGGCCAACGTGCACCCGTGGTTGTCAGACTTTGAGACCAAGACCATCCGGGGCGAAGCGTGCTTTCAGGCGGCTTTGAAGCTGAAGGAAGCGGGCTTTACCCCCGATGTCATCATCGCCCACCCTGGCTGGGGTGAGAGCCTGTTCATCAAAGAGGTTTGGCCTCGGGCCAAGCTGGGCATGTATTGTGAGTTTTTCTACCAGCTCCAGGGGGCCGATGTCGGCTTTGACCCGGAATTTACAAATCATGACCCGACCGATGCATGCCGTTTGCGGTTGAAGAACCTGAATAACCTGCTGCACTTTGAGGTGGCCGACGCGGGCATCAGCCCCACCCACTGGCAAGCCAGCACTTTCGCGGAACCGTTCAGGTCCAAAATCTCGGTGGTGCACGACGGCATTGACACCGAGGCGGTTGCGCCTAACCCGCGGATCAAACTCACGCTCAACCAAAACCTGACGCTGACCAAGCAGGACGAGGTCATCACTTTCGTCAACCGCAACCTGGAGCCTTACAGGGGTTACCACGTCTTCATGCGGGCGCTGCCCGAAATCTTGAAACGCCGACCTCAGGCCCGTGTGCTGATCGTGGGCGGGGACGACGTGAGCTACGGGTCAAGACCCACTTTGCAGCAGCACGGTGGCCAAACGTGGAAAGAGGTCTTTGGCCGAGAAGTTCGCCCCCAAATTTCCGATGAAGACTGGGGGCGCGTCTTGTTTTTAGGGAAAGTGCCTTACAAACACTTCGTTTCGCTGCTGCAACTGTCCACCGTTCATGTGTACCTGACCTACCCTTTTGTGCTGAGCTGGAGTTTGCTCGAAGCCATGAGCGCGGGCTGCGCCATTGTGGCCAGCAACACCCAGCCACTGCATGAGGCCATCACACACAACGAGACAGGCAAGCTGGTCGATTTCTTTGACCCCAAAGCCTTGGCTCAAGAGGTGTGCGACTTGCTCGACAAGCCACAAGAGCGCCAAAATCTGGGGGCCAACGCCCGCACCTTTGCACAGCGCAACTACGATCTCAACACCGTGTGCCTGCCCAAACAGATCCAGTGGGTGGCTGACTTGGCGGTTCTCCGTTCAAGCCCGTCTTCCAATTGATCAGCACGGTTCAGGCCCCATTTTTATGAGGCGGGGCATTTCGATTGCTTTATGGTGTCCAGAGCCCATTCAACCAGAAATGACCTTTTGTTGTAATGAAAAGGGCAAAAGCCACGGCCCCAGTGAGCTGAGCCTGCGTTACAGTTAACCCCCTGTTCAGTTAGCACCTTCGATCACGCCATGCCCCCCCGCTTTTTATTGTTGACACTCAAATCCGTCGCTGTACTGGTGGTGGCCGCGCAGTTGCTGGCTTGTGGCGGTGGTGGAAATGAGTTTCCGCCTGTGGTGACGGGTGTCAGCGCACGCACTTTGCAGTACAGCCGCACGGCGGTCATCAACATTGGTGGCAACGACCTGCGCAACAGCATGACCGTGGACACGGGCGGCGCATGCACCAACCCCAGTTTTGCGGCCAGCAGCTCTACCAGTTTGGTAGTGCTCAACTGCACGGTTGTCAAAGTGGGGGCCATGCCGCTTACCGTCAAAGACAGCAGTGGCAAAGTCATTTACCAATCATCGCTCACCGTGCCTCAGCCCCAGGTCACCATCGCCACCACCATCACCAGCAGCAGCGGCACCAGCAATGGCGCTGTGGTGGTCGAGCTGGACCCAGCGGTGGCACCCGTCACGGTCGACAATTTTTTGGGTTACGTGAACCGCGGCTTTTACAGCAACACCTTGTTTCACCGCGTGATTCCGGACTTCATGGTGCAAGGCGGCGGCTACACCACAGGTTTGGTCAAGAAAACAGGGCAGTTGGCGCCCATTGTGCTGGAGAGCAACAAGGGCTTGTCTAACCTGCGCGGCACCATCGCCATGGCCCGATTGGGTGATGACCCTAAAGACCCAGAGGGGTCAGCGAATTCCGCGACCTCAGAGTTTTTCATCAACGTGGTGGACAACCTGTTCCTCGACTACAAAAGCACGGCCAGCCCGGGCTATGCGGTGTTTGGCAAAGTGGTGAAAGGCATGGATGTGCCCGACGCCATCATTCAGCAGACAACGCACAGCATCAGTGGCTTTAAAGATGTGCCCGTGACCGATATGACCATCACTTCCATTCGGCAAACCCAATGACACCGATCACCGGCACATCCCTGTCTGCCATCGATGCCAAAGACAGCATCGAGGCCGATTTTTGGCGCGAATTGGCCGAGATCGAAGCCGAGTCCATCGGCTGGCAAGCGCTGGACGATGGTGTTTACCTGCACGTCGGCTCCGACCAAGCCGTGGTCGAGATCACTGGCTGCGCCACCGCCGCCATGGCGGGGTGCAATGTGTTGTGGGTGGTTTGAGGGTTTGAACAGGCAAAGGCCACTCTTTTGATGTCAAACCAAGTGGCCGTTGACTTTTCTTTGGTAAGCCACGGCCATGGTGATTTGGTGCGTCAGTCGCTCGCGTCATTGGCAGAATCTTTGCAGCACAGCCATCTCAAAACCCGCGTTTTGCTGACCTTGAATCTGCCAGAGCCGGAGTTGGAGGCGCAACTCCATGCGCAAAAGTGGCCGTTTGAATTGACCTTTCTGCGCAACGCACAGCCCTTGGGGTTTGGGGCCAATCACAACCAAGCCTTTCGTGCGTCTCAGGCGCAATGGTTCGGCGTCATCAACCCCGATGTGTTTTGGCCACAAGACAGCTGGTTTTGGCAACCCTTGGCGCAAGACGCTTGGCCGTCTCATGTTGGGCTGGTCTGTCCTGAGCAACTGGGCGCCAACGGGCAGCGACAAGACTATGCGCGGCGCCTGATCACACCGATTCAGTTGCTCCGGCGCGTTGCCCTGCGCTTTGTGGGTGTGGCGCCTTCAGCGCAGGCCATGGATTTAGCGCAGGCCGACTGGGTCAATGGGGCCTGCATGTTCTTCAAAACCGAGGTGTTTGAAAACCTGCAGGGTTTTGACGAGCGGTTTTTCATGTACTGCGAGGACACCGACATTTGCCTTCGTTTGCAGTTGGCTGGCTGGTCCATCGCCCCGATGGGGGGCGCGGTGGTGCACGACGCACAACGAAACACAGGGCGCAAGTGGCGGCACTTGGCTTGGCATGTCCAAAGCTTGTGGCGTTTGTGGTGGTCTGCCCCGTACCGACAATTCAATAGCCGTTATCGTTAACCGTTACCCCAAAACAGCAGTGCACTGCTTTAAAATCGTTTTTATAAATAACTGATCAGAGTTGTGCTTTTTCTTTCTTTCATAAGTTTTGTCGTTTCTTTTATCGCTGTTCGCTTTGTGCGGCGGTGGTTTCGTCGGCACGCGCAAAACTATGTCCAAGATGCACCCCAGCGATTTCACCATGGGGCCGTGCCTCGTTTGGGTGGCTTGGGCATGGTGGTGGGATGGGTGGCCGGCTTAGCGACAGCATTTGTTGCGCCTTTCTGGGGCATGCATTTGGGTGTGCCCATGATTTGGAGCGATTTTGTCGGTTTGTCGCTGGTGGTGTTGTCGGCGGTCTTGGTTGGTTCGGCCGAAGACGTCACACAGCGTGTGGCTGTGCGTTGGCGTTTGCTGGCTACAGGCTGCGTAGGCCTGATGGCCGTTGTCCTTTTGGACATTTCTGTACCGCGCTTGGGCCTGGCTTGGTTAGACCCCTGGTGGACCACATGGCCAATGCTCGGCATGGTTTTGGCGATACTGGCCATCATGGGCTTGCCACATGCCTTCAACATCATTGATGGCTACAACGGGTTGGCGGGTTCCGTGACGGTGCTCATTGGCTTGGCCTTGGCCTATGTTTCTTTACAAGTGGGTGACCGGCAGTTGGCCGCTTTGTGTCTGTGCTTGATTGCAACGACTTTGGGTTTTTTGTTCTGGAATTACCCCAGAGGCTTGATTTTTGCGGGTGACGGGGGGGCTTACTTGTGGGGCGTTTCGATCGCCTTGATCTGCATCTTGCTGGTGCAACGGCACGACTCGGTTTCTCCGTGGTTTGCCATGTTGTTGTTGATCTACCCCGTGTGGGAAACGGTGTTTTCCATCTACAGGAAATCGTCCCGTGGCATGTCGCCCAGCTTGGCAGATGCCTTGCATTTGCACCAGTTGGTGTATCGCCGTTTGGTGCGCTCGGTTTTTGATGAAGACGAAGCCCGGAGTTTGCTCTCACGCAACAACCGAACCAGTCCCTACCTGATGGCTTTTACGCTCATGTCTGTGGCACCAGCCGTGTTATTTTGGTCGAATACACCAGTTTTGATTGGCTTTTGCGTGCTGTTCATCGCGACTTACGTGAGCGCTTATTTGATGATCGTCCGCTTCAAAATTCCGGACTGGTTAAAACTCAGACGCCGATAAACCCGGAATAAAACACTCCCGTTGTTTGCAAACCCGTGAGGTTGATTTGGGTTTCCAGCAAGCCTGCACTGGCCGCCATGGTTAACAGTTGCGCCTTGCTCATGGCACCTGTGTCGAGATAATTGATGTAGATGGCTTCAGAAAAAATATCTGGCTTCATACCGACCACGTTTTCATAGACCTCGACCACAAACGCTTTGTTGCTGGTGTTGCCGATGGTGTTTTCGATGAGTTTCAAATCCACCACCAGTTGGGCCATTTCTGCGGTGGTTTTGCCTTGGTCAAAGAGCTGGACGGCTGGCGCAAAGAAGGTCCCTACGCTTTGTGCACCAAACGCCGCGCCAATCAGCATGGCCGCTTTGTAACCGTTTTCGCCTGGCTGGAAATCAAACGCCAAGGTGCCGTCGGTGAACTGCAGGCGTTCTACGGCATGAAGGTATTGACTGCCATCGATCCCGACTTTGTCTGTGACCTTCAGGCCTGGCAAATTGGATTTTTGTGTGTATTCATCCCAAACGGTGGCTGGTGCGATGGTGTAATTGGCTTTTTTGCCACGGTAAACGGAGGTGTCTCTGCCTGAGCCACCATAAAAAATATCACTGGCTTCGCCAATGCCGTTGCCATAAAAAATGTCATTGCCACCAAAGCCGTCCACCACATCCGAGGCTGCTGTGGATTTGCCACTTTTAAAGCCAATGAAGGTGTCGTTGCCGCTGTAAATGATTTCAGCAGCGGCTTTCGAGGATTTGGCTTGATTTTCCAGTTTGGCGTCAACTCCGGGGCTGAACACCGTGCGCTCCATGACAACACCGTTGATAGAGGTTTCGATTTTGGTCGTGGTGCCTGTAGCTTTGGCAGAGAAATCAGCCAGGTTGGTGGGCAGCCCGTTGGGGTACTGAAAATTCCCATCCACAACGGCTTGCACCAACATGCCTTTGTAGGTGGCTTTGACCACGATTTGGTTGGCTGTGGGGGTGCCAACCAGCTCAAATGCATCACGCGGCAAACTGCTGTCTTCAGGGCGTTTGGGGAGGTTGTACAGGCCCGTGGGTAGATTCAGATTTTGAAAAGTGATAGACATGACAGCGTTAAGTATCCCGAATCAAACTGAAATTGAATAAGTGCTTATAATTTTAAGGCTTTTATCAGTTGTCATTGATTTAAATGTCAGTTTTCATGCCGATAACGCAACCCCCACCGCTTGACTAAAAACATCTGGAGCAAAACGCCATGGCCAATATTGGAAAAATTTCAGTCAACACAGCAACCGATTTCACGGCCAGCAAGGCGTTCACCGGCACCAGTGCCACCGACGATTACGTTGAATTTGCAGCCACATCGGTGCCCATTTTTTCCGACTTCTATGTCAACCCGGTGGGCAATCTGACGATGGCCATCGATGCCGCGAGCATCAGCAAATCGGCCAGTTACACCTTCGCCTATGCCTCACCGGCCACCGCGGTGGAGGGCTTCCAACGCTCCGGCTCCTCGAGGGAAAGTTTCAATAGCTTGGCGCTCTTTGCTGGCCCTGGTGACTACAGCGCCCAAACAGGGGGGTATTCTTTTTACGCCACCAGTGGCAATGACCTCCTCATCGCCCCGCTCAATTCGTTGTTCGGCTCCAGCCTGCAGGGCTGGTTGGGCGACGATACCCTGATTGGCGGCAACGGCGACAACACCTTGCAAGGGGGGCCTGGCAAAAACGAGATGCAAGGCAAAAATGGCGCGGACACCTACCGCACCAAAACGGAGTACTTCTCCACCGACACCATCATCGAGGAGGGCACTGACAGCGAGCATGACGCCTTGCAGGTGTATTTGACGGCCAGAAGCACGTGGAACGTGAGTTTCGAGCGTGTGGGCAACGATTTGTTGGGCAAAGTCAATGACGCGGTGGGCACATACACCTTCACATCCAAAGGCCAATACCTCACGCCCAACTCGGGCTTGGAAGGCTTGACACTTTATGCTGCAGACAACCTGGGGCCATGGCGTGGATTTGCGTTCAAAGTGGCCTCGACCACCGGCTCCAATATGGTGGAGGCCGGAACCGCGGCGAACGACACCTTCAAGCCAGACAGCTTGGGCATGGGCGCAGATCGAACCGCCTACCGTGCCTGGGGCAACGATGGCAATGACCTGATGAACCGCTGGAGCAACAAAAACTTCTATAACTTTTTTGACGGTGGCAACGGCATTGACACGGTGGTGTACGCCCAAGCCAGTACCGATTACACCCTGACCAAATATGCAGCCAGTGTCGGTTATGAGGGATTCACTGTTCGCAACAAAACCGCCCCGACAACCGTTGTCTCTGACAACATGACGAGCGTTGAGCGATTTGTTTTCTCGGACAAAAAGCTGGCGTTTGACACGAATGCCTCCCAGGTTGCCAAAATTCTGGGTGCTGTGTTTGGCAAGAGTGCAGTGACGAACAAAGAATATGTGAAGATTGGTTTGACCTATATGGATGCAGGCATGTCTTACACGGATTTGTGTGCGTTGGCCTTGTCGGTTACACGCAAAACAGATCCCGGTGATGTGGTCGATCTCATCTATACCAACCTTGTGGGTGTGAAACCCCCGGCTGGCGATAAGGCCCTGTTTGTTCAGATGCTCAAAAGTGGTGTGACCAATGGCGAATTGGTGCGTTTTGCTGCTGACCTCAGCCTGAACGAAACCAATATTGGACTGATTGGTTTGGCCGCCAACGGTATCGAGTTCGCTTAATTCGCACAGAGTGCCAGCCAGGCTATTCGGGTCTGGCTGGTCACTTTAATGGGGCGTGGGGCTCCCTCAATCAAAATACACTGTGTGACCAGGACAACCGCATCTGCACACAGTGGCCCATCTGCAAATCATTCAAGAAGTTCAACGCTTGGCACGCCAACTCAGACAGGCGCGTCAATTTGAACATGCCCATCAACTGGTGCAGCAACGGGTGGCAGAATGTCCTGAGATGTCGCACTTATTGTGGGAGCACCAGCCTATTTTGTGGAGCGATATCCAAGCGGGCATTTGCAAACTCACGCGCCGTCAAGGCGCAGACGCCGAGTTCGTACAACACTTATGGCAAGACAGCCAGTTTGTTTACAGCTTTCATCGGCACGCGGCCCGCATTCCACAAGATTTGAAGGAACTGACAGCCATTTTGGAGAAGGAGTTTCTGTACACGGTAGGCGACAACCGAGCCCTGCACTGGATCGTTAGAGACAGGCAGTCGAAGCCCTGGGGGCTGATCAGTCTGACAGAAATTTCTTTGATGCACAAAAGGGCAGAGGTCATGATGGGCATGCTGCCCAATGCACCGACGGGGCTGTCTGCAGCCGCGATGCTGGTCTTGTTTCAGTTTTTCTTCAAGGCGCTCAAGTTCAACAAGCTTTACTCATTTGTTTACGAAGACAATGCGCACTCTCTCAAAGGCACTCTGCATTTGGGTTTTGAGGTGGAGGGACGGCTTCGTCAGCACGTTTTAGACCCGCAAACAGGTACGTATGTTGATCTGATTCAAACCGGCCTCTTGGCCCATGACGCGTTTTCCCCAAGCAACTTCAAATTGATGCGTCGCTTGCTGGCTTGATCAAAAGCCTGGGTCGTAGGCGATGCCCATCAAGCTCACATTAAGTGAGTTCACAGTCTCGGACACCATGCTGTGTTGAGCTGCCATGAGCAATAAGTCTTGTCTGGAAATGGTTCCTGAGTCGATCATGTTCACGAACGAGTTTGATTCCAGTACGTTGGGGGCACGCCCGACCACATTTTTGTAAATGGCTTCCACATACCCCAAAGTATTGTTCACTCCGGCAATGGATTCAACCAAACGCGACTTTGATATCGTCTGGCAGAGGTCGGTGACCGATTGGCCTGAGTCTGCCAAGGTCAACCCAATGGCCAGGAACTGAGGGACGTAGTCCTTGCCAAAAGCAGCAGTGATGACCTTGGCCGCATGACCCGCTGAACCGGAAACATCGTTGGCAAAACACTTGTCTGTGAATTTGATGCGTTCAATGGCGCGCAAGGTGTCGGTGTTGTATTTGGTGCTGGTCAAGGTCACTGCACCGTTCGTGCCTGCGGCAGCGGTGAACGTCGTGTAAAGACCCGTGTAGGACAGTGTGTCAATGCCTGCGCCACCATCGATCGTGTCATTCCCGGCGGATGCACTGATCAAATCATTGCCGCCACCTGCAGAGATGTTGTCTATGCCGGGGGTGCCCACCAAATTGTCAACGCTATCAGAGCCGTTGATGACGTTGGCGCTCGGGGTCAAGTTATTGAAAACCACCGACGTTGTGCCCGTTGAATTCAAAGCAATTTTGGTTTGGTTGTTGCCAAATGTTAAGAATTCCACATCGGTCGAGATGACGTCCAGGCCTTCGGCGCCCGAGTTGTCTTTGACTTGATAGCCCGAGAAAACCCCGTTCTTGCCTTCGTATAAAGCCGTGACCGTGAAATTGGCGTAAAAACCTGCGTATTGTGCGGTGTCGGTACCTTTGCCGCCATAGAGTTTGTCGTTGCCGGCCCCCCCAACCAACACATCGTTGCCTTCACCGCCATCGAGGGTGTCGTTTGCTGAACCACCTTCGAGTGTCTCGTTGTTGGCTGTTCCTTTGAGGTTTTTTGGGGTGGTTGACGGTTGGGGGACTGGAGTCCCAGGCACGCTGGCTGTAATCTGCGACAGATTCACAGTCTGGTCCGAAAATCTGGCGAACTCCATGTCGTTCAAGACATCCGTGCCCTCATTCGCTGTTTTAACGGTGAACCCTGTGGCCGTTTTGGTGATGGTTGAAGCCGAATAACGCCCTGTGTAAACCGCTGTGTCGCTTCCGGCGCCGCCATTGAGGGTGTCATTGCCCACATAGCCCTGCAAGTAGTCATTGCTCGCTGTGCCATTGAAAGTGTCGTTCGCCGAGAACAAGTCTGCAATGGTGTCTATGCCGTCATAAGCCCAGCTGCCTGTCGCAGTGAAGGTTTTGCCCCCGCCGTTGTAAGTGATGTTGGTGTATTTGCCCGATGAGTCAGTGACCATCCGTAAACTGGAGCCGTCCTGGAGCGTCAAGGTTTCTGTGCAATTGATGGCCACCAGATCACCGTAGTTCGTCAAAGAATACCTGCCGACACCTGAAAGGCTGACCCCACCACCAGAAAAAGATATGCTGGAAATCGAACCGCTGAAGGTTTCCGAGGTCTGCGTGATTCGGAAGTTGAGCGAGCCATTGAAAATCAGTTCTGCATTCGACAAACTGATGACCATTTTGGAAATGGAAAACTTAGCGCTCGTGACCGAACTGTTCAGATCTGGAAAATTGGAGCCCCACAGTTCTATCCTTCCGCTGGGCAACAGACCAATTCCCAAATAAGAAGAATCATTGCCAATGATGTATGAGTCAGTGACATCCATGGAGTCGGAAAGTGTGTCTCCAACCGCCTTGGTTTTGCCCAAAATATTGTTGACAGTGGATGACGCAAAACCATCTTGCCAAGACGTCGATTGAAATGAAGCCATGGTGCTCGCTGTTTGAGTCGGGTGGGTTCGATCTCTTAGTTTAGTCTGTTTGTATGATGCCAGTGAGGTCAATCTTATGGTTAGACAGCTCGAGGCTGGAGACCATCAATCAGTGCGTTTATTTGGGCGGTGCTGAGTCTTTCAGCAACAGCCGTATTCAGAACAAAAACCTTTTACGCAGAGGGTAACCACTACCTCAAGTGCTGAAAGCAAACATCTCGGGTGTGTAGACCGATGAGGCGGTTTTGCCGACCAAGGTCACCACCAACCCTGTGTCAAACGTGTAGCTAACGCTTTGCGCATCTGCATAGCCGGCTGTGACGCGCGAGACCAATTCGGTCAGATTGCGCACGCCGGGAATTTCAAAATTCATCACATCGTCTGCCGTGAAATCATTGAGTGTGATGTGGCCATGTGAACCCAAGATAAAGGTGTCACGTCCAGCGCCGCCGGTCAACACATCGGTGCCCCCCCCGCCATGGATGACATCGTTGCCTGCACCACAGGTCAGCGTTTGGTTGTTGCCATCTGCGGCCAAGTATGTGTCGCCGCCGGTAGCCGTGACTTGGCCTGGACCGACGACCACGAGGTGTGAAAGGTTGTCCACCGTCAATCCCACGTTGTTCTTCAGGTTGAACAAGTTCATGACAGAAAAATCTTGCTCTTGCGCACTGCCTGAAAGGCTTAAATTGTCTACCGCATTACCGATGGGCGTGAACAATCTCGCCGCATAAACACCAGCATTTCCAAGCGTGGCAATAGAATGATCCGCCATGTCTTTGAGGGCTGACGACACAGTGGCTTTGTACGTACGGAGTTCAGGGCCGATGCTTTGCGCAGGAAAGTACTTTTCCAACAAATCGTCAAAGTATTTTTGCGACTGCCCAGCCGTGGTCGCAGCAGAGGGGCCGGAACTCACGAGCTTGATGCCTGCAGGCACATGCACATTCAAACTCAAGGCCGCGTCATTGATGGCCCCAGTTGCTGCTTGCGTGGGGTGGTTGACGACCACCGTTTCGCTGGACATGCCCGATGGACTGAGCGGGTCTGCGGGCGTCGTTTTGAGGACCAGCACATCGCCCAACTTGTATTGACTGATCGTCTGCGCGTCCGTTACGCCAGGCAGATGCGACTTCAGCTGGGCTAAGTTCAACTTGCTTTGCGCAGGCACCGCCTTCAGGTCAGGGTTGGGTACGCTGATAGGCAAAGAGACGGTGGCCGTTGCGGTGGTGAATGTGGAGCTGACTTTGGCAGCCAAAGCGTTGCCTGCGGCATCGGCCACAGCCCCGGCAGGAAACACCCAGGTATAGGTTTTGCCAGCCTCCAAGGGGTTGGTAGGGTCGACTGTGACCGTGTTGCCACTGAAAACCAACTTGTTGCTGGTTTCCACGTTGAAGGTTTCAAACAATTGACCAGTGGCAGTGCCCACGCGCAGCTCAATGAAGCCTTTTTTGGGCACCACGTTTTCGCTGAACGTGGCCGCCAAAGAGGTGTTCAGATCGGTCACGGCCGCGGCGCCAGAGGCGGGGTTGGCAGTGACCACCGTGGGCGGCGTTTTGTCCAAGGCCGTGGTGGCGAACAAATAAGTGCTGGCGGTGGGCAGAGCATTGCCCGATACATCAAATACTGCACCTGCTGGGATGACCAAGGCATAAGAAGTCCCGGCCACCAAGTTGGCCTTGGGATTGATCGTCAGCACATTGTTTACAAAACTGACCTGGGTGCTGGTGGCGATGTTGAATGACTCGACCAGCGTTTCCAGTGCAGCCCCTGAGCGCAGCGTGATCACGCCGTTGCTTTTGACAACCTGCTCGCTGAAAGTGACCACCAGATTGTTGTCGAGCTTGGACACGCTTTCTGAGCTGTTGGGGCTCACGCTCAATATGGCGGGTGGCACCGCCTCGTAGGCAATTGGCGTCACAGCCTGGCCCGCTGCGTTCATGGCCACTTGAATCACATTGCGCTGGCTTTGGTTAGACAGATAACTGGCATTGTCAAAGCGCTCTTCGCTCACCACAAAGTTGACCTGCACCAAGGCTGTTTGCGTGTATTGGAAAGTCAGCAGCGGTGTGGCGCCGCTGAACGTTCCCGTACCCGACCAACCACCCGCCCTGAGCGTGCCAGACGCGAGTGCGTTGGCATCAAACGCTGACACATCATTGTTAGCGGAGCTGCCGATGAGTTTGACCGAGGCTGCATCGACACTGGCCAACAAGGGGTTCCAGTTGAGCTCAAACTGATATGTTGTGTAACCGTTAACTGCCGGCCGCACTGTGGGATCAACACCGACCTGGACCTCGATCAGTTTGGTGTTGGCGGCGCTGCTGACAAGACGAGAGGAAGCGATGAGCATTGGGCGGCTGACTTTTTAAAACACTTGTCGGGTCAAGGTGCTTAATGCGCTACGTCACCAATCAAGACGCCCACAAAGTCCATCACCGGACCACGGCCTGTGCCATCGAAAGTCGATTGCGCCGCATCGGCTGTCAAGTCTTGGTAGGTGTAGGTGTTGTCCAGGGTAGGCGTACCGACACTGCTTTTGTTCATGCCAACTGTGTTGTTGTCATAACCAAAGAACGCCATGGCCGGTGCTGCCTTGTTGGCGCTCACTGAATAGTTGAGCAAGTTCAGGGCGTCTTCGGCGGTCACGACGCCATCGCGGTTGTAGTCGGCCGCAATGAAGTCAGAAGGCAGCCAATCATTGGCGCCGTTTTTGCGGCCAGCTGCCATCAGCAACACCTTGTAGGCATCTTCGGTCGTAATCAAGGGGCTGCTGCCCACCAAGGCTTGTTTGTCGACTGTGTCGACGACCATCGGGAAAATTTGCCCTTTGGGCAAATTGTCAATGCGGTACTGACCATTGGCATCGGTTTGAATGACGCCAAACGCTACGTCGCGGCCAGCGGCAGGTGCATTGCCAGCGCTTGTGACGAAGTTGACGCTATTGAAGCCAACCGATTCGGTTTTGCCATACATATTGCTAAGCTTGAGGCTGATGGTGCCCAATGCAAAGTCGGTGTCTGACGCAGAGGTCGCCGCAAACGTGCCGCTGATGGTCAACATGCGACCTTCCACTTTGACGGTGGGCGCAGCAAAAGCGGTGGCATTGACCAAGGGTGCGAAGGAAGCAGCCACGTTATTGCTTGGCAACTCCAGCACCATGCTGTAGCCAGTGACGCCCGTCAAGGTGGACGGTTTCTGAATGCTCAAGTTGATTTTTAGATCGCCATCAGGCGCAGTGGGTGTGGTGAAAGCTTTTGCGCCAGGCTGTGTGGGCATCTGCACCGTCAATTTGGCTGGGGCTTTGGATGCATCGTCATACACCTGGTAAACCACCGACGCGCCTTTGATGGCGCCGCTGTTGGGGCCAAATGTGGTTGCAGCGCCGTTTGCACCATTGGCATCGCTGGTGTATTGCTTGACGCTCCCTGTCACGCTGAACACCTGCGACTGCACAGTCTCTATGGTGGACAAAGGCACAGGCCCAGTGGCTGAAGTAAAGTTTTTGCCATCCAACGACATTTCGCTGAACGTCAGGTTGATGCTGGGCGAAGGCTGCTGACCGGCGGGCGGCGTGGGCAGCTGAACAGTGACTTCGGCAACGGCTTGTTTGTAATCCGTCAGACCTGTCGCGTTCTGGGTGAACCACTGCATTGTGGCGGCGTTGCCTACTTTGTTGATGTTGGTGATCGGGTTCAGGCTTTGGGGTGCAAGAGACGCCAAGTTGCTCAGCGTGCCCGCGGCTGCATCCAGCTGCACCGTCAAGCCCATGCTTTTGACCGAATTGGGGGTCACAGTGTCTTGCGCGGGGTCGATGAAAATTTGGTACTTGGCAACGCCGCCGTCACCGGCATTGGCGCCTGGTGTGTAGCTGCTCAGTTCTGCAAAAAATGGCCCACTGGTCGGCAAGCTTTGCAAGACGGTGACTTCTGGCGCTGCTGTGACAGACCCATTTTCTGCAGCAGGGGTTAATTTAGGGGTGGTGCCTGATGTGAATCCCGCTGCATCGTAAAAGCTCAGCAAATCACCCGTATTGCCGGTCACGACTTTGAGCGTACCCAATGTGTCACCTGTCGTCGTGGAGTAACCCAGCGTGCTGACACCCAAATTCGCATACACATCAAGTGCAGATTCACGGAAGTTGGACGCGTTGGTGAACGTGATCAGGGGCTGCGGTGCTGTGGTCGCCGCATTTTCTTGAAATTGAATGAAGTGCGGCCCAGTAGTGTCTTTTGTGATCGTGTAAGTGCCGATGGTGAATTTGGTGCTTATCGCGGCTGCCAGTTTGTTGGTCAGCACAGTGCGCATCATCGGATCTGTAGTGCCGGTGGGCTTGTCTGCGGCAACCAAGGTATAGCTGGCGGTCAAACCCTTGTAAGTGATGCTGACCGTGTCCCCGACGTTGTAGGTGCCCGTCAAGTTAATTTTGGAGGCGGCTGTGGTCGAACCCGCACTCAAGGTGGGCGTGTTGGTGACGCCAGAAACCGTTGATGACGGCGCAACTTTGGACAATGCACTGACCAAGTAGCCGGCATCACCTGTCATGGCCTTGATTTCAGTGTCGCTCAAGGCGTCGTTGAACACAGCCACCTGGGACAGCAAACCATCAAAATTGCCACCTGGCAATATGTTTCGGTTCACGGAACCGGCCGAATCGGCTGATAAGTTGACACCGATTTCTTTTTTGTTGTTCCCGTCTACGGACAGTACCAAGGTCGATGTGGCCATGGTTTGTGGTGTTTGGTAGCTCACACCAAATGTGTGTTCGGCGCCTGCTGCCACCCAATTGGACACAAACATGCTCGTGGCGGTTTGGGCAATCAACCTGACTTGGTTGCCGCTGTCGTATTCAATGCCGATGTCCAGCTTGTTGCCCTCGATCAGCATGACCACACCCGGGGCCTGTCGCAAGGCAGGTGTCATGGTCCAGACAGCTGCACCACTGTTACCCGCCAAAAAGTCCAAGTTGGGTGAGCTTGCGTTGGACAAGCTGGCCACAGAGGCCAAGACGGGCGTGGTACTGTTGGAGTCAAACTTAACGCCGCGATTGATTTGAGCCATGACTTTTCCTTCAGATATGTGTGATTTGTCTCTGAGACATGCGAATTACCGACCCCGAAGTGGCCGACTTGAAAGAGCGCAATGCCTAATTGGTTATAGTTTTTGCGACTTCTAACGATAATATGCTTTTTTGTATCGGCACCAGCAGACCAAACTTGAGGCCATATCGTGGTCAGGGGCAAATTTGACGGTTCGGGCCAGAAGTCGTTGTTCCATCCAAGTGACATCAACCGCAATTTCTACTGGTTTCGAACAAACTGATCGGCCCCTGATGTTGAAGACTTTACTTTTGCCACTTTTTATTGTGATGGCCTTTCAGGGCCATGCGGCGCAATTGGTCATTTCACCCGAGGTGATGCAACCTTCGTCAATGTCGCTTGTCTGTGACAAGCTGGACTGTGTGGATGCCCTCTCGAAGTTCAGACAGCTCAAAGAAATCCAACCAGCGGCAACCCCAGTTACTCTCAAGAGACGAACTAATTTGGGCTTCTTTGAGCGATCCTTCGTTCGAAAAGCCGACGCTGTGTTTGACCGAAACCCTGCGGTGGCCATGATCCTCATCGAAAAAGGAGAGATCATTCATGAGCGATACCACCCCGAGGTGACCGAAAAAACACCGCTGCTGAGTTATTCCATGAGCAAGAGCTTGACCAGCATGGTGGTGGGCAAGGCGCACTGTGCTGGTGACTTGAAAAATCTTGATGCGACGATGAAAGAGGTGGTGCCGGTCTTGGATGGCACGGCTTATGGCGAGGCCACTATCAAACAACTGTTGATGATGGCGAGTGGAGCTGTGCGTGGATCCGTTTTCAGCGGTGGCTCACCATATAAGGCGGGGCTGGGCAATCCTTACGATCCCTTCATTTACGCCAGTACCTTGAATCAAGTTCGAAAATTCAAAGACCATCAACTCAAACCAGATGGTTCTGTGGTCAAAGCGGGTGAAGAGTTTTCTTACAAAAACCTCGACTCACAGTCTCTGGCGTTTTTGTTTCCTACGGTAGGAGAGCGATCCTTCGCCCACATTTTCGAAAAAGACGTCTGGCAAGATGCCGGCGCTGAGAATAAAGGTTATTGGGTACATGACAAATTGGATGTCATTCACACGGCAGCCGGGTTCCACGGCACGGCACTCGACTGGGCAAGAGTTGCACTGAAAATCCTTGAAACGATTTCATCCTCACAAAATGACTGCTTTACAAACTACATGAAGGCAGCAACCCAAACGCAAATTAAAAACACGGGCAACACGATGCCGGACGATCATTGGATCGGCAGATCGTTCAAAGGCTACGGTTACCAGTTCTGGACACAGAACGATGAGAACAGTGAGGCCATTTATCTGAACGGTGCGTTTGGGCAGCGCATTGCAATTAGCCCCAAGAAGCAGCGCATCATGCTCGTCTTCTCATACAAAGAAAGCTACATGGGCGAGTTGTACAAATTGTTTGCTGGATGGTGATGAAGCGTCTTTGAGTCCGCTTTGCGGTTCTCTCACGGCAATTGTCGAGTGCTCTAGAGGCGGGAAAAGCAAATACCGATCGTTTATTCTTAAACTTTTTGACAGACACCGTTGTGTACTCTGTTATCAGGAGGGGAGCTCATGAATAAAATGCTATTTCCACTGTTCACAACCGCTATATAGGTTGGCGTATCACCGTCTGTGTCCGATTTCATCAAGTAAATATTTTTGGCTGCAGTTATTTGTGTCAACTTAAAAGCCACTGGGGAAGGTAAAGAAGTTGTGGTCGTCGTTATTGGATTGGCTTTTTCAAAATCAGCCACGTTATTGGTGACCGAAGCCACCAGTTGGCCCGTATAGGGAGCTGTAGAGCTGAAGGTGATGACCAAAAAAGCATTCACAGCCTGGGGGTCCGAGCCTTTTGAGGTTTTGTTGGTATAGCCACTGTAATTAGCATTGATCAAGCAAGTAAATGTGCCGGTGGGTGCCGAATAAGAGGACTGAGCGTTGACCATGGTCGAACTGAAAGAGCCCATGGCCAACATGCTAATGCCCGCAAAAAGGCTAATGGTTTGACGAAATTTTTTGAAAATTAACATGGGGTGGTTTTCTAAGTTCAAAGGAGTTTGGGCTTATGCGTTAAATTTTTTGACAAACGCCACTGATGTGGTCATTGTAACCCTGTACCAAAAAGCTATTGCCAGAGTTCACACTCATTATGTACATGATGGCGTCGAAATTCGGGATCTCAACGCGGTAAGTGTTGGGCATTTTCCCGGCTGAAATTTTCATGGGCGCACTTTTAGACTCCCTGAATACATACTGAGTTTCACCACTGGGAAAGTTGCTTGGTAGTGATATTTGATTCGCCTGCAATGAGAATGTATTGGTGTCAAAATCAAGATAAATCATTGCATCTGCAGTTTTTCCATCGTACTCTTTACTCGTAAAAAGTTTTCGCTGCATCTGTAAAACACCGCCACATTTACCCGTTAGAACAGGGGGCGCTGCAAAAGAGGTTGCGACCAAGGAAAACAAGCTGGCAATGATATATTTTTTCATTTTTTGAAGTAGTTATTGCATTTGACAAACACCAGAGCCGGGCTGTGTCCCGTCTGCAAACTGAAGCAGAATACTTTTGCCACCGTTGACAGGTAGGGCATTGATATTCAATGTGGCTTTGGATGTGGTTTTATTGGCCATCACCGCTTGGCCGGTCACAACCAGTCTGTAACCCCCTAAAAAGCCGTTGCTGGCGGTCAGGGGTGCAATGCTGACAGCGGCATTGTTCAAATAAGCAGGGGTTCTCAACTGAGGACTATTCTGGCTGGAGTAAACCGCATTCATGTAAACACCATTTAAGGTGGCGGAGGATGCGTTATTGAAAACAATGACCCCCATGAAGTTGTAGCCTGTTTCACCCATTCTGTCGACATCGGTCATGCCATAAGGCACCGGCTCTGTGATGAGAAAGCCGCAAGTGCCTGTTGTAGGGAGTGCCAGCAGAGCGTGCGCACTTGCACCCAAAAGAGCAATGGATATCAGGAGGATAAATCTAATCACTGAAATGAAGTTCATGCATCGATTCCTAAATTTTGTTGCATGCCCCTGCGATAGGAGTGCTATCACCATTTCCTGACGTGCCCGACTGCAAAAGAAGCGTAGCGCCACCGTTGACGGGCATTAGATTGAAAGTCAATAAATAAGATTGTTTGGGCGTTGATGTTGTTGATTTTATGAGAAAGCTATTGGTCAGTGGTCCATTTTCAACAGAGATCTTCCCATTGGTGAAAGCTATTTCCCCTTTGATGATTTTCGATACACCCCAGGTTTTACTGCCGACAACATTAAATTCCATTGATTTATTTGTAAAATCAATGTACATCATGAAATTTGAACCTGTGATGCTGCCATCATCGGTGCCCTGAATCAAGGCAAGATCGTATCCGCCAAAATTTCTATTCGCCATACACCCATATTGGCCAGTCAAGGTTGTGATGGGCTGGGCATTGACGAGCAAGCATGTAAAGCTGGTTATCAAAAAAATGAAGATGAAATTTTTGGCAATCATTCGATGATGCTTCTCGTTGCGGCTTAGAAAGACCAATGCATTTTGTATTAATTAATGGAAATGAAGGAGGTTACCAAAACCGATGAGGAATTGGCCGTGACCGGATCTGTGGTTGTGCCATCAAATGGAGTTATACCCCCAACAAAGAGAATTCGGCCGACAGACACTACCACATTGGTGTATGTCAAACCATTGGAAATGACAGAGGGGATGAAAAGTCTCTGGGTTTCCGAATTGTAAATATCCATCGAGCCATTTGGAGCGCCGCCATTGATTTGAACATAAGAGCCAACCTTAATTATCACATTGGTGTATATCTTATTGTCATACAACACGCTATTAATGGTTAGCTCATTGGTTGCTGAGTTGTATGTGTCTGCTGCCCAAGCAACAGAGGAGATGCTGAGCAAAAGAGTGATGATTATTTTTTTTAACATATAAATTTTAATTTGAAGATATTAAATTAAATTTTTTGACAAATGCCATTCCAAGGTGCTTTGCTGGATTTATTATCTGAAGAGGTTACCATTAAAGTATTTTTTCCATTAACTGGCATATGGATAAAATTTGCGATTTCGTTTCCAGGTAGTTTTACAGTCAAATTGAATGTATTGGCTACAGTTGGGTGTTTGGTTTCTGTGAATGTGAAATCGACAGATTCCTGCTCGGAATTTACACTTTTGGTGCCGAAATTATTCACCCCAGTAATGATCATGGATCCTGAGTTCTTGGTGTAATCAAAAAAACCCGTAATCATGACCCCAACCCCACCAGCACCATTCAAATTTGTACTGAAGGGGGCATGTTGTCTGTTAATGACGCAACTGTATTGGCCAGTCAGTCCTGAGGGGTTGGGCTCAGCAGCAGCGGGCTTTAGAATTCCGACAATCGCCAACAAAAGCAGCGAAATCAATTTTAAAGTTTTAAAACTCATAAAGTTCACAATTTAACTTCCGAAATGATTAAAAAAATAAAGCCGACATTTTTTATGTTTATCGCGATCATAACGGTCTTCGTGATCGGTTGCACTTTTTTTTGGGGCAGTCAACCCGGTCAAGTCGTTGTGAGTACGCCCCGAGCAACTGACCTTGATGTAGCGGCTGGCCAAGATCAAAACCTTGGCCGAGATCCATTCAAAGAAGCGTTGATCAAACAGCAACAAAATGGGGCAGCACAAGCGCTGCCATCCCCAAACAGCCAACCGGTACAGATCGTTCATGGCAACGTGACAGCGACAGTGAAACCTGGCGCAGATCCCTTCAAAGCGTTCTTGGAGCTTCAGAGCAAAACAAAGTCAGAAGACGCCGCTATTTCTCCCTTTGGCAAGTGAAGGTGAGTCCCTCCCTGCGTGGGAGCGAAGCCCTCGTCGCGATGGGGGGGCTATGCAAGGCAACGCAAAACTGTCTTTGTTACTAAAATAACAAAAGTAACAATTAAAGCCCTCGGAGATGCGCGTGAAAGCCTTGCGAATATTTTTTGTCTCCAGTGGCGTGGCCCTGCTGGCCGCCTGCAGTGGTGACCCCGGTGGTGGTGGTTTTCTCAACTCGACGGGGCAGGTGACCGTCACCACGCCTTCGCCCACCAATGTGTCGGCCTACGCCGCGGCACGTTTTTTAGAGCAGGCCTCTTGGGGGCCTACACCGCAAAGCGTGCAAGAAGTGCAGCGCTTGGGGATGTCGGGCTGGATCGACCAGCAGTTCAAAACTGCGGTGTCCGTTGCAGTGGCTCCGAGCTATGTCATTGATTACGATGACACCGATCGGGTCATCAGAGATAAGGCATGGGCATTCTTCCCCAAAACGTTTTATGACCATACTTTAGGTGGCCCAGACCAACTGCGGCAAAGAGCGGCTTGGGCCTTGTATAACTTTATTGTGGTGGGAAGCGCTGGATATGCTTACGGCAAGGTCGAGTATTACAACACCTTACAGCGGGGTGCCTTGGGGAGTTTTTCGGACTTGATTCGCAACGTCACCCTCAACCCGTTGATGGGCGAGTTTTTGAACAACAACCAGAACCGAGCCGACCGCCCTAACGAAAACTATGCACGCGAACTCATGCAACTGTTCACGGTGGGTTTGGTCAAACTCAACCCCGACGGATCGGTGCAGCGCGATGCGACGGGCAAAGCTCTCGAGACCTACACCCAGCAAGACGTGATTCAGGCCACCAAAGCCTTGTCAGGTTGGAACAACGATTCCAATCCATTTTTGCCACAAACCAATCGCTCCAATTACGGCAAACCCATGATTGCCGAAACCTGGCAAGGTGCGCATGACAGTTCCAGCAAGAGTGTGTTGGGCAGTGCCATTTCAGGTGGGCAATCGGCCTCGCAAGACTTGGACTCACTCATTCACATTTTGGTGAACCATCCCAACACCGCACCATTTGTTTCACGTCGATTGATTCAAAACATGGTCAGCAGCAACCCATCGCCTGCCTATTTAGGCCGCATTTCGGCCGTGTTTTCCAGCTCGCGTGGCGACTTGGCACAAGTGGTTAAAGCCATCTTGCTTGACCCCGAAGCGCGTGCTGGCGATGACCCTACCCAACAAATTGCCCGAAACGGCAAAATGAAAGAGCCTGTTTTGGCGCACACCAACTTGCTCCGTGCCATGGGCTGCACCCAGGCGGTGGCCGACAGTAAAAACTGGCACTCCGACAGGGTTTATGAGGCTTGGACCCAGCAGGCTTATTTTGCCCCGAGTGTGTTTGGGTATTTTTCCCCGGGTCACACCGCCCCGGAATCATTGGTGCCTGCACCAGAGCAAAAGTTAATAACCGCCGATGAATTACGTCGAAAGGCCAGCGATCTGACAAATCGCATGGAAGTGAAAACCGACTTTACCCAAGCAGGCTGCGAGGTGGACTTGTTCATCAATGCCGCCGCGACTTCAGATGAGGCCTTGATTGCTCTCATCAACGAGCGCTTCTTCAAAGGAGCCTTGCCTGCACCCTTGCGCCTGGGTGCCAAAAACCTCTTGTCCCAAGACTTGGCTAACCAAACGCCGCAGCGCAAGTTCACTGAGTTGCTGCAAATTCTCATCAGTACACCGACTTTTGGAGTGGTGAAATGACTAACCGTAGACACTTTTTGCGGCAAGCCTCTCGTTTGGGTATTGGGGCTTTGGGCTCCACCTTGGGCCTGTATTCGGTCAACGGCCACTCTGCTGCGCCATCTGGTTACAAAGCGTTGGTGGTCGTGCACTTGAACGGCGGCTGCGACAGCAATGACATCTTGGTGCCGCTGGACGGTGGTTTTGCTGACTACGCCAAAGCCCGTCCGGGCATTGGCCTTGCAAAGAGCCAAATCACCAGCTTGGGTAGCCATTTGGGCCACAACATGGGCTTGAACAGCGCCATGGCCAATCTGTTGCCATTGTTCAACAGCCAGCGCTTGGCCTTTGTGGTCAATGCTGGGGCTCTGGTCAAGCCCACCACCGTCGCTGAAGTGCTGAACGGCCGCGCTACTTTGCCACCATTTTTGTATTCGCATCCCGAGCAAACCCAGTTTCTACAAGGCTGGATGGGAGACGAAGACGCCAGCGGCTGGGGTGGCCGTGCCATTGAAAGTCTGAACACCAATCGCACCATGAAAGCACCTTTGTTGGCGGTGAACTCCAACGACAAAACAGTGGTGCTCGGCCAACGCAGTCGAGTAATTTTGGCCAACTCGGGTGGCTCCAAATGGATGGGCTCTGCCGACCTGACTAGCCCCGGAAACCACTGGACGCAGACATTGGCTTCGCTAGGTCGCTTGCAATCGACCAACCATGTCGAGGCGGAATACGCTCGAACTTTTAAAGGTGCGTTTTCAGATGCGCAAGAGATCGCCATTGCCGAAGGCGTGGCTGCAGAACCCAAGGGCAACTTTGGCAACAGCGAAATCGATGAGCGCTTGAAGTTCATTGCCAAAATATTGCCGTACTACAAATCGGCGGGCTCTTCGCGGCAGATTTACCACACGCAGTGGGGTAATTTTGACACCCACGCCAACCAGCGCAACACCACCATCGACGCTGGCAACATGGACCTGGATTCGCAGTTGGCCCAGTTGGCCAAAGCCATGGCCGCTTTTGACCAAGCCATGAGCGCCGCTGGCATGTCCAACGAAGTGGCGGTCCTCGTCATGAGCGAATTCAACCGCACCGTTGACCCAGCCTCGGGCAATGGCTCTGACCACGCTTGGGGTGGTCACTGGATGGTCATGGGCCAAGGGGTGAGTGGTGGCAAGTTGTATGGACAAAAATTCCCCAGCCCTGTGCTGGGTGGCACAGACGATGCGCACGACGGCAAGCGCGGTTACTTTGTGCCGCAATGGTCATCTGACCAAGTGGCGGCCGACTTGTTGACTTGGTTAGGTTTGCCCACCAACGCGTTCGACACTGTCTTACCCAACCTGAAAAACTTCAGCCAGAAAACGGTCGGGGTGATGCATGGCTGAAGTGGTTCTGACCGATAAAGACGATAACTACACAAACACCAAAGACGGTCAATGGGTGGACATTTTTGGGCTGGCGGGTAACGACACAGTCACGTTGCTTTCGGGCTCTAATGTGAAAGGGGGAGCGGGCAACGACACCATCATTGACAAGACGGGTGGTAATTGGTGTGCTGCGCTCTATTGGGATTCCCCCAGTGCGATCGATATCAACCTGGCCACTGGTGTTGCCAAGGATGGCTGGGGAACAACAGATAAATTGGTCGATGTCCGCAACATCCATACTTCTGGGCACAACGGTGATCGTGTCATTGGCTCCAGTAAAGAGGATCATGTCTGGATCAATGGTTTTAGGTCTCCCGGCACAGCGCTGATTGATTTGGCCGACGGTTTTGATGCTGTGACTTTTGGTCCATCCAAGTCAGAAATGCAAATTCAGGTGTCTCTCGACGCTCGCGAGATCACAGTCTCTCAAAACGGTTACGCAGTCAGTATCAAAAATGTTGAGGTACTTCAGTTTTGGAGCAACGGTGAAAATCAGCGAATCAACGTCACCGACCTGATCGATTTCTCCAAACTAGGTGCGGGCACCTTGATCCAAAACCCCGCTGACGCCTGGAGCCGCAACGCCCAGGGCGTCACGCTCACTTACAGCTTCATGGATGTGGCGCCGTCTTATTTTGCTGCGTCAGGTGCCACAGGTTTTGAAGCCGCCAGTGCCAGCTACAAAGCCGCCGTGCGCACCATCCTCTCCCGCCTTAGCCAAGAAACTGGGCTGCGCTTTAACGAAGTGGCTGACACCCCGGCAGCCTTTGGTCAGTTGCGCTTTGGGTCGAATCAGCAAGCCAATACCAAAGGCTTTGCCTTCACAGCCAATCCCGCCAACGGCGACTTGGCGGGTGATGTCTGGATGGACGTGGACAGCCTGGTCCAACTCACCGAAGGCAGCGAAGGCTGGCAAGCCCTGCTGCATGAAACTGGTCACGCACTGGGGTTGGTGCACCCCGAGTCAGACCCTGCCGTCAAGACCGTGCTGCTCCCTCGCTGGAACCACAACGGCTTCACCCTGATGTCTGAAACGCAGTCCCCCAGCGGGCTGTGGCAGTCTTGGTACGGCGTGCTGGATTTGCAAGCGCTGCGCTCTTTGTATGGTACCGGCTCGGTTGGCCCCTCGGCTGGGAACAGCACGCACATCTACACCGACCAGCATGGCCGGCAACTGGCCACGCTCAGCGACGCATCAGGCAGCGACACGCTCGATTTGTCTCAACTCACGCAGGGCGCATATGTCGACCTAACGCCGGGCACATTCAGCTCGGTCGGCGTGTCCCCCTCGGGCGGTGCAGCGCTCAACAACCTGTACATCGACAGCGGCACCCTGATCGAAGACGTGGTGGGCACTGCCTACGACGACGTGCTGACCGGCAACAGCGCCAACAACCGATTCAGCCCAGGCAAGGGCAACGACATGGTCGACGGGGCAGGGGGCTTTAACGTCGTGCAAATGTCTGCCGTGCGTTCGGAGTACAGCCTGTTATTGGACGAACCCACGGGCCGCTTGCTCATGCAAGCGGTTGACGGTTCTTCGGGCGCTGACGAATTGCAAAACATCCACCGTGTATTTTTTGCCGACTGCGCTGTGGCGCTCGACATGAGCACCAAAGGTAGTACCGTGGCCAAAGTGTTGGGCGCGGTGTTTGGCAAAGAGGCTGTGACCAACCGTAACGTGACCGGCATTGCCATGAGCTACATGGACCAAGGTTACACCCCCGAAAAACTGATGGACGCAGCCTTGAATTTTCGGCTGGGCAATAACCTCAACGCTGACGCCGAAGTTCAAATCTTGTTTAAAAACCTGATCGGTCGCGCACCTACTGCCGCTGAGTCTAGCCACTACGTCGGTTTGGTCAAAACCGGCGCTTTCACCCTCAATAGCTTGGCCTGGATGGCGGCCAACACTTCTTTCAACACTGACAACATCCAACTCACCGGCCTCATGCAATCGGGCCTGGATTATGCGGTTTAAAGCCACTTGGGTCTTGATGCTGGCGCTTGGCCTGTCGGCTTGTGCGTCCATCACGCCCGTGCAGCCCTGGGAAAAAGGCCATCTGGCCAAACCCGACATGGCTTTTGAGGCCGACCCGCTGGACAAACTCTTCAAAGAACACACCTACAGCAGCAAAGAGTCTGCGCTGGGTGGCTCGGGTGTGGGCGGGGGCGGCTGTGGCTGCAACTGACGCTTCCCTCAAAACCGCGCTGCTGTCGGCCGCCCTGGCTTTGCCGGGCCTCAGTGTTGTGACGCCCTCAGCCCACGCCGAAACCGCGCCCGATCGCGGCTATGTGGCCCTCAAAGTGCTGGATTACCTGGACAGCCAGCCCGGCGCCGACCGCATCCGCGTGCGGGCCCCCGCGCTCAGCGCCTTGGTGCCGCTGGGCGACCAATGGTCGGTGTCTGGCACGCTGATCACCGACAGCATCTCGGGCGCGTCTCCGGCGTACCACGACGCCGCCATCACCCCCATGCGCGACAATCGCCGCGCGGCAGATGCATCGGTCACCCGATATCTGCCGCAAGGCACTTGGTCGCTGGGTGCATCGCACTCCAAAGAGGCTGACTACCTCTCGCGCAGCGTGTACGGCACCGCCACACGCTCTGACGACAGCAAAAACACCACCTGGAACTGGGGCCTGGCGCTCTCGCAAGACGACATCACGCCGCTCAAGCCCATCCAAAAACTGCCCCCCGGCCCGCAGGCCAAAGACACGGTTGACCTGATTGCGGGCGTGACCCAAGTGCTCAGCCCCACCGACCTGGTGCAAATCAACGTGGGCTGGTCGCAAAGCCAGGGCTATTTGTCGGACTCCTACAAACGGCTGGACCAACGCCCCGACTCGCGCACCCGCCAAACCCTGCAAGTGCGCTGGAACCACCATTTAGAGGACTCCGGCGCCACCGTGCGCACGGCCTACCGCTACTTTCAAGACAGCTGGCAAATCCGCGCCCACACTTTGGACCTGGAACACATTCAGCCCCTGGGCGAGCAGTGGAAAGTCAGCACCATCGTGCGCTACTACAGCCAAAGCGCGGCGCGGTTTTATGTCGAAGCCGACGGCCGCATCAGTCCCTTTGGCCCGCGCATCACCCCGGGCCTGGACCACCAATCGCTCGACACCCGCTTGTCCGCCTTTGGCGCGGTCACCCTGGGCCTGAAGCTCAGCCACCAGCTGGGCCGCGACACCAGCATCGACTTCAAAATTGAGCAGTACGAACAGCGTGGCCGCTGGGCCATGGGCAAGGGCAGCGTCAATTTGCTGCCCTTCAGCGCCCGCAGTGTTTCGTGGGGCCTGACCCATTGGTTTTGAGCCACTGGTTTTGAACATCATGCCCGTCCACCGCGTCCCCTTTGCCGCCATGGCCAGCACCTGCGAAGTGGTGCTGAGTGCGCCCACCTTGGCCGACGCCCAGCGCTTGGCGCAGCCCGGCATCGACGAAGTGCTGCGCGTAGAACGCACGTTTTCTCGCTACCGGCCTGACAGCATCGTCTCGCGCATCAACGCCGCAGCGGGCGCCGACTGGGTGGACTGCGACGCCGAAACCCTGTCGCTGCTCGACTTTGCCGACCACATGCACCAGCAAAGCGGCGGGGTGTTTGACATCACCTCGGGCGTGCTGCGCCAAGCTTGGAACTTTGGGCAAACCAAAACCCAAGGCGAAGTTCAAGGCGAAGGCCCAGCTGCCGCCAAATTGCCTAGCCCCGAGCAACTGGCCGCGCTGCTGCCCCTGGTGGGCTGGGCGCAAGTGCAGCGCGAGGGCACGCGCATTCGCCTGCCCCGCGCAGGCATGGCGCTCGACTTTGGGGGCTTTGGCAAAGAATATGCCGCCGACCGCGCCGCCGCGCTGCTGCAGCAAACAGGCGTGCAGCACGGCTACGTCAACCTAGGGGGCGACATGCGCCTCATGGGCCCTAAGCCCGATGGTGCGCCTTGGGTCATGGGCATCCAGCACCCGCGTGAGCGCGGCCAACTGCTGGCCACCCAACAGCTGACCACGGGCGGCCTGGCCACCAGCGGCGACTACGAACGCTACATCGAAGTGGGCGGCCAGCGCTACTGCCACCTGCTCAACCCACGCACCGGCTGGCCCGTGAGCCACTGGCGCACCGTGAGCGTGACCGCCCCCTTGGCCGTGCTGGCCGGTTGCGTCGCCACCATCGCCATGCTGCTCGAAGCCGACGGCCTGGCCTTTTTGCACCGCAGCGGCCACCCCTTCATCGCCGTCGACCACACAGGCCAGTTGTTCACCGATCGCCCCGAGGGCGGGGCTCCCACAAAAGCATCTCCTGTGGGAGCGGCGCCCCCGCCGCGAATGCCTTTTGCCCCTCCCGCGACCGCCGATGCCCCCACACAGTAAACCGCCAACACCATGACCACTTTTTACGGCACACCCAAAAACGACTACGAGGTGGTGCGTTTGCCCATGGCCTTCACCTACGACGGCTTGGCGGGCGTGGACACCATGTCTTTTGGTACGTCTGAGCGCAGTGCCTACACCATCACCCAAGCCAGCGACGGGGCCGTCTGGGTCGACTCGGTCTCTGGGGCCAGCGACATTTTGAACGCCAAGCTCTACAACGTCGAAACGATCAAGTTCAACGATGAACGCGACGTGATCGACTTGGCCACGTACTTTCTACCCACGGTCATAGCCCCACCAGCACCCACACCCAACACCACAGGCACCGCCCAAAATGACTTGCTCAGCGTCACCACCGCCTCGGCCACGGTCGACGGCTTGGCGGGCATCGACACCGTGACCCTGAACGCCGCAGCCAGCACCTTCAAGCTGCAAGCCAAACCCACTGGCAACCTCACCAGCTACAGCCTGGTGCGCCAAGACGGCACCGGCACCGTGAGCCTGACCAACGTAGAGCGCCTGACCTTTACCGACCAAAAACTCGCGCTGGACCTGAACGGCAACGCAGGCAGCGTGGCCAAAATATTGGGCGCCGTGTTCGGCGCATCAGCCGTGGCGCGCCCCGACTTTGTGGGCATTGGCCTGTCGCTGCTCGACTCGGGCCAGTACAACGCCACCACCCTCATGGGCTATGCCCTCGAAGTGGCACTGAGCAAAAACGCCAGCCCTCAATCTGTGGTGGACTTGCTCTACCGCAACGTGGTCGGCGTGCTGCCCGACGCGCAGACCCAACAATCGTTTGTGGACCTCATTTCTGCCAATTCGCCTGCCTGGCTGGGCAACTTGGCGGCCACACACCCCCTCAACGAAGCCAACATCCAACTCACCGGCCTGCAGCTCACGGGCCTGGCCTTCGTCTGAACAACATGCACCTGCTCAGACACGCCCCTTTGAACCCCGCGTCATCTAAGCCCGCGCCAGTCAAGCCCGCCTGCCCGCCAGTGACTCAGGTGGCCCGGTTAGCTCGGCTTTCACGCGCCGCACTGCTGGCGCTGGTCGCCTTAGGCGCCTGTGTAACCCACAGTGCGCACGCCGTGGAGGTGGGCCAACCCGCCCCCAACATTGCGCTGCAAGGCACCCCCGTAGCCCAGCAGCTGGCGGACCTGCGCGGGCGTTATGTGTATGTGGACTTTTGGGCCTCGTGGTGCGGGCCGTGCAAGCTCTCGTTCCCGTGGATGGGCACGCTGCAAGCCCGCTACAAACCGTCAGAGCTCACCGTGCTCACCATCAACCTGGACAAACAGCAGCGCGACGCCGACCGGTTTTTGCAGCAAAACCCTGCCGCCTTTGCTGTGGCCTTTGACCCAGCGGGCGAATCGGCCAAACGCTTTGCACTCAAAACCATGCCCAGCTCATTCCTGATTGGGCCCGACGGCCAACTGCTCTGGACACACCGCGGCTTCACACTCGACCAGCGCCCCGACCTTGACCGCCAGATTGACCGTATCGTCAAAAAATAAGCGGCCCTGATGGCCGCTTTTTTGTGGGCGCTGCGATAGGGCGCTTCTGTTGTAGGAGCGGCGCCCCCGCCGCGATCGGTGGTGGACTCAAGGGCTCAATCGCGGCGAGGGCGCCGCTCCTACAACCTTAAATCAGGCCACAAACTGACCGTCCGTGCCCGCCACGTGCAGCACCACCGCGTCGATGTTGGCGCTGCCCATCAGGGCGAGCGCGTCGGTGTAGGACAGGGCGGTGGCCGTTGGCGCGGCATCGGCAATCTCCTGGCGAAACTCGTCGGTGAAGTTGCCGTCCCGCGTGACCGTCATGATCAGCGCATCAATCTGCGCATAGTCAAACGTGGTGGCGCCATACGTCACAGTGCGCCCCGTCACCACACCGTCGGTGAGCGTTATTTTTTCGGCCAAGTCCTTGAGCAAGACCGCGTCAGGGCCTAGCACACCCTTGTCCACCACCACCGACAGCGTGTGCGGCTCCGTGCCCGTCACGGGCGTGCTGTTGCCCACCACGCCAGTGAGCAGCGCGTTGGTCGACAGCGTGTAGGTGCCCACCTTGAAGCCGCTGGGGCTGTTGGTCACCGGGCTGGTCACAAAGTCGGCGGCCAGCAAATCCTTGACCACCGACAGGTCGTCTGTGGCGTCATAGACCATGCCTTCGAAATTACTGCCCGGCGCAATGCGCACATACGAGCCGCTGATGCTGATCGAGTGGATGAGCATTGGTCCGGGGAAAAACGAGTCCAACTCGATCACTGGCGACGCGCCTACAAAGTTCGAATCGGTGATCTTGAGCCTGGCCGTTGGCGTGGCCGACCAAGCGTAGACCGAAATCGGCGAATCAAAGAACGTGACCTGCTTGAACGTGGCCAGCTCTTGCCCCAAGTGCATGGGGCTGTTGATGAAGATGCTGTTGCTGATGTCATTGGCCGCCAAAGCGCGCATGGAGGCGTCCTGCACCAGCGAGTTGGCCAAGGTGAGCGAAGCATTTTCAGAGCGGAACGAGTCGATCCTCAATCCTTTAAGGTTGCCAAAGCTGCTGTTCAGCGCGCCAGTGGTGTTTTCGGCGCTGTAAGTGCCGTTTTGCATCACCGCAAACGCCGTGGCACTGCCCTCCAGCGACAGCGTGCCGAAATTCAGAAGCTTGAAGCCCCCCAAATCCAGCGTAGCCCCAGGCAACACCGTGATCTTGGAACCTTGTGCCAGCTGCAAGTTGTCTGTGAGCTTGTACGTGCCCGAAATCGTCAGGTCGCTGCGCAGGATGGTGGGCATGTTGATAAACGGTTGGTTATGAGAACTTGAATTCTATGGGGCTGTGCTGACGCCCCCGAAATTGCCAATTTTCACCAAACATTGCTAATGATATTTGTATTGTTAATTTAGTACCAAAAATGGCGTTGTAAATAAACTTATACGGTATAAATATTGTGATCTGAGTCACAAGGTAAACGTTTATCAGCACATAGAATTCTCGGACGTTGCGAAAAGTGAATGCTTTAGAACTTGTATCGGTTCTAAGTCATTCATCCACAAGACGTAACCCGGACTGGCATGAGCGCCTTCGCTGACATCACACCCCGTGACCACAGCCCACAGAGGACGTTCAAGCGAGTGCGGTTGAACCCCAACCGAACTCGGCTTTCTTTGCAAAGAAATCAGTTTTTTCTAACCTTTAAGGAAATCAAAAATGGCTATCCCAACCAATGCAAACCAAGTGCAAGCTTTTGCTGGCGCAATGTACGGCGTCCAAATCGGCACAGTGACCATGGCACAGGTCACCAGCGACATCCAAGCCGCAGGCGGCTTGGACAAAGCTTTGAACAACTACTACGCAGCCAGCTACGGCGGTTCGACAACAGCCTCCGTGGCTGCCATGTTTGCGGCCAACTTGGGTTTGACAGGCGCAGCGCTGTCAGAAGGCACCAACTACGTCACTGCACGTTTGAATGCCGCGCCTGCGAACGAACGCGGTGCAGTGATTGCTGACATCTTGAACCGGTTCGCCAGCTTGGCCTCTGACCCCACTTACGGCGCTGCCGCAACCGCTTGGAATGGCAAAGTGACTTCAGCGGCTGCTTACTCGGGCACTGGAAACCCAGCTTTTGGTTCTGTCACCAGTCAAAGCCAAACCTTCAACCTGACCCAAGGCTTGGACACATTCACTGGCGGCACAGCAGCTGACACATTCAACGCTTATGCCTTCAACAGCATCACAGGCGCTGACACCACAACCCTGCACTCCGTGGATGCACTGGACGGCGGTGACGGCACTGACACCCTGAACATCGAAGTTAAAGCTTCTGGTGGTGCTCCAGACGATTACAACAACGTGATCCAAGGCACCATCAAGAACATCGAGATCATCAACATCAACAACACAGCCGCCGCTACTGCAAGTACTGTCGACGCCTCTGCTTTGGGCGCTGAGGCTCAGCAAATTTGGCAATCGGTCAAGCAAAACAACATCACCAAAGTGGCGGCAACTACCACTGCCGGTTACAAGAACATCGCAGCCGCAGAAACGTTTAACGTTGCCCCAGCCGACGCTGCCGCCACTGCTACCGTCGCGTTTGACAAGGTTGCCGAAGGTTCTACCTTGAACGTTGTAGCCACAAACACAGGCACTTTGAACAGTGTCAAAGTTTCTGGCACTGTGGTCGATACAGACGTCAGCGGTGCCGTGGCCAACACCATCGTGGCAGTGACGGTTGGTAAAGACGTGCAATCTCTGGCGGTGAACACCACTGCGGCCACCGATCTGCGCATCACAGACGGTGCTGGCACTAAAAAGCTGGCCACCATCGATGCCAGCGCCAGCACTGGCGCAATCAAGTACAACGATGCTGAAACAACAGTGACAACCATCACGACCGGCAGCGGTAAAGATGATGTGACTGTTGTGACAGTGACAGCCAAGGATGTCCTTGCAACTGCTGCTGATGAGACTGTCAACGCCACCGTGACCACCAATGATGGCGACGACAAAGTGACCGTGAACGTGACCGGCGATGGCAAAACCACCGTGAACACTGGCGCGGGTAACGACACCGTGTCCATCACAGCCCGTGGTACCAGCGTGCTGACTGTCAATCTTGGCGATGGCTCTGACTCTTTCACTTCGCAAACACCTATCGCTGCAACCGACACGATCGATGCTGGTGACGGTTCGGATACCTTGCTCTTGAGCTTGGTGGGTTCTTCCAACGTGGCAGCATTCAAGAACTTTGATGTTTATGACGTCAAAGCCATGGCCGCCGCTCTGGACCTCGACATCCTGAATACTCAAAACACCGTCGCTGAAATCGTGGCTTCGGGCGCACTGGGTGCTGCGGTCAACTTGTTGAACGTAGGTGCCGGTGTTAACTTCCGCGCAACGAAAGACATGCTCGCAGTGAATGCCTTGACCCTGACACAGAAGACTGCAGGCGCCCTGACAGTCACGCTGGATGCAGATCAGGCCGCGGAAGCTGCAGGTGATGACACGGTTGCTATGTCGGTTGTTGCTGACAATGCAACTGCCGTCACGGCAACATTCGATGCCGCTTACGCTAACGTGGCCGGATCGCAAGGTGATGAAGCTCCAGTAACAGACAACGTCTCCACAATCACGCTGTCAACCAAAGCAGCAACGACATTGGCTGTGGTGTCTGGTGGTGCCAACGCTAAAAACGTTTTGAACGTGACAGACACAGCAGTCGGCGGTGCATTGACTGCCGTGACCGTGACGGGTGCACAAGCTTTGACATTGTCCGTGGCAACTGCTGCCAAACTGGCTTCGGTTGACGCATCTGCTGCCACGGGCGGTTTGACCGCATCGCTGGCCAATTTGAAAGATGGCGGCATGATCAAGCTGGGTTCTGGCACCGATGTGATCACAGCAACGGCTGCGTCCAATACCACAGGTGCCGAAAGCATCACTGGCTTTGCCAAGACGGCTGCTGTGTCTGTGAGCAGTGCTGCCGCTGACAAGTTGACCGTGGATGTGGGTGGCGCTACCAACGAAGCTGTTGCCAATGCAAGCTTGAGTGCATTGGCGGCTACTTTGTCGAACGGTGTGCTCACATTTACCGGTGCCGGTCCTGCCACATTGGCTGCCGCTCTGGTGATCGCTGACGACTTTGCAGACGTAAAAGGCGAAACAGTGGCTTTCCAATACCTGGGTGATACATACGTGTTCGCGCAAGGTGATGCAGCTCACGTTGTCGGTATTGTCGATGTTTCTGCAAATGATGTGCTCGTTAAGTTGACTGGTGTGAGCGGCGTGACCAACTTGACGGAAGTCGTTGGTACAGACAGCTTCTTCTTGGTGTAATTCCAGAAAAGAGCCCCCGCCGCAAGGCCGGGGTTTGAGGTGAAAACCTTCCAACCCCGCCCCTCACAAGGGGGCGGGGTTTTTTCATTGGGCGCTTAAAAAAGCACGCCACCTTGCGGTGGCGTGCTCAGGGGGCGCTGCGCTGCGCCCGGTGGGTCAGATGAAGTTGGTGTAGTTCAAGTCGGCGGCGTTGAAGCCGCTGAGCAGTACAAGGGGCGTCAGCTCGTCCGCCACGATGTTGCTGTCGCCGTTGCTGTCGTCTTTGAACAAATACAGCGCCGCGCCTTGGCCCGCCACGTCGACCACAAAGTAGTAGCTCGACCCGGCCGCGTAGGTGGCGTTGTTGCCATAGGGGTTGAGGAACTGCGCCACGGTGGTGCTGTCAGCGGCCGATGCGCTGGCACCTGTGATGACGAAGATGCCTTTGCCTGCGTAGTCGGGGTTGTAGACGGGTTGGCCGTTCACATAAGAGATGGAAACGCCCGTTGGCCCCTGAAACGCGGTGGCCGCCGAGCCGATGGTTTGCACGTATTTGGCGGTCACCAGGCCACTGGAGAATTGGTCGTAGCCAGTCTACACGCTGCTGTAACTGTTGCCGCCCCAGAGGTTGAAGCGCCCCACGTCCAGCCGGTCGGTCGCTACGTTGAAGCCTTTGGCGGTGGAGATCGTGGTGGTGTCGGTTTGGCCGGCATAGATGCCGCCCACGTTCACCGTGTCGGTCATGGGGGTGGTTTCGCTCAGGTCCAGGGTGTACAAGCCTTTGCCCAGTTCGACATTGTCTGCGCCTTCGCCCAGGCTCACCGTGGCTTTGCCGTCCACCGAAATCAGCACGACTCGGTCGTTGCCTGTGCCGGCCAACACGGTGACGGTGCTGTTTTTGCTGCTGCCAGTGGTGATGAGGTCGTCGCCATCGCCACCGTCCAGCAGGTCACTGCCCGTGCCGGCGTTGGTGTAGTTGAATTCGTCGTTGCCTGCGCCGCCCACCAGGGTGTCGCTGCCTTCGTTACCCACCAGGTAGTCGTTGCCTTCGCCGCCGTTGGCGTAGCCGCCGCCTGTGGGCATATTGACCCTGTCAGCCCCGGTGCCCGCGTCGATCCAGTCTTGGCCGTCACCGCCATCGATGATGTCTGCACCATCACCGCCATAAATGGTGTCGTTCAGCAGGCCTGCCAGTTGTTCAGGGCTCATGCCCACTTTGTAAATGGTGAATGCGTCGCCAATGATCGTGTCGGCGCCAGTGCCGCCGTCGAGTACATCAGAGCCGTAGCCGCCCGTGAGGATGTCTGCGCCGTCGCCGCCTTGCAGCACGTTGGTGCTGGCTTCATAGGTGGTGATGTAGATGCCGTTGACGAAGCTGCCGTCAGAGTAGCTGCCGCCTTCGAGGATGTCGTTGCCTACACCGCCTTCGAGCCAGTCCGCGCCGCGATCGCCGTACAGGCGGTCGTTGCCCGCGCCGCCGATCAGGTGGTCCGAGCCGTTGCCGCCCGAGATGCTGTCGTCGCCACCCAAGCCGTCCATGGTGTCGTTGGTGGCGGTGGCGGTGTGGTTGTCCGCTGCTGCGGTGAGTGTTTTGATGTTGGTGTTGTACAGGCCTGTGCTTTCGAGTGAGAGCAGCAGTTTTTGCTGGGCGCTGGTCACGCTGTCGGTGCTGCTGCTGACGCCGCTGAGCACTTGGGCCAGTATGCCCAGGTCTTGGCTTTTGCCTTGCAGGGTGTCGGTGTAAAAGCTGGCCACGGTCACTTTGTTGACCAGCAGGTTGTGGGCGTCGGCGTAGGTGGGGTCGGTGGTGTTGAGCAAAAAGTCGTTGGCGGCCTTGATGAGCGAGGCCACCGAGGCGCCTGCGTCGAGGTTGCTCTGGAAGAAGGCTTTGACGCCTTGGCCCAGCCCCCCGTTGACCGAGGTGAAGCCGTAGGTGGCGGCCAGTTTGGTGGCCACGGTGGCGTGGTCACCGGAGTAGGTGGTTTTGAAGTAGTCGATCGCGGCCAGTTGGTCGAGCACGGTTTGCAGGTTGCCGTTGGCGGCCTGCAGTTGGTCTTGCAGCCAACTGGCGTAGCCGCCCATGGGCACGCCAAACATGGCGATGGCGGCGGCGGTCAGTTGTTGTTTTTGGGTGGTGGTGACGGGCATGGTGGCTCCTGTCTGGTGGGCTGCCGTCAGGCGCCGACGATTTGACCGAGTAAGACGCCAATAAAGTCGCTTTCGGCGTTCTGGCCAATCAGCGTGACAGCTTGCGTGCTCGCGCTGGTGAGCGCATCCACCATTTCTGCGTGTGTGTAGTACGGGTTGTTGTTGGTGACCGGCGTGTTGAACATGTCAATGACTTTGGTGCGAAGCTGGGTCAGCGTTGCATCGTCGTCTTTGTCCAGCAGGTCTTTGTGCGTGGCGATGAAGGTTTTGACATTGGCCATCTCGGTCTGGTCAATGGCTTCAAGCATTGAGATGGCGGTGCCCATGCAGACTGACTCCATGTTTTCCCAGGTGGCCTTGAAGCTGCTCAGTCCCGTGACGCCCAAGTCGGTGGCGCTGAAAGTACCGTCTGCGTTGCCTTGGTAGTTGAACGGGGCAAATGCGAATTTGTAGTTGTCCAGACCGGTTTTGGCCGCCACGTTGGCGCGCAGCGCTTCGTTGGACAGGTCGCCTGTGTGTTGGTTGAAGCTCACCAGGCCGCTCAGGCCGGTGAATTTGTCTTTCAGCAGTTGCAGGTTGGTCGGTGTGCCCGTGTTGGCGTTGTGCAGTGCGGCACCTGCGAGGCCTTGGTTCTGAAAAAATGCTTCCACGGTGTCGGCGCTCAGACCCGTGTAGTCAATCGACATGATGTCGGCCAGCATTTGGCTGTCCACGCCATATTGTTTGGCCACTTGGTAGATGGTGGCGGGTGAGCCGAGGTTGGCTTTGATGAAGTCGTGTGCCTGGGTCAGCGTGACGCCGTATTTGGCGAGGTTGGCGCGTGTGGTCATTCGGGAATCTCCTGGGTTGTTGGAGATCCGAGTTTATTCACCAAATGGTGCTTTATCTAAATTAATTGTTAACTCTTGTTTCTTTGTTTTTTCTTGGTCGAGTTATCCGGTGTAAGTGATGTAGTCGATGCCCGTGTTGCTCAACCCTGTGAGCTGGATGTTGGCTTCGTTTTGTGGGGCCCGCGCCGCCAAGTCGGTGAGGCTGGTGTTGTTGTGGGTGCCAGTGGTGAGCAAGTTCACAAAGGCGTCGCGCTCGGCCGAGCTGGGCGCTTGGTGCATGACGTTGGTGTAGAGCAGGTCGACCACTTGCTGCGGGGTGGGCGTGGGGCCCAGTTTGGCCCCCAGGGCCAGGCCTGCGAGTTTGAGGGCGCTGTAGCCCAGGGTGTCCATGTAATACAGGCCGATGCCCACGTAGTCGGGCCTCGCGAGCACAGTGGCTTCGCCAAACACGGCGCCAATGACGCGGGCGACCGAGCCGGCGTTGCCGTTCAGGTCGAGCGCGACTTGGCGGTTCGCAAAGCTCAGGCGCTCGATGCTTTGAACGGAATTGGGGTCAGATCCCAATTTTAGAATCCCTTCGCCCCGAGGGCGGGGCTCCCACAGGGTCAACCAGCTTCTTCGCGCACGCATTGGCGGCCTCAAGTTGTGCGCCGCTGTGCCGATTCACACAGGTCGAGTTGTCTCAATGGGTGGTCGTGCATGTTCAAAATCGTCGTTTCTACAATAATGCTGTTGCTGACGACAGGGTGCGCGAGCTTCATTGGTGAGGGCAAGCAGACCGTCTCGGTGCAAGCCGTTTGCTACGGCCGCAGCATGCCGGCCCAGTGTGTGGCCGAAAACGGCCGGGGCCGTACGCGCTTTTTTGCGCCTGGCCAAGTGACTGTGCAGCGTGATTTGACGGCTTTGCGGGTGACGTGCAAGTCGGTGTTTGTCGATTCGCACACTTTGCGTGTGTGGCCGACGGTGCAGCAAGCGATGGCCGGCAATGTGCTTTTGGGCGGCGTGGTGGGCGCTGGGGTCGATGTGGCAACCGCCCGCGGCTTGCAGTACCCGCAAGAGCTGCAGGTCGTGTTTCCATCTTGTAACTATGCGGGTATGCCATGAAGCTGTTTCAATATTTTGTGGCCCTGGGCGGCGTGTCTTTGTTGATGGCTTGTGGTGGTGGGGGCAGTGATTGCCCTTATGGTGTGCTGGCTTGTGGTTCCTCGGGTGGTTCTTCCAGCGGTGCATCGGGTGGCGCGTCGGGCGGCGGTGCCAATGTGGCACCTGTGGCCAACGCAGGCAGCAACCAAACGGTGGTCACGGGCAAGGAGGTGACCTTGAATGGCACCGCCAGCAGCGATGCCAACAACGACAAGTTGAAATACCTGTGGTCCGTGGTTTCTGCGCCTACGGGTTTCAGGCTGTCGCTGAATGAAGCAAAGGAAGAAAACGCGACTGCGGTGAAGCCCACCTTCACGCCGACCTTGTCGGGCGCTTACGTTTTTGGCTTGGTGGTCTCAGACGGCCATTTGAGCAGTCCAAGAGAGGTGGTGACGGTCACGGCCAGCCCGGAAAACCTGGCCCCTGCGGCCAATGCGGGTGTTGACCAGAGTGTCACGATCAACACGCCCGTTACTTTGGACGGTTCTGCCAGCACAGACCCGAACCGGGATGTGTTGACGCATACCTGGGCCTGGGTGTCTCAACCCGCAGGTAGCAACGTGACTTTTGACTCGGCTACCTCTGCCAAGCCCAAGTTCACGCCGGTAATCGATGGCGCATATGTTGTAAGTTTGGTGGTCAGGGATGGCAGCTTGAACAGCGCACCAGATTTTGTGACAGTGACCGTTTCTAAGGTCAATGCGCCCCCTGTGGCCAACGCAGGTCCTGACCAAAATGTGATCACAGGCTCAACCGTGACGCTGAACGGTTTGGGCAGTACCGACGCGAATGGCGATGCGCTGACTTACCGATGGACGCTCAGCAGGCCCTCAGGCAGCGCGGCGGCTTTGCTTTTGACGGTGCCTTCCCAGCCCACGTTTGTTGCCGATGTGAGCGGTGACTACGTGGCGAGCTTGATCGTCAACGATCTCAAGGCCGACAGCCAGGCGTTGTCGACGGTGCGGGTGACGGCGGCGGTGGCCAATTTGGCCCCAATAGCGGTGGCGGCGGCGTCCAGGAGTACCGTGAGTTTGGCCGCCTTTACGGCAGACAAATTGGTCACCTTGGATGGAACGGGCAGCACCGATGCCAACTTTGACCGCTTGACCTACACCTGGACATTGACCACGGTGCCAACAGGCAACACCGCGACATTGACGGTGGACCCGCTCAATGCGGCCAAATCGACCTTCACGCCGAATGTGGTGGGTGTGTATGTGGCCACCTTGATGGTGTCTGATGGCAAGGTGAATAGCCCCGCTTCAACTGTGGCGATCACTGTTACTCCGTGACGGAGGAAACTTCATATAGGAGTTGTGTATACTCTCCTATATGAATTTTTTGATCCGCGTACCCCTGAACACTTCACCCGAGCAGCACGCACGCTTGTGCGAGCTGCGGGCGGTGTTTGCGCGGGTGTGCAACGAGCTGGCGCCGCAGGTGCAGCAGTCACGGGTCTGGAACCGGGTGGCACTGCACCATTTGCATTACCGCAGCTTGCGGGCCAAGTTCCCGGAGTTGGGCTCGCAGATGGTGTGCAACGCCATTTACGCGGTGTCCAAAATGTCGCGCCTGATTTACCAGGCTGCGGCCAGCCCTTACAACGTGTCGCGCTTGCCGGGCAAGCCGCTGCCCCTGCTCAAGTTTGCAGACAGTTGCCCCGTTTACTTTGACCGCCACACCCTGAGCATCAAGCCGGGTCAGTTGTCGCTGTTCACCATGGACGGGCGCATGCGCTTTGAGCTGCAGCTGGACGGCGACAAGCTGGCTTTGTTTGAGCAGGTCAAGCTGCGCGAGATTGTGCTGAACGAGCGTTTGGACAAGACGTTCGAGTTGTCTTTTTTCCTGATGTCTGCCGATTCACCCGATGGGGCTGAAGGCGCAGACGGTGATGTGTCCGATGAAGCTTTGGGCGATGCTGCGGCAGCCCCCGAGTCTTCCATTCCTGAATATGTGTCTGTAGAGGTTGCCCCAACATGAAGCTGGATTCTTCTGTGTCCGAGTTGCGCTTGGCGTTGCTCGATTTCAAGCCGGCCTGGCGTTCGGCCATTGTCATGAGTGTGGTGGTGGCTCTGCTGGGCTTCACCTCCACGGTGTACATGCTGGAGGTCTACGGCCGGGTGGTCAACAGCCGAAGCGTGAACACCTTGGTGATGCTGACGGTGGTCACTTTTGGCGCTTACGCGGTCATGGAGCTTTTAGAGAAGATCCGCTCGCGCTTGCTTTGGAGCGTGGGCATTCAGTTCGAGATGAAACTGTCGGACCGGATTTATGGCGCGATGTTCGACGGTTTGCTGAAAAAGCAAATGGGCGGCGCGGCCATGCAGGTGCAAAACGATTTCAGAACGGTGCGCGAGTTTTTTAACAACCCGGCCTTGAGCGCGATGTTTGAGGTGCCGGTGGCGCTGGTGGCGGTGTTCTTGCTGTTCTTGATCAATCCTTTGTTGGGTTGGGCGGGCGTGGTGGGTGCTTTGGCGCAGACTTTGGTGGCTTGGATGATTCAACAGTCGTCACGTAAGCCCTTGCTGGAGGCGCAGCGCCGCTCGCAAGAGGCGCAGGTGTACGCTGACGCGTCGCTGCGCAACACGCAGGTGATGGAGTCGATGGGCATGATGCCCGCCGTGCTGGCGCAGTGGCAAAAAAAGCAAGACGCGTTTTTGGCATTCCAGGCGCAGGCTTCTGAGCGGGCGGGCGGCTTGAACGCGGTGTCCAAGTTGCTGCAGCAGTTGATGGGCTCGGTCATGTTGGGCCTGGGTGCCTGGATGTTGCTGGAAGGCAAGCTCAATGGCGGCGATGCCATGCTGATCATCGGCTCGGTACTGGTGGGTCGCTTGTTGGCGCCCTTGACCCAGGTGGTGCAGCAGTGGAGTGCAGTCGTGAGTGTGCTGGCCGCATGGTCGCGCTTGGACAACATGCTGGCGCAGATTCCGGCCCGTACCGACAACATGGCCCTGCCTGCGCCCAAGGGTGAGCTGGTGGTGGACGGTTTGGTGGCCGCGCCACCCGGTTCGCAGCAGCCGGTGTTGCGCGGCGTGCAGTTTGGTTTGCCGCCTGGTTGCGTGTTGGGCGTGGTGGGGCCTTCGGCTTCGGGCAAAACATCTTTGGCGCGTTTGTTGGTGGGCGTGTGGACGCCGCTGGCGGGCAAAGTCCGGTTGGATGGGGCTGACATGCACATCTGGGACAAAGAGGAGTTGGGTCCGCATTTGGGTTACTTGCCGCAGGGCGTTGAGTTGATCGAGGGCACGCTGGCCGAGAACATTGGGCGCTTTGGCGAGGTGGACATGGGCCGCGTGGAAGAAGCCACCCGTTTGGTGGGCTTGCACGATTTTGTGATGTCTTTGCCGCAGGGTTACGAAACACCTGTGGGCCGTGATGGCGGGGTGTTGTCAGGCGGGCAGAGGCAGCGTGTGGCTTTGGCGCGGGCGCTTTATGGCAACCCGGTGTTGGTGGTGCTGGATGAACCCAACTCGAGCCTGGACGAGGCGGGCGACGCGGCTTTGTCGCAGGCCATTCAGACTATGAAGTCGCGTGGCACCACGTTTGTGGTGATCACGCACCGCACCAGTGTGTTGTCGGTCACCGACCGTTTGTTGGTCTTGCGCGATGGGGCGCAGCAGCTGTATGGCCCGACGGCCGAGGTGTTGCAAAAGCTGATGCCTGCCGCGGCGCAAGTGGCGCCGGCGGCGGCCCCAGCGGTGGCACCTGTTTCGCCAAGCGCGTGAGGGATAAATCATGAACCAAAAAAATTCTGTTGGATTGCGCGGCTTGTCTGAAGTGCTGTGGTCGTTCCGCCGTGAGTTTCTGGTGGTGGGCATCTTCAGCATGGTGGTGAACCTGTTGATGTTGACGCCCACGATCTACATGTTGCAGGTGTTCGACCGCGTGTTGATGAGCCAAAGCTACATGACGCTGATCGTGGTGTCTTTGCTGGCTTTGTTTTTGTTTGGCGTGATGGCGTTTGCCGAGTGGGCGCGTTCCATTTTGTTGGTGCGCACGGGCGTCAAGCTCGACCAGGCACTGAGCCAGCGGGTGTTCAAGGCGAGCTTTTTGTCGTACCTGAACCCCGCGGAAACCGCGCCCTCCAAAGCCTTTGGCGACTTGACTGTGCTGCGCCAGTTCATGACGGGCAATGGCGTGTTTGCCTTCTTTGATGTACCTTGGATTCCGATTTACCTGGCTGTGTTGTTCATGCTGCACCCTTGGCTGGGTGTGGTGGCCACATTGTTTGCGGTGGTGCAGGGTTTGATTGCTTGGCAAGGCCATGCGGCCACACAAAAAGCGCAGTCGGTCACGGCGCTGGCGCAGGCCGATGCCCAAAACTTTTTGCAGTCGAAGTTGCGCAACGTGGAGGTGTTGAGCGCCATGGGCATGCAGGGCAGTTTGTACCAGCGCTGGAAGGCCAAGCAGCACAAGGCTTTGATGATGTCGGGCACTTCGCAAAACAAAACCGGCACGGTGTCGGCGGTCAGCAAGTTTGTGCGTTATGCCCAGCAGTCCATGAGTTTGGCCGTGGGTGCGTGGTTGGTAACCGTGGGCGAGATCAGCCCCGGCGCCATGATCGCGGGCAACGTGTTGATGGGCCGTGCATTGGCCCCCATTGACTTGCTGGTGGGCACTTGGCCGCAATTTTTGACGAGCAAAGACGCTTATGGGCGTTTGCAAAAGTTGTTGGGTTTCCAGCACGCGGGCCGCGAAAAAACCATGACCCAAGCGCCCTTGGGCAACCTGAAGATTGAGCAGTTGGTGGTGAAGGTGGCCGGACGCGAGAAGCCGGTGTTGGACGGCGTGAGCTTCATGGCTTTGCCGGGCACGGTGACGGTGGTGTTGGGGCCTTCGGGTTGTGGCAAGTCCACTTTGGCCCGCAGCATGTTGGGCATCTGGCCTGGCTACGAGGGCCGCATTTTGCTGGACGAGCAACCCATCGAGCAGTGGACGCGCGAGAGCTTGGGTGTGCATGTGGGTTATTTGCCCCAAGACATTGAACTGTTTGACGGCACGATTGCCGAGAACATCGCCCGCATTGGCGAGGTGAATTCGGAGCAAGTGATCGAAGCGGCTGAGGCGGCGGGTTTGCATCAGATGATTTTGCGGTTCCCCCAGGGTTATGACTCTCGGGTGGGGCAGGGCGGTTCGTTCTTATCGGGCGGGCAACGTCAGCGCATTGGTTTGGCACGGGCTTTGTATGGCAAGCCCATGCTGGTGGTGCTGGACGAACCCAATGCCAACTTGGACGACGAGGGCGAGGCCGCTTTGATGAAGGCGGTGCAGCTGATCAAGGCGCAGGGCAAGACGGTGGTGCTGATCAGCCACCGTCCCGGCGTGATCCAGGTGGCCGATCGTTTGGTGATTTTGCAAGACGGCAAATTGGTGGCCAGTGGCCCGAGAGATGGCGTGTTGGAAGCCTTGAAGAAACAAAAAGAAAGCGCTGCAGCTGCAGCTTTGCCAGCAGCTTAAGGCTGTGGCTTGAAACAACGGATGGAGGACTGAAATGTCAAACCAAAAAATGTCTGCAGTGAGTCAATCGAATGTGGAAGACGCTCGCGTCAAAGCCGGTGGTGACGAGGGGGCCTTGTTGGCTTCCGCGGACACGCGCGGCATTGCCCGAAAAGCCTTGTGGGTCTTGGGCCTGGGCTTTGGTGGCTTTTTGTTGTGGGCGGCGTTGGCCCCCCTCGACGAAGGTGTGCCCACACAAGGCATGGTGACGATTGATACCAAGCGCAAGACCATTCAGCATTTGACGGGCGGTATCGTCAAAGAGGTGCTGGTACGCGAGGGCGATGTGGTCAAAGAAGGCCAAGTTTTGATGCGCTTGGACGAGGCAGTGACCAAGGCGAACTTTGAGTCGATTCGTCAGCGTTATTTGGGCTTGAGCGCGATGCAAAGCCGCTTGAAGGCCGAGCAAACCGGAGCCGCTAGCGTGGTGTTCCAGAAAGAAGTGTTGGACGCAGCCGCGGCCGACCCGTTCATGGCCCAGCAGGTGAACAACCAGCGCCAGTTGTTCGACTCGCGCCGTCAGGCTTTGAAGTCTGACCTCCAGGTGTTCCAAGAGTCGATCGAAGGCATGAAGGCGCAACGTGACGCCGCTCAAAACGTGCTGGCCCAGCGCCAACAACAATTGACACTGCTGAAGGAAGAGCTGAGCAATATCCGTGATTTGGTGAAAGACGGTTATGCGCCGCGCAACCGTCAGATGGAGTTGGAGCGCATGGTGGCCGATGTGCAGGCGAGCATGGCCGATCTGACGGGCGGCACGATCCGCGCGACACGCGCCATTGCCGAGACCACGCAGCGTTCGCTGTCGCGCCATGCCGAGTACCGCAAAGAGGTGGAGTCGCAGATGGCCGATGTGTCGCGCGAGGTGCAAGCCGATGCCGAGAAATTTGCCGCCCAAAAAGCCGATTTGCAGCGCGTGGACATCCGCTCTCTGGCTGCCGGTCAGGTGGTGGGCCTGTCGGTGCAGTCGGTGGGTGCAGTGGTGCAACCGGGTCAGCGCTTGATGGAAATCGTGCCGGAGAAGCAGGAACTGTTGCTGGAGACGCGCATTGCACCGCACTTGATCGACAAGGTGCATGCAGGACTGCAGGCCGACATTCGCTTCAACGCGTTTGCGCACTCGCCCCAGTTGGTGGTGCAGGGCAAGGTGTTGTCGGTGTCGGGTGATTTGTTGACCGACCCTCAGAACCCCCAAATCGCTTACTTTTTGGCACGACTGGAAGTGACGCCTGAAGGTTTGAAGACCTTGGGGTCGCGCCAAATGCAGGCAGGTATGCCAGCCGAGGTGGTGATCAAGACGGGTGAGCGCTCGATGTTGACGTATTTGCTCAGCCCGCTGACCAAGCGCATGGCTGGCTCGATGAAGGAAGAGTGATGAAGTCCCGCTTTCGCAAAACAGGCCTGGCTTTGGCCACTTGCCTTGTCACTGGTTTGGTGACCGGACTGACTGCTGTGTCGGCCCACAGCATGAACCTGCTTGAGGCCTACCAACTGGCCTTGGACCAGGACGCGACGATCCGTGCTTCGCGGGCCACTTTGGCCGTTGGGCGTGAGCGTTTGCCCCAGGCGCGTGCGCAGTTGCTGCCCACGGTGCAGGCCAATTTCAGCCGCAACACCAACGATGTGGACACCACCACGCCCAACTTTTTGGGTCAGGACACCACGACCAACAGCAACTACAAGAGCTTTGGCAACACGGTGTCGCTGCGCCAGCCCTTGTTCAGTTTGCAGCGTTACTTTCAGTACGAGCAGGCCAAAGACCAAGTGGCCGATGCCGAAGCCACGCACCAGCGTGATTTGCAAGAACTGATCGTGCGGGTGGGCGGCGCCTATATGGAGGCTTTGTTGACCGAAGACCAGCTGAAGTTGGTGTTGGCGCAAAAGCAGCAGTACACCGCCTTGGTGGACGCCACCCAAAAAGCCCTGAAGGCCGGCACGGGTACACGCACCGACATTGACGACGCCCAAGCCCGTTTGGACATGTCTTTGGCAGCCGAGCTGGAAGCAAGGCAAAACAAGGACTTCACGCGCAGGCAGCTGGAGATTTTGGTGAACCAACCCGTCAGCGCCATGTCGGCCTTGAATTTGACGGGTTTTGCCAATCTGCCAGCAGAGCTGCCGCCGCTGGAGGCTTGGTTGGCCCAAGCGCAGTCGGATGGCCCAGAGGTCTTGGCTTTGCAAGCGCGACTGGCTGCGGCAGAGAAAGAAATTTCCAAAGCGAAATCTGCCCATGCGCCGGTGCTCGATGGCATTGCGCAGTGGAGCGACAGCGGCAACGAGAACGTGACGCGCCAGAATTCCCGCTTCGTGACCAAGTCGGTGGGCATCCAGTTGGTGGTGCCAATTTACCAAGGCGGCTATGTGAGCTCGCAGGTGCGTCAGGCAGTGGCCGACAAGACCCGTTTTGAAGAAGCGTTGGAGGTCACGCGGCGAGATCTGAATTTGCGCGTGCACAAGGAGTACCGGGGCGTGACCGAGGGCGTCTTGAAGGTGCGTGCGCTGGAGCAGGCCGTGCGCTCCGCCGAGCAGTTGGTGATGTCGACAAACAAGTCCAAACTCGCCGGGGTGCGGACGATGCTGGATGTGCTCAATGCTGAGCAACAGCTGGCGCAGGTTAAACGCGATTTGGTGCAAGCGCGTTATTTGTATTTGATGGCGCGTTTGCGCTTGGCCGCTTTGGTGGGCAAACCACCTTTGGAGGCGATCACCGAGGTGGCGCAGGCGTTCAAGCCCTAACACTGTGGCAGCATCATTTGAAACCCTCTGCGCCGATCAGGTGCAGGGGGTTTTTCTTTGTGCGCTCATGGCTGGCTGGATGGCCTGTTGTGCAGCAGGTGTTGCGTGACTTCGGCAAAGCCCGCACCCCGCTCGCTGGGGGTGATGAAGCGCGGTGGGTGCGTCAGCTGCGATTCAAATCGCCGGATGTTGGCCACGCCCACGCTTTGTGCAAAGTGCTCGAACATGACCTGGTCGTTGGTGGAGTCGCCCACATAGACCCAGCGGTCCATCTCTGACTGCAGGTCGCGGCCCCAGAGTTTCTGAACGATCCATCGCGCCCCTGAGAGCTTGCTGTGCTCGCCAAACCAGGCGTTGATGTGGATGCTGCTGACCGTGGCGGTCATGCCCGCGGCTTGCACGGTGCTCACCACCGCATCGATGGCTGTTTGAGGCAGGTGCGTGAATTCGCTGTGGTCGATGGCGATGTCGGTTTCGCGGCCTGCGCTGTCTTGTGAGCGCTTGGCACCGGGAATGGTCTGCTCGATGCGGGTCAGCACTTGCTGCATGCGCTCAAAGTTGGCTGCGCGTGTAGCCGCGTCTTGTTGGTAGAGCTTGTGTAGTGGCTGGCCGTCGGTGTTCACCAATGCTACCGCGCCGTTTTCGGCCACGATGGCGTCGACTGGCCATTGCGCTGCAAAGGGTTCGCTCCAGCCCACAGGCCGCCCGGTGATCGGCACCACGCACAGGCCTGCGGCTTTGAGGTCGGCCAGTGCTTGCAAGGCATCGGGCGTGATGGCCCCGTCGGTGGTCAAGGTGTCATCGATGTCGGTGAAAACGCCGATGAGGCCTTGCGGCGGACGCCAGTCTGAAATCGGCAGCATCAAAACCCCTTGTAGAAGCCCCGCCCTCGGGGCAAATGTGGTGATCTATTTGTAGGAGCCCCGCCCTCGGGGCGATGGGTGGTGGATGGCGAGGATTCATCGCGGCGAGGGCGCCGCTCCCACATGTGCTTAATTGGGGTCAGATCCCAATTCTTTTGGCCGCTTATCCTGCCGAGCCCAGCGCCAAACCGGCGTGCTCGCGCAGCGGATGGAAGTGGATTTTGGGGAAGCGCTCTTGCGCCAGCCGCACGTCGTAGGGGCTGGTGCACAAATACGCCAAGGTGCCTGCCGCGTCCAGCGACATGCGCTGCGGGTAGGCGTTGGTGAACTCGCGCAGCTCGGCCGGGGTGTCGGCGGTGATCCAGCGGGCGCCGGTGTACTGGCAGCCTTCGAGGCGCACGTCGCAGTCGTATTCGGCTTTGAGGCGGTGCTGCACCACTTCAAACTGCAGCTGACCCACCGCGCCCAGCAGCATGGGGCCGCCGATTTCGGGTTTGAAGACCTGGATCGCGCCCTCCTCGCCCAACTGGTCGAGGCCGGTTTGCAGTTGCTTGGTGCGCAGCGGGTTCTTCAGGATCACGGTCATGAAGAGTTCGGGCGCAAAAAACGGCAGGCCGGTGAATTGCAGGTTGGCGCCGTCGGTGATGGTGTCGCCCAGCTGCACGCCGCCGTGGGTGGTGAAGCCGATGATGTCGCCCGCGTAGGCTTCGTCCACCGCTTCTCGCCGTTGCGAGAGGAAGGTGACCACGCTGGTGGGGCGCAGTTCCTTGGAGGTGCGCTGCACCTTGAGCTTCATGCCGGGTGTGTATTTGCCAGAGGCCATGCGCACGAAGGCAATGCGGTCGCGGTGGTTGGCGTCCATATTGGCCTGCACTTTGAAAACCACGCCCGAGAACGCGCTGTCTTCGGGTTGGATCTCTTTGACCACGGGCTGTTTGTTGACCAGCAAGTTGCTGGTGCGGGGCTTGGGTGCGGGGGCCAGGTCGACCAGTGCGTCGAGCACTTCCATCACACCGAAGTTGTTCACGCCGGAGCCGAAGAAAACAGGCGTTTGCTTGCCCGCCAAGAACGCCGCTTCATCAAACGCAGGCGATGCGCCTGTGGCCAGCTCCATGCTGTCCATGGCGGTTTGCCATTCGAGGCCAAAACGCTCGGCCAGTTGGGCTTGCTCGGTCAGGGGAATGGTTTCGAAGTCTTGCGGCAGGCGTTCGCTGCCGGAGTCGAACACCGTCATGGCCTGAGTGCGCAGGTTGATGATGCCGCCAAAACTCTTGCCCTGACCGACAGGCCAAGTCATGGGCACGCAGGGCATGCCCAGCTCGCGCTCGACTTCGTCCAGGATGTCGAGCGGGTCGCGCACTTCGCGGTCCATCTTGTTCACAAACGTGATGATGGGTGTGTCGCGCTGTCGGCACACCTCGATCAGGCGGCGGGTCTGGGCTTCCACACCGTTGGCCGCGTCAATGACCATGAGCGCCGAGTCCACGGCGGTGAGCACGCGGTAGGTGTCTTCCGAGAAGTCTTTGTGGCCGGGGGTGTCGAGCAGGTTGATGACGTGCTCGCGGTAGAGCATTTGCATGACGGACGAGGCCACCGAGATGCCGCGTTGCTTTTCAATTTCCATCCAGTCACTGGTGGCGTGGCGCGAGGCCTTGCGGGCCTTGACCGAACCGGCGATCTGGATCGCGCCCGAGAACAGCAAGAGCTTTTCGGTCAGCGTGGTTTTACCCGCGTCGGGGTGCGAAATGATGGCAAAAGTCCGGCGGCGCCGGGTTTCGTGGGCGTAGGTCACAAGGGGTCCTGAAATCGTGCGGTCGGCCAAGGGCCGCCGTGGTGGCCAGGCCCGGGCGGGCTGGCGAAAGTGGTGATTTTACCGGGCCAAGTGCACTCTGGACCTGGCGCTTCGGTGCTGGCTCAGTGCTGGGTTAGCGTTTGGCCACGGGGCATTTGGCGTCGTCGTCCCACGGCAAGGGTTGGATGTCGTCGGCATCGCAGTTGGGCGTGTCGGCTTCGCAGCGGGGGCGCAGCTCTTTGAACTCCAGACGCAGCTCCACCCGTCGGCTTTTTTCGGGCTGGTTCAAGATGGCCGAGTTGAAGGACGAGCCGCCGACAAAAAATTGCTCGCGGATGGCCTGGCGGTCTTCTGCGTTCAGGGCGTCGGCCGCTTTGTTGTCGAGCAGCACGCACAGCACGCGCTGCGAACGTTCTAGGCTCAGGTTGAGGTTGTAGAGGTAGGAGCCCTCGGGGCTGGCATAGCCTTCGAGCACAAAGCGTTTGAGCCAGTTTTGGCATTCGGGGGTGCGGGCGATTTGCAGCATGTGGGGCACAAAACCACGCAAGTAACTCGCGCGTTGGGCTTCGAGCTCGTTGCTGTCTTTGGGGAATTCGGCCAGGGACCCGAGCTCCAGCGTTTGGCCGCGCAGTTTCACGCCGGGGTATTGGGTTTGTTCGGTGATGTGCCGAATGCTCTCTAGACAAGACGAGATGGCGGTGTCGCGCTGGGCCCGGCCTTCGTCCATTTTGCGCAGGCCTTGTGTGACGTTGAGCAGGGCCACCGCCATGGCCACCAAAAAAAGCACCATCAGCGCAGTCATGAGGTCGGAGAACGAGATCCAGAAGGGTTTTTCTGCCTCGTCGCGTTGCCTTTTGACAGGCGTTCTTCGGGAGCCGAGCATCGGGGTTCAGCGCTGCGGTGAACCGGTGGCAGAGCTGCGCAGCTGGTTCAAGATTTTGTAGGACAGCGCGGCTTGCATCTCGGTGGCCAGTGTCAGGCGCTCCACCGACTGCATGCCGCCTTGGGGCGTGAACAGGGTGTCGAGCGCTTGCTGCAGTTCTTCGACTTGGCGGTAACGGCCCGTGAGGACCGACTTTTCGATCCAGGTGAACACCATGGCCAAGGTGATGGCCAAGGCCGACACCAAAAAGGCATGGCCCACGGTTTGCACCAGTTGGCTCAACTCGGCCTGCACGCGTTCGGGGTAGGACACGTCAAAACCGATCAGCCCGGCAATCAGGCCCGTGAAGGTGCCAATGATGCCCACGCCAGTCAGGATGCCGGGGATGTGTTTGTAGAAGTTCGATTGCAAAGGCGTGTCGACCAAGGCTTGCTCGGTGAAATACAAATCGGCGTGGCTGCTGGCCTGCCATTTGCCGGCCATGGTGGCCGCTGACGCTTCGAGTTGCTGCAATGATTCCAGGGCTTGGCTGTACTCGCGCCAGACCTGGGCCAGCTGAGGATCGTTCTCGGCCAACTGTTCGATGTTGGATAAGTCAATGCGGCCACCACCGGTGGTCTGCCCCATGTGCCCGAAAAAAGCCCGCGACAAATGGCTGACGCGCTGTCGCGCCGCTCCCAATGGTCCGGCATCGGCGGCTTGCCACTGCGGCTGCAGCGTGCTGGCGTACTGCTGCCAAGCGTGCTGCAGCGGGGGGGAGGTCATGACCTCACTTTTGAGCTGGGCCAGGTCGATGGACTGCGAGGGGCTTTGCGCGATCAGCTCGATGAGCTGGGCATGGACACGGTTCAGGCTGGTTTTGAGCGTCAGCGCAGGGCCAATGAAGCGGTTGGCGTAATCCAGCGCGATGAGGCCGATCACGGCGGCCACCAGGCACAAATGCCAGTAGTCGGTCAAGAAGGGCATCAGTGGGGGCATGGTGCAGGCAGTGTGAAGAGCATGGGCTCAGTCTAGCAAATAGAAGGGAATCAACCCTGCAGTCCAGGCGATCTTGTCGTCAAAGGCCGGCCGCGTTGAAAAGACTGCGATAGAATTGGCCATTCCGAGGAGCGTTGCAGCGCCCCCTGGCTTTGAACAAAAGCTGGCAGCGGGGCGTGAGGCTCGGAACACTTCAACAGCAACGACGCTCATCCACACGACGTGCGGTGAGCCTGTTTTTCCCCTTCAGTGCTTTGCCCATGTGTGTGGTTCATTCACATTGCTTGGAGCTTTTCTCATGAATGCACGTATGCCTTCCACCGTCAACGCTGACTGCGTGATTGCCGACATCGGCCTGGCCGATTGGGGCCGCAAAGAAATCAAAATCGCCGAGACCGAAATGCCCGGTCTGATGGCCATCCGTGAAGAGTTCAACAAAGCCCAGCCTCTGAAGGGCGCCCGCATTACCGGCTCGCTGCACATGACCATTCAGACGGCCGTGCTGATCGAGACCCTGCAAGCCTTGGGCGCTGACGTGCGTTGGGCCTCTTGCAACATTTTCTCGACCCAAGACCACGCCGCTGCCGCCATTGCCGCCAAGGGCACGCCTGTGTTCGCCATCAAGGGCGAAACCTTGGCCGACTACTGGGACTACACCCACCGCATTTTTGACTTCGGCGCGGCAGGCACACCCGGCGAAGGCCCCAACATGATCTTGGACGATGGCGGCGACGCCACGCTGCTGATGCACCTGGGCAAGCGCGCCGAAAAAGACGCGTCTTTGATTGCCAACCCCACCAGCGAAGAAGAGACCTGCCTGTTCAACGCCATCAAGGCCAAGCTGGCTGTGGACCCCACCTGGTACAGCCGCAAGGGTGCGCAGATCATTGGCGTGACCGAAGAGACCACCACCGGCGTGCTGCGCCTGAATGAGATGGCCGCCAAGGGCAGCTTGATGTTCCGCGCCATCAACGTGAACGACTCGGTGACCAAGAGCAAGTTTGACAACCTGTACGGTTGCCGCGAATCCTTGGTGGACTCCATCAAGCGCGCGACCGACGTGATGATCGCGGGCAAAGTGGCTTGCGTGGCCGGTTACGGCGACGTGGGCAAGGGCTCGGCCCAGGCCCTGCGTGCCTTGAGCGCCCAAGTCTGGGTGACCGAGATCGATCCGATCAACGCCTTGCAAGCTGCCATGGAAGGCTACAAAGTGGTCACCATGGAGTACGCCGCTGACAAGTGCGACATCTTCGTGTCGGCCACCGGCAACAAGAACGTTATCCGCTACGAGCACATGGCCGCCATGAAAGACGAAGCCATCGTTTGCAACATCGGCCACTTCGACAACGAGATCGACGTTGCTTCGCTGGAAAAGCTGCAGTGGGACGAGATCAAGCCGCAAGTCGACCACGTCATCTTCCCCGATGGCAAGAAGATCACCTTGCTGGCCAAAGGCCGCCTGGTGAACCTGGGTTGCGCCACCGGCCACCCAAGCTTCGTGATGTCGTCTTCGTTTGCCAACCAGACCATTGCGCAGATCGAGCTGTTCACCAAGCAAGACCAGTACGAAGCCGGCAAGGTGTATGTGTTGCCCAAGCACCTCGATGAGAAGGTCGCACGTTTGCACCTGAAGAAAGTTGGCGCTCAGCTGACCGAACTCACCGACGAGCAAGCGGCTTACATCGGCGTGTCCAAGAACGGTCCCTACAAGGCCAACACTTACCGTTATTGAACCCAATCGCCCCGGGGGCGGGGCTCCTACAAATTCCTTGTGGGAGCGACGCCCCTGTCGCGATTTTTGAACTGAAATGACTGATTGATGCGCATTGACCAACTTCTCGTCGAACGTGGCCTGGCCGCTTCTCGCTCACAAGCCCAGCGACTGATTGCTGGGGGCGTGAAGTGGCAGCAGCCCGACGGGGCTTGGCGCACCGTCGTCAAGAACCGTGACGAGGTGCCCGAAAGCGCTGCCTTGGAGTTGTTGGACGACGCCGAGTCGCGTTATGTCTCGCGTGGCGGTCTCAAGCTCGAAGGGGCCTTGAAGGCCACGGGCGTGCAGGTGGATGGTCTACGTTGCCTGGACGTGGGTCAGAGCACCGGCGGTTTCACCGACTGCTTGCTGCAACACGGCGCGGCCGAAGTGGTGGGTGTGGATGTGGGCCACGCCCAGGTGCACCCGCGTATCAGCCAGGACGAGCGTGTGGTTTGCATCGAAGGTGTGAACGCCCGCGAGCTCGAGCCGGGTGACGAGCGCATCCCCGATGCGCTCGAAGGCTTTGACCTGCTGGTGGGCGATGTGTCGTTCATCTCGCTCACCCTGGTGCTTCCGGGTGTGGTGCATTTGCTCAAGCCCACGGGCCAGTTGCTCATGCTGGTGAAACCCCAGTTTGAATTGCAGCCGGGCCAGGTGGGCAAGGGCGGCATCGTGAAAGACGACACGCATTTCCCGTTCATTGAAAACCGCGTCCGCACGGCACTGACCGAATTGGGCATGAAAGTGATGGCTTGGCTGGACAGCCCGATTGCGGGTGGTGATGGCAACCACGAGTTTTTTGTACAAGCGTGCTGGTCCAACCCAGAGGCGGTGATGCCCGCCCGCGAGGCCACGCGCGTGGCACACGAGGCCGATCTGGCCGCCAAGGCCTATGCCAAGGCCAACGATTATTGAATTTTTGAAGGTGTTGTGATGTCTGGTTTGAAGCTGCCGATCAGCCTGGAATTTTTCCCACCCAAAACGCCTGAGGGCGCAGAGAAGCTGCGCGTGGTGCGCGAAAAGCTCTACGCCCTGAAGCCCGAGTTTTGCTCGGTGACTTACGGCGCGGGCGGCTCAACGCAAGAGGGCACTTTTTCGACCGTGAGTGCCATCCTGAGCGAGGGCGTTGCAGCTGCTTCGCACTTCTCGTGCATTGGCGCAACCAAGGTTTCTGTGCGCGAAGAGCTGGCCACACTCAAGGCCATGGGCGTCAAGCGCTTGGTCGCTCTTCGTGGCGACTTGCCCAGCGGCTATGGCGCGGGTGGTGAGTTCCATTACGCCAGCGATTTGGTGGCTTTTATTCGGGCCGAGACGGGCGACGACTTCCACATCGAAGTGGCGGCGTACCCTGAAATTCACCCACAAGCCAAGTCGCCCGAGGCCGACTTGCAAGCCTTTGCCACCAAGGTGAAGGCGGGGGCCAACTCGGCCATCACGCAATATTTCTACAACAGCGACGCTTATTTTCGTTTTGTGGATGACGCGTACAAACTGGGTGTGGACGTGCCCGTGGTGCCGGGCATCATGCCGATCTCCAGCTCGTCGCAGTTGCTGCGCTTTTCAGACGCGTGTGGGGCAGAAATCCCCCGTTGGATTCGCCTTCGCCTGCAAGGCTATGGGGATGACATCGCCTCGATCAAGGCGTTTGGCCTGGACGTGGTGTCGGACCTGTGTGAGCAGCTGATCAATGGTGGCGTGCCCGCCATTCACTTTTACACCATGAACCAGAGCGCGGCGACCTTGGACATTGTCGAGCGCTTGAAGTAATTTGGGGTCATCGCCCCGGGGGCGGGCTCCTGCAAACACCATGTGGGAGCGACGCCTTCGTTGTCAATTGGGGTTTGATCGCCCCGAGGGCGGGGCTCCTACAACAGAAGTTTGCCATCGTGGGTAAGTGACGTTTCTTTGTAGGAGCGGCGCCCCCGCCGCGATGGTCTTCAGCGCTCGTCGAAGCTGATCACCACCCGGTCGCTGGTGGGGCGGGCTTGGCAGGACAGGATGAAGCCTTGTTCGACTTCGGGCTTTTCGAGGGTGAAGTTCTTCTCCATCTCGGTGGTGCCTTCCATGACTTTGCAGCGGCAGGTGCAGCACACACCAGCTTTGCACGAGTAGGGCAGGTCCAGGCCCAGTGACAAAGCGATGTCGAGGATCTTCTCGTTCCGGTTCATCGGCATGTCATAAGGTTTGCCGTCCAGGACCACGGTCAGCTGCACCTCGCCTGCTTCGCGGGTGGCGGGGTGACCCAGCACCGCTTGGCTGCGCTGCTCTGGGCTGAGCGCGTCGAGCGTGGGGGAGCTGAAGCGTTCGGTGCGGATGCGCTCGGCTTTGACACCAGCCGTGAGCAGGGCCTGCTCGGTGGCTTCGATCATGGCTTCGGGGCCGCACACAAACACTTCGTCCATGCTGCCCACAGGCAAAAATGCGTCGATGATGGCCTGGACTTTGGCCGCGTCGATGCGGCCTTCGAGCAGAGGTACTTCTTGCGCTTGGCGCGAGAGCACATGGATCAAAGTCAGGCGCGAGGGATAGCGGTCTTTCAGGTCTTGTAGCGCTTCGTTGAACATCACGCTGTCCATGCGGCGGTTGCCATAGACCAGGGTGAACTTGGATTCGGGCTGGTCTTCGAGTGTGCTGGACAAAATGGACAGGATGGGCGTGATGCCCGAGCCAGCCGCAAAACCCACGCGGTGAATGGCGCGGGGGCGCTGCACCACGAAGCGCCCATCGGGTGGCATCACGCGCAGGGTGTCGCCGACTTTCAGTTGGCTGGCTGCCCAGTTGGAAAACACGCCGCCCTCAACAGGGCGAATGCCCACTTCGAGTACACCTTGTTTTTGCAGCTGGCTGCGGGCCGAGCTGATGGAGTAGCTGCGGCGCACATCCGCCCCATCGATGTCTGCACGCAAGGTCAAGAACTGGCCCGGTTGGAAGTCGAAACTGCCGCGCAGGTCGGCAGGCACACTCAGCGTGATCGCCACGGCACCGGCCGCTTCTGGGCTGATGCGTGAAATCTGAAGGTCATGAAAGCGGGGTGCGGACATGGTGCATGACTGCTGCAAGGCAGTTCAGTAAGGTTTGAAGTAATCGAAGGGCTCCATGCACGCCAGGCACCGGTAAAGGGCCTTGCAGGCAGTCGAGCCGAAGTGTGAGGTTTCGGTGGTGTTGGCCGAGCCGCATTGCGGGCAGTTCACCACCTCGGGCTTGGCACTGCGGGCTGCAAACTGCACCACGTTGGCTGCGCCAGAGGGGGCGCTGGCGCAGGCATGTGGCGGGGCAATGCCGTAGGCGCGCAGCTTGTCTTTGGCGGCCTCCGTCATCCAGTCCGTCGTCCACGCCGGGGCCAATTGCGTGACCACTTTGCCTTGCAGTCCGTTGGCTTGCAGCAGAGCTTTCACGTCGTCCTCGATAGCGCCCATGGCTGGGCAGCCGCTGTAGGTCGGGGTGATGACCACTTCCAGCCCATGAGGACCTTCACGCACGTCACGCAAGATGCCCAGCTCGCGCAGTGTGACGACCGGGATTTCCGGATCGGTCAGCTGCTCGAGCAGTGCCCAAGCGTGGGTCACATCGGCGGTGCGTTGGAGGGCAGTGGCAGGCAAAGCAGTGGAAACCATCGGCGTGAATTACCAGGTGGCTTGCGGGTGCGCGCGGGCCAAGCTTTGCATTTCTGCCAAAACAAAACCCAGGTGTTCTGAATGAACGCCTTGCTTGCCGGTGGGCACAAAGCCGCCAAGGGACGGGCGCTTGAGCGTGGCTTCTTGCAATGCGGCGTCCACGATCTGGTTCCAGTCGTTTTGCAGAGCCGCCATGTCGATGCCGGTGCCGTTCGCTTGAGCGGCCTGCTCTTGTGGGCTGGTGCTCCAGAATTCTTGGCAATAAGGCATCCACTGATCCACGGCTGTTTGCGCTTTGGCGTGCGATTCGTCGGTGCCGTCGCCCAGACGCACCAGCCAGTCGCGCGAGTGCCGCAGGTGGTAACGAACTTCTTTGAGGGACTTGGCGGCAATGGCGGCCAGTTGCGCGTCATTGGAGGCTTGCAATTGGTCCCACACCAGCACCATCAGGCTGCTGTACAAAAAGTTGCGCACGATGGTGGTGGCAAAGTCTCGGTCGCCTGCGGAGGTCGCTGCCATCAAGGGCATGTGCGGCAATTCACAGAGCGTGTAGTTTTTGAAGTCGGGCACATCGCGGAAGTACGCGAGCGTGTCTTCGGTGGCACCGTTGCCTAGCAGCTCGGCCGCGTGCTGGTAAAGCATGCGGGCTTGACCGATCAGGTCGAGGCTGTTGTTGGACAGCGCGATGTCCTCTTCGAGGATGGGGCCGTGGCCGCACCATTCGGCGTTGCGCTGACCGAGGATCAGCGCGTTGTCGGCCAGGTGCAAGAGATAGTCAATGGGAGCATTCATAGGGGCACTCATCGCCGCTCACATGTGTCCGACTTCGTCGGGGATTTGGTAAAAAGTGGGGTGGCGGTACACCTTGTCGCTGGCCGGATCGAAGAACTCGGGCTTGTCATTGGGCTCACTCGCCGAGATGCTGGCCGAGGGGACGACCCAGATGCTCACGCCTTCCTGGCGGCGGGTGTAGACATCGCGTGCCATTTGCAAGGCGTGCTCGGAATCTGAAGCGTGCAGGCTGCCGCAGTGTTTGTGCTCCAGGCCTTGCTTGGAGCGGACAAACACTTCCCACAGGGGCCATTCTTTCAATGCGGCGGTGTTGGCAGTGGTGTTCATGCGGCCTCCTTCATTTGGCGTGCTTGTTGTTTGCGGGCGTAGGCCAGAGCCGCTTCGCGCACCCAGGCGCCATCGTTCCAGGCCTTGACGCGTGCGCCCAAGCGTTCTTTGTTGCAAGGCCCGTTGCCGTTGACGGTGGCCCAGAACTCTTCCCAGTCGATCTGGCCGTAGTCGTGGGCTTGACGGGCTTCGTTCCATTTCAGGTCGGGGTCGGGCAAGGTCACGCCCAGCACCTTGGCTTGCGGCACGGTGGCGTCCACAAATTTCTGGCGAAGGTCGTCGTTGCTGATGCGCTTGATGCCCCAGCGCATGCCTTGTGCGCTGTTGGGGCTGTCGGCGTCTGGCGGGCCGAACATGGCCAAGCACTTCCACCACCAGCGGTTCACAGCGTCTTGCACCATGGCTTTTTGTTCGGCCGTGCCTTGCATCATCACCAGCAGGGCTTCGTAGCCTTGGCGCTGGTGAAAGCTTTCTTCCTTGCAGACGCGCACCATGGCGCGTGCATAGGGGCCATACGAGCAGCGGCACAAGGGCACTTGGTTCATGATGGCTGCGCCATCGACCAGCCAGCCGACCACGCCCACATCGGCCCAGTTGAGCGTGGGGTAGTTGAAGATGGAGCTGTATTTGGCTTTGCCGGTGTGCAGGGCTTCCAGCATTTGGTCGCGGCTGGTGCCCAAGGTCTCAGCGGCGCTGTACAGGTACAGGCCGTGACCGCCTTCGTCTTGCACTTTGGCGATCAGGATGGCTTTGCGCTTCAAGCTGGGGGCGCGGCTGATCCAGTTGCCTTCGGGCAGCATGCCGACGATTTCGCTGTGCGCATGCTGGCTGATTTGGCGCACCAGGGTTTTGCGGTAAGCCTCAGGCATCCATTCGCGGGGTTCGATGCGGCCGTCGGCGTCGATGCGGGCGTCAAATTGGGCTTGCAAAGCGGCGTCTTGCGCGCTCAGAGCTTTGGGCACCGCCTTCAGGCTGGCCGATTTGGTGTCCTCGGTTCCGTCCGGGACGCTGAAAGATTGCGTGTACATGGCAGGTCTCCTGCGCCAAACAGGATGGGATGATCTTGGCGCGGATGCCAGTATACCCATTAACCGACCGGGCGGTCGGTTAATTTCAATGCCCTGCGCTCAGGTATTTCCCTGATGCCCCATGCCCCTCAAAGCATCAAGACGATTCAACCGCCCAGTTTTTGCCGGACCCGCGCGCCAAAGCAGGCCCCACCATGTCCAGCGCTTTGCGGATCTGGTCTTTCAGGGTGAACGGTGGGTTGATGACAAACATGCCGCTGGCCACCAGGCCGCCTTCGTCGCCAGGGCCTCGGCCAATGGCCAGGGTGGCGTTGAGCCAAGGCTTTTGCGACTGGTTGGCCAAGGTGCGCAGGCGCTTGGGCAAGTCGTGCGCTTCCGGGCGCGGGATGATCGGGTACCAGACCAGATAAGTGCCCGTTGAAAAGCGTTTGAGGTATTCCTGAATCACGTTCGCCACCTTGGCGTAATCGGATTTGATCTCGTAGCTGGGGTCGATCAACACCATCGCCCGCTTGGAGCCGGTAGCCGAAGGCGGTGGCGGCAAGATCTTTTTGAGGGCTTCAAAGCCGTCTTCGCGGCTCACGGTCACTGTGCGTCCGGCTTCGAGTTGGGCGATGTTGGAGGTCAGCGACTTGCTGTCGGTCGGGTGCAATTCAAACAAGCGCAAGCGGTCACGCGAGGCGTGGCGCATCAGTTTGTGCATCAAAAAAGGCGAGCCGGGGTAAATCTTGGCTTGCCCGTTGGGGTTGAAGCTGGCGATCTGTTCCAAGTAGTCCTGCACCGGCTCGGGCAGGCTGTCGAGCTTTTCAGCGGCGGCTAAAAGCTTGAACAAACCGTCCTCGGCTTCGGCGCCTTTTTGGGAGTAATCGCCGTCCAGGCGGTACAAACCAGCCCCGGCGTGGGTGTCAATGAGGGTGATGCCGGCCTCTTTTTGCATGAGGTGGCGCATGGTGGCGAGCAAGGTGATGTGTTTGAGCACATCGGCATGGTTGCCCGCGTGAAAAGCGTGTCGATAACTGAACATGCCTTGATGGTAACCAATAACGCCCGCAAGTCCTTGATTTTTCGTATAATAGAAGGCTTCGCAGCGATTCAGTGGTCCCGCGGCGAAGACGCTGAGTGCCGCAAGGCATTGGCAAATTCCCACCTAAGAGGCTCCCAATAGAGGAGCACCGACCGTGGAAAAGGACCCGCCAAACCTTTCTTTTAAAGAGAAAACTCATGACAACAACTTTCAGCGCCAAACCCGCTGAGGTCGTGCACGAGTGGTTTGTGATTGACGCGACCGACAAGGTCCTCGGACGAGTAGCCAGCGAAGTTGCTCTCCGTTTGCGCGGCAAACACAAGGCCATTTACACGCCTCACGTCGACACCGGTGACTTCATCGTCATCATCAATGCTGCCCAGCTCAAAGTGACTGGCACCAAAACCATCGACAAAGTGTATTACCGTCACTCGGGCTATCCCGGCGGTATCACTGCAACCAACTTCCGCGACATGCAAGCCAAGCACCCTGGCCGCGCACTCGAGAAGGCTGTCAAGGGCATGCTGCCCAAGGGCCCACTCGGTTACGCCATGATCAAGAAACTCAAGGTGTATGGTGGCGCTGAGCACCCACACACCGCCCAACAGCCTAAAGTGCTGGACATCTAAGGAGCCTTGAGATGATTGGTGAATGGAACAATGGCACAGGCCGTCGCAAATCGAGCGTCGCCCGCGTGTTTCTGAAAAAAGGCACTGGCAAGATCACGGTCAACGGCAAGGACATCCAAGCCTACTTCGGCCGCGAAACTTCGATCATGATCGCCAAGCAACCCCTCATGTTGACCAACCATGCCGAAACTTTCGACATCATGATCAACGTGCATGGCGGTGGCGAATCCGGTCAAGCCGGTGCATCGCGCCACGGTATCACCCGCGCCCTGATTGACTACGACGCATCGCTCAAGCCCGTGCTGAGCCAAGCTGGTTTTGTCACTCGCGATGCTCGTGAAGTGGAACGTAAAAAGGTTGGCTTCCACTCAGCCCGCCGCCGCAAGCAGTTCTCCAAGCGTTAATCCGCTTTTTCTGCTTCGACAAAAAGCCGCTCGGTTCGCCGCAGCGGCTTTTTGCTGTCTGGTGTCCTGCTTGGGGCCTGATGCCGTGATGGGGCAAAGCCCATGTGAGCAGTAGCGTTACTGTGCCCAAGGGGTGTAATTCCCGACCAGCGCGCTATACTATTCAGCATTGAACCGGAGAAACACCATGAGCGCTCTTGCTGAAAATATCCAGACCGAAATGCCTGCCCCGATTGTCTTCACCGACAGCGCGGCCGCCAAAGTCGCCGACCTGATCGCCGAAGAAGGCAACCCCGATTTGAAGCTGCGCGTGTTTGTGCAAGGTGGCGGTTGCTCAGGCTTCCAATACGGCTTCACCTTCGATGAAATCACCAACGAAGACGACACCACCATGAGCAAAAACGGCGTGTCTTTGCTGATCGATGCCATGAGCTACCAGTACCTGATTGGTGCCGAGATCGACTACAAGGAAGACTTGCAAGGCGCTCAGTTCGTGATCAAAAACCCGAACGCCACCTCGACCTGCGGCTGCGGTTCTTCTTTCTCGACCTGATGGTTTGAGCGGCGAGCGCAGCTCGCCACACATCAACGGGGGTAAATGGCCCCCAAGACACGGGCGCCTCTGGCGCCCGTGACGCTTGGCAAGCTCGATGTTTCACGCCGCAGGTTTTTGGCGGCCAGCCAGGCAAAGGCGGCGGCCTCCACTTGCAAAGGGGGCAAGCCCCGCAATTCGCTGCTGACCACTTGCACCCCAGGCAGGTGCTGGGCCAAGCGCTGCATGAGTTGCCCATTCAAAGCCCCACCCCCACACACAATCAGCTCTTGTGCAGCGGGTGCATGGCGCTTCACATCGTTGGCGCAAGCCAAAGCTGTGAATTCGGTCAAGGTGGCCTGCACGTCTTGAGGCTGCGGGGTGTCTGAGGGTAGCCGTGTTTGAAGCCAAGACGGGTTGAAAAGATCGCGCCCTGTACTTTTGGGGGGCAATCGCTGCAAAAAGGCTTCAGCCTTCAGGGTCGTTAACAAATCGGGGATGACGCGTCCTGTTGCCGACCAAGTGCCGTTGTCGTCATAGGGTGCGCCGGTGTGGGCGCTGCACCAATGGTCCATGAGGGCGTTGCCAGGGCCGCAGTCCCAGCCGAGAACAGAACCATCTGGGTGAAGCACGCTGAGGTTGGAGATGCCGCCGATGTTGAGCACCGCCACACAAGACGCTGGGCGTCCAAAAACACCTTGATGAAAGGCGGGCACCAAGGGTGCTCCTTGGCCACCCGCTGCCAGATCGCGGTTGCGAAAATCGGCCACCACATCGATGCCTGTCAACTCAGCCAACAAGGAGGGGTTGATCAGTTGCAGCGTATAGCCGACCGGTGCACGTTCTAGGGTCGCATTGCCATCGAATTCCAATGGGCGGTGCCGCACAGTTTGACCATGGGCCCCAATGGCCGCAATGTCTTGGGGCTGAAGGCCACTGGAGGACAGCAATTGGTGGACAACGTTGGCGTAATGGCGTGCGATTTGGTTGCCCGCCAAGGCACTGCGGTGCAACTCATTCGGACCGCTTTGGTTGAGCGCCATCAGCTCGGCTTTGAAGGGTGCGTCGAAAGCCGTGAAGGCGTGCGACTGAACGGCTAACTGCCCTTGAGGGTTGATGCATGCCAGCACGCCGTCCACACCGTCCAAAGAGGTGCCAGACATCAGGCCAATGAAGTTTTCGGATGTGGGCATGTGTGGCAAGGCGCTAAGGCTTGGTAGGGGTCCAGTTGGGCGCATTGACGGCGGCAGACCGTGCATCAAAAAAGGGCCTTGCGGCCCTTGTGCATCACTGAACGTTGCCTTCTCGCATCTGAGCAGCCGCCTGAAGCTGTGAACGGGCTTGTGCTGCAACCGTTTTGAACCGTGTCATGGCGGATGGGCTGAGCGGCACGCTTTGCGCTTGCTGAATCACTTTTTGAGGGTCCACGTGGGTGCCGTTGACACGGAACTCAAAATGCAGGTGAGGGCCTGTGGACCAGCCTGTGGAGCCAACCGCGCCAATGGTTTGCCCTTTTTGGACCGACTGGCCTTTGCGAACCTGAATGCGGCTGAGGTGGGCGTAAACAGTGGAGTGGTTGTTGCCGTGGCGCACGATGACCACATTGCCAAAGCCGCCTTGCACGCCAGCAAATTCAACCACACCATCACCCACGGTTTGAGCGGGGGTGCCTGTGGGTGCCGCGTAATCCACGCCCAAGTGGGCTTTCATGGTCTGGAAAATGGGGTGCAAGCGCATGGCAAAACCACTGGTTTTGCGTGAGAAAGCGACAGGAGAAGCCAAATAGGTACGGCTGAGGGTTTTGCCGTCCAAGCTGTAGTAGTTGCCTTTTTGACCCGGCTCTTGGTGCCAAACGGCTTCGTAGGTCTTGTTGCCGTTGTTGAACTCTGCCGTCAAAACACGGCCAGTGCGAATGGGCTCTCCATCGGCTTCCAAGACTTCGTAAACCACAGCAAAGCGAGCGCCTTTGCGCAAAGTGCGGTGGAAATCGATTTGGTTGGAGAAGATTTGGGTCAGCTGGCCCACGATGGCATCGGGCAAACGGGCTTCGTCGGCTGCGTCATACAGTGAGCTGGCCACAGTGCCGCCTGTCATGCGCAGGCTGGTGTTCATGGGCGAAGTTTCCAAAACCGCTTGGAGACCTGAGTTCGTGCGCTTGATGGCCAAGCGTTGGAAGAACGTATCGCTTTCGTTGTTGAGCCAACGCACATGCAACTGGCTTAGGCGCTCTTGGCTGTCCGCTTCGGCTACAACCGAACGGCCTGCTTGTTTGAGGGCCTGTTTGGCCAAGGGGTTCTTGCGCAAGAAGGCCGCAGCATCAGGGTCCACCATGCCCAGACGGCGCAGCAGGCTCTCTGGGGTGTCCGAGGAGCGTGTGCTGTCTGTCCGCGTCAGGCGCATGGTCAGCAAATCGAGCGCTTGCGCCTGGACTTGTAGAGACGGCGATTCCACAGGAACAGTGACCGTGACCACGGGCTGGTCGGAAATGTCGGGGCCTAAATTGGCAATGGCGAATGCACCGCCGCCGCCAGCAAGCAGAACCGAGGCCAGAGTAGCACTGATGGTTTTGGGGTGACGCTTGAGCCAGCGGGTGCACAACTGAAGAGCCGATGTCAGCTGGGGGTGCTGACCATCCAGCCAAGCGAGCAAACGTTGAGTGCCCAGCAACACCGCGCCGAGCGCGGCTGTGCACAGGAACAAAAAGCCGACTAACAAAGACACCAGACGGGTCTGGATGGAGACGAAAAATGACATCAATTTGATGGGTGTTTCGTGGCAAGTTCTCAGTTTGAGAGCCTGGCACGATGTTCACAGTCAAGGCACCCCTAAAATGGGCGACTTGGGAATATCGGACCATTGTACTGGTCTATGGCCATTTGACTTTAGAAAAAACCCTTATGAATCAAGCGCTTGTTACAAAATTTCCTGTGACGGACAAGACCCTGGAGGCGATGGAGGTCACTTTGCGGGGGTGCGATGAGCTGATTCCCAAGGAAGATTGGTTACAAAAGCTCGCCAAATCCGAGGCCACAGGGGTACCTTTGCGCATCAAACTCGGCCTGGATCCGACTGCGCCCGACATCCACATCGGTCACACGGTGGTGCTGAACAAGATGCGCCAGTTGCAGGATTTGGGGCACCAGGTCATCTTTTTGATCGGTGACTTCACCAGTTTGATCGGCGACCCATCAGGCCGCAACAGCACCCGCCCGCCATTGACGCCTGAGCAAATCAAGCTCAACGCCGAGACTTATTACAAGCAGGCCAGTTTGGTGCTCGACCCAGCCAAAACCGAGATTCGTTACAACAGCGAGTGGAGTTTGCCCCTGGGCTCCATGGGCATGATCCAGTTGGCCGCCAAGTACACCGTGGCCCGCATGATGGAGCGCAATGACTTTCATGACCGGTTCAAGGCGGGTACGCCCATCAGCGTGCACGAGTTTTTGTATCCGCTGATGCAGGGCTATGACTCGGTGGCCCTCAAGTCCGACCTGGAGTTGGGCGGCACCGACCAAAAGTTCAACCTGTTGATGGGCCGTCACCTGCAAGCCGAATATGGGCAAGAGCAGCAATGCATCTTGACCATGCCCTTGCTCGAAGGGCTGGATGGCGTGGACAAAATGTCCAAGTCCAAGAACAACTACATCGGCATTGCCGAAGAACCCAACACCATGTTTGCCAAGGTGCTGAGCATTTCCGACGTGTTGATGTGGCGTTGGTACACCTTGCTGTCCTTCAAGTCCATGGCCGAGATCGAGGCGCTCAAAAAAGAAGTGGAAGGCGGGCGCAACCCGAAAGACGCCAAGGTCATGCTGGCCAAGGAAATCACCGCACGTTTTCACAGCGCAGCCGCTGCCGATACCGCGGAGCAGGATTTCATCAACCGCAGCAAGGGCGGCGTGCCAGATGACATCCCTGAGGTGTCTTTGTCGGGCGCTCCGCTGGGCATCGGCGCCTTGCTCAAATCGGCTGGTTTGGCCCCTTCGACCACAGAAGCTGGGCGTTTGGTGGACGGCGGCGGTGTGCGTGTGGACTCCAGTGTGGTCAGCGACAAGGGCTTGAAACTGGAAGCAGGCACTTACATCGTTCAGGTGGGCAAGCGTAAATTTGCCAAAGTGACGCTGTCTTGATAGGGGGCTGGCGCACGGACAGCGCATCCAGTGGGGGTATCCTGAGCCCATGAAAAATTTTGACGCTTGGATGACGCCCAAACGCATGCTCTGGGCTTCGGTGGTGGTGGCGCTGATCACCATTGGCCTGAAAACCTTGGCATGGTGGCTCACCGATTCGGTGGGCCTGCTGTCTGATGCGATGGAGTCCTTGGTCAACTTGGCCAGTGCCATTTTTGGTTTGATGATGGTCACGGTGGCCGCCATGCCAGCGGACGATGAGCACCCCTATGGGCATCACAAAGCCGAGTATTTTTCTTCTGGCTTTGAGGGCATCCTGATCGTGGTGGCCGCTTTGGGCATCATCTGGGCGGCGGCGCACAGGGTGTTTGACCCTCAGCCCATTGAACAAGTGGGCTTGGGTTTGGCTTTGTCAGTGGGCAGTTCGGCCCTGAACGGCTTGCTGGCTTGGCTGATGTTTCGTGCGGCCAAACAGCACCGCTCGCTGGCGCTGGAAGCCGACGCCCGTCATTTGGTGACCGATGTCTGGACCTCCGCTGGCGTGGTCATCGGCATCGGTTTGGTGGGTGTGACCGGTTGGCTGTGGCTGGACGCGGTGGTGGCGATTGGCGTTGCCCTGAACATCTTGAAAGAAGGCTGGCACCTGATTTGGTTGTCTTCACAAGGCTTGATGGACGAGGCCCTGGAGCCCGAGGTGTTGGTCGAGGTGCAAAAAGTTTTGGATGGTTTTGCCCACCAGCGCGGCGAAACCGAGATCATCCGTTTTGACCACTTGCACACCCGCAAAGCCGGGCAGCGCCGTTTTGTCGATGTGCACATGCACATGCCGGCCAGTTGGACCTTGGGCCGAGCTGCTGCGCTGCGCGGCAGTGTTGAGCAAGCCCTGATGAGCGAAGTGCCCGGTTTGCGCGCCACCATTCAACTTTTGCCCAGCGATGTCGAGGTGCACTTCAACGATGCGAGGGATCTGAAATGATGGCAGTGCTGCAAAGGGTGAGCGAAGCCAGCGTGCGCGTGGAGGGCGAGGTCATCGGCCAAATCGGCACTGGCTTGTTGGTGCTGCTTTGCGCCGAAAAAGGCGACACCGAGGCGGTGGCCGACAAAATGCTGGCCAAGATGCTCAAGCTGCGCATCTTCAATGACCAAGCTGGAAAGATGAACCTGAGCGTGCAAGACGTGGCGGGTGGCCTGCTTTTGGTGAGCCAGTTCACGCTGGCGGCCGATGTGTCTTCGGGCACGCGCCCGGGGTTTTCGGGTGCCGCAGCGCCGGACGATGCCCGCCGTCTCTATGGCTATTTTGTGGCGCAAGCCCAAAAAGCCCACCCTGTGGTGCAAACAGGGCGCTTCGCCGCCGACATGAAGGTGGCGCTCCTCAATGACGGACCGATCACGATTCCGATGCGCATGACGGCCTGAGTCTGAGGTAAGACCGATGGCCGCCGATAATCGGGGCATGACTGAAAAATTTCCCGCTGCGTCTCCCGTCTCGATGACCTCTCGTTTTGACCAGCTTGCGCTGTCAACGGCCACCCTTCAAAACCTCGAACAACTGGGCTACACCCAGATGACGCCCATCCAGGCGGCCAGCTTGCCGCTCACCTTGGCTGGGCAAGACTTGATTGCCCAGGCCAGTACCGGCAGCGGCAAAACAGCCGCCTTTGGCCTGCCTCTGATTGAGCGCTTGCAAAGCGCTGGCTTCCCCAGCGCCGCCATTCAGGCCGTGATTTTGTGCCCCACCCGCGAGTTGGCCGACCAAGTCACCCAAGAAATCCGGCGCTTGGCCCGCGCCCGACAAAACGTGAAGGTTGTCACCTTGTGCGGCGGCGTGGCTTTGAGAGGCCAGACCGTGAGTTTGGAGCATGGCGCCGATGTGGTGGTGGGCACGCCCGGCCGCATCTTGGACCACTTGGAGCGCGGCTCGCTGAGTTTGGCGGGTGTGAACACGCTGGTGCTGGACGAAGCCGATCGTATGCTGGACATGGGCTTTTTCGATGACATCGCCAAAGTGGTGCGTCAGTGCGCCAAAGACCGCCAGACGCTGCTGTTCTCCGCCACTTACCCCGAGGGCATTGCTAAGTTGGCGGCGCAGTTCATGCGTGCACCGCAAACCGTGAAGGTCGAGGCGCAGCACAGCGCACACAAAATCCGTCAGGTGTTTTACGAAGTGAATGAGAACCAGCGCTTGGATGCTGTGTCCAAACTGCTGGCCCATTTTCGCCCCGAGCGCACGCTGGCCTTTTGCAACACCAAACAGCAGTGCCGCGATTTGGTGGCGGTGTTGCAGGCCCAGGGCTACAGCGCGCTGGCGCTGTTTGGTGAGTTGGAACAGCGCGAACGCGACCAAGTGCTGGTGCAATTCTCCAACCGCAGCTGCTCGGTGCTGGTGGCCACCGACGTGGCCTCACGCGGGCTGGACGTGGAAGGCCTGGAGGCTGTGATCAACGTGGACGTGACGCCCGACGCAGAAATCCACATCCACCGCATCGGCCGAACCGGCCGGGGCGACGCCGAAGGCTTGGCGCTGACGCTGGCCAGCATGGACGAGATGGGCTCGGTCGGCAAGATCGAGTTGATGCAAGGCCGCGAATCCAACTGGGAGCCTTTGTCGGGCTTGACGCCTGCCGCAGGTGGACCTTTGCAGCCGCCTATGCGTACGTTGCAAATTGTGGGTGGTCGCAAAGAAAAAATCCGCGCAGGGGACGTGATGGGCGCGCTGGCGGGTGAATGTGGTTTGACCCGTGAGCAGGTGGGCAAGATCAATGTGAACGAGTTTTCGACCTATGTGGCGGTGCAGGCTGCACTGGCCAAAAAGGTGGAGGCGCAGCTGTCACACGGCAAGATCAAGGGCAAGAGTGTGAAGGTTCGGTTGCTCTGATTGTTTTTTGAGAGCGGTGAATGGGGCGATGCGGCGGGCGCCTCATGACGGGGTACCGAAAATCGGCGCCCGCCGCATCGCCCCATTCCCCTTGGTGGTCATTGGAAAACCTAAGAGTGTTTCCCGCCCAAACCGAAACTTCACTCGTTATCGATAGGGATTCTTCAACCCCAAGCCTGCCAAAATGGCCACCTCATAGGCCTCCATCTCCTCAGCATCGGCCTCACTGGTCTCATGGTCCCAGCCTTGGGCGTGCAAAGTCCCGTGCACTAACAAATGAGTGTAATGCGCGGCCAGCGTCTTGCCTTGCTCCTTGGCCTCACGCGCCACGACCGGAGCGCACAGCACCAAATCGGCCATCACCACAGGTTCTTTCGCATAGTCAAACGTCAGCACATTCGTGGCGTAATCTTTTTTACGGTAACTCAGGTTCAGCGCGCGGCCCTCTTCCTCGCCCACGATGCGCACCGTGATTTCGGCGTCATCGGCCAGTGCGTGCCGAATGGCGCGGGTCACTGCGTGGCGTGGCAGGGCGGCGCGGTGGCGGGCTGCATAGGGGATGTCGCCAAATTGCAGGGACAGTTGGAGTTGTTGCAGTGGCATGGTGTTCTTTTGGCCTTTCAATCGTCGGTGGGCAAAGGCTTGCGGCGGGTCGTGACACCCGCGCGCAAGGGTGCGCTGCCTTGCGCTTCGTAGGCGTCCACAATGCGCGCCACCAGCGGGTGGCGGACCACGTCGGCACTTGAAAAGCGCGTGAAAGCAATGCCCTTGACCCGCTTCAAGACCCGTTCGGCATCGATCAGGCCGGAGAGCTGACCTTTGGGCAAGTCGATCTGGCTCACATCGCCTGTCACCACCGCCTTAGCACCAAAGCCAATGCGGGTCAAAAACATCTTCATCTGTTCGGTGCTGGTGTTTTGCGCCTCGTCCAGAATCACAAAGGCGTTGTTCAGCGTGCGCCCGCGCATGAAGGCCAGCGGCGCGATCTCGATCGCGTTGCGCTCAAAGGCCTTTTGCACCTTGTCGTAACCCATCAGGTCATACAGCGCGTCGTACAGCGGGCGCAAATAAGGGTCCACTTTTTGTGACAGGTCGCCGGGTAAGAACCCCAGTCGTTCACCTGCTTCGACGGCCGGGCGTGTCAGCACGATGCGCTGCACACTGGCGCGTTCCAGTGCATCTACAGCGCAAGCCACGGCCAAATAGGTCTTGCCTGTGCCCGCAGGCCCGATGCCAAAGCTGATGTCGTGGGTGGCGATGCTTTCCAGGTACGCAGCCTGCACGGGGGTGCGTGCCTTCAGGTCCGCGCGGCGGGTTTGCAAGGTGGGCAGCTCGGCTTCTTCGCCCCCGCTGTCGCCCACCAGCATGAGCTGCACCATGTCCGGCGCAATGGGGCGGTCGGCGCGTTCGTAAATCGCCTGCAAAATCTCCATGGCCCGCATGGCCACGGCCTTGGGGCCGTCCACTTTGAATTGCTCATGGCGGTGCGCAATGCTCACTTGCAAGCCCGCTTCGATGGTGCGCAGGTGGGCGTCCATGGGCCCGCACAGGTGCGACAAGCGGGTATTGTTGTGCGGGATAAAAGTGTGTCTGACGATCAAGTGGATAATCCTGTTCGTGGTGGTTTCGACCGGTTTGTTGCAGGCCGCGGAGCCCTGATTTTCCTCTATACCGCGCAACCCAAGGGCTTCCCTCCATGATTGGCAAACTCACCGGCATCCTGAGCGACAAAAACCCACCCGAGGTGATCGTGGACTGCCATGGCGTGGGCTACGAAGTCAATGTGCCCATGAGCACGTTTTACAACTTGCCTCCCACGGGCGAAAAAGTCAGCCTGGTTACGCACTTTGTGGTGCGCGAAGACGCGCAAATCCTCTACGGTTTTGCCACCTTGGCCGAGCGCGAAGCCTTTCGGCAACTCATCAAAATCTCCGGCGTTGGCCCCCGCACCGCTCTAAGTGTGTTGTCCGGTATGAGTGTGGACGATCTGGCGCAGGCCATCACCACCCAAGAAGTGGGGCGTCTGGTCAAGGTGCCTGGCATCGGCAAAAAAACCGCCGAGCGTTTGTTGCTGGAGCTCAAAGGCAAGTTGGGCGGCGACTTGGGCGGCTTGTTTGCCGTGAACACCCCCGACACGCAAAGCGACATACAGCAAGCATTGCTGGCGCTGGGTTACAGCGACAAAGAAGCAGCGGCTGCGCTCAAGAGCCTGCCGGTCGACGTGGGTGTGAGCGAGGGCATCAAGCTGGCACTCAAAGCCCTGAACAAATGAAGATGAGCTGAGCCATGAGCATCCGCACCGACGACTTCGCGCCCCAACCCGAACCCCGGGTCATTTCAGCGGCCCCTGTGTCCCACCAAGAAGAGGCCATTGAGCGCGCCCTTCGCCCCAAGTTGCTCGACGAATACGTCGGCCAGGTCAAGGTGCGCGAGCAGTTGGAGATCTTCATAAGCGCCGCCAAAATGCGCGAAGAGCCGCTGGACCATGTGTTGCTTTTTGGCCCCCCCGGTTTGGGTAAAACGACGCTCAGCCACATCATCGCGGCCGAGCTCGGCGTGAACCTGCGCCAGACCAGTGGTCCGGTGCTTGAAAAGCCCAAGGATTTGGCGGCGCTGCTGACCAACTTGGAGCGCAACGATGTGCTCTTCATCGACGAGATCCACCGCCTCTCGCCCGTGGTCGAGGAAATCTTGTACCCCGCGCTCGAGGACTATCAGATCGACATCATGATCGGCGAAGGTCCGGCGGCCCGCAGCATCAAACTTGACTTGCAACCCTTCACCCTGGTGGGGGCGACCACCCGTGCGGGCATGTTGACCAACCCGCTGCGCGACCGTTTTGGCATCGTGTCGCGGCTGGAGTTTTACACGCCCGAAGAGCTGACCCGTATCGTGACCCGCAGCGCTGGTTTGCTCAAAGCACCGATTGACCCCGAAGGCTCGTTCGAGATCGCCCGCCGCTCACGCGGCACGCCGCGCATCGCCAACCGTTTGTTGCGCCGGGTGCGTGACTATGCCGATGTGAAGGGTGACGGCACCATCCACAAAGGCTTGGCGCAAAAAGCCCTGGTCATGCTGGACGTGGACCCCGAAGGCTTTGATTTGATGGACCGCAAACTGCTCGAAGCGGTGATCCACCGTTTTGACGGCGGCCCGGTGGGGCTGGACAACATCGCAGCCAGCATCGGCGAAGAGCGCGACACGATCGAAGACGTGATCGAGCCGTATCTGATTCAGCAAGGCTATTTGCAACGTACCCCTCGCGGGCGCATGGCCACGCTGGCGGCTTTCAGGCATTTGGGCGTGACGCCCCCCAAATCGTTTGGTGAGCGGATCTGAAACTCAGGTCGACGTTTCATCCTTGCCCAGTGCATCCAAGTGCGAGGTATCGCCCCATCCCACCAGCGACAGGCCTTGTGGCGTCCACAGCAGCCGATTGACGGCGGTGTTGGTCAGGTTCCAAGTACGGGGTGCTTGCAGGTCTAAGCGGGTAGCGGCGCGGTAAAGAATGTCCAGCACGCCACCGTGCGCCACCATCACGATTTGTTGTCCTGGATGCCGTGCGGCCAACTCGTCCACTGTGGACACAATCCGTTGATGCAGGGCGACCAAAGACTCACCGCCATCAGGCGGCGTCCAATCGGGCGTGCGTTTGCGCCAGTGCCAAGCGTGCTCGGGCAGCTCAACCTCGATTTCTACAAAGGTGCGGCCTTGGAAGGCACCAAAGTGGCGCTCTCGCAAACCGGGGTGTTGCACCACCGTTTGACCGACCGCCTGTGCAATCGCCAGAGCGGTGGTGTGTGCGCGTGAGAGGTCGCTGGCATAAATCGCATCGATGGCATCGCGCCCAAGCAGCGACTGGGCCAAGTGCTGGGCCTGGCGCAAGCCCACGTCGTTGAGCGGAATGTCGAGATGGCCTTGCAGTCGGGTGTCGACGTTCCAGGCGGTTTCACCGTGGCGAATCGCCAAAATTCGGGTGGGTTCAGACATGTCGTGAATGGCGTCTCAGCGCGGCAGTTCGATGTTGACCCGGCGCAGCCCAGCGGGTGGGTTCGGGAAATTGGCCAATGCGGCTTGGAACAAGGTGGCAAAAATGGGCACGCTGTCGTGCCAAGGCCCGGCGTGGCTGGCGCGGGTTTCGTAGACCACCTGGCCGGATTTCAGGTCTCGCATGATCAGGCTGACCTCGCGGCGGTAATGTGTGGGCGGTGGAAAGCGAATGCCCATGCCCACCCCCAAGTGCGTGCCAAAACCCGAGCCGATGGCAATGCTGCCGTGAGGCATCCAGCCTGGCCCGATAGGACGGCCCCAAGGGTCGGCCAAATATTGGGAGCCGCTGAAGCCGACCATCACGCTCAAACTGGCCCCGGCATCGTCGCGTACCAAACCGACGGCGGTCATGGCGCTCTGCGCCTGCTGCTCGGCCAGCCCGGCTTCCGGGTTATTGGCTTGGGAGGGCAGTCGCTCAAAACTGTACTTGGCGCCTTGCAAGCTCATGCCGGATGGCACCGCCGCCACCGAGACCACATCGCTGTCGATCAACCGCATCGAGGCGCACCCCGTCAGCCAACTCAAGGCCAGCGCAACAAAAGCCACCGAAAACCACCGCGTGAGCTGCCGAGTTGCTGTGCGCATGCGCTGTCTCCGTACGAATTACATCGAGATGACCTGAATGCCCGGCAAAGAGGGCTCCTTGAACTCTTCTTCGTCAAAGGCTTTGTCGCCGTCGTCTGATTCGATGCCCGTGATCTTCAGGTCTTTGAAGCCGTGCAACTTCGCGTCCATCAAATGCGAGGGCACCACGTTTTGCAAAGCCGAGAACATGTTTTCAATCCGGCCAGGGTGCTTCTTCTGCCACTCGCGCAGCATATTGCCCACTTGCAGGCGTTGCAGGTTTTCCTGGCTGCCACACAGGGTGCAGGGGATGATGGGGAACTGTCGGTGCTCTGCCCAACGGATGAGGTCCGACTCGGCCACATAGGCCAGTGGGCGGATCACCATGAATTCGCCGTTGTCGCTGACCAGCTTCGGGGGCATGCCCTTGAGCTTGCCGCCAAAGAACATGTTCAAGAAGAAGGTTTGCAGCATGTCGTCGCGGTGGTGGCCGAGCGCCAGTTTGTTGCATTTGAGCTCACGCGCCACACGGTACAAAATGCCCCGACGCAAGCGCGAGCACAGGCTGCACATGGTCTTGCCTTCGGGGATTTTGTCTTTCACGATCGAGTAGGTGTCTTGCGTCTCGATGTGGTACTCCACGCCCAATTCCTTGAGGTACGCAGGCAGGATGTGATCCGGGAAACCTGGCTGCTTTTGGTCCAGGTTGACCGCCACCAACTCGAAGTCCACCGGGGCACGGGCCTTCATCTTGAGCAGGATGTCCAGCATGCCGTAGCTGTCTTTGCCGCCCGACATGCACACCATGATGCGGTCGCCCGCTTCGATCAGGTTGAAGTCGCTGATCGCTTGGCCCATTTGGCGGCACAGGCGTTTTTCGAGTTTGTGGGTTTCGCGCTCGATCTTGATCGCTTTGGCAGCCTCTGATTCGGCTTGTGCTTGTACCCAGGCGTTGTCTGCTGCTGTGTCTGTGTTCATGAGGTTCACCACTGTCCGGTTTCCATGCGAATGGCCACTTCGCAGTCTTCAAAAATTTCAAGTTTGGCAATCTTGACGCGCACGCCCAGCACGCCGGGCAACTGCATCAGGCGGTTCGAGACTTTGCCGATCAAAGTCTCCAACAGGTTGATGTGCTCGGCCGTGCATTCATCGATGATGATTTTGCGCACCTTGCGGTAGTCCAGCACCGAATGGATGTCGTCGTCGCTGGGCAGCAGGGGCTGCGTGCCGAGGTTCAATTCAGCATCCACCTGAATCGGCTGCGGGTCTGTTTTTTCGTGTTCGAGGATGCCCAGATTCGCGTCAAAGCGCAAACCGGTCAGCTCCAGGGTTTGGTGTCCGGCAGGGGTTTTCATGTCGGGCTTTTGGTTTGAAAGATTTCAACCCCAACCGCTTCGCAGTCCGGGTACACATCGGGTTTGCAGCTGGACAGGCGCACCGCCTGCACCTGCGGGTGGGCGATCAGCTCGCGCATCAGGTCGTCGCACAAAGTCTCTTGCAGCACGATGTGGCCTTGTGCCACACGCTTGGCAATCACCTCGCGGATGAAGTCGTAGTCCACCACCTCGGCCAAATCGTCTTGTGTGGGGGTGGACGCGCTGTAGGGCACGAACAGTTCCACATTGAAGACGATGCGCTGGGGGCCGAGCTTTTCAAAGTCGTGCGCGCCGATGCGCACGTCCACCGTGTGGTTGCGCAAAAACAGGCGGCGGCAGTTCAGCGCCAAATCGGTCATCAGCTCGCTCATGCGGGGTCTTTCGGTTCACCCAAAAACATCACGTCCCGCGCCAAAGGCACCAGGTGCTGGCCGTTGTCCACACACACCGTGGTGCCGGTGATGCAGGGGTTTTGCGCCAGAAACAGGCAAGTGGCCGCCACCTGCGCCGGGTCGATTGGCTCGCGCAGCAGGTTCACCCGGCTGTTGCGGTCAAAGTTCTCTTGGGTTTGGGGGCCACTCAAAAACATCAGGCCCGGGGCCACGCCGCACACACGCAAAGGAGCCAAGGATTGCGCCTGCAAGGCCACGGCACGTTCCAATGCCAGCTTGGACACGGTGTACGAAAAATAGTCCGGGTTCAGGTTGAACACCTTCTGGTCCAGGATGTGGACCACGCTGCGCTGGCCGGACTTGGCTTCGGGCGCGGCTTGTTGGGCCATGAGCGAAGCCAGCAGCATGGGCGCGATCAAATTCACTTCGAGTTGCTGGCGCGCGCCTGGCAAGTCCATGTCGTTGCCCTCATCCGGCTCAAACAAAGAGGCGTTGTTCACCAAACAATCCAGCGGCCCGGTGGTTTGCGTGATGTGGGCCATCATGCGCTCGACTTCGGCACTTTGCGCCAAGTCGGCTTGCACCAGCCTCACCGTGGCGCCTGTGGCTTGCAGAGATGCCTGAAGCGCCAAAGCGGCAACAGCTGAGCGCTGGTAGTGGCACCACACCTGCCAGCCCGCTTGCGCGAAGGCATGACAAAGGGTCGCGCCCAAACGCAATGCGCCGCCAGTGATCAGTACGTGTTTCAAAGAGATGCCGCTGCGAAAGTTAAAAAGAGCAATTATCGGCGATGGCCCTGCCGACTGCGTGTGCAGGGGGATAACCTGTGGGAGCGGCGCCCTCGCCGCGATGGCTTCCAGCAAATCGCGGACCATCGCCCCGAGGGCGGGGCTCCTACACAAGCAGACAAAGGATAATCGCCGCGTGACCAACGTCCCTACATCTTCTGTCGAGCTGTCTCAGCGCATCCACCAAGCCATCGCACAGGCGGGTGGCTGGATCGGTTTTGACCGTTTCATGGCCATGGCCCTGTACGAGCCAGGCTTGGGGTACTACACCAATGCGCTGCAAAAGTTTGGGGCCATGCCTTCATCCGGCAGTGATTTTGTCACCGCGCCGGGCATGTCGCCCTTGTTTGGCCAGACCCTGGCGGTGCAGCTGAAAGAGGCACTGGCGGCCACAGGCTCGGATGAAGTCTGGGAGTTTGGCGCGGGCACCGGGGCTTTGGCCTTGCAACTCTTGGACAGCCTGGGTGATGCGGTGCGCCGTTACACCATCATCGATTTGTCGGGCACTTTGCGCGCCCGGCAGGCCGATACCCTGCTGAACTACGCCGACAAGGTGCGCTGGTTAGACGCCTGGCCCGATGCCATCGAGGGCGTGGTGGTGGGCAATGAGGTGCTGGACGCCATGCCGGTGCAGCTGCTGCAGCGCTCGCAGGGCATCTGGCACGAGCGCGGGGTGGTCAGCGCCGGTGAAGCATTCGCTTGGCAAGACCGGATCACCGATTTGCGCCCACCTTTGGAGATCGAGGGCGAGCACGATTACCTGACCGAGATCCACTCCCAGGCCGAGGCCTTTGTGGCCAGTCTGGCCGAGCGCCTGCTGGCGGGGCGGGGTGGGGCGGCGTTTTTCTTGGATTACGGTTTCCCCGAGGCCGAGTACTTTCACCCGCAGCGCCACATGGGCACGGTCATGTGCCACCAGCTCCACCAGGCCGACGACAACCCTTTGGTGGCGGTGGGCCAAAAAGACATCACTGCCCACGTTAACTTCACGGGTGTGGCTTTGGCCGGGCAAAACGCAGGCCTGAATGTGCTGGGCTACACCAGCCAAGCTTGGTTTTTGCTCAACCTCGGTTTGGCCGAACGCATGGCCGCCGCCAGCTTGGCTGAGCGCAGCCAAGCGCAGCGGCTGATCAGCGAGCACGAAATGGGCGAGTTGTTCAAAGTGGTCGGGTTCTCCACGTCGTCCGATTGGGCCGCTCAGGGCTTTGCCCAGGGCGACCGCTCGCACCGCCTGTAACCTGCATTCAGGCAAGCTATGTTGCGCTGGCTCATTGTGGTGTTTTTGGCGCTGATCATTTTCAGTGGCCTGCAAAAATGGCTGCAAAAACTTGGTTTTGGTCGTCTGCCCGGGGATTTTCGCTTTCGTTTGTTTGGCCGTGAGTTCTTCATTCCCATTACCAGCACCTTGCTGCTGAGCATGGTGGCGGCGGCCATTGCGCGTTGGGTGTGAGGCTGGCTTCAAGGGCTTGCAAGCCGAACGTGTTACAGTGCGTCACGCCATTGGCGACTTATGCCCATCTAGCTCCTTGCGAGCCGATAGCGCATCCCGGCAGAGGGATGCCAGTCTTGTCCTCCACTGTGCACATCGCCCGCCATGCTTTTCCAAGCTGGGCCCAGACGATTTTTTGCTTCCTTTTTGACGCACCTCTGCACGGTGCTGTTGTTGGGCAGGCCTTGCGGTCTGCGTATGGGGGCGCTTTTTTGGCAGCAGGACATGCCAAGACCCGTGCCGCTGCACAGCCCCCAAGAGGGCCGAAAAAGCGGCTCGACCCCCTTCGTTAAAATACATGACTAATTCATATTGTTCACACCAACCCATCTCCATGGGAAAATTCCGAATTCAACCGTGCTCCAGGGCTTTGCCCAATGGCGCATTTGGCGCCCAAGTGTCCGTGGCCAGTGGCCGTGGCAGCGCCAGCACCGACCGCGTGATGCGCTTTGTGCCCGAATTCGCCACACCGGCAGCCGCCAGCCAATACGCCCTCGATGAAGGCATGTTGTGGGTGGAGCGCCAGACGACGAAACCGATCCTGCTTTGAGAAAGACGTTTTAAATGGCTAAAGAAGAACTGATTGAACTGATGGGCGTGGTCAACGAGGTGTTGCCCGACACCCGTTTTCGCGTGACC
>NZ_JAXITC010000017.1:0-90218 GCF_034680285.1 Limnohabitans sp.
GCTTCTTTGATGCTCACTTTGATGATGTCGCCAACACTTGCATAGCGACGCTTGGACCCGCCGAGCACCTTAATGCACAGCACGGACTTGGCGCCGGTGTTGTCGGCCACATCCAACCGAGATTCTGTCTGGATCATTTCTTTGTTCCCAACTTGTATTTCTTGCGCACCAGCTTTAAAGCCAACACACTGAAATCAGTCTTGGACCCGTCATTCACACTGCGAACCACTCGCTGCGCTTCAGATTGGGCAGATAACTACGCCTTTTGAAAGGCGAAGCCCACGATTATGTCTGAAAAGAAGGCTGCGCGCAACACCTTTGGGAATTTATTTGCAAATATTCGGCGTCTGATCCCCATTTTTTGACGGGCCTGGGCTCCGTAACCCCATCTCGGCCCATGGGCACCCCCGAAAAAGGGACAATGCACCCAGCATTTCATTGATTTTCTGAGCTCCTCATATATATGTCCACTTTTACCAATACCTTGGCATTCATCGGCGGCGGCAACATGGCCAGCGCCATCATCGGCGGCTTGATCCGTCAGGGCATGAAGCCCGAGCAGATCTTGGTGGTGGAGCCGTTTGCGGATACGGCCGCAAAACTTCTGGCTGATTTCGGCATCACCGCACTGCGTGTCGCTGACGCCTCTTTGTCACGCGCCGACATGGTGATTTGGGCGGTCAAGCCCCAAATATTCGCTGAAGCCGCCCTCCCTGTCATGCCCCACACAGGTTCCGCACTCCATTTGTCGGTTGCTGCAGGCATTCGCACCGACAGCATCTGCCGCTGGGTCAGCACAGACCGGGTGGTGAGGTGCATGCCCAACACGCCTGCGCTGGTGGGCCAAGGCATCACCGGCTTGTTTCCATGCCCATCTGTCACGCCTGAAGACCAGGCCTTGGTCGAGCGTGTCATCGCTACCACCGGGCAATTCATTTGGGTACAGCAAGAATCCCACCTGGATGCCGTCACGGCGCTTTCAGGCTCCGGCCCAGCCTATGTGTTTTTTTTCCTGGAAGCCATGACCGAGGCGGGCGTTGGCATGGGCCTGAGCGCCGAGCAAGCCCATCAATTGGCTGTCGCGACTTTTTCAGGGGCATCCTCTTTGGCTGCCGCATCGGCGGAACCGGTCGAAGTGCTCCGTCAACGCGTGACCTCCAAGGGCGGTACAACTTATGCGGCCATCACCTCGCTCGAGTCCTCGGGCGTCAAAGCTTCATTCGTGAAAGCCATGCAAGCAGCCGAGGTGCGTGCGCGAGAGTTGGGCGACGAGTTTGGCAAGGCCTGAGGCTCCCCGCCAAGGGGGACAACTCAGCGGTACGACAAAACCACGCCCGCAAAGACGCTGAACCCCAACCAGTGGTTCAGCCGAAAGGCCTTGAAACACCCCTCGCGGGTGCGGTCTTTGATCAGCGAGAGATGCCAGACCACCTGAACGGCCGCTCCGGCCAGCCCTATGTAAAGCCCAGGGCCGCGTGCTGAAGCATCCAACAAGACAGCCCACATCCCCAGGTACGCCACATAGAAACCTGCAATGGCCACCACATCCCAGCGCCCCAAGGTGATGGCCGAGGTTTTCATGCCGATTTTCAAATCGTCATCGCGGTCGACCATCGCGTATTCGGTGTCATAGGCCAACACCCAAAACAAATTGCCCACTAACAAACCCCAGGCCAAGGGCGGCACTTGCCCCTGAACTGCGGCAAAGGCCATCGGAATGCCAAAACTGAAGGCCACGCCCAACACAGCCTGAGGCATCGACACAAGGCGTTTGGCATAGGGATAAAAGAGCGTGACCGCCAAAGCCGCAAACGACCACTGGATGGTGACCGCATTGGTGGTCAACACCATACCAAACGCACACAGCGCCAGCACCACGCCCACAGCCAAAGCTTCTTTCACGCCTAGGCGCCCGCTCGTGACCGGGCGGTTGGCAGTGCGTTTGACGTGTTTGTCAAAGTCACGGTCGGCCACATCGTTGACGCAGCAGCCTGCGCTGCGCATCAAAATGGTGCCCAGCGTGAACACCGCAATCAAATGCCATCCAGGAAACCCGTCAGCGGCAACCCACAGTGCCGCCAAAGAAGGCCACAACAACAGCAACCAGCCCGCAGGTCGGTTCCAGCGGATCAAATCCAGGTACAGCTTGAGCTTCAGGATCACGCCTTAGCCCTCAAGACAGTCGCGTCACACCGGGCAGTGGACAGGCGTAAATGGCGTTGCGAACAGCCGCAATCGCTTCGTACCGGGTGAAGCTGCGACGCCAAACCAGCACCACACGCCGCGTGGGCGGCTTGCCGCCCGCAGGGTCAACGATCGGCAAATACCGCACAGGTGAGTCGTGGTGCCCACCCGAGCGCTTGTGTACAGGCTTGAGGTCCGGCACCGACATGCGGGGCACCAAGGTCACGCCCATGCCCGCGGCCACCATGTGCTTGATGGTCTCCAGCGACGAACCCTCAAAAGTCTTGCGAATGCCATCGGTTTGGCTCGCATAACGGGCAAATTCAGGGCACACCTCCAACACGTGGTCGCGAAAGCAGTGACCGGCCCCCAACAAAAGCATGTTCTCGTTTTTCAGTTGCTCAGTCGAAATGGACGTCTCTTGGGCCAAGGCGTGGTTCAAGGGCAACGCGGCCATGAAACTCTCGTCGTACAAGGGCGCCACCGCCAGACCCGACTCCGGAAAGGGCTCGGCCAAGATGGCGCAGTCGAGCTCGCCCGTGCGCAGCATCTCGAGCAGGCGCACCGTGAAGTTCTCTTGAAGCATCAAGGGCATCTGCGGGATGTCGGTGATGATCTGCCGCACCAAGTCGGGCAGCAAATACGGCCCGATGGTGTAGATGACACCCAGCCGCATGGTCCCGGCCAGCGGGTCTTTTCCGCGCTTGGCAATTTCCTTGATCTCGGCGGCTTGCTCCAGCACGCTTTGCGCCTGGCGCACGATCTCTTCGCCCAGCGTGGTCACCGACACCTCGCTGGCGCTGCGCTCAAACAGCTTGACTTCCAGCTCTTCTTCCAGCTTCTTGATGGCCAGCGACAGCGTGGGCTGCGACACAAAGCAAGCCTCGGCCGCCTTGCCAAAATGCTTTTCTCGGGCCACGGCCACGATGTATTTGAGTTCGGTCAGGGTCATAGGCGTTATTTAAACATCAAGCCTTCAAATACTCGGATTTTCCGCCCAGCCAGCGGCCAATGTGGCGCTCGGCCAGTTGCGCGTGCTGGTCCAGCATCTGCGGCGCCAGGGCCCGCGCCCAATCCAGCAAATGGCTGTCGGTCTCCAGATCGGCAAAGCGCAGCAAAGGCGCACCCGACTGGCGGGCACCCAAGAACTCACCCGGGCCGCGGATCTCCAAATCGCGCCGGGCGATCTCGAATCCGTCGTTCGTCTCGACCATGGCCCGCAAGCGCTCGCGGGCGGTTTCGCTCAGGCGCCCACCTTCCGGCGTGCCATACAGCAGCACACAGGCCGAGGCCGCCGCGCCGCGCCCCACCCGGCCGCGCAACTGGTGCAGCTGGGAGAGGCCAAAACGCTCGGCGTGTTCGATCACCATCAGCGAGGCATTGGGCACGTCCACCCCCACCTCGATCACCGTGGTGCTGACCAGCACGCCCATGACGCCTGCGGTGAAGAGTTCCATCACGGCCTTCTTTTCGGCCACGGGCATGCGCGAGTGCAGCAGGCCCACCATCACGCCAGGCAGCGCTTCGCTCAAGTCGGCATGCGTTTGGGTGGCGTTGGTCAGGTCCAGCGCTTCGCTTTCCTCAATGAGCGGGCACACCCAATACACCTGCCGCCCCTCTTGCAACTGCGCCCCAATGCGCGAGACCACTTCGTCGCGGCGGTGGTCCGACACCACCCGGGTCACGATGGGCGTGCGCCCGGGCGGCAGCTCGTCAATCACCGAGACATCCAGATCGGCGTAGTAGCTCATGGCCAGCGTACGCGGAATGGGCGTGGCCGTCATCATCAGCATGTGCGGCTCCATGCCGAGGGCCTGCATCTTGCCGCGCAAGGCCAAGCGCTGCGCCACGCCAAAGCGGTGCTGCTCGTCGATCACGGCCAGCGCCAAATTTTTGAACTTGACGTGCTCTTGAATCACCGCGTGTGTGCCCACCACCAGCGCCGCTTCGCCCGACTCGATCAGCGCCAGCATTTCTGCGCGTTCTTTCTTCTTTTGGCTGCCAATCAACCAAGCGACTTTCACGCCCAGCGGCTCCAGCCAGCCCACCAATTTTGCAAAGTGCTGGGTCGCCAAAATCTCGGTCGGCGCCATCAGCGCACATTGCCAGCCCGCATCCACCGCCACCATGGCCGCCAGCGCCGCCACCACGGTCTTGCCCGCGCCCACATCGCCTTGCAGCAGGCGGTGCATGGGCACGTTGCGGGCCAGGTCTTTGGCAATTTCTTGGCCCACACGCTGCTGGGCGTTCGTCAATCCGAAAGGCAAAGCGCCTAAAAGCTGTCCGTACAGACCTTGGGACTTGAGCTTCAGGGCTGGGGCACGCAGCAAATCACGTTCGCGCTTGGCCGTCAGCTGGGACAACTGCTGCGCCAACAACTCCTCGCATTTGAGGCGAATCCAGGCCGGGTGGCTGCGGTCTTCCAATGCGGCCAGCGACACATCAGGCGTGGGGTGGTGCAAAAAGCGCAAGGCATCTCGCAAGGACCAAGCCCCTCGGGGGTCGGGCCAAACGATACCAGCAGGCATGGTTTCACTCAGGTCGGCGTGGTTCAGTCCGGTGATCACCGCCCGTCGCAAATAAGCTTGGGCCAAGCCTGCCACCGTGGGGTACACCGGAGTCAGGGCCTCAGCCAAGTTGCCACCCGCAGCCTTGAATGTCGGGTGCATCATGGTCAGGCCCATGAAGCCGCCCTTGACCTCGCCCCGTGCACGGATGCGGTTGCCAACGGCCAGCGCCTTTTGGTGCGAAGGGTAAAAACTGAAAAACCGCATCACGCAGGTGTCCGAACCGTCGTCCACCGTCACCAGCAACTGACGGCGCGGGCGCATCGTGATCTCGCACGCGGTGACCGTTGCCTCGATCTGCGCGGTATCGCCCTCGCGCGCATCGCGCAGCTTGACGATGCGGGTCTCGTCCTCGTAGCGCAGTGGCAGGTGCAGCGCCAAATCGATGTCACGCCGCAAGCCCAGCTTGATCAGCGCTTTTTGTGGCGCGGACAGCGTTGGAGTGGGTGTGGGAGCTGACTTGGGAGGCATGCCCTGATTGTGCCGTGACTGCCACACCCCAAGATCACTTCGGGGAAATGCATCGTTCAGGCAAAATCTTGTTTTCTTTTGACTTGTTCGGGCCTGTCCAGCCCTGCACCATGACCTCTCACACCGCCCCCCGCGATTTCACCTTGAGTGATTTCGACTTCGAACTCCCCCCTGAACTGATCGCCCAACACCCGACCACTGAGCGCAGCGGTTCGCGTTTGTTAGACGGTTCCTCCCCCGCAGTGGTGGACCGGATTTTTCATGAACTGCCTGGCCTGCTGAATGCAGGCGATTTGCTGGTGTTCAATGACACCAAGGTGGTCAAGGCCCGTATCTTTGGCGAGAAGGCATCGGGCGGCAAACTGGAGCTGCTGATCGAGCGCGTGCTCCCCGGCCACCAGGTGGTGGCACACATGCGGGTCAGCAAGAAGCCCCTGTTGGGCGGCAAGATGTATTTGGCAGGCGGGGCACGCCATGGCGGTTTCGATGCCGTGCTGCTGGGCCGCTGGCCCGATGAAAACGGGCAACTTTTTCATTTGCAGCTGAGCGACGAGCCACACGCGTTGATGGAAAAGCACGGTGTGATGCCGCTGCCCCCCTACATTGAACGCCCAGCAGGCACGGGCGACCATGCCGACACCGCAGAAGACGCACAGCGTTACCAAACCGTTTTTGCACGCGCGCCCGGCGCGGTGGCAGCGCCCACGGCGGCGCTGCATTTTGACGAGGGTGTGCTGACCACCTTGAAGGCGAGAGGCGTGCAAACGGCCAGCGTGACCCTGCATGTGGGTGCAGGCACCTTCCAACCCGTCAAGACCGAGAACATTGCCGAGCACACCATGCACAGCGAGTGGTACGAGGTGCCCGAAGCCACGCAGCAAGCCATCGCCGAGTGCAAGGCGCGTGGCGGCCAAGTGGTGGCGGTGGGCACGACCACCGTGCGCACGCTCGAATCCTGGGCCAAGTTTGGCCGGGCCAGCGGCGACACCCAAATTTTCATCACCCCGGGATTTGACTTTCAGGTGGTGGACCGGCTGATCACCAACTTTCACCTGCCCAAAAGCACGCTGATGATGCTGGTGAGTGCCTTTGCGGGCTACGAACACATCATGGGCCTGTACCGCCACGCGATTTCGAACCAGTACCGGTTCTTCAGTTATGGCGATGCGATGCTGCTCAAGCGCACTGCACTTGGATCTCAGGCCAGCTGAAGAAACACCCGCCCGCCTTCGATCTTGACCGGCCAGGTCTTAGCGGGTTCTGTGGCGAGGCCACAAGCCACCGATCCATCGCGCAGGCTGAACTGCGCTTGGTGGAAGGGGCACTCCACATGGTCACCCTCCACAAAGCCGTCGCACAACTTGGCGTTGCCGTGGGTGCACAGGTTGTTGATGGCAAACACCTCGCCCTCCACGCTGAACAGCGCAATGTCTTGACCCTCGGGCGTCACGGCGATGCCAGCGCCTTCAAACAAATCGGCCTCGGCGGCCACGTCGGTCCAGTTTGTCATGGTCATATCGGGTAAATGATGGCGTTGGGGATCATTTCGCTGTCGTACACACACAGGCGCTCGGCAAACTTCAGGCCCTCGGGGGTCTGGACGATGGTGTCGATGTAGCGGCCCACATTGAACACGGTGCTGGCCTTGTCGAGTTTGGTGCGGAACACGGCGTAATTGGCTTCCGCATGAATGCGATCACCCTCCACACTTCGCACCACAGGCGCACCCACCACATGGCGTTGGTAATACGGGTCGTGGTACAGCGTCTCTTGGATACCGTAGACCCGGTCTTTGAGCATGCCTTTGCTGGTGAACGACAGTGTACACAGCGGAAAACCGCGCTCATGGTTTTCTCGCGGGATGAGTTTGTACACGCACTGCTCGGTGAAAAACTCGGGCCACAAATCCCAATGGCCGCTGTCCACGGCCAGGGCGTAATCGGCATACAGGCGGCCAAGGGCCATGTGGGTTTCAAAGTTCACCATGGTGATTGTGCTCATCTTGTTCAGGCCTCCATCACTTTCCGCCAGTATTCGTACATGCCCCGGATCAGCGTTTCGGTCACCATGTGGTCGGTCTCGCCCACATCGCGCCCGCCCAGCTCCACCAGCATGCGGTGCTCGGGTTTGGTCTCAAAGGCTTGTTGCGAGAACTCGATCACCTCGCCGTCGTCCGCACTCACAAAGCCAGCCGGGCCAAACAGGTTGGACTGGCGCAGGCGCCGCTCGGTCATCTCGGGCGTGTCGTCTTCAAAACCAAAGTGCGTCCAGACAAAATCAAACGCGCCATGGCCGTCGGGCTGGATGTGGCGCGTGGACACGCTGTTGACCTGCTGCTGAAAAATCACACTGGGGAAAAGCGTCATCATCACCGCCGTGGGCATCTGGTCTTCCATCTGCCACCAGCCCTCGGGCACGATGTCCAGAAAGCTGGCGTCGTGCAGTTGCATGCTTTCCTTGAAGCTGCTCACTTGTGTGACCTGCGAGGCCTGCCCCGTGGCCTGGCCCGCGCTGCCCCGGGTCGAGATCATGGCGGCGTGGCGGTGGTGGGCGTCCATGCGCAGCTCGCTCTTGTTGTCGGCACGCCAAAGGCCAAAGGTCACAAACCAGGTGTGCAGCAGGCCGGGGTGGTACGGGTCTTTGATGTTCTCTTGCATCAGCTTCCAGTTGCCCGGAATGCGCTGGCGGTTGTAGCCCAGCACCACCAACTTGCGGCCGTTGAACAGGCGGTCAAAGTATTTCAGGATGGTCGGGCCCATGAAGTCTTCGAGCGACTCCACGGCATGGTCAAACGACGCGAACACCACGCCACCACGGGTTGCGACTTTCAGGGCCGTGAGACCGTGGTCTTTGGGGTCAAAGTCGGCGGGCATGCCACCGTTGACCTTGCCGTCTTGCCGCACACCACGCCGAAACGGCACGCCCTGCAAGTCGCCCTTGAGCGTGTAGCTCCACTGGTGGTAGGGGCAGACAAACTCTTTTTTGTTGCCGTGGCGTTCACGGCAAAACTGCATGCCCCGGTGGGCGCAGACGTTCTCGACCACATGGATCTGCCCGTCGGTGGCACGCGTCATGATGACCGAGCGCTCGCCCACCACGGTGCGCTTGAAGTCGCCGGGGTTCGGAACCTCAGCCTCCAGGCCCACATAACTCCAATGGCTTTTGTAGAAGAAGCGCTCCAGCTCCTTTTTGTGCCGGTCTTCGTCGGTGTACACGGCAAACGGGACGCGGCTGGTGCCTTCCGTTTCCCAGTGGATGGGTTGTTCGCGCATGGCGTCTCCTCGAATTTCTTGATACGCATCATGCGCAAAGCATCAATTTCAGTAAATCGAAATTCAAAGATAATATTTATCTGAATTTCAAATAATCATCGCCTCGCCTCACCTCCATGAACCTCGCACGCCTCGACCTGAACCTGCTGCTGGTGTTTCACCACCTGCTGCGCGAAAAGCGCGTGTCGGCGGTGGCCACCGTGCTGGACATGAGCCAACCTGCCGTCAGCAGCGCCTTGGGCCGACTGCGCAGCAGCTTGGGCGACGCATTGTTTTTGCGCACCCAGCGCGGCATGGAACCCACGCCTTACGCCCTGCAACTGGCCGAGCCCGTGGCCGCAGCGCTGGATGGCTTGCAGCAAGCGCTCAATGTGCGCGCCTCGTTTGACCCGGCCACCAGCGAGCGCAGCTTCACCCTGGCCATGACCGATGTGGGCGAGATGTATTTCTTACCCGTGCTGATGGACGCGCTGGCTGGGGCCGCCCCGTGCGTCACGCTGAATGTGGTGGCGGTGACCAGCGCCAGCCTGAAAGACGACATGGCCTCAGGCCGCACCGACTTGGCGCTGGGCCTGCTGCCGCAACTGCAAGCGGGCTTTTTCCAGCAAGCGCTGTTTCGCCAACCTTATGTGTGCCTGATGCGCGAGGGACACCCCTTGGCCCATGCTGAGGGCTTGACCTTGTCCGACTTTGCGGCGGCCAGCCATGTGCGGGTGATGGCCGCAGGCACGGGCCACGGGCGGATCGATGCGGCCATCAGCGAAACGCTGGAACAACAAGGTCTGCAGCGGCGCATCCGCCTCACGGTGCCGAACTATGTCGCTTTGGGCGATGTGCTCGGGCATTCGGACCTGATCGCCACCGTGCCTGAGCGTTTCGCCCAGCGCGTGACCAGCCCCTTTGCCCTGACCACCCGACCTCTGCCGCTGGCGGTGGACGGCAGCGCCATCCACCAGTTATGGCATGCCCGACTGCACAAAGACCCGGGGCACCAATGGCTGCGCGAGTTGGTGGCGCAATGCTTTGGCGACGGTACCGACTGACCCCCTCCTACAATCCCTGCCATGCTCCAATTCGACCTGCTCAAAACCGACCCCTCCAGCCACGCCCGCCGCGGCACCCTGACACTGAACCATGGCGTGGTGCAAACGCCGATCTTCATGCCCGTTGGCACGTATGGTACTGTCAAAGGCGTGATGCCACGCAGCCTGCACGAGATGGGCGCGCAAATCATTTTGGGCAACACCTTCCACCTGTGGATGCGCCCGGGCCTGGACATCATGAAAGGCTTTGGCGGCTTGCACCAATTTGAGAAATGGGACAAACCCATCCTGACCGACTCGGGCGGGTTTCAGGTCTGGTCGCTGGGCGACATGCGCAAGATCACAGAAGAAGGCGTGACCTTTGCCAGCCCCGTGAACGGCGACAAGCTCTTCATGTCGCCCGAAGTGAGCATGCAAATCCAGACCATTCTCAACTCCGACATCGTGATGCAGCTCGACGAGTGCACACCTTACGAGACCAAGGGGCACCTGACCACCGAAGCCGAAGCCCGCAAGTCGATGGAAATGAGCCGCCGCTGGGCCGTGCGCTCCAAAGACGAGTTCGCCCGCCTTGAGAACCCCAACGCCCTGTTTGGCATCGTGCAAGGCGGCATGTTTGAAAACCTGCGCCAAGAATCGCTGGATGCTTTGGTGGAGATGGACTTTCCGGGTTATGCGATTGGCGGCGTGAGCGTGGGCGAGCCCAAAGACCTGATGCTGCAAATCATGGCGCACACCCCGCACCGCCTGCCTGCCCACAAACCGCGCTACCTGATGGGCGTCGGCACGCCCGAAGATTTGGTGCAGGGCGTGGCCGATGGCGTGGACATGTTCGACTGCGTGATGCCCACCCGCAACGCCCGCAACGGCACGGTGTTCACCCGCTTTGGCGACCTGAAACTGCGCAACGCCCGCCACAAAAACGACCCGCAGCCACTCGACACCAGCTGCACCTGCCATGCCTGTGCAGGTACGTCCGGCGTGTCGTGGGACAACGGTGGCCGAGACGGTTTCAGCCGCGCTTACATGCACCATCTCGACCGCTGCGGCGAAATGCTCGGCCCCATGCTGACCACCATCCACAACCTGCATTACTACCTGAACTTGATGCGCGAAGTGCGCGAGTCGCTGGACGCGGGGCAGTTCGCGCAGTTCCGGGCGCAGTTCAAGTCGGATCGGGCTCGCGGCGTGTGATCAATCGGTCGTGAACACCGTCAGCACTCCGGTGTAGCCATACAGCTGCTTGCGCGCAATCTCGCCAGCGGCAAAAAAGCCCACCAAGGGCACATCGCCCAAGGCATGCCGAATGATCTGCATCTCGGCACCCGGCCCGCCAAAGTGCGGGCCGCCGCGTCCGGTGCAGCTCACATACACAGCGCCAGCAATGCGCTGGCCCGCTTGGGGCACCGTGGGCACCGGGTCGTCGCTCATGGCGTTGATGGCCTCGATGGACAGCATCTCAGGCTCCAGCGCTTCGCGAATTTCGGCGCACACCCGCACCAAATCGGCGCGGGCCGCTTGCACATCGCGGCGGCAAAACGTCAAACGCATGCCCGGCTCCAAGTGCTCGGCAATGGCCACGCCTTGGCGCAAAGGGTCCAGGCCAATGATGTGGCGCACCCGCACGTCGTTGCCCAGATTGCCTGCACGGCCCACGCCAGATTGCCCGGGCGCACTCAGGCCCACCAATGTCGCTCGCACCACGGCAATGGCCTTTTGTGGATCCTTCAGGCTGATGTCCAAATCCGCCAACATGACGTCCAGCGCAGGCTCGCCCGCCAACTTGAGCACCACATGGTCCTCAGATTCGGTGATCTCGCGTTCGGGGGCCACAGGCTGACAGCCTTGTGTCACCCGCGACAAAAGCGCCACTTCGGGTGAAAAGGCCACGCCACTCAAGCCACCTTGGAGGACACCGCCGTGCACCTCTGGGCCACCCGCGTCTTCGGCCCGCACCGCAAACTGCACGCTGCGCGTGCGGCTGGCGCTCAAACCGCCAAACAAATAGCCTTGCCGCGTGCGCTCAGCCATCTCTTTGATCAGCTCGGCCAGGTCGGGCGTGTTCGGGTCGGCGTGCACCAAAGCGGCATCCGCCCAGCCCGATGGCAGCGGCGACACCCCAGAAAACACGCGGTATTGCTCGGGCGTCAGGTCGCACAGCATGAGCGCCATGGCCGGTTCGTCAAAGTACTCGGCATTGTTCACCGCCACGCCAATGCCCACCGTGCCTGCCCAGTCCGGCACCTCGGGCAAGGCCTGGCGCAGGTGGTCCAGCAGGGCTTGCGCCTCGGGGGCGTAATGGTCGGTGATGTAGAGCAAGCCCAATCGGGGCTGACTGGCGTAATCGGGCAAACCCATCTGGGCACGCAACTGCGCCAGCACCAAGCCAGCGGCCATGCGCCACTGTGGGTGGGTGGCATGGCCACAGGGAAACAACTTCATGGCGCTTTGCGCTTGGCGGCCGCCTTGCGCGGCGCAGATTGGGCAACCGGTTTGGTTTTGGCAGCGGCTGACTTCTTGGCCACGGCTTTTTTGGCTGGACTTGGTTTTTTGCCAGCGGCTGACGTGCTGGCCCCTTTGGCGGTCATGCCCGTTTTCATGGCTTCGGCGGCCACGTCTTTGACTGCTGCCGCTGCAATGTTTTGAAACTGCTGGGTCAAGGCACCCCACCACTGCATCGGGTCCACCGCAGGCTTGGCTGCAGCGGGTCCCTTTGCGGGTTCTTCAAGCGCATCTTTGACCGCATCGTCTGTTTGAACGGGTTTCGGCTCAGAGGCAGACTGTGGCTTCACCGCTTGTGGCGCAGCAGCTTGCGGCTCTGGTGCTGGTGCTGGTGCAGGCGCTTTGACCGTGAAAGCCTTTGCCAAGTCGGCCATGTTCACATTCATGCTCTGCAGCGTGGACAAGGTCATTTTTTGCACTTCCATCGCTTGGATGGTGGCTTTGAGCGCCGTGGTGTTTTGTTCTAACCAAAAGAGCACCGACTTCAACTCTTGAATGCGTTTGTCGATGTCTTCGATGCTGAGCGTAGGCGCCACCCAACTGGCCATGCCGGGCACGGCACCCGCGCTGGCACCAGGTGCGGCCTGCGCTGCCGCATTGGACAGGTTTTGTAAAAAGTCAAAACCCGGTACGAATTTGCCAAAGCCGAAGGCGGATGAATCGCTCATGGTGTCTCCTGAAAAAGGACTGAGCAAAGCTTACCCGAAGACGCTTTCAAACAATCTGACGCACTCAAAACGCATGGTCTGCCGTGAACGTGACCCGGTGCAGCTTGCGGTGCTGCGGGTAGAAATCGGCCACGGCGTAGTGCTGGGTCGAGCGGTTGTCCCACACCGCCAATGAATGGGGCTGCCAGCAAAACCGAGCCTGCACTTCGGGCGCGGTGATCAGCCCAAACAACTGCGCCAACAAGGCGTCGCTTTGCGTGCGCGGCAGGCCGTGGATGTGGGTGGTGAAGGTCGGGTTGACGTACAAAATCTTTTTGCCTGTGACGGGGTGCACACGGACCACCGGGTGCGTCACGGGCGGGTATTTGGCGCGAGCAGCCTGCAGCTGCTCACCCGTGGCATCTTGGCGCAGCAAGTATTCGGTCCAGCCGGTCACCTCCCATGTGTGCATGGCACTCAGGGTTTCCAGATAGGCTTTGAAGTCAGCAGGCAAGGCCTCGTAGGCGGTGGTCATGCTGGCCCAGACGGTGTCGCCACCGCTGGCCGGAATCACTTGCGCATACAGGCTGGTGCCTATCGGTGGGTTGGCCTGCCAGGTGATGTCTGAATGCCAATTGTTGTTGGCAGCGGGCCGCTCGGCGGTGCTTTCCACAATTTCAATCTCGGGCTGACTCTCCACTCGGGGAAAGAAGGCTTTGACTTCGTTGACTTGGCCAAAACTGCGTGTGAAGGCCACCTGCTGAGCAGGGGTGAGCACTTGATCCCGAAAAAAGATCACCTCGAACCGGGCCAAAGCGTCCTTCAGCTCGGTTTGTGCCAGATCACTCAGTGGCTGCGACAAGTCCAAACCATGGAGAGTGGCCCCGATGTTGGGGGTGAAGGGCGTGGCAACAAATGACTCGTAAACATGCGGCAATTGGATCGAATGGACCATGACTTTTCCTTTGCCAACAGTTTACGTGGGGTGACCACCTCAGGTTGGCCCGCTCAGCAGTCTTTGCATCGCCCGCTTGGCTGTCGCCAACGCATTGGCCCGCATCCCGGCAAACATGTCTTTCAAGAACTGTCTGGCCAGTGGCTGCGCTTTTTCGGGCGAACCGGCATTGAAGGGGGGCTGCGGGTCGTACTCCAGGTACAACTGCACCGCCTCGGCATAGACCCGGCTTTTCAGCAGTGCCACCAGCTTGAGGCCAAAGTCGATCCCGGCCGTCACGCCGCCGCCTGTGATGCGGTTGCGGTCCACCACAATTCGGCCCCGCGTGGGAATCGCGCCGAGCTCCTTGAGCACATCACGGGTGTCCCAATACGAGGTGGCTTTGTAGCCCTTGAGCAAACCCGCTGCCCCCAAAATCAAGGAGCCGGTGCACACGCTGGTCACATAGCGGGCGGTTTGACCCTTGGCCTTGAGAAAGGCCAGGACTTCCGGGTCTTCCATCATGGTGAAGGTACCCGGCACACCGCCGGGCACAAACAACACGTCCAGCTGCTCGGGGCATTGCGCGAAGGTGGTGGTGGGCTTGACCGGAATCAGCGCGGCAGGCCCCGGGCTTTCATTGCCCACTGGCTCCAGGTCTTTCCAGAGCAGGTGGATTTCCTTGTTCATCAAGGCCTCGAACACGGTCAAGGGTCCGACCAAATCCTGCAAAAACATGCCCGGATAAACCAACATGCCGATGGTGATTTTGGGGCCGCCAATGAGCGGCGCGTAACGGTCCATGGTGGCCAAGTGGTGCTCGTCAGCAGCTTGCTTTGAGGGCGCTTGCACCGCAGCGGGCGTGGCCGACGCTTGGGACGTCTGCATGGCCGAGTAGCCCAGCACAACAGAGGGCCAGGACAACAAGCGAGAGAAATAACGACGGTTCATGAGAGATCAAGGGCACCCTTGCGGATGCCCCCTCCTGTGGCGTGGTGGATGGATCAGAATTTGGTGCTGATGCCCACCACCAGGCTGCGCGGCAAACCGGGTACGACTTGGCCACCACCAAAATAGGCCATGGGCGCGTAGTACTGCTTGTTGAGCAGATTGCTGATGCTGGCGCTGTACTGGATGTCGCCGCGTTTGTAACTGGCCTGTGCATCCCACAAGGTGACCGCGGGCATCAAGAAGGTATTGCTGGTGTCACCAGCCAGGTTGGAGCGATGCGACGCGCCCAAGCCCAGACCCAGGCCACGCCACTCGCCTTGTCGCACGTCGTAACGCGCTGCCACGCGCAGTGTTTGTTCAGGCACGTTGAACAGGCGTTTGCCCACCCAAGCGGCATTGGTGTCTTGCGTGATTTCTGCGGTTTGGTGTGTATAGGCCGCAATCCATGCCAGCGAAGGTGAGGCTTGCCAACGCACGTCCACATCGAGGCCTTTGGCTTGCTGCACACCCGTTTGCACAGAAAAGCCTGGATTGGCCGGATCTGCCACGGCGGCGTTCTTGCGTTGAATGTCAAACAAGGCGGCTGTGGCGCTCAAACCCTGCCAGCCCTTGATGCGCAGACCCAGTTCTTTTTGCTCGGCCTCTTCCATTTTGGGTGCCACACTGAACAAAGAACCAAAAGGCACACGGGACATCTGGCTGTAACCACCAAAGAACGACACCACATCACTCGCATCAAAGACCGCGCCAAAACGAGGCGTGACCTTGTTGTTGGTGCTTTGGTTGTTGATACCCCAATCCGCATACAAATCTTTGGCCTCGGTGCGTGTATGACGCAAGCTGCCATGCAAGTGCCAAGAACCCACTTGAACTTGGTCTTGCACATAAACCACGGTCGAAGTGCTGCGGTTTTGTTGCTGATTGGCCGCAGCAGGCACAGCAGGCTCACCCCAAGCAGGACGCACATTGCCGGTCAAATCGGTCATCACAAACGGCATATTGGCGAAGGCCATGAAGCCATCGTCGCGAGTCTCGTCGCGGTCCAGGCCCAAGCTGATACGGTGCAGCGCCTTGCCCGATTGGATGGTCGTCGCCAAACTGAGTTGGACCGTGTTCGATGTCAGCTTTTCCCACAAACGGGCGCCGCTCAACACCACATTGGAGCCAAAACCGCTGCCGTACTGACTTTCGCTGCCATAAGGGAATGGAAACACCCCCCGCTGATCCACTTCAGCCGTGTTGTGTGCAGCCAGGGCCTTCAGCGTCCAGTCATTGTTCAAGACTTGCGTCCACTGCACATTCAAGCCGCGTGCCTTTTGTGTGGTGTCGGGCAAGCCGGTGGCTGTGACAAAGGTGCTTCGGCCTACACCTGCAGAAGGCTCGGTGGCCGAGGCGCTGGCGCGTGGCAAGCCCGAATAATCCACCGTGGTGTTGTCCAGCATGCGGGCCTTGATGACCACTTTGGTTTTGGCATCGGGCGACCAGGACAGGCTCGGATTCAGCGCCGACTTGCGGAAGAACACGCCTTGGGTTTCGCTGTCAGAGCGGTCATGCTCGCCATTGACCCGAAACGCCCACGCCTCGTTGATCGGCTGGTTCAAATCAACGTGCGCATTGCGGCGGCCAAAGTTACCCAACTTGACCCCCACTTCACGCGAGGCCTTGGCAACAGGGTCTTTGGTCGTCACGGCAATGGTGCCGCCCACCGTCGAATAATTGCCAATCGCCTGGCCGCTGCCGTAGAGGCCACCGGCCGGGCCTTTGATCACATCCATTTGCTGAACGCCCACCAGGCTCTCCTGGTTTTGGAACCAACCTGGTACCGAGACACCATCGACCACCATGGCAGCATTGAAACCGCGGATTTTGAAGCCCACGTTGTTGCTGTCGCGTGGGTCGATTTCATTCACATTGCTGACATTGCGCAAGGCGTCCGAAACCGTTTTGCTGCCCTGGTCCTCGATGACCGAACGCGGAATGCTCACGATGGACTGAGGCACCTGCTCGACAGGCACCGCTGAGCGGGTGGCGGCTTGCGTCAAGGCTGGCTGATATCGCTCTTTGTCAGCCGTGATTTCGATGGTTTGTGTTTGGGCTTGGGCCAAAGCGGCGCAGCAAGACCATGCGGCCAACGCGACAGGAGAAAGACGTGAAATTTGAAAAGACATTTTTTTATTCCATAGATTGAATTGATGGCGAGAAGACTGCGCAGCCCTCAAGGTGTTGACGCCTGCTGGATCCCGAAGCAGTGCGTCCCTTTCCCGTGCGCAAATTCAGCGCGGTGAATTGTTTTGGGGATGAGCCCCGTGGGACCCATGTGGAGCACCATGACCGGCGTCACCATCCACCCGCAACATGCCCTCAAAGGAAGCGAACTTCTTCAAAGTGTCAGCGGGCAGTCGGCTTTCGGACGTTTGCAGCTTTTTCGACAAAGCAGTCGCGACATCGTTGGGCATTCCGGTTTGCACCAAAGCGGCAGCTTGTCGCAGGCCATCCCCGGCACAAACCACGATCACCCATTGACCGTGCCGTTTTTGCAGCAATGCACGCCCACCGCGATCTCCTTGCAACCAACCCGCCAATGCCCAGTCGCCCTCCACAACCACAGGCGCGACCCGCAGAGGAGACTTGGGTTGGTCAAACTGCTTCTTCATGACATGCACGATGGTCTGCATGTCTTTTGCCGGACTGAGCTTGGAAGAGTGCTGATCCCCAGCAGCCTGATGGCCACTGGCAGATGTCAACCAAGCCGCCAGCAAGGTGCAAAAGAAAAATTTCATCATGGTGGGTGCTCCTTATGGCATCAGAAACTGGCTTTCACACCCACTTGCAAAGAACGTCCCGGCATAGGGTAGCCCTCTCGAAACGCGTAGTTCTTATCCAGAAGATTCTCGATCGCCGCAAAGACTTCGCCACGCTGTCCGAGTTGCGGGACTTTGTATCCCAAGCGCAGATTGGCCACAGTGAATCCATTGACCTGAACGGTATTGGTGCTAACAGTACGCGCTTGACCCAACACCGTCATGCGTGTCTGGTGTTGTGCATCGGCACTGGCACGCCACGGTCCTTCTTGCCAATTGATGCCCACACTGAGGCTGTCTTGCGGTGCGTACGGCAAATCTGACTTGCTGCTGTTCAGGTGCGTCCATCCCGCAAACATCTGCCAAGACTTGCCCATGGATTGAGCCCAGGTGAGCTCTGTCCCTGTCACGTCATAGGTGCCCAAGTGGACAAAACCAGGGGCCGATACTGCAGGAGGGAAAGCAAAAATGTAACGGTCCTTGACGCGGTCTTTGAACAGGGCCAAGTCCACCGAGGTATCGCTCGAGGGTTTCCAGCTCACACCCAACTCCTGATGGTCAAGCCGTTCTGCGCCCAAGGATTTCCAAGTATTTCCCAGCGCAGGAGCCATGAGGTGCGACAACACAGCGGCATCCAGTCCTGGGTAGTTGACTCCTTTGGACATCTGAACCCGCAATGCCAAACGTTCCCCCTGCGCCAGTACCAAGCCAGCCTGATGCGCGGACTCTGACTTCAGAACATTGTGGCTGTAGTGGCGTACACCCACGGACGGCGTGGCCGACCAGCCGCCAGTCAAGTCCAACTTGTGACTGACTGCCACAAAGGGAGAGTTGACGCGCAAATCAGCGGCCACGAACCCAACGGTAGGCACATCACCACCGATCTTGTCGACATCCAGGCCTGCCTGCACCTGCCCGCCTTGCCAAGGCTGCAGGCTTTCACGCCAACGCAAGCCCGTTGTTTTGAAGTTCGACTTCAATCCAGGATTTTGTTCCCCGTAGCCTTCGGTGCTGTACACCTTAAAACTGCCTTGAACTTTGTCATGTTGATGTGCGACAGTCAACGCCAACAAATCGCCACGGGTTTTGAAAGTCTGTCCCTTGTTGGCCTGCGTATCCTGATGGCCAGGATCGGTCGCGGTATTGCTGCTGTTCATGGCCAGCAGGCGAATCGACCACTGGCCGTCAATCCTGTAACCCAATTGGCCCATGACATTGTTCAAGCGACCTTTGGCGTCCGGCCGATGGCCATCGGAAGAAGCATGTCCCTGAGCCAACGCGAAGTCCCAGTCGCCCTGTCGGCCGCTGACATCCAATTGCTCTGCCACGGTACCAAAGCTCCCGCCACGCACACTCACCTCACCGGAGACGCCATCTGCGGCCCGTGCCTTTTTGGACTCCAGAGCAATGGCCCCAAACGTGTTGCCAAATTCGTGCAGTTGCGGACCTTTGATGACATTCAATCGGGCCATGCCGTTGAGCGGCAAGAGGTCCAGCAAAGGATGGTTCCAGATGCCCATGTAAAAAGGGACGCCATCGATGTAGGTCTTGATTTCACTGCCGGGGCGGCTGGATCCCATTCCACGGATATAAACCGCACCACCTTCTTCACCACCAAAGGAGCCCACTGGATTGAAGCGAGAAATGCTGACGCCCGGTGTACGGCGCAATGCGGCAGCGGCATCGATCGCGTTCAGGTCTTCGATCTGACGCGATGTCACTGTCGTGCGGAAACCTGCCATGTCATCGGCACTGTTGCTGTCGATCACGGCGGGCGCAATGATGAGCACATCATTTTGAGGCGATTGGGCCCATACCGTTGCCGCAGGCAGTAAGCCCCACAGGGCGATTGCAACGGGTGAAAATTTGAATTGTTTTTGCATAGTCTGATGAGATCTGTGCGTGCAGGCGCTGCCGTACACGCGAAAAAGCACCGCCAAAAAAATATCGGGCGGAGGAAATGCGCCTTGCGGCGCTCAGATCAGATCAGGCGGCCCGCGAGAGGGCAGTGGCGGCGCGGTGCGGACCAGCAGCAAGGCCTCGGGCAAGGCTTGCACGATGTACGCGCGTGCATCGGGCACATGCGCCAAAGCAGCCGCCGTGAGTGGCGGCAATGCAGGTGTGGCGTGGGCGCACAGCGGGCAGTCCATGTTGCTGGTCAGCGGTGGGGCTTCACCCTCGCCTTGCACCACCACCTTCATGATGCCCATGGCGGAACACACCACGTCCATGGTTTTGGGCTGCAATGTGGCGGCCAAAACCGAAACGCCCACAAACAGCACGTACCAAATCAGCACGAGGCGACTCAGCGAGTGAAAGAAGGGGTGTGAACGGTGCATGTCCATGCCTCAGCGACTGGCAGGCCAGGGATTGGCGTGGCGAGGGTTGTGAACAAAGGTGTGGTCGGTCAAGGTGTTCAAGAAAGCGACCAGGTCGCTGACTTCTTGCTCGCTGACCTCGAAGCCCCCGATCAATGAACTGCGCAAGGGGCTGGGCCCGTTGGTCGTACCACCTGCGCGGCCAGCCTGCGCGTAGTGGGCGCGGATGACTTGGTCGAGCGTGGCCATCGAGCCGTCGTGCATGTAGGGCGCGGTCAGCGCAATGTTGCGCAGGCTGGGCGTGCGGAACTTGCCCATGTCATCGGCGTCGCCCGTGAACTCGCTGATGCCCGGGTTGTCTGCGGGGTAAGCACCCCGGCCATCCAGGTTGTGCAAGCCCGTGTTGTGGAAGCCGCGCTCGGCCAATGGCAGCTTGCTGTGGCGGATGTTGTCGGTGAAGGTGAAGCTGCCGTGGCAGTGGTAGCACTCCATCTTTTCGCCAAAGAACAGGCTTTCTCCGCGCTTGGCTGCTGGGGATATGGCCGTGGGCTGGCCGCCGTATTTGTAGCGGTCATACGGGCTGTCAAACGAGAGCAGGCTGCGCTGAAAACTGGCCAAGGCTTTGGTGAGCGTGCCCAACGAATACAAAGCCTCGCTGCCTTTTGCGGCTTCGACCGGAAAGGCTTTGGCAAACAAGTCGCGGTAACGCGCATCGGCTTGCAGGCGTGCAAACAGTTCTTTTTCTCGCCCTGCCATGCCCATCTCGACCGGGTGCTCGCCAAACAGCGGAATGAGCGCCTGCACCTCCAAAGCCGTGAGGTTGGGGTTGGCCCAAGTCAGCACAGGCAGATAAGCCACATTGGCCAACGCCATGGCACTGCGTTGCCCCGCTTGCCCGGTCACACCCTTGGCCACGGCCAATCCATCGGTGAAGGCTTTGTCCTGGTGGTGGCAGGTGGCGCACGACATGCTGCTGTCAGCCGACAGGCGTTGGTCGTAAAACAGGTGCCGCCCCAGCTCGACCTTGGCCACACTCATCGGGTTGTCTGCGGGCACCACAGGGCGTGGCACCCAGGCAGGCAGGTCCCAATGAAAAACGTCTGTGGAACTGCCCGTGAGCACAGCCCAACCGGCCAGGGCCAGCAGGCAGGTGCTCAGGGTTTTGCGCAAAGGGTTCATGGCCGAGCTCTGGGGTGCAGATCAGCGCTTGGACAAAAGGCGTTGAGGGCCTGCAGCGGCCATGCCGTCATAGGTCAGGCCCAGCGCCTGCATCACAGGTGGGCAGTCGCCGTCTTTGGGGAAGCTCATGCAGCCGGGCGATGTGCCTTTGGCGTTGACGTCCACATTGGCCTGTGCCAGCACCGCGCCCATGTCGGCCACCACGGTGTTTTTGCGCAGGTCAAAGCCATCGAAACGCACCGTCATGCGGTTGGGGTTTTGGCAAGCGCTGGGGGCTTGGGTTTTGCTCTCGCCCGCGCATGCCGTGCTGCCAAGGTGCACCGAGTAGCGCGTGACCGGGCCCATGGCGTTGGCTGCTGCGGGTTTGTCGGTGCTGATGCCACTGCTGGCGGTGTCGAACTTGATGAACTTGTAGCCGCCTTGCCAGTTCCAGAACATGGCTGTGGAGTTGAGCGGCGCGGGTGCAACCGTGGGGTCTTGGTGATTTTGTGCAAAGGGCACGCCCACAGTGAGTTCCACCCCGGTGTACTCGCCTGCAGGCACTTGGCCGCGCACGCTGGTGTTGGTGGCTTCTGTGCCATTGCGGCAAGGGCCTGCGCCGTTTTCAAAGTCCAGCAGCGCCACCGATTGCTGTTGCCACACGCCGTCTTGTGCAAGTTGCACGGGCACGGTGCTGCCGTCTTGGCGCACCAGCTTGACCTCGCTCACGTACATGCGAAAGTCACTGGGCGTGATGGTCGAACGCGTGCTGCCCACGCCTTCGTAACGCTGGCCGCAGGCAAAGGGCTGGCCGTTGATTTGGGCGGCAAATTTCAGCTCAACAGCTTGGGAAGTGGGTGGGCTGGGCAAGGTGCTGCAAGCGCTCACGGTCAAGGCCAGTGCCGTCAGGGTTAAAAGATTTTTCATCGTGTTCTCCAGTTCAAAAATCAATGCTTGTGCGCAGGTGCACCTTCACGCGGTGTTTGCACCCAAACGTTCACACGCCGGGTGCCTGCTTTTTCAAAGACCAACTCCAGATCGAAGCGGTCACCGTCTTGGAGGGGTTTGGCCATGTCCAGCAGCATCAGGTGGTGCGTGCCTGCGCCGCCGTGCCGCAAGGACACTTCGGTTTGCGCGGGCAACTCCAAGGCAGGCACTTGGCGCATGCGCATGACATTGCCGTCCATCTGCATCTGGTGGATTTCGACGCGCGCAGCCACGGCGGTACGAGCAGACAGCAGGCGGTCAGGCGTTTTGCCTTTGTTGCGAATGGACTTGAAATACACCGCGCCGTTGGTGGTGCCTGCCAGGCTGGGCGTGGCGTAGGGGTGGTCCATGACCACATCGCCTTGGCGAAAGTCGTGCGCTTGGGCAGAGCCCATGCCCAACAACGCCATGGCGACCAGACCCATGAACAAGCCGCCTGCCACAAAGCCCAGGCCAAAGCCGGTTTTTTGAGCGCTTTTCCAGAACTTGAAAATCACTTGTTGCATACCAGACCTTTCAGGCCGCCATGGCAAAGGGCTCGCCCACCGCCCACACACTGGGCACGCGCAGGCGAGGCTGCTTGCGTTCGGGCAGCAAGGTGTTGAGTTCGCGGCACACCGTCTCTAAGGTGGAGTCGACAACGCGGGCCATTTCTTTGAGCGTGGGCAGTTCTTTGCGCTGCACGGTCAACACACGGCCATCGGCCTGTTTGCCCAACACGGTCAACAAATAGGCCAGGCGCTGCACGATCGACCCCGTGCGCAAACGGTGCATGTCGTAGGTCTGGCGTTGCTGCTGCATGAAGCCCTGCGTCATGGTGGTGTAACGGTCCAGGTCTTGGCCAGCCGCAAGCGGCTGTGCTTGCGCAGCCACCAAGGCCACGGCCGTGAAGGCATAAGGCTCGGCACACAGCGACTCCACGCCGATCAGGTCACCGGCCTGGGCCAGTTGCACCAGAATTTGGCCATCCTGGCCCTGGCGCTCCAGCTTGAAAACACCTTGGGTCACGCGCCACACGGGACCAATACCGCCTGCGGCCAACAAGCTTTGGCCACGGCTCACGCTGATGGGTTCACCCACCGGAATTTGATTTAAAAATTGCACACTCTGCTCCTGACTGAATGGGCCAGAACACCTGCTTGAAAACAGGCTCTTGGCAAACAGCAGGCGGGCATGGCCCGACCTGCCACGGCTGACTTCAGGCGTGGGCAGGCGGGGCGCGGGAGTGGACCGTCCAGCGGGGGACGGCTTGAGGAATGTCTTGATCAAACTGCGCCAACAAGGGTGGCGCTTGTGGCAAAGCCTGCCACGCCAAGGGGGCGGGCGGCGGTGCCATGCGGTCGCTGGCCAACACGCACAAGGCGCAATGGTCGAGCATGGTCGCACCCGGCACAGAACCGTCATCGCCCTGTGCATTGCCCGGTTGTTTGAGCGCCGTCTGTGGTGTGCCCTCGGTGGTGCACACCGTCATCCAAGGCACTGCGCTGTCCTGGCTCCAGGCCCGTGCACGCGAGACCGTGGGGGCCAAAGCCGCCAGCAGCATCGCGCACAGCAGCCACAGGCTGAGCCTGCGCAGTTGGGCAGAAGTCCAGGTCATGGAGGGGTCAGGCAAAAGTCAAGAGATCAGTGCTTGTGCGCCGAATGGCCATCGCCATGCTTCATGGCGGGTGCGGCGGCCATCCGGGCAGCGGCCTTGATTTCGATGTTCTGGCGCTTGCCATCCTTGCCTTCGACCACCAGGGTCACGGGCACGGTGTCACCGTCTTTGACTTGACCTTTGAGGTCCATCAGCATGACGTGGTAACCACCGGGCTTGAGCTCGACCGCTTTGCCAGCGGGCAAGGCCAGGCTGGGCACTGCACGCATTTTCATGACGCCGCCGTCCATGGCCATTTCGTGCACCTCAACCACACCCGCCACAGGCGACTGGGCCGAGATCAACTTGGCGTCTTGGCTTGACTGCAGCTGCATGAAAGCACCCGTGGCTTTTTGTTGCGCCACAGTGGCGCGCACCCAGGCGTCCTTCACAGTGACTTGGGCTTGGGCCTGGCTGAACAGGGCCGACATCAGGACGGCAATAGAGACAACAACGCGTTTCATGGCGAACTCCAGTAAAAAAGACACGAGGGGAAAGTGTATGGTGCCGCTTGAATGCCAGCGCACCAGATCACGGGAGGGGGATCGGCGCATGCGGGCACGCCGCACTTGGCCGTCAAAGAGCTGCCGTGATCAGGAAAAAGAGGGGGGAGCGCGAGCCTGCCAAGGCAGGCCGATGAGCGAGGCCAGCCGGGCCTGCTCTGAGGGACGCAGCGCATGAGACAGCCCGACATGGACTGGCGCTGAAACCGACACCACCGGGGGTGCGGCCACCGGCAAACACAAGGGGCAGTGCAGGCCGTGGTGGCTTCCTTGCGCTTCCTCGCCATCGGCATCGAGCTGAAGCAACTTGACGCTGCCCGCTGTGGTGCACACCAGTTGCACGCCCTCGGGGTTGACCAGCGGCGAAGCCACGGCCACCCCCACAAACAACGCAAACCACACCAGCACGAGGCGGGTGAGGCGGGGGGCGTTGCGCAGGGATTGCAGACTGAACATAGCGGGAATTATGGCATTGAAGGTTGAGACCTCTGGACTCACCCGGTCCATGCACCCGTCTCTTCAGAGGGTTGTTTCGGCTTTTTCGTCCGAATATGGGGCGTTTGCCCACTGTGCGCAACGATCGGCCGCACGGGACATGCCTTGGGCATCCACCGGAAAAAAACCGGGAATATCGTACTTGTCGAAATGCGCATAGGAGGAAAAGGCCATGGCCCAATCTGAAAACTGCCGATCGGTGATCGGACCTCGCGCCAACAGTTCGACGTTGTGGTGCCGCTCATCGCGCTGGAGGCTTTTCCACAAAGCATCGATCGAGCCAGTGGGTCCTTCGATGCACTGAACAAAAATTTCCTCGGTGTAGAGCAAATGCCCCGTGATGCCCAAGCTCAGGTTGCGTTTGCGGCACTGCACCAGCAAATTGAACAGGTGCAGACTGCCCAGCTTGTGGGTGGCTTTTGAACGGTAAACAAGTCGTTCCAACATATAGGCTCCAGGACCAACCGATTATTTTTGTCGACGGGCTTGATGTGAGCCTTACAAGCAACCCTAACAACCAGGCCTACTCACGCCAGATCTCGCAGCATCTGCTGCACGATGGCAGTGGGTCCAAACGCGAGCGACCAGACTGCAACTTGGTTGAGGGCAGAAATTGACAGCCTCAAACGATCCGGCCGTGTCGCCACCAGACCCAGGCGCAGCCCCAGCACACCAGCAGCATGCCCAGCAAAACACACAAGGCAGAAACCTCGGTGCGCCGATGCTTTTTGAGCACGATCTTGCTGCTCAGGGACTGGTAAATCTGCAGCAGGTCCTCGCGCTTGTCGACGCTGAAGTATTCAGCCTTGGTGATTTCGGCGATTTTTTTCAGGCTAGCCTCGTCCAGCTTGACACGCATTTGCATGCCCTGGGCTTTGAGCACAGTACCTTGCGCCGTGCCCACCCCCACGGTGTAAACGCGCACCCCCAGGTCGGCCGCGACCTGGGCCATTTTGAGGGCGTCAGGCCCGACATTGCTTTGGCCGTCGCTGAGCAGCACGATGGCCGCAGCGGTGTTGGAGCCGGGTGGCACTTTGGGCAGGCTGACCGGTTTAGGGGGGGCGGCACCCGATGTTGGGCTGGTTGGGGCCGGTGTGGGTCCACCGAGAGGCGCTCCCGTTGAAGCTGGTGGGCTGGTCTCACCGTCGATCAGACCGCGCACGTCCAGGCCCGAGCCGGGCAGCATGGCGTGCAGCGCAATCACAATGCCACTGCCCAGGGCGGAGCCCGGCTGCAGGCTCAGCTGGTCGAGGGCCTGGATGACCAGATCGCGCTGGTCGGTAGGTGCTTGCACCAACGCAGCCGCCCCCGCCACGCTGACCACGCCCAATTTGACTTGACCAGGTTGGCCCAGCACAAAACTTTTGGCGGCGGCCTGCGCGGCTTCGATGCGGCTGGGCTGCACATCGGTGGCGCGCATGCTGCCCGAGCTGTCGATGGCCAGCATCACAGTGTCGATGCGGCTGGGCAAGAGCAGGATGGCCTGAGGCCTTGCGATGGCCACCAGCAAGCCACCCAAGCCCAGCAGCATCAGCAGCGCCGGGGCATGTCGGGTGAACCGAAACGTGTCTCCAGAGCTGACCAAGCTGGCCGAGGGCCATGCCCTCTGCACGCCACGGCGTTGCCAGGCGATGTACAGGCCCAGCCACAGCGGCAAGGTGGCCAGCAACCACAGCAGGCGCGGCCAGACGAACTGGATCGAGTGCCATTCAGGCATGAACACCCCCGGCTTGCAGGGGCCGCTGACTGCCCACGGGGGCCGAACGGCCCCCGGTACTCAACTGGCTGGCGCGTTTTCGCAGTTGTGCAAAACGCAGCAGGGCTTGGTCCATCGCTTCGTCGGTGTTCAGCTCTAGGCAGTCCACACCGGCTTGGCTGAGGCTGCTCAGCAAAGCGGCTTCACGGTCCTGGGCCTGCTGAGCAAAACGCTGGCGGAAGTCTGCATCGTTGCCGTCGACCAGCAGTTGCTCGCCCGACTCGGCGTCTTGCACCAGCAACATGCCAGTGTTGTCAGGCCAGGCCATCTCCAGCGGATCGCGCAGGCGCACGGCCACCACTTCATGACGTCTGGCCAATTGGGCCAGGGGCTTTTCCCAGCCGGCGGGGCTGATGAAGTCAGACACGACAAACACCGCCGAGCGGCGCTTGAGCACCGATTGGGCCTGCGCCAGCCACGGCCCCAGCGCGCTGGTTTGCACGGCACTGGCATTTGCTGGGGTTTGACCCGCCTGCAGCATCTGGTGCACGATGTGCAACAAATGCCGCCTGCCCGAACGGGCGGGCACCACGCTGTGGGCGCGGTCTTGTCCGGTGAACAGCATCAGGCCCACGCGGTTGCCGTGTTGTGACATCAGCTTGGACAGCACCGTCACTGCGCTGCAGGCCAGATGACGTTTGCTGGTGGGGCCCGAGCCAAAGGCCACCGAGGCAGACAGGTCAACCACAAACCAAGCGGCGATTTCGCGGTCTTCCTGGTGTTCGCGCACATAAGGGGTCTGCATGCGGGCGGTCACGTTCCAGTCGATGTGGCGCACGTCGTCGTGCGCCTGGTATTCGCGCAGATCGGCCAGCACCAGGCCGCTGCCGCGAAACAAGCTTCGGTAATCGCCTTGAAGCTGGCCATCGAGCCTTTTGAGCACGGTCCATTCCAGCCTTTGCAGCCATTGCGCCGCGTTGGGCCATGGCGTGTCTGCGCCAGGTGCGTCAGACACCTTAGCCTGGGGCTGGCCGCTGCCATCGGCAGCCGCAGCCTCAGTTCGCTTCTTGCGCAGCCAGCTGAACATGGCGGTCCAGGGGTTGACTCGGTGCGGGCACGGCCTGCAGGATTTTCAGGATCAGCGCATCGGCCGTCATGCCCTCGGACAAGGCTTCGTACGACAGCACCAGGCGGTGGCGCAGCACGTCGGGCACCAGATCGATCAGGTCTTGCGGTAAGGCGTAGGGGCGCCCGCGCAGGAAGGCCAACGCACGGGCCCCCTCGATCAGGGAAATGGTGGCGCGGGGGCTGGCACCAAAGGTCAAATAGGGCGCCAGCTCGGGCAAGCCGCAGCGCACCGGATCGCGCGTGGCGGCCACCAGCTTGACCGCGTATTGCACCAGGGCCGGGTCGACATAGCCTTGGCGGCACTGTGCTTGCAGCGCCATGAGTTGCGCCGTGTCGGCCACGGCCGCTGCGGTGGCAGGCATGCCGGTCACGCGCTGCACGATCACGAACTCTTCTTCCTCGGTGGGGTAGCCCACCAGCACCTTCATCATGAAGCGGTCCACCTGCGCTTCGGGCAGGGGGTAGGTGCCCTCGGTCTCGATCGGGTTTTGCGTGGCCATCACCAAAAAGGGGCGAGGCACCGCATGGGTTTCGCTCGCGATCGTCACTTGCCGCTCTTGCATCACTTCCAGCAAGGCGCTTTGCACTTTGGCAGGGGCGCGGTTGATTTCATCGGCCAGCAGCAAGTTGGTAAATACCGGCCCCAACACGGTACTGAACTCGCTGGTTTTGGGGTTGAAGATGCGCGTGCCCACAAGGTCGGCAGGCAGCAAGTCGGGCGTGAACTGGATGCGCTTGAAGCTGCCACTCACGGTTTTGGCCAACGTGTTCACGGTAAGTGTTTTCGCCAGTCCAGGCACGCCTTCAATCAGCAGATGGCCTTGCGCCAAGATGGCCACCAAGATGCGTTCGAGGAAAGCGTCTTGCCCCACCACCACGCGTTTGACTTCGTACAGCACACGCTCCATCAACGCGGCGTTGACGGCAGCGTTGACGCCAGCGCTTTGGGGCGCCTGGCCCTGGTTCCATGCCAATTCAGAGGGGTTCATGCACAAAGCCTTTCAGATCGGGTGGGTCATCAAGAATCAAAACGGCGGCACGCCTAAGCCGCCGCCTGCGCTTTCGATGGTGGCGGCAAACACGATGCCAATGAAGGTACGGGCCGAGGTGGGGTTAAGAATGGCGGTCACGATGCCCACCACTTCGCCAGCCATGTTGATGAGCGGCCCACCCGAGTTGCCGGGGTTGGCAGCGGCATCGGCCTGGATCAGGCCGCGCATCATGGTTTTGCCCTCGGAGCCAAAGGACCGGTTCAGGCCCGAGACCACACCGGCCGAGACCGAGGGGCCAATGCCAAAGGGGAAACCAACCGCCACCACCTCGTCACCCGCTTGCAGGTTCTGGCTGCTGCCCAAAGTGGCCGGCTGGAGGTCGTCGGGCAGGCGCTTGGCCTTGATCACGGCCAAATCGTTTTCAGGTTGCACGCCAATCACCACTGCTTCCGATTCCGTGCCATCGGCAAAGGTCACTTGGATGCGTTTGGCGCCTTGCACCACATGCAGATTGGTCAGGATGACGCCTTCTTCCGAGATCACCACACCGGAGCCCACACCGGTGTTTTGCATCTCGCCTTTGGGGTTTTTCTTGTCTTCGTCCTGCGTCTGCACACGCACCACCGAGGGAGCGATCATCAGCGCGGCACGGGCTGCACGGGAAGGCAACTCTTGGGTGTTCAGGGTGTGCAGCACTGCCGCGTTGATATCGTCCTGAGTTAGCCGCTGCGGAGTACCCGCCTGCCGGGTCAGGGCCCAAGTGAGCGTGGCGCTGAGCAAAGCACTCACCAATAAAGCGGCCCAAACGGGCAGTCGCTGCAAGCGTTGGGTGATGTGGCTGGCGCTGCGGGAGGTCTTCACAGGCGGACGTACGACAGCCGGTGCTGCCACTGCTGCAGGCAGTCTGTCAGCCCCTTGTGAAGAAGGCTTTCGGCTGTAGAGAGCGGCGCGTTTCATCGTTGTTGGGGTCTTCGGTGATACAGTGGCCAGACTTCATTGCACGCCACACAACATGCACTTTATCTGGCCCGAGCTGCTTTGGCTATTGCTGTTGATCCCCCTGTTGGTGGTGGGCTACATCCGGGCTTTGCGCCGCAAACGCACCGAGGTGGTGCGTTATTCCAGCTTGGACCTGATTCGACCTGCCCTAGGTCCAGGGCACCGGATCCGCAGGCACATTCCCCCCGCTTTGCTCTTGTGCGCCTTGACCTTGGTGTTGCTGGGCACCGCTCGGCCCAGCGCCCGGATCTCTTTGCCTGCCGACTACCTGACCCTGGTGCTGGCCATGGACGTGTCGCGCAGCATGCTGGCCGAAGACATACCACCCAGCCGCATCGTCGCGGCCCAGCAGGCGGCCAAATCCTTTTTGCAAGAACTCCCAGGCCATGTGCGCGTGGCCGTGGTGTCGTTCGCGGGCAATGCCCAATTGGTCCAAGGCGTGACGGACCAAAAAGACGAGTTACTGGCGGCCATCGATGGCTTTCAATTGCAGCGCGGCACGGCCACCGGCAGCGGCTTGCTGGTGGCCCTGAACACCTTGTTGCCCGAATCGGCCATAGACCTGGAATCGGTGTTGTATGGCGCGGAGTTCAAGTCGGGCAGCCTGGTACAAGGTGGTGGAATGGCGGGGCGTTCGCTGGACCAGCGTCCAGCCCCCGGAGCCGCAGAGTCATCCAAACCGGTACCAGTGGGTTCGTACACGGCTGGTGCGGTGATTTTGTTGTCCGATGGGCGACGCACTACTGGGCCCGATCCGGTCGAGGTGGCCAAGTGGGCGGCTTCTAAGGGGGTGCGTGTGTACACCGTGGCCTTTGGCACGCCCAATGGGTTCATCCCTGGTTTGGAGGGCTTTTCTTTTTATGCCAAGGTCGATGAAGAGGCCTTGCAAAAAGTGGCCGAGACCACGGGCGCCGAGTTTTTCAGGGCCACCAACGCCAGCGATCTGGCCAACATTTACCAGCACCTTTCATCCAAGTTCACACTGGAGCGGCGTGACACCGAAGTCACTGCTCTGCTCGCGGCACTGGCCGGTGTTTTGGCTTTGCTGGCGATGGGCCTTTCCATGCGCTGGTTTCGACGCTGACCCAGACTGGGGCAACATGGGCTTGTAGGCATCTTGGTGACTATTTGGGGCGGCACCATGGGCTAATCTTGGGTTTTTCACACTCAACTGGAAACTCTCATGCTCAAACTCTGCGGATTCGCTGGCAGCAACTACCACAACAAAGTCAAACTGGCCTTGCTCGAAAAGGGCATTCCTTTTGAAGAAGAGCTGGTCTGGGTTGGCGAAACCGACCCTGAGGCCAGCCCTTTGGGGAAAGTGCCTTATTTCAAAACCGAAGATGGTGCGATGTGCGAATCGGCCGTGATGCTCGAGTACATCGAGCAAAAGTATCCGCAAAACCCCCTGATCCCTGCCGATCCATTTGCCGCCGCCAAGGTGCGTGAGCTGGCTCTGTTTCTGGACCTGCACTTGGAACTGGTCGCGCGGAACCTCTACCCCGAAGCCTTTTTTGGCGGCAAGGTGAGCGATTCTGTCAAAGAAAAAGTCGGTGCGCAGCTTGAGAAAAACGTCGCGGCCTTTGCCAAGCTGGCCAAGTTCGCCCCCTTTGTGGCGGGCGATAGCCTCACGCTGGCCGATTGCGCGGCAGTAACCCACCTGCCTTTGATCTCTGGCGTAACCAAAGTCATTTACGGCAAAGACTTTTTGGCCGACCTACCTGCCCGCGATTACCTTAAGATGATGAGCGAGCGCCCCCACATGCAAAAGGTCAACGCCGACCGCAAAGCCAATATGGATCTGATGATGGCCCGAATGAAAGCCAAGAGCTGAGTCTGTGCGTTTGAGCACCTGATGCAGATCAACCCCGGCCCGTGGCTCATGTCACGCGGCAGCGGGGGTTGACCCACATCAATACCGCGCCACAAGATGCGCCTAGGATGAAGCCATGACTTCATTCCTCACCCCTGACCTCTCCGTCCACCGCGAGCGTCTTTTGCATGAGCGCACGCAACTGTTGCAGCGCATCGCCCAAGAGCGCGGCGGTTTGGTCTCTCGCGCCGACATGGCGGCAGAGCACGATGTGCGGAGTTTTGACGACCGGGCCCAGGCCATTTCAGAGCGCAACGACGAGTTCGCCATGAACGAACACGAAACGGCTGAGCTGGGCGACATCGAATCTGCACTGGAACGCATAGATGCGGGCACCTATGGCCAGTGCACCGATTGCGGCGTGACCATTCCGCCTGCACGCCTGAACGCTTACCCAACCGCTAAACGCTGCATCGATTGCCAGACTGTGGCTGAACAACGCCGCTGATTTTTTAACCAAGGAATTTGATGAGCACTTTTCACGCTGTGGTCTGGATGGACCACCAAGAAGCCCATGTCGTCATGTTTGACCGTGAGCACGTTGAAGCCCAACGCATCAAAACACGCAGCCACCACAAACACCAAGGGAAAGGCGGTGATACCGCTGCCTTTTATGCCGAGGTGGCCAAAGCGCTGGCGGGCGCACACGAAGTGCTGTTGACCGGCCCAGGATTGGCACGCAATGAATTCCGAGATTGGTGCACAAGCCACCAAAAAAGCATTGCGGCAGCTGTTGTCGACAGCATCGCCAGCGATCACCCCTCAGACGCGCAACTGGTGGCCATGGCCAAGCAGTACTTCAAGAAATTTGATGCGATGGCGGCAGACCCCTCGCAAACCTGAGCGCTTGCTGCAGCCCTGTTCAATCGGGCGGGTGCATTCGGGTTCTTCCGGCTGCACCGGCCCCTGACTGGCTGATATGCTTTCGGGCATGCACAGCCTTTTCCATTTTGCTTTCCATGTCACCGACCTCGACGAGGCCCGCCGTTTTTATGGCGGGACTCTCGGCTGCCAAGAGGGTCGCTCCACCGACACTTGGGTGGACTTTGACTTTTTCACGCACCAAATTTCCTTGCACCTAGGCGAGCCTTTCAAAACGACCCTCACGGGCCGTGTCGGTGACCACTTGGTGCCGATGCCGCACTTCGGCTTGGTCTTGCAAAAGAACGATTGGCAAGCGCTGGCTGATCGCTTGCAGGCGGCCCAGATACCTTTTGTGGTTGCCCCGCATCTGCGCTTTGAAGGGCAACCGGGCGAGCAATGGACCATGTTTTTCATGGACCCGTTTGGCAACCCGATTGAAGTCAAAGGCTTTGCCGACCTGAGCACGGTTTACGCCAGCTGACCGGCATGGAGCACACCTTTGCTTCGGCCACCATTTTGCTGCTGCTGATCACCGACCCGCTGGGCAACATCCCGATTTTTGTGAACACGCTGCGGGCCGTGCCGCCAGAGCGACGGGCGCGTGTGATCGTGCGCGAGGTCTTGATCGCCTTTGGCTTGCTGCTGGCCTTCATGTTTGTGGGGCAGTCGTTCCTGAAGGCCATGAGCCTGTCGGACGTGTCTTTGCAAATCGGCGGCGCGGTGGTGCTGTTCTTGATTGCGCTGCGCATGATTTTTCCGCCGCCACCCCAGGATTCGCCCGTGCCTGTAGCCGAGCCCTTGATCGTGCCTTTGGCCATTCCAGCTTTGGCAGGACCTTCGGCCATGGCCACCGTGTTGCTGTTGGTCAGTCAAGCGCCCGAGAGGCGCATGGAGTGGGTGGCCGCATTGACGGTGACCATGCTGGTGTGCGCTGTGGTGCTGCTGCTGGCTGAGCGTTTGCAGCGCGTGGTGGGTTTGCGCGTGGTCTCTGCCTTTGAGCGTTTGATGGGCCTGATTCTGGTGTCCATCTCCGTGGAAATGCTGATCCGAGGCTTGAAGTCACTGGCGCAAAGCTGGCCGCACTGAAAAAACCAAGCACTGGGTTGGTCGCCCATCAGTTCAGTTTTCTCGCTTCAAGGGGCACCTCTTGTTTGGTGCGCGGCTTACCTATCGGACCGGCAGTTTGCCCCTTTTGGGTAGCGGCCATGTCTTCTTCGCTCGGGTATTGCCCCAGCAGCCAGTAGTCAAATACACGCCGCGCGATGGGGGCTGCTGAAGCTGCACCAAAGCCCGCGTTTTCCACCACCACCGCCACCGCGATCTTGGGTTTGTCTGCCGGGGCATACGCCATGTACAAAGCGTGGTCACGCTGGTACTCCGACAGGTTGGCTGCGTTGTACTTGTCCTTTTGGCCAATCGTCACGGCTTGGGCGGTGCCGGTTTTGCCAGCACTGGTGTAACCCGCGCCAGCAAACACACGGGCCGAAGTGCCAGAGGTAACGACGCCCACCAAGCCGTTGCGGACCACCTCCAGGTGCTCCGGCTTGAAACCCAGGTCCACCGGATCGACGGCGTTCACTTGCGTTTGCGCATGGGTCAAAGCGTCTTGTGTGGCCGACACCACGCGCGGTTTGAACTGCACCCCACCATTGGCCAGTGTGGCCGTGGCCGACGCCAACTGCAACATGGTGAAGGTGTTGTAGCCCTGTCCAATGCCCAAAGAAATGGTTTCACCACCGAACCATTTTTTTTGCTCCGGCTTTTTGTAGTAGTTGCGCTTCCACTCGGTGCTGGGCAAGATGCCGCGCACTTCGCCAGGTAAATCAATGCCCGTGAGCTGGCCAAAACCCAAAGGCTTCATGAAGTCGTGGATGGCGTCCACGCCCATTTCATTGGCCAGCGAGTAGTAATAGACATTGCTGGACAACACAATGGAGCGGACCATGTCCACCGGGCCCAAGCCACTGTCGCCGTGGCTGCGGAAGGTATGGCCCCCATACGTCCAGGAACCTGCATCGTTGATGATGGTGCTGGCACTGCGCTTGCCCGTCGACAATGCGGCCATGGCCATGAACGGCTTGTAGGTGGAACCCGGTGGGTAGGTGCCACGCAAAGCCCGGTTGAGCAAGGGCTTGTCGATCGACTCGTTGAGCATCTGCCAGTTTTCAACGTCGATGCCGTCCACAAACAGGTTGGGGTCGAAGGTGGGTTTGCTGACAAAGGCCAGCACCTCACCTGTGCTGGGGTCCAAGGCGACGAGCGCACCACGGCGGGACCCAAACAGGTCTTCCACCATTTTCTGCAACTGGATGTCGATGGACAACACGACGTTTTGCCCCGGCGTGGCCAAGTCGCTGGACAGGCTGCGGGTGGCCCGCCCGCCCGCCGAAGTTTCCACCCGGTTCACGCCAGTGATGCCATGCAGTTCACGCTCGTAACGCTGCTCCACCCCCAGCTTGCCAATGTATTCGGTGCCGCGGTAGTTGCCTGTGTCGTCCTCTTCTTCCAAGCGCTCTTTTTCCTTGGCATTGATGCGGCCGATGTAGCCCACCACATGGCTGGCCAGTTCACCGTAGGGGTATTGTCGAAACAGTCGGGCCTTGATTTCAACGCCCGGGAACCGGTAACGCTGCGCACTGAATTTGGCCACTTCTTCGTCGCTCAAGCGGGTGCGGATGGGCAAGGAGTCAAAACTGCGCGAGTCTTCGCGCAATCGTTTGAAGCGGCGGCGGTCTTTGCCCTGTATATCCACCACCTCGGCCAAAGCGTCGATGGTGGCTTCCAAGTCAGCCACCCGCGAGGGCGTGATCTCCAAGGTGTAGGCCGAGTAATTGCTGGCCAACACCACCCCGTTGCGGTCGAGGATGGTGCCACGGGGCGGCACCGTGGGGATCACCGCCGTGCGGTTGTTTTCGGCCTGCTCTAGCAAGTCGTCATGCCGCACGATCTGCAAAAACGACAAGCGTGCGACCAACAACAAGAAACAGACGAGCACCACGATTTGCATGATGGCCACCCGCCCGCGAAACCGATGCAGTTCGGCCTGACTGTCGCGCAACTCGGCAAGTGAAGGCAGCCACAATGACATGGTCAAAGCGGCCGGATGTTGTCAGGGGCAAAAGCCCGTCGCTGTGGCGCGAGCAACAAAGCCCCGACCAAGGGCCACAAAGCGGCTTGCATGAAAGGCGCAAGCAACTGGCTCCAATGCGGCCAAGCGTCTTGCACGATCAAGCGCGTGACCCATTCCACCAAAGCGGCGAGCACAAACAAGGGCACGATTTGCAAGGCTTGCTCGCGCAGCGGAAACCACTGCAAACGCCGCTGAACCGCCAAAGCGATGCTGCTGAGCACCACGTAGGACAAAGCGTTTTGCCCCAGCAATGCCGACTCGTGCACATCGAGCGCCAAACCCAACACAAACGCCAACACCACCCCTATCCGACGCGGTTGGTAGACATTCCAAAACACCACCACGATGGCCAGCACATCGGGCAACCAATTCCATCCCGTCAGACCCAACAGCATGTTCAGCAACAAGCCCAAGATCAACGTGAAGGCTATGAAACGAGGGTTGGCCGGAAGCAACAACTGACGGCCTGCAGGCATGATCATGGCGAAACTCCTGCAGCAGAGGTTGGGCCCTTGCCTTTGCGCTTGGGTTCGGGGGGCGCCACGGGCACGGCCGGCCAATCCTTGACCGGCATCAGCACCAGCAAATGTCGGCCACGCGGCTTGGCCGTGGGGGTGGCCTGCACACGGGCAAACGAAGAATCTACTCGGCGGTCGATGTGGCTCACCACGCCGACATGCAAGCCTGCGGGGTACACCCCGTCGATGCCGCTGGTGGTGAGCAAATCACCGGGCTTGATGTCGGTGCCCGACGGCACAAATTTCAACTCCAAGGCCCCCTCTTGATTCGTGGGGTCGCCAATGGCCACATGGCGCGTGCCGGTTCGTGCGTTCAAAACAGGAATGGTCTGGCTGCGATCGGTGAGCAAAGTCACCTCACTGACTAAGGGGTAGACGCGGGTCACTTGGCCGACGACGCCGCCCACATCGATCACGGCAGCCCCTTGCACCAAGCCGGCCACCAAACCCCTGTCCACCACCAAGCGGTCGGTGTAAGGGTCGGCCGTGTCGTACAAAACTTCAACCGCCTTGGTGGGGCCTGCAAACTGTGCACGCAAATCCAAGAGGCCACGCAGTTGGGCGTTTTCTTGGGCCAGCTGCTCGACCTGCTGCAGCCTTTGGGCTTGGGCAATGGTGCGGGTTTGGAAGTTTTGCGCCGCGTCTTGCGCTTTTTCCAAATCACTGAAGTAAGCGCCCAAGCCACTGAAGGCACGCACAGGCTGCAGCGACAACCATTGCAAAGGGGCCAGCACGACGGCGATGCCAGAGCGCAAGGGTTGAGAAATTTGGAAACGGTGGTCAGAAGCCATCAGCAAAATGGACAGCAATGAGAGCAACACCAACTTGGCGGTCGCAGACAAGCCCTGCCGAAAGATCGGCGGGGCACTGCGTTCCAGGGTATCCAGAGCCATGAGGGGGGTGCGCCGGATGCAACCGGGCTTATTCGCTGGTGAAAATGCTGCCCAGCTGGTCCATGCGCTCCAGGGCCATGCCGCAACCACGTGCCACGCAGGTCAGCGGATCTTCGGCCACCAAAACGGGCAGGCCGGTCTCTTCGGCCAGCAAGCGGTCCAAGTCGCGCAGCAAGGCACCGCCGCCGGTCAGCATCATGCCGCGCTCGGCGATGTCTGCACCCAACTCAGGTGGGGTGTGTTCCAAAGCGGTTTTGACGGCCGAGACGATCTGGTTGAGCGGATCGGTCAGGGCTTCAAGGATTTCGTTGGAGCTGATGGTGAAGCTGCGGGGCACGCCTTCGGACAAGTTACGCCCTTTGACTTCCATCTCCTTGACTTCGCTACCAGGAAAGGCCGAGCCAATGTTTTTCTTGATCGATTCGGCAGTGGGTTCACCGATCAGCATGCCGTAGTTGCGGCGGATGTAGCTGATGATGGCTTCGTCGAACTTGTCACCGCCCACGCGCACACTGCCTTTGTAGACCATACCGCCCAGCGAGATGACACCGACTTCGGTTGTGCCGCCGCCGATGTCTACCACCATAGAGCCCGAAGCTTCAGAGACAGGCAAACCTGCGCCAATGGCCGCGGCCATGGGTTCTTCGATCAAATACACCTCCGAAGCACCTGCGCCCAAAGCCGATTCACGGATGGCACGGCGCTCGACTTGGGTGGAGCCGCAAGGCACGCAAATGATGATGCGGGGGCTGGGGCGGAAGGTGCTGCGGGGGTGCACCATGCGGATGAACTGCTTGAGCATCTGCTCGGTCACGGTGAAGTCGGCGATCACGCCGTCCTTCATGGGGCGGATAGCTTCGATGTTGCCAGGCACTTTGCCCAGCATGGCCTTGGCTTCGTGGCCCACGGCCTGCAAAGTCTTTTTGCCCTGGGGGCCGCCTTCGTGGCGAATGGCGACCACCGAGGGTTCGTCGAGCACGATGCCCTTGTCGCGCACAAAAATCAGGGTGTTGGCAGTGCCCAAGTCAATGGCCAGGTCACTGGAGAAATAACGGCGGAAAGAAGAAAACATTCAGGGGTCCTTTGACGCGCCAGCCCCAAGCCTGCGATTGGCTTGCGGAGGTCGGCGCGACGTTCAAATCAGGGGTGTTGTCAGGGCAGGCTCAAAGACTACTGAGCGGGCGGCACCAAACACAGGATAATACCTGATCCCCCGGCAAAACAGGTCTTTCTAGACCCCTTTGACGCCGTAAAACACGACCCCTTACAACTCTTTTCAAACCATGTCCCTGACCTCGCAGGATATTGCCCGGATTGCCAACCTCGCTCGGTTGGAACTACAGCCGGAAGAAAGTGAGCGCATGCTCACACAAATCAATGGGTTTTTTGGCATTGTTGAAGCCATGCAGGCGGTGGACACCACCGGCATCGAACCCATGGCCCACCCCGTGGCCGCCATTCAGGACATCACGCTGCGCCTGCGGCCTGACGTGGCCAGCGAGCCCAACCAACGTGATCTGAACCAGCAAAGCGCCCCTGCCGTCGAGCGCGGCTTGTTCCTGGTCCCCAAAGTCATCGAGTAAGCCATGAGTGACCTGCACAACCTCAGCGTGAAAGCGCTGGCCACCCTTTTGCACACCAAAGAAGTCAGCGCCGTCGAAGTCGCGACCCGCTTTTTGGCCCGCATGGGCGGCAACCCGCACAACGCCTTTTTGGACATTGACAGCGAAGTGACGCTGGCCCAAGCCCGCGCCTCGGACGCCAAGCTGGCTGACGGCACCGCTGGCCCGCTGGAAGGCGTGCCCGTGGCGCACAAAGACGTGTTCGTGACCCGCGACTTCGCGACCACCGCAGGCTCCAAAATCCTGAGTGGCTACCGCTCGCCATTTGATGCCACCGTGGTGCAGCGCCTGCGCACAGCGGGCATGGTGTCTTTGGGCAAGCTCAATTGCGATGAATTCGCCATGGGCTCGGCCAACGAAAACTCGGCCTACGGCCCAGTACAAAATCCTTGGGACACGGCCCGCGTGCCTGGCGGGTCTTCTGGTGGCAGCGCCGCCGCCGTGGCCGCTGGCCTAGCGCCTGCAGCCACCGGCACCGACACCGGCGGCTCGATTCGCCAGCCCGCCAGCTTTTGCGGCATCACCGGCATCAAGCCGACCTATGGCCGCGCGTCCCGCTACGGCATGATCGCCTACGCCTCCAGTCTTGACCAAGCCGGCCCGATGGCCCGGAGCGCCGAAGACTGCGCGCTCTTACTCAGCGCCATGTGCGGATCAGATTTGGACCGTGACTCGACCTCGCTGGACATGCCCAGCGAAGACTTTGCGGCTTCGCTCAACAACTCACTCGAAGGCCTGCGAATTGGCATTCCCAAAGAGTTCTTTGGCGAAGGCTTGGCGGCCGATGTGCGCTCCGCCGTGGACGGCGCTTTGCGCGAGTATGAAAAGCTGGGCGCCAAGCTGGTGCCCATCAGCTTGCCGCGCACCGAGTTGTCCATTCCGGTTTACTACATCATTGCCCCAGCCGAAGCCAGCTCCAACCTCAGCCGCTTTGACGGCGTGAAGTTCGGCCACCGCGCCAAGGACTACACCGACCTGGTGGACATGTACAAAAAGACCCGCGCTGAAGGCTTTGGCAACGAGGTCAAGCGCCGCATCATGACCGGCGCTTATGTGCTGAGCCACGGCTACTACGACGCTTACTACCTGCAAGCGCAAAAAATCCGCCGCATGATCGCCGACGATTTCCAAAATGCGTTCAAAGAATGCGACGTGATTGCGGGCCCAGTAGCACCGTCTGTGGCTTGGAAATCTGGCGAGAACGCCAACGACCCGGTGGCCGACTACTTGGCCGACATCTTCACCCTGCCTGCATCGCTGGCCGGTTTGCCCGGCATGAGCGTGCCCGCTGGCTTTGGCGCGGGCGGCATGCCAGTGGGATTGCAGCTGATCGGCAACTACTTCAAGGAAGCCCAGTTGCTGAACGTGGCGCACCGACTGCAACAAGCCACTGATTTCCACCTTCGCAAGCCACAAGGCATTTGAGCCATGCCCTGCCGCCTCAAAGCGTTCGCCCGCCCCTCGCTGAGTGCTGCGTCATCGCGAGCGAAGCGTGGCGATCCATGGACTGCAGCGTCGCATGCGCTCCTCGCAGTGACGGCGACAGGCCACTTGTGATTCACCGGATAAACACACCATGAGCAAACTCGTCCAAGGCTACGAAGTCGTCATCGGCTTTGAAACACACGCCCAACTCTCCACCCAAAGCAAGATCTTCAGCCGCGCACCCACCGCCTTTGGCGCCGAAGCCAACACGCAAGCCTGCGCGGTGGACATGGCCCTGCCCGGCACACTGCCCGTGATGAACATCGGCGCTGTGGAACGCGCCATTGAATTCGGTTTGGCCATCAATGCGCACATTGCCGAGCGCAGCATCTTTGCGCGCAAAAACTACTTCTACCCCGACCTGCCCAAGGGCTACCAGATCAGCCAGTTCGAGATCCCGGTGGTGCAAGGCGGCGAGGTGTCCTTCTTCCTTGAAGAAGGCAAAGAGACGGTGCGCAAAACCGTGCGCCTGGAGCGTGCCCACCTCGAAGAAGACGCGGGCAAATCACTGCACGAAGACTTCATTGGTCAAAGTGGCATCGACCTGAACCGCGCTGGCACACCCTTGCTGGAAATCGTGACCCAGCCCGACATGCGCAGCAGCGAAGAAGCCGTGGCCTACGCCAAAGAGCTGCACAAAATCGTGACCTGGATCGGCATCTGCGACGGCAACATGCAAGAAGGCAGCTTCCGGTGTGATGCCAACGTGTCAGTGCGAAAACCCGGCGACCCTCTGGGCACCCGCCGCGAAATCAAGAACCTGAACAGCTTCAAATTCATGCAGCAGGCCATCGACTATGAAGTGCGCTGGCAGATCGAGCAGATCGAAGACGGCCACGCCATCCAGCAAGCCACGGTGCTGTTCGACCCCGACACGGGCGAGACCCGCGCCATGCGCACCAAGGAAGACGCCGCCGACTACCGCTACTTTCCGGACCCGGATCTGCCACCGCTGGTGATTGGCCGCGACTGGGTCGAGCGCGTGAAGGGCGAGATGGCCGAGTTGCCGCGCGTCATGGCCGAGCGCTTCGTCAAAGACTACGCACTGCCCGAATACGACGCCACGCAACTGACGCAAAGCAAAGCAGTCGCCGCCTACTTTGAAGCCACGGCCAAAGCCTGCGGTCAAGCCAAACTGGCCAGCAACTGGATCATGGGTGAAGTGTCACGCCGCCTGAAGGCCAGCGAAATGGCCATCGAGCAAGCGCCCGTGAGCGCCTCGCAACTGGCGGCTTTGATTGGCCGCATCAGCGACAACACCATCAGCAACAACGCGGCGCGTCAGGTGTTTGAAGGTCTGTGGAACGGTGAGGGCGAAGTCGACGCCATCATCGAAGCCAGAGGCCTCAAGCAGATGAACGACACCGGCGAGCTGGAAAAAATCATCGACGAGGTGCTGGCCGCCAACCCCAAAAACGTCGAAGAGTTCAAGGCGGGTAACGCCAAAACCCTGAACGGCCTGGTCGGCCCGATCATGAAAGCCAGCAAGGGCAAGGCCAATCCGGGGCAGGTGAATGCTTTGTTGATGAAGAAGCTGGGCGGGTAACCCTCACGCATGGGGGAGTGGGAGCGAGCCTCTGCTCACGAATACTGGATCAGCCACCCCACACCGCCCATCGGTCGCAGGGGCGGCCTCCTACAGGGACAAGAATTGTGCTGGCTTCAGCGCTCGAGCGGCACGATTTCCTGCTCAATCGCCCCAAACAAGCTCTCGCCGTTCAAACCCTTCATTTCGATGCGGATGGTGTCACCGTACTTCATGAAATCGGTGCTGGGTTGGCCGTCCAAAATGGTTTCGATGGCGCGTTTTTCGGCGATGCAGCTGTAGCCTTTGGGCCACTCGGGTTTTCCGTTCACGTCGACGCTTTTGTTGCTCACAGTGCCGCTGCCCACCACGGAACCTGCCCGCACGTTGCGGGTTTTGCAGATGTGGGCAATCAGCTGGCCGAAGTGGAAGGTCATCTCGGGGCCGGCTTCGCACATGCCCACTTTGCGGCCGTTCCAGGTGGACTGCAGCGTCAGGTGCACGCGACCGCCTTGCCAGGCCTCGCCCAGTTCGTCGGGCGTCACGGCTACGGGACTGAAGGCGGTGGCGGGTTTGCTCTGGAAAAAACCAAAGCCTTTGGCCAGTTCGTTCGGGATCAAGTTGCGCAGGCTCACGTCATTGGCCAGCATGATCAGGCGCACGCCTTCGATGGCATCGTCGGCGCTGGTTTGCATGGGCACATCGCCTGTGATGACGGCGATTTCGGCTTCAAAGTCGATGCCAAAGGCTTCGCTGGCGCACACCACCGGGTCGCAAGGGCCGATGAAATCATCGCTGCCGCCTTGGTACATCAGAGGGTCGGTGTAGAAGCTGCTGGGCACTTCCGAGTTGCGTGCCGCACGCACCAATTCAACGTGGTTGATGTAAGCCGAGCCGTCTGCCCACTGGTAGGCGCGGGGGAGCGGGGCCATGCATTGGGCCGGGTCAAACGGGAATGCGTGGCGGGCTTTGCCTTGGTTCAGCGTCGTGTACAGGTCTTCCAGCTGGGGCGCCAGAAAGTTCCAGTCGTCCAGCACCTGTTGCAGCTTGCTGGCGATGCCGGTCGCATAATGAGCGGTGCTAAGGTCGCGCGAAACCACCACCAGTTGTCCGTCGCGTGAGCCGTCTTTGTAGGTCGCCAATTTCATGTTGAATGTGTCCCTTCATGTCGCCATGCGCTACAGTGTGCCGCATCGGAAAAATTACGCATTGTTAAACTCGTTTAACTAATCGAAACCAGATTTTAGGCGACATGGAATCAAACACCACAGCCCTCAACCCACCTGACAACGACAAGGAACGTGCAGGCATTCAATCGGTCGAGGTGGGATTTGCCTTGCTGGATGTGCTGGCACAAGCGCCGGGGCCTTTGATGCTGCGCGACTTGGCCGCGGCGGCACATATGAGTGCCGCCAAGGCGCACCGTTATTTGGTCAGTTTTCAGCGTTTGGGTCTGGTCGTGCAAGACAACACCAGCACACGCTACGAATTGGGCCCGGCCACCTTGCGCTTAGGCCTGGCCACCTTGTCTCGACTTGACGCTGTCAAACTGGCCCGCGAGCGTTTACCCGCCCTCATTGAAGCCACTGGCCACACCACCGCTTTGGCGGTTTGGGGCAACCGGGGGCCCACCTTGGTGCACTGGCAAGAAACGCCACTGGCCGCACCGGTCAGTTTGCGATTGGGCGACGTGATGCCGCTTTTGTCTTCGGCCACAGGACGATGCTTTGCGGCCTTCAACCACCATGGTGGCGGAGCCGACAAAGCGGCACCCATGATCGAAGATGAGTTGGCGCAGGCCCGCAAACTCGGCCGCAAGGACTTGCCCAGCACGCCCGCCCAATTGCAGGCCATGAACGAAGAAACACGCCAACAAGGCTTGGGCCGCGTGGTCAATGTCCTGCTGCCGGGTATTTCTGGTTGGTGCGCCCCCGTGTTTGACGCCGACGGACACCTGGTCTTGGGTGTGGTGTCCTTGGGCTCATCTGCCACCCTCGACACCGAATGGGACGGGCCCATCGCACAGCGCTTGCGCCAATTTGCGCAGCAATTGTCGGCCGATTTGGGCTGGCATGGCGATTGAGCTGGCATGACACGGCGGCCAGGCTCTACACCATTGAACACACCAAAGACCTTGGTGTTGCCGCAGCACGAACACCCCTCGCGGCGGGTGCTCAGCTGGTTGGTGGTGGCCGTGCTGGCGCTGCACTTGGCGCTGCTTTGGGGCATGACGGGCAGCCTGGCCTGGCGCCTGCCAACTGACGACGCGGTGCGCGTGGCACCGCTTCAAACACGCTGGATACCGCCTGCGACTGCGACCGTGACCTCGCCCCCTGTGACCCCGGCCGCCCAACCCCGCACGCGGATTGCGACGGTTCCGAAGGCCCCATCTGAACCGGCGCATGTGCCCATGCCGGAGTCTCCCTCGGCATCAAACCATGAATCTATGGGTGAAACACCCACTCAGGCTGCAAGCGAAACTCGTACCACGGCCCAAACCTCTGCCGATGCCTCTGCCCATACCGCTGCCGCCACCACGGCCGAAGCGCCACGCACCGAAACAATCACCGACCCTGAGCCCACACCTTCAACTGCAACGCCCGCTCAATCAGTTCACACCACCAACACCGCATTGCCCCCAATACCCCTGGGCGCTTTGCCGCCCTCGGTGCTGCTCAGCTACAAACTGACGGGCCAAGAAAAAGGATTGAACTACTTTGCCAACGGCGAATTGCGTTGGCAACACAACGAAGCCGCCTACGCCTTGAGTTTGTCGGTGAAGGCATTCTTGGTGGGCTCGCGGCATTGGCGCAGTGTGGGCGAGATCAACGCATCGGGTCTTGCCCCCAGGCGCTTTTCAGACAGCTGGCGCAACGAACGAGCCGCCCACTTTGACCGCGCCAACCAGCGAGTGGTGTTCAGCAACAACGCGCCCATTGCCCTGTTGGAAGCGGGTGCGCAAGACCAGATCAGCCTTTACGTGCAGCTGGCAGCCGCCATGGCGGGTGCCCCTCAGCGCTTTGAACCCGGCACGCGCTTGCAAGTCCAAACCGCCACCATCAAAGATGCCTTGCCATGGCTGCTCACTTTGGGTGAGAACGAGACCTTGCAATTGAACGGACAAGCCGTAGCGACCGCCAAATGGGTCTGCCAACCACGCAACCGCTTCGATGCAACGGTGGAGTTTTGGGTGTCTGCCCAGCACGCGTGGATGCCCGTGCGCATCAGGATCACCCAAGTCAGTGGCAGCTACATTGACTTGGTGTTGAGTGGCTACGAGGCCTTGCCGCCTTTACCGAACCAAGCTTCCCCTGCACCCCACTCGTCCGTCCCAGCCGGTTAAAAACCCTAGCCTATTGAAGTTGTTCAATCCAGCATCACATCAGGGGCATAACTTGAGTCAAAATGAAGCCATGAACCTGTTGTACGAATCCGAGACGTTTGCCGTGATGCATGTGTTGGCCAACGCACCTGCTGAACCCGCTCCTGCCACCAGCAAACCCTTGCTGGAGCGCCACGGGTTCGAAATTGTGGACAAACGATCAGGCAAAGAGGTTTATCTGGACGGCTCGTGGGCAGAAATGTTCCAGCAACAAATCCAGGCTTGGCAACAGCACACACCCACACAAGAGGAAGTGGAAGACACGCTCGAGGGCTACACCGGCTTGGCCCAGCAACCGGTTGTGGTGCACTGACGCCACTGGTTTGAACCGACCGTCTCTTTTCAGGCGGCTTTCTGACCCTGGCCCAGCCACTGAAACATGGGCCCCACCAGCATCAACACCGCCACCAAACGGCATACTTGAAACGCGGTCACCACAGGCACACCGAGCTGCAAGACCTTGGCCGTGATGGCCATTTCGGCAATACCGCCCGGCGCTGTGCCCAAAATCAAGGTGGCCGCTTGCAGTCCTGTGGCCCAAGCCAAACACTGGCCAAAGACCACCGACAGCAGCAACATGCCCACGGTGCCCAAGCCCACCGATAGCAACCAGCGCGGTGCGGTGTGCACAAACTCTCTACGAAAGCGCACACCCAAACTCACACCAATCACCAACTGCGCCGCATTCGACAAAAAGGTGGGGATGGTTGACCATTCAACGCCAGACAGTGTGAGCCCCATCGAGGCCAACAAAGCGCCCATGAACCAAGGGTTGGCGCGTTTGAAACCGGCCATGACCAAGGCGCCAGCTGCCGTGGCCAGCGCCAGCCAAAGCAAGCCCAGCCAATTCACAGCCCCGGCACCGGGCAACAACCGGGTATCGATGGTCAAACCCCAGTGACTTTGCACCCACTGCATCGCAAAAGGCACGGACAAAACCACAATGACCAAACGCACGCTGTGCGAGGCCGCCACCAAGTCGGTGCGTGCGCCGTGGCGTTCAGCCAACAACGTCATCTCGGAGGCGCCACCGATGGCGCTAGCGAAATAACAAGTGGCCCGCCCCGCACCAGGCGGCAATTGTTCAAAATCGACGGCGTGTTGGCGCTGCAACCAGCCACCGAAGATCGCCCCCATGGCCAGCGCCCACACCACGGCCAATGCAATGGCCCACCACAAGCTGACCACCAGTGCGCCCACTTGCGGCGTGAAGTACAGCCCCAAAGCGGCACCGATCACCCACTGCCCCGCATTGCGCAAGGGCGTGGCGCTTCGGGTCGGAGCCCCCATCACCGAAGCCACAGCCGTCACCAGCAAAGGCCCCAGCATCCAAGGGATTGGCGTGCGCAACCACAGGCAAAGTTGAACTGCCAGCCATGCGGCCAACAAGGTCAACACCACGCGGATCAGGTGACGAAAGTTCATGGCATCAAAAAAAGACCGCCCCACAGGGCGGTCGGGCTGATCACCACCGCCAAGCCATCAGGCGTGACGGCGGATGCTGTCGGCCACGGTCTGCACAATCTGGTCAATGTGCGCATCTTCCACGATGTAGGGCGGACAAATGACGATGTTTTCGCCCGCAGGACGCACCCACACGCCTTTGTGGAAGCAGTCCATGAAGATGTCGTAAGCCCGCTTGCCGGGCGTGCCCGGGATGCTGGCCAGCTCAACCGCCCCGGCCAGGCCCAGCGTACGGATGCCGATCACGTTGGGCAAGCCCTTCAAAGCGCTGTGCATCGCGTCGCCCAACACCCGGCCTTTTTGCCCGGCGCGGGCAAAAAGGTTTTCTTCCTTCATCAAATCGAGCGTGGCAATGGCTGCCGCACAGGCGACTGGGTGGCCGGAGTAGGTGTAGCCATGGAAAAACTCAATGGCGTGCTGGGGTGAGTTGGCGTTCATCATCGCGTCGTAGATGAAGTCACGGCAAATCACGCCGCCCAGTGGAATCACGCCGTTGGTCACCGCCTTGGCGAAGTTCAGCATGTCGGGCACCACACCGTAGTAGTCAGCCCCAAAGTTCACGCCCAAGCGGCCAAATCCGGTGATGACTTCGTCAAAAATCAACAAAATGCCGTGCTTGTCGCAAATCTCGCGCAACCGCTTCACATAGCCTTGGGGCGGGATGTACCAGCCCGCGCTGCCCGCAATCGGCTCGACGATCACAGCTGCGATGTTGCTCGGGTCGTGCAAGACCAAAATGCGGTTTTCCAGTTCCAGCAGCGGGTCTTCCGCCCACACGGGCTCTTCGTGGTGGATGTAGGGGTGGTTCACCGGGTCATGGATGAAGCGCATGTGGTCCACCCGAGGCAGCAGTTGCGCACCAAACGCCTTGCGGTTGGCGGGCAGTCCGCCCACGCTCATGCCACCAAAGTTGACGCCGTGGTAACCCTTTTCGCGGCCAATGAACACCGTGCGGTGGCCTTCGCCCCGGGCGCGGTGGTAGGCCAGCGCCACTTTGAGGGCCGTGTCAGCCGCTTCCGAGCCCGAGTTGCAAAAGAGCACTTTGTTCAAGTCACCCGGCGCCATGTCGGCAATCATTTGGGCAGCTTTGAAGGCCTTGTCGTTGCTGGCCTGAAACGCCGTGGCGTAGTCCAGCGTGTCCAGCTGGTTCTTGATGGCTTCATTGATCGGCTTGCGGTTGTGGCCTGCGCCCACACACCAGAGGCTCGAGATGCCGTCGATGACTTTTTTGCCGTCGTGGGTGGTGAAGTGCATGCCCTCGGCACCCACGAACACGCGCGGGTCTTGTTTGAAGGTGCGGTTAGGCGTGAACGGCAACCACTGGTTGTCCATGTTGAACTCGGTATGGGCCACAGCAATACTCCTCAAAATCTCTGAATTGACTCAGTTTAATGGGCAATTCGGCAGCCTGCTGCCCCAGGGCGACAGGTCGAACGACAGAAAAACCAAGGTCTTTACAATAGAACCCACTTCAACGACTGCCAACGGGGAGCGCCCCGCCATTGCCCAGTCGATGCCCTTCCCCCTTGCTTGAACCCATGACCACGACCTACATCCTGACCCTCTCTTGCCCTGACCGCACTGGCATCGTGCATGCCGTGTCGGGTTTTTTGCTGGAGCGCGGGGGCAACATCGAAGAAGCGGCCCAGTACAACGACCATGACACCGGCCTGTTTTTCATGCGGGTGCAGTTTGCGTGTGATCAATTGGACGGTGAAAGCCTGAATGCCCAGTGGACCGCTTTTGCCCAAACCTTCAGCATGAAGTGGGACCTGCACGCCACCGCCCAGCCCATGCGCACCGTGCTCATGGTCAGCAAGGAAGGCCACTGCCTGAATGACCTGCTGTTCCGATGGAAGAGCGGCCTGCTGCCTTTGGACATTCGCGCCATCGTGAGCAACCACCGCGAGTTCTACCAACTGGCCGCCAGCTACAACGTGCCGTTTCACCACATCCCGGTGACCAAAGACAACAAGGCGCAAGCGGAGGCCAAACAGTACGAAATCATCCAGGCCGAGGGCGCCGAGCTGGTCGTTTTGGCCCGTTACATGCAAATTTTGAGCGACGACCTGTGCCGCAAGTTGGCCGGGCGCGCCATCAACATCCACCACAGCTTTTTGCCCAGCTTCAAGGGCGCCAAGCCTTATTACCAGGCACACGACCGAGGTGTGAAACTGATTGGGGCCACCGCCCACTATGTGACGGCCGACCTGGACGAAGGCCCCATCATCGAACAAGACGTGGCCCGCGTGGACCACAGCAAAACCGTAGAAGATCTGACGGCCCAAGGCCGCGACACCGAGAGCCAAGTGCTGGCACGCGCCGTGAAATGGCACAGCGAGCACCGCGTCCTGATCAACGGCCACAAGACGGTGATCTTCAAGTAATGTCCGTCGCGTCCCGCATCCCGCCCATCCAGTGCCTCTTGACCTTTGAGGCCTTGGCGCGTTTGCGCAGCGTGACCCAGGCCGCTGAAGAGTTGTGCGTGACGCCCAGCGCTGTGAGCCACCGGGTCAAGCAGTTGGAGCAAATCATTGGCACGAAACTGTTTGGCCGGGCCGATTTTTCGCTCACCACCGAAGGCATCGAATACCTTGCGCATGTGCGCGAAGGCTTGGTGTCGCTGCAACGTTTCCCCAGTGCCAGCAACACGCCCGGACGTCGCAAACTGCGCTTGGCAGTGACCCCGACTTTTGCGCGCTCGGTCTTGATGCCGAGGCTCAAGCACTTTTTGGACGCCTACCCCGAAATCGACATCACACTGCAAGTGAGCATTCCCCTGCTGGACGTGGTGGCCGAAGATGCCGACCTGACGGTGCGCTTTGGCACGGGTCGTTACTCGGACGTGGAGCATGTGTGTCTGGCCAAAGATGAAGTGACGCCCTTGGCATCGCCCGCCTGGCTCCGAGAGAACGGACCCTTTGCCAACGCAGAAGACCTGCAGGGCGTGGCCCTCTTGCGCAGCCCACTGGAGCCTTGGCGCACTTGGTTTGCCGCGCACGACCTGGACTGGCCCGAGCCCACCGATGGCTCGTCGTTCAATGACATAGGCCTGATGTGCGACGCCGCCGCTCAAGGCTTGGGGGTGGGCTTGATCCGCACCAAGCTGGGGGCCCCTTGGCTGGAAAGTGGCCAATTGGTGCGTTTGTTTGAGCGCAGCGTGCCCAGCCCGCACGCCCATTACCTGTGCTGGCGCACCGGCACCATGGAACGCTGGGAGTGCGCCACCTTCGCCGACTGGCTGAAAAAAGCGCTGGCCTGAGCGGTCAAATTCACAAATCCATCAAAGTTTATTCATCCACTTCGGTCAGGCTTGGGCGTACAGTTGAACCTTCACCACAGGTCTCCCATGCCATGAGCGCCAACACCCCTGCCGAAACACAGCAACTGACCGCGACTGAACGTGCCGAGCGCCAACGCGCTGTGGTGCAGGCCTTGGGCCTGGCGCTGCCGGCTGATGCCATTCTTTACACCCCCGAAGACACCACGCCCTACGAGTGCGACGGCCTGACCGCTTACCGAGAGCGCCCGCTGGTCGTGGCCTTGCCGGAGACCGAAGCGCAAGTGCAGGCCGTGCTCAAGACTTGTCACGCGCTGCAAGTGCCCGTGGTGGCACGCGGCGCAGGCACTGGCTTGTCGGGAGGTGCGATGCCACACCGCATGGGCGTTACGCTGTCGATGGCGCGCTTCAACCAGATCAAAAACGTGGACCCGGTGAGCCGCACGGCCGTGGTGCAGTGCGGTGTGCGCAACCTGGCCATCAGCGAAGCGGCTGCGCCCTATGGCTTGTATTACGCGCCCGACCCGTCCAGCCAGATCGCCTGCACGATTGGCGGCAACGTGGCCGAAAACTCGGGCGGCGTGCACTGCCTCAAATACGGCCTGACGGTGCACAACGTGCTTAAGGTCAAAGGCTTCACCATCGAAGGCGAGCCCATTGAGTTTGGCAGCGATGCATTGGACACGTCCGGCTACGACCTGCTGGCCGTGCTGGTGGGCAGCGAAGGCATGCTGGCCGTGACCACCGAAGTGACCGTCAAGCTGGTGCCCAAGCCGCAGCTGGCCCGCTGCATCATGGCCAGCTTTGACGACGTGCGCAAAGCGGGCGACGCGGTGGCTGCCGTCATTGCGGCCGGCATCATCCCAGCCGGGCTGGAGATGATGGACGGCCCCATGACGATCGCGGTGGAAGACTTTGTCCACGCGGGCTATGACTTGAGCGCAGCTGCTATTCTTTTGTGCGAGAGCGACGGCACGCCCGAAGAAGTGGAAGAAGAAATCGGTCGCATGAGCGAGGTGCTGCGCGGATGCGGTGCGACCGCCATCACGGTCAGCCGCGACGAAGCCCAGCGCATGAAATTCTGGAGCGGCCGCAAAAATGCCTTCCCCGCCTCAGGCCGCATCAGCCCCGACTACATGTGCATGGACTCCACCATCCCGCGCAAGCGCTTGGCCGATATCCTGCAAGCCATCTCTGAGATGGAAACCAAATACGCGCTGCGTTGCTTGAACGTATTCCACGCAGGCGACGGCAATCTGCACCCGTTGATCTTGTTCGATGCGAACGACGCCGACCAACTGCGCCGCTGTGAGCTGTTTGGCGCCGAGATTCTGGAAACCAGCGTGGCCATGGGCGGCACTGTGACCGGCGAACACGGTGTGGGCATCGAAAAAGTGAACAGCATGTGCGTGCAGTTCAGCGCCGAAGAAAACAAGCAAATGTTTGCGGTCAAACGCGCCTTTGACCCGCAGGGCCTGCTCAATCCCGGCAAAGTGATTCCGACGCTGAACCGCTGCGCCGAATACGGCAAGATGCTGGTGCGGGCGGGCGCCATCAAGCACCCGGATTTGCCACGATTCTGAGACCACACCCCACCAAAAAGCCTGATCATGCCTCAGGCTTTTTTATGTCCATTTGGTTGCGCGCGCAACCAAATTAACTTAAGATAAAACCTTCTTTCACACCCTTCAGACTGAAGAGCCGAATGCCCACGCCACTCGACCGCACGCTCACCTATCGCCTGCACCAACTGCACAAGCTGACCGATGCTGACAGCCAATCGGCCTATCCCGAGCACACAGGCCTGTCGATGAGCGATGGCCGATGCCTGACCACGATTGGCACGTTTGAGCCTTTGTCGGTGAAAGAACTGGCCGAAAAAGCCAACCTCAACAAAGGCCAGGCCAGCCGGGCAGCGCAGGCTTTGGTGGATCAAGGCCTGGTGATCAAAGCCGATCACCCTGGCGATGGGCGGGGCGTGGTGCTGACCCTCACCGCCGTGGGTCGCCAAGTTTTTGAGCGTGCCATGGCCATGGTCGCTCAGCGCAACGATCAGATTTTTGGCTGTCTCACGCCACACGAACAGACCACTTTGAGCACGATGTTCGACCGCCTGATTGCCCACGCCCGTCCCCGTTAATCCCCCACTCAAGCCCTATGCACACCCCCAGCACCGAAGCCCGGCCTTCGATTTATTACACCTATGAAGTGTTCAAGCCTTGGCTGGCTTCGGCACACCCTGCGCAAGATCGGAAAAAAGTCGTGATCGTCGGCTCGGGCCCTGCCGGCATGGTCACTGCGCTGGAGCTGGCGCGCCACGGTGTGCCCAGCGTGGTGCTGAGCGCCGAATTGCAGTTCTCACAAGGCAGCCGGGCGATTTGCTTCACCCGTCGCTCCATGGAAATCCTGCAACAAGTGGGCGTGGCCGACCGCATGACTGCAGGCGGTTTGCCTTGGCGCTTTGGCAACTCTTATTACCGGGGACAGCGCGTGTTCCGCATGGAAGCGCCGCACGATGCCGATGACCGGTTTTTCCCGATCATCAACGTGCAGCAGCAGTTCATGGAGGAGTACCTGCACGACGCTTGCAAAGCGAATCCGCTGATCGACTTCCGCTGGGGCAACAAGCTAGAAAAAATTGACCAGAAAGACGGCTATGCCCTGCTGGAAGTGGACACACCTGAAGGCCCTTACACGATAGAGAGCGACTGGGTGGTCGCCGCCGACGGGGGGCGTTCAGGCATCCGCAGCGCCATGAACCTGCAAATGGAAGGTGCGTCCTACGAAGGCTTTTTCGTGATCGCCGACATCCGAATTGATCTGCCGTTCCCCACCGAGCGATTGGCCTTTTTTGACCCCGAGTGGAACCCCGGCAACACCATCTTGATGCACCGCGAACCGAACGGCATGTGGCGCGTGGACTACCAACTGCCCCCGGGCGAAACGCCCGAAGAAGCGCTGCGCCCCGAATCGCTCAAGGCCCGCATCGACGCGCAGCTGGCCATGATCGGCCACACAGGATTGAAGTGGGAGATGGACTGGTCTTCGGTTTACTCAGCCCGCACGCTCACCCTGCCTGACTTTGTGCACGGCAGCGTGATCTTCACGGGGGACGCGGCCCATCTGTTGCCGATTTTTGGCGTGCGCGGGGCCAACACCGCCTTTCAAGATGCGCAGTCGCTGGGCTGGCATCTGGCTTTTGTGGTCAAAGGTCTGGCAGGCCCAGCGCTGCTGGCCAACCACAGCACCGAGCGCGTCGGCGCAGCACGCGAGATCATCACCGAAGCAGGCAAAAGCACCCGCTTCATGGCACCGCCCAGCCCCGGCTTTCGATTGTTGCGCGACGCGGTGCTGTCGCTCTCGCTCACCCAAGAATTTGTGCGCCCGCTGTACTACTGGCGAACCTCGCGGCCACACGAATACACTCACTCACTGCTCAACAGCACGGGGGACGACAACAGCCTGTTCAAGAGCGGCCCCGCCCACGGCGCGCCGCCGCAAAACGTGCGTTTGGCTGCGAATGACTTCCTGCTCGACCACTTGGGTGGCGGATTCGACCTGCTGTATTTCACCGACACCGCCCTGCCCGAGGCGCTGCAACACGTCATCCAGACCGCTCGCGCCCAAGGCGTGCCCCTGAACGTGATCGCGGTCGGCGCGGCCCAAGCTGTGGCCGGGGCCGACCAACACCTGCCCGATGCCGACGGTCACCTGCGCCAGCGTTATGGCGTGCCGGCAAACGGCGGCGCTTATTTGCTCCGCCCGGACCAGCATATCTGCGCCCGTTGGCTCACACTGGACGCCACCCGCTTGCAAGCCGCACTGACCAACGCCTTGCCACAATAAGGACACACCATGTCAGAACCCACACTCACGATTGGCGGCCTCGAAGCCGTGTACGACGCACTGGCCACAGCCTTGGACCAAGCGGGCACGGACAAGGCGCAGCTGTTCCTCGTCAAGCTGGCTTTGCTCAACGCCAATGCGTTGGCCGATGAAGTTCTGTTCCAGCAACACATCAACTCAGCCCTGCAAGACCTCTGATTCACCCCCCATTCACACCAGGAGACCCCCATGCTCGTTCAATCTGTTCACCACGTCGCCTACCGCTGCAAAGATGCCAAAGAAACCGTCGAGTGGTACCAAAAGCACCTCGATATGAAATTCGTGTTGGCGATTGCCGAAAACGAGGTGCCCTCGACCAAAGCACCGGACCCGTACATGCACATCTTTCTCGATGCGGGCCACGGCAACATCCTGGCCTTCTTTGAGCTGCCCAGCCAGCCCGAAATGGGCCGCGACGAGAACACCCCCGCCTGGGTCCAGCACCTGGCTTTGAAAGTCGATTCCATGGCAACGTTGCTGGCGGCCAAAGACAAGCTGGTGGCGGGCGGTGTCGAGGTGCTTGGCCCCGTCGACCACACCATTTTCAAGAGCATTTACTTCTTTGACCCCAGTGGTCACCGCCTCGAATTGGCGGCCGACTGCGGTACGCCCGAGATGATGAAGAAACTCGACGAAGTGAAATGGGACATGCTCGAAGAGTGGAGCCAAACCAAGCGCGCCCCCAAGCACGCCGCGTGGATGCACGACGGCAGCATGGCAGCCTGAAACAGGGTGCAATGACGATGCTCAACGAAACCCACAACCCTGCCCTGACCAGTTGGGTCGCCTCGGCCAACGCCACAGGCACCGACTTCCCGATCCAGAACCTGCCGTTTGCGGTGTTCCGCCGCCAAAGCTCAGCTGAGTCCTTCCGTGGCGGTGTGGCAATTGGCGACCAGATCGTGGACCTGGCTGCGGTCGCCCAATCAGGCATGCTGAACGGCATCGCCGCTGCTGCCGCACAAGCGGGCGCACAAGACAAACTCAACGCGCTGATGGCGCTGGGCACATCGGCCTTGAGCGCCTTGCGTTTGGCCCTGTCACGCGCCCTGCGTGAAGGCTCGGCTGACCAAGCCGCGCTGCAAGCCTGCCTGGTGCCGCAAGCCGAGACAGAATACGACGTACCCGCTCGGATTGGCGACTACACCGACTTCTACACCTCGGTCCACCACGCGACCAACATCGGTAAGCAGTTCCGCCCCGACAACCCGCTGCTGCCCAACTACAAATGGGTGCCCATCGGCTACCACGGCCGCGCGTCCAGCATTGGCGTGTCGGGTCAGCAGTTCCGCCGCCCGGTGGGGCAGACCATGCCGCCCGGCGCAACCGAACCGGCGTTCGGCCCCTGCAAGCGGCTTGACATTGAGCTGGAGCTGGGCATCTTTGTCGGCAGCGGCAATGCGCTGGGAGACGCGGTGGACATCACCGAAGCCGAAGACCATGTGTTCGGCATCTGCCTGCTCAACGACTGGTCGGCGCGCGACATTCAGGGCTGGGAATACCAGCCGCTCGGGCCTTTCCTGGCTAAAAACTTTGCGACCACGGTCTCGCCTTGGGTGGTGACGCTCGAAGCGCTGGCCCCTTACCGCATGCCCTTCACCCGTGCAGAAGCTGACCCACAACCCATGGCCTATCTGGACTCGCCCACCAACCGCAGCGGCGGCGCGTTCGACATCCAACTGCAAGTGGGCCTGCAAACAACCCAGATGCGCGAGGCCGGGCAGCTTGAGGCCAGCATCTGCCGCACCAGCTACCGCCACGCCTACTGGACCGTGGCGCAAATGGTCACACACCACACGGTGAACGGCTGCAACCTGCAGCCGGGCGACCTGCTGGGCAGCGGCACGCTCTCTGGCCCCACGCTGGACCAAGCGGGCGCTTTGATCGAGCTGACCACTGGCGGCAAAAACCCGATAGTCCTGCCAAGCGGCGAGCAGCGCACCTGGCTGGAAGACGGCGACAGCGTGGTGCTGCGCGGCTGGTGCGAAAAAGCAGGCGCTGCGCGAATCGGCTTTGGCGAATGCGTGGGCACGGTGCTGCCCGCGCGGGTGCCCAAGGGCTGACCGGCAGCGGTTCATCGCGACGCGGGCGTCGCTCCTACAAAGGAAACAAGGACAGCTTCCGCGCTCACCAGGTGTCGATCGCCAGCGTGCCGTCAAAGGGTCGGATCTGCCCCGCTTCCAAGCCTGCCACCAGCCAGTCGCGTGTGGTGGCCGGGTCGATCACCGCGTCGATCTCCAGCGTCGCGGCCATGTTGATGGCGCTGCCGTTGTCGTATTGCTGAGCCAGCAACTGGTCGAACAGGGCTTCGCGCTCAGCCCCCTCGGGCAAAGCTTCCAACTCTTTGCGGTAACCCAGGCGCACCGCACCTTCCAGGCCCATGCCGCCAAACTCGCCCGTGGGCCAGGACACGGTGCTCAGGGTTTCGTGAAAGCCGCCGCCCGTCATGGCCATCGCGCCCAGACCGTAGCCTTTGCGCAGCACCACACTGAGCAGTGGTACCCGCAGGTGCGCCGCCGCCACAAACAGGCGCGAGACATGGCGCACCTGCGCCGTGGCCTCGGTGTCCGGCCCGACCATGAAGCCGGGCGTGTCCACCAAGCTGACGATGGGCAGGCCGTGCGCATTGCACAGCTGCATGAAGCGGGCCACTTTGTCTGCCGCATCGGCGTCGATCGCGCCGCCCAAGTGCAGCGGGTTGTTGGCCAACATGCCCACCGGGCGGCCTGCGATACGCGCAAGGGCCGTGTGGATGCCTGCGCCGAATCCGGTGCGCAAATGCAGCAAGCTGCCTACGTCGGCCATGCCCTGCATGGCGGCACGGGTGTCGTACACGCGCAAGCGGTTTTCGGGCACCACATGGCGCAGGGCCTCGGCGGGTGGGGCTTGCCATTCGGTCACCGCTCCCTGAAAAACCGACAAGTAATGCCGCGCCGCTGACACGGCCTGCGCTTCCGTCTCCACCAGCACATCGATCACACCGTTGCCATGCTGCACATCGCTCGGGCCGATTTGCTCGGGCTTGAAGACGCCCAAGCCACCGCCTTCGACCATCGCGGGGCCACCCATGCCGATGTTGCTGTCGCGGGTCGCGATGATCACGTCGCAGCAGCCCAGCAGAGCGGCATTGCCCGCAAAACAGCGCCCAGCCACCACCCCCACCACCGGCACCCGGCCGTTGAGCCTGGCAAACGATGCAAAAGTGGCCAAGTTCAGGCCCGCCACGATGGCGACGTCCACGTCGCCCGGCCTGCCCCCGCCGCCTTCGGCGAACAGCACCACGGGCAACTTGTTCTGCAAGGCCACGCCCAACAAGCGGTCGGTCTTTTGGTGGTTGCGCATGCCTTGCGTGCCCGCCAGCACGGTGAAGTCGTAGGCCATGACCACCACACGCTGGCCGTTGACGCAGCCGATGCCAGTGACCATACCGTCCGCTGGCGTGTTGCGCATGAGGTCGTCGGCGCTGCGGCGTCGGCTTTGCGCGGCCACAGCCAGTGCGCCGTACTCCACAAACGAGCCTTCGTCGCACAGGTCAGCGATATTTTCCCGGGCCGTGCGCATGCCCTGTGCATGGCGCTTGACCACGGCTTCGGGGCGCTGTGCATCTTGTGTGAAGGCCAGGCGCTCTTGCAGTTTTTTCAGGTCGGCCCGCTCGGCGGGTGCCACATGCTCATCGGACAGCTCAGCGGTCTGAGTCAGAGCAGACACCGAACGGGCTACAGCCTCAGACATCGGCGCCAGTGTCAACAGCACCTCACCTTCACCCACGGTCTCCCCCGCCTGAAAGTACAACTCGGCCAATTGCCCGGCATGGGGGGCGAGGATTTCGTGCTCCATTTTCATGGCTTCCAAAATCACCAGCACATCCCCGGCGGCCACCACATCACCGGCTTGTGCCAGCCACTGCACCAGCTGAGCTTGAAGAGGGGAATGAATTTTTTGCATGGCTTCATTGTGCGGCGCTGCCCCGGCGACAGGGGGTCAAGTCCGAGACAATTTAAACTGAATTTTTTTACCCGCATCGAGACACGACCATGAACTTCGAACCCCTGATCGAGTTGACCCGCAACGGTGTGCAGGAATGCGTGCACTTGGGTGCAGTGGCCGTGACCGACACCGAAGGTCGTGTGCTGGCTCAAGTGGGCAATCCGCACTGGTTGTGCTTCACCCGCTCCACCCTCAAGGCCATGCAGGCACTGCCACTGGTGCAGTCTGGCGGCGTGGCGCACTTCGGTTTCACGCCCTCCGAGCTGGCCATGATGTGCGCCAGCCACAACGGCGAAGAGATGCATGTCGCGCAGGTTGCGTCCATCTTGCGCAAAAGTGGCACCAGCACCAGGCAAATGCGCTGCGGCTGCCATGTGCCCTACCGCTTCACGTTTTTTGACCAACCCATGCCTGAAGGCTTTGCCTACGACGAGCGGCACCACAACTGCAGCGGCAAGCACAGCGGCTTTTTGGCGTATTGCGTGCAGCACGGTTTGCCCACCGACAGCTACACCGAGGTGGACCACCCGCTGCAACAACACATCCGGCAGGCCGTGGCGCATCTGGCGGGCCTGAGCGAGCAGGATTTGGCACTGGGCATTGACGGTTGTTCAGCGCCCAACTACGCCATGCCCTTGTCGCGTCTGGCGCGAAGCTACGCCCGTTTGGCCTGCCCAGAAACCGACGGTTTGTACGGCGAGAGCCTGCAGCAGCTGGGCCAAGCCATGAGCACCTACCCCGATCTGGTGTCGGGCACTGGCAGAAACGACGCCGATTTCATGCGCGCAGGTCGCGGCGACTGGGTCACCAAAGTGGGGGCCGACGGCGTGCAGGTCGTGGCCAGCCGTGCGCGGGGCCAAGCCCTGGCGGTCAAGATCATGGACGGCAACAAAGCGGCGCTGTTTGCGGCCACGGTCGAGGCCTTGGACCAACTGGGCTGGCTCGACGATGCGCAGCGCCAGCAATTGGCCCCTTGGCGAGCCGCCACGCTGCTGAATGTGGCGGGTATCGCTGTAGGCGAGCGGCGCTGTGTGTTCCAGCTTCAAGCCGGGGAACACGGCTGAAGTGGCAAATTTGCCGCACTCAGCGCTTGCCGAAAATCGCCGTGCCCACCCGCACCATGGTGCTGCCTTCGGCAATGGCGGCGTCCATATCGGCGCTCATGCCCATGGACAAGGTGTCGAGAGACAGGCCTTGCTGGCGCAAAGCCTCCAGCAAAGTTTTGGCCTGGGCGTGCACGGCCCGCATCTGGGCGTCGGTCTCGGCCAGTTCGGGAATGGTCATGAGTCCGCGCAACTGCAAACGTGGCAAAGTGGCCACGGCCTGCGCCAATGCGGGCAACTCTTGAGGACTCACGCCGGATTTGGTCTCGCCGCCGTCCACATTCACCTGAATGCACACCTGCAATGGCGCTAGGTGGTCTGGACGCTGCTCCGACAGTCGTTGGGCGATTTTGAGGCGATCCACGCTGTGCACCCAGTCAAAGTGCTCGGCCACCAAGCGCGTCTTGTTGCTCTGGATGGGGCCAATACAGTGCCATTCCAGGGCCAGGTCTTTCAAGGCTCCTATCTTGTCCACCGCCTCTTGGATGTAGTTTTCGCCAAAAGCGGTCTGCCCAGCGTCATGGGCGGCGCGCACCGCCTCCGGCCCCCAAGTTTTGGACACAGCCAACAAAGACACACTGTGGGACGGTCGGCCAGCGGCTTGGCAGGCGACTTCAATTTGCGCCTGGACACTCGACAGGTTTTCAGCAATGGTGGTGTTCATGGCCTGAGCGTACCAAACCGCAGGCGGGCTCTGCTCAGCCGTGCCCAACGGTCGCCAACTCGGCATCCAAATGCACCCAACCCGAACCTGTGCAATGCCAGACTGCTAAATTACCCCCTTTCAACGACATCCAGCGAGACCCACATGAGCCAAATTGCAGCCAAAACCTACGAATCTGCCCCCGCCCGCCAAGTGGCCTTTTTAGGTCTGGGTGTGATGGGCTACCCCATGGCCGGCCACCTGGCCCGCGCCGGACACCACGTCACCGTGTACAACCGCAGCGCCGCCAAGTCTGCCGCTTGGGCCGCCGAATGTCCGGGCAACGCCACCGCGCCCACCCCGCGCGAAGCTGCTGCCGGTGCCGACATCGTGTTCGCCTGCGTGGGAAATGACGCCGACTTGCGCAGCGTGGTATTGGGCAAGGACGGCGCTTTTGCCGGCATGAAGCCCGGCGCGATTTTTGTGGACCACACCACGGCTTCTGCCGAAGTGGCCCGCGAGTTGTATGCCGAAGCCCAAAAATTGGGCCTGCACTTTGTGGACGCACCTGTCTCAGGCGGTCAAGCCGGCGCACAAAACGGCATGCTCACCGTGATGTGCGGTGGCGACGCCGCAGCGTTTGACGATGTGAAGCCCGCCGCCATGGCGTTTTCTCGGGCCTTCACCTTGTTGGGTGCATCTGGCGCGGGACAGTTGGCCAAGATGGTGAATCAGATCTGCATCGCCGGGCTGGTGCAAGGTTTGTCGGAGGCCGTGGCCTTTGGCCAGCAAGCGGGTCTGGACATGCACCAGGTGCTGGACGTGATCGGCAAGGGCGCGGCCCAAAGCTGGCAACTGGACAACCGCGGCAAGACCATGGCGGACGACAAGTTCGAATTTGGTTTTGCGGTGGACTGGATGCGCAAAGACCTTGGCCTGGTGCTGGACGAAGCCAAACTCAACGGCGCACGCCTGCCTGTGACCGCCTTGGTGGACCAGTTCTACGCCGATGTGCAAAAAATGGGCGGCGGCCGCTGGGACACTTCGAGCCTGATTCGCCGTTTGCGCTGACATCACCCCGGCGCGATTGGCCCACAAAAAAGCGACCCGTAGGTCGCTTTTTTGTTATCTGCGTGAGCGCATCACTTCTTGGGGGTCGGCTGGCTCAATCGCTTGAGCTCTTCCTCGGAAATCTCGTCGAACACCCGAACCACTTTGGTCACCCCGCCAATGCCACGCACGATGTCGCTGGCCCGCTTGGCTTCACGGGCCGTCACACGGCCCATCAAATAGACAATGCCGCGCTCGGTCACCACCTTGATGGAATTGACCTGCAGGTCTTTGGCATCGATGAAAGCTGCCTTGGACTGGCCCGTGATCACGAGGTCTTTGGATCGCTGGGTCACGCTGCTGGGCATCGCCACAGCCAAATCGTTCACCACAGACAAGACGTTTTCTTGGCTTTGCGCCAATTTCTCGGCGCGTTCCTTGTCAGCTTGCGTGCGCGCTTCGCCACTGAGCAACACCTTGCGGTTAAAACTGGTCACATTCAAGTGAATGCGCTCACCCAGGTCTTGACGAACGGCACTGGCGACCTTGAGCTCGATGGCCTCGTCTTCCAATTGGGTCCCGGCCGTACGCCGATCGGTGGCCACGATACCGGTCATGACAGCACCGCCCACCAACAAAGGCGCGCAAGCAGACAAGCTGGACAATGCCGCTGCCAAAACCACACCGCTCAAAACCAAAGATTGAAAATTGCGTTTCATTTAAAGAGGCTCCTGTTCACCCAACAGTTGGGTGTCAATTCCATCACAAAGACAATGCAGTACCAAATACTGCACTTCACGAATTCGTGCGGCTCGCTCATGCGGCACACACACATGCACATCGGTTTCACGCAACTGGCGGGCCAACCCGCCACCATGGTGACCGGTCAAGGCCAAGACACTCATTTCGCGGTCATGGGCTGCTTGCACGGCCTCGATCAAAGCGGGCTCAGCACCGTCTGAACTGATGAGGACCAACACATCGCCCGTTTGCCCCAGTGCTTGCACCTGCCGGGCCAAACCTTGGCCATCGGTCCAGCGCGTGGCCGTCACCGCATCCGCAGACAAGGCCAAGGCCGCCAAGCCCGGGCGCTCACGCTCAAAACCACCCACCAGCAAGTTCGCCAAATAGTGCGCCAAGGCAGCTGATGGGCCCATGCCACCGACCAAGACTTTGCCCCCCCCGGTGACGCAGGCCATCACCGCCTGAACAGCCGAATCCACAGGCTTGGCCAAAGTTTCGGCCACCTGGTAGTGCAAATCGGCACTGTCAATGAAGTGTTGTTGGATACGAAGGTCTAGCATGCGCAGGGGATGATAACCCCGCTCACTCCGCTGCCGCCCTGAAATACAGTTTTTTCCCCGGTATTTCAGGCCGCATCAAATGCTGCCTGCAGCCATTGAGGGCCGGTCGCCTCAATGGTCACGACATCGAAGCGGGCAGGCGGCAGACGGCGCCAGCGCAGCAGGTAATGGTGCGCTGCAAAAATGATGCGGCGCTGCTTCACAAACCCGATGCTGGCCGCGGCACCTCCGTGGTCGGTCCGACTGCGCCTGCGCACCTCGACAAACACCACGGTGCCGTCTGCAGCTTGCATGATCAGGTCGATTTCACCACCCCCTCGGCCGGGCGTCCGATAATTGCGTTGTAGCAAGCGCAAACCGCGCGCTTGCAAATAGGCCAGCGCCTCGTCTTCGCCCGCATCCCCCCGGGCTTTGGTGGTTTCGGCCACCGTGTTCTTTTTGAGGAATTGCATTGACTCCGTCTCCCTTGTCTGCCTCGTTCGCCAAAGCCTTGGAGGCGGCGCGCGATGCTGCCGGATCGCAAAACAACCCGACCAGCACACTGTATGTCGTGGCCACCCCGATTGGCAACCTCGCCGACATCAGCCTGCGGGCTTTGCATGTCTTGGGCCAAGTCGATGCCGTCGCCTGCGAAGACACGCGGCACACCCAACAATTGCTCAGGGCCTACGGCCTCGACCGCCCCGGTTCGCAACTGTTAGCGGTTCATCAACACAACGAAGCCGAGGCAGCCCAAACCGTGATCGCCCGACTGGCGCAAGGCGAGCGGGTGGCCTATGTGAGCGATGCGGGTACGCCAGCCATCAGCGATCCTGGAGCCCGACTGGTGGCGGCCGTGCGGCTAGCAGGTTTTCGTGTGCTGCCCCTGCCAGGCGCAAGCAGCGTGACCACGGCCCTGAGCGCCAGTGGCATGACGGGAGAAAACGGATTTGTATTCACCGGTTTTTTGCCCAGCAAATCGGGCGAACGTCAGCAAGCGGTGCAGTCCTTGGCACAAGAAAGCCGCGCCGTGGTGCTGCTGGAAGCGCCACACCGCATCGAAGCTTTGGCACAGGCACTGTCGGTGTTGGGTGAGCGCCGCGTCACTGTAGGACGTGAGCTGACCAAGCAATTTGAGCAAATTGAATCGGTCGAGGCCCAAGCCTTGCCCGCCTGGCTGGCCGAAAAACCCGATCGCCAGCGCGGTGAGTTTGTGCTGGTGCTGCACGATGCACCTGTCGCGGCATCCGAGGGCGAAGGCCTGCGCGTATTGCAAGTGCTGCTGCCTGAGCTGCCCCTGAAAACGGCCGTCAAGCTGGCGGCCGAAATCACGGGTGAATCAAAAAATGAGTTGTACGACAAAGCCCTCGCACTGAAAAAAGGCTGACAACCGTGCACGCGGTTGTTCGGGGCTGTCTGCAGGCGTCACCGCTTGCGCAAACCCAGCCACATGACGGTGGCAACCACCACCAGTGCCCCCACCAACTGCATGGGGGCAATCGTTTGCCCCAGCACAGCCCAAGCCAAAACCAAGGCAAAAACGGGCTCCACGTTCATGATGGCCGAGTTGCCCACCACGCCCAACTTGGGCAATACCGTGAACATGATGGTGAAGGCGGTCCCGTATAAAAACGTCAACGCCCCCAAACCCCACCAACCCGCGCTGGCATGGGGCAGATGGAAACCACTTTGCGTGGCAGCAACGGCGGCGGCCAACACCGCCACCGTCGCCATGGTCGTGAAGGTACGCAAACGGCCATCCACGTCAGCCGCCTCATGCTGGGTGATGACCATGGCCAAACCGAATGTCGCTGAAGCCGCCAAGGCAAAGGCGATGCCCACCCCGATTTGAGCCCAGTGCTGCGCCGCTCCCAAACCTGAAGCGGCGCCCAACACGTCCAAAGCCAAGGCCAGGCCCAGCAAAAGCAGGGGCATCGCCAGCAAAACCGAACGTTCTGGGCGGTGACCGTACAGCACACGCGCCCAAAATGCCGTCAGAAGTGGGTAGGTGTTGAACGCCAAAAGGGCCAATGCCACTGGCAGTCGGGCCACCGAAGAATAGAGACAGACACTTTGCACAGCGATCAAGAGGCCGATCAGCAGCAAAGTTTTAGGCTGCCGCCCTGACAACTTGAGGCTCACTTTTTGCTGCCAAAGGATCAAGGCCAAGACAAAGGCCGTGATGCTGCTGCGAAAGGTGACCGCGGTCACCACATCCACACCATGGTTGAAGGCGGTTCGGGCGGCCACATGGTTGGCCCCCATCATGAGGGCAATCAGCAAGAGCGTGAGAAAACCGGTCAGGGTCAAACGGGAATAAGAGACCGGGACATTGGTGTGCGATGACATGGGCTCCATTTAACCACCCACTCACCCCGGAGATGACATCCAAGTGACTGGACGTCTTGGGGATCAGGCCACCGTCAAGCGGTGGGATAGGCGCTTGTTTTTTTGCCGTTGCGCGAGCGCCATGGCCTCGTTGATGTCATCTTGCTCAATGGACCGAATCGTTTTGAAATAAAAATAAGCCAAAACAACCGTCAGGACACCAGAAACCACCATAGAAATCCATATCAACATTTTTCACCCCAAAAATAGGCATCGCAACAATTCAATCCATTATTGAGGCAAGCCCTGAAAAGTGTTGTTAAGGATTGTTAGATGTTTGAAAATTGATAATTCAGGCGTTGCTGCTATAGAGGCCTCGCCCCTGCGCATGCAAGCGGCTAAGACCCAGCAAAACGTCGGTCAAAGGCGTTGGAATGTCCGTCAGCTGCCCCAACTCACGCACGGCAGAAACGAGGGCATCGAGCTCGACGGGTTTGCCAGCCTCCACATCTTGCAGCATGGAGGTGCGAAACGCTCCCAATTTACGGGTCAAGGCATGGCGGTCTTCCGGCTGCTGATCGATGGGGATGCCGATCTGTGCACCAATGGCTTTGGCTTCGAGCATGACCCCCGAAATGAATTGGCGAACCAAAGGGTCGTCCAAAATTCGGTCCGTGGTGGCGCCTGTGAAGGCACTGATCGGGTTGATCGTCATGTTGCCCCAGAGCTTGTACCAAATGTCCTTTTGAATTTGCGGCGACAGCGTGGCGTTGAAGCCGGCTGAGCGCAGCATGGCATGCAGCCCCTGCACGCGGGGTGAAGCCTCGCCCGTGGGCTCGCCCACAATCAAACCGTCACCAAAGTGATGACGGATGACGCCAGGCGCATCGACCGAGCAGCTGGCATGAACCACGCAGCCGATGATGTGCCGAGCTGGCAGTGCGCGCGCGATGGTGCCATGGGGGTCCACTGCGTCCAATGAACGTCCGGCTACTGGGCCGCCAAAGCCCTGCAAAAACCACCAAGGCACACCGTTCATGGCCGTCAACACGACGGTGTTGGGCCCGATCAGGGGTCCCACCTGCTGTGCGACAGAAGCCAGCGCAGGGGACTTGACGGAGATGACCACCAAATCCTGGACACCCAAAGCCATGGCATCGTTGGAAGCCTTAACGGGCAAAGTGTGCAACTCACCGCCCTGATGAAGTTGCAGGCCGAACTGCTGCAGCGCGGACAGGGTATCGCCCCTTGCCAAAACGCTGAGTTCCGCCCCGGTGCGTGCCAAATGCACGCCCATCCAGCCGCCGATGGCACCTGCGCCGACGATGGCGATCTTGTTGAATTTCACATCTTTCTTTGTTTCGCTCATGCGCGCCACCCTGTACCCTGCCTGTCCATCTGGCGCACCAGCGCCTCAAACACGTCTTGCCCAGCCCCGTGATGAGGGTTGAACTGCAAGGCATCGCGCGTGCACTTCGCGGCAATGTCTTCCGGCACCGGGATCGGTACACCCATGCTCTGAGTGGCCAACTGGATTTCACAAGCCCGCTGCAAAGTCCACAAAATCGCAAAAGTCTGAGACAAGCTGGAGCCCCATGAAAGCAGACCATGGTTGCGCAAAATCACAGCAGGCTTGCTGCCAATGCTTTGCAGCACGCGCGGGCCTTCCTCTGCATGGATGGTGATGCCCTCAAAGTCATGGTAGGCCACCATGCCATGCAACTGGGCCGAGTAGAAGTTGCTTTGCGACAGGCCGTCCTTCAGGCAAGCCACCGCCACACCTGCTGTCGTGTGCGTGTGCATGACGCAGTGCGCCCCTTCAAGGCCACCGTGCAAAGTGGCATGCACCACAAAACCAGCTGGATTGACCTTGTAGGGCGAGCCGTCCAGCACCTCGCCTTGCATGTTGATCTTGACCAGATTGGAGGCCGTAACCTCGCTGTAGTGCAGGCCAAAAGGGTTGATCAAAAAGTGTTTCTCACCCCCGGTCGCGCTGTCGGGCAAGCGCAGCGTGATGTGGTTGTAAATCATCTCTGTCCAGCCGAGCATGGCAAACACGCGGTAGCAAGCTGCCAGTTCGAGCCGGGCCTGCCATTCGTCGGGATGGACCCGCGCTTGCAGGGAAGGCACCACAGGTTGAGGGGATGGAAACATCGTGATCTCCTTGAGTTGGGGTCGGTCCCAACTGTTGATTGAGTCGGCAGAAAAAATGAATTGGGATCTGACCCCAATTAAATGGGCTCAGTAAGTGGCGCCTTTGACAGGGGTGGCTGAAGTGATTTCTTTTTTGAAGTGCGCGGCCAAATCGGTGGTGTGGCGCATCAAAATTTGAGTGTCCAGTCCCACCGCCACGAACAAAGCACCCATCTGCAGGTACTGCGCAGCCAGTTGGCGGTCGGGCGTGAGGATGCCGGGGGCCTTGCCTGCTTTCAAGATGCGGGCGATGGCTTCCTCAATGGCCGCTTGAACTTCGGGGTGCGCGGCGTTGCCAACATGGCCCATGGAGGCCGACAGGTCAGCCGGGCCAATGAACACGCCATCGACCCCGGGCGTGGCGGCAATGGCGTCCAGATTCTTCAGTGCTTCGCGTGATTCCACCTGCACCAAGAGGCAGACCTCTTGGTTGGCCCGTTTGAAGTAATCGGGGTAGTGGCCCCAGCGCGAGGCCCGTGCACCCGCCATGCCGCGCACACCGCCCAGGCCATCGTCTTGCGGGTAGCGCATGGCTTGTACGAGTTGCGCAGCTTGCTCGGCCGTGTCGACCATGGGCACCAAAATATTTTGCGCCCCTAGGTCCAGGTATTGCTTGATGAGCGCTGTCTCACCCACAGGCACGCGGCACACCGGATGGCCGCCCGGGTATGCGGCCAAGGTTTGCAGCTGCGTCTGGATGCTGCGCAAGTCGTTGGGCGCGTGTTCGCCATCGATCACCAGCCAGTCAAACCCGGCCAGGGCGCAGATTTCGGCGGTGTAAGCGCTGGCCAGTCCCATCCACAGGCCAATCTGGGGCTGTTGGTTTTGCAAGGCTTGCTTGAAAAGGTTTGTGGGCGTGTTCATGGGATGTTTCCTCGATTTAAAGGGATGAAGGCTTGCAGTTTGTTGGGGGCGGGTTGGCGGCTCGGCCGATGTGGCAAAGCGAAGCGCCTCTGAGCCCGGGCCGCCAACCCGCCCCCAACAAGCCTCCACCGACGGTCAACGAAGCCGTGTGTTCAAACAAATCTGAACTCCAGTTTGCCCAAAGGCCCGTAGTCCACGTCAAATACATCACCTACTTTGGCCAGAGCCGGTTTGGTGAAAGAGCCCGCGAGCACAATCTCGCCCGCCTGCAAGTGTTCACCCCAAGGCGCGAGTTTGTTGGCCAACCAGGCGATGCCCACGGCCGGGTGTCCTTGCACGCCCGCCGCGAGACCCGTCTCTTCGACCACGCCGTTTTGGCGAAGCACCGCGCCGCACCACGGCAAGTCGGTGGTGAGCGGGTCGACCCGTTTGGCCCCGAGCAAGATGCCCGCGTTGGCGGCGTTGTCGCTGATGGTGTCATACACCTTGCGCATGACTTTGGTGTGGCGGTCGAACTGCTCGATGCGCGAGTCGATGATCTCAATCGCAGGGGTCACGTAGTCGGTGGCCTCCAGCACCTGCTGCACGGTCACGTTGGGGCCACGCAGTTCTTTCTTGAGGATGAAGGCCAACTCGACCTCGACACGCGGCGCGATGAAATCGGTGAAGGAGATGTCGAGCACTTGACCGGGTGTGCAGTCGTAGCGCATGTCATCCAGCAGCGTGCCGTAATCGGGCTCGTCGATCTGGCTCGAGACCTGCATGGCGCGGCTCGTCAGCCCGATCTTGTGGCCGATCATGGTGCGGCCTTCTGCGAACTTGATCTGCATCCAGGCGCGGTTGATGCGGTAGCCATCTTCGATCATCATACCCGGAAATCGCTTGGAAAAGTGCTCGATCTGCACACGGGATTTTTCGGACTGGTTGAGCTCGTGGGCGAGCTGCTGGATCTGGTCTTCGGTGAACACGGACATGGCTCAAACCTTGTTGAAAAGTGGATGCAGATTGCTGTGCTTGGCGTCAAACACTTCGGGGCCGACGTCGATCTGGAGGGTGATACCGATGTGGCGCTGTGCCATCACGGGTGCAAAAAAGGCTTTGGCCACTTCGAGCAAGGTTTGCCCGGCGCTTTGTTGTGTGGCTTCTGTGCGGCCACGGCCCATGCGGACATTCAAGTACACAAAGGCGTAATCACCTGAGCCGCCTGCAGCCTGGCCTGCCGCGCCGCCATCGGCCACTGCGTAGTGCGGCGCCGGGTAGGCCAGCACGCGTGTGCCGCCTGTGGGGAAAACTTGTTTGCCAGACTCGTCTTTTACGGTGAGCATGGCGTCGGCCATTTGGCGGCACAGGGTCGTCATGTTGACCTCGGCGTCCAACTGACCGGTGTAGAGAATCACAAGATGCGGCATGGGTCGCGCTCCTCAAAGGCGGGTGCTGATGGCCGTGTAGCCCTCGGCACGGCTGGCCACGGCGGCGGGCACTTGGCTGCCGTCTTGCGGTGTGACGTCAAAAATCGCGTTGAGCTGGCCTGTGCCGCTGGCCCCGAAGTAAGGCGTCACCATGTCCACGCCGCCGTCATAGCCGGTCCAACCCAAAGCGCCCATCAGCATGGCGGTGTCGTGCATGAAGCCTTCGCCGTGGCCTTTGCTCGCGTACTCGGGCAGCATCTCGCAAAAGGTTTTCCATTCGCGGTTGCCCCACATCTGCAAGACTTGCTTGTCGAGTTGCTCCAAAAATGGGCTCCAGATTTTGTGCGCGAATTCGGGCGCCAGGCCGTTTTGCGCAAAACGGTGTGAGAGCGAGCCACTGGCCAAAAACGCCACCTTGCCGTCGTAATGCTTTTCCACCGCCTCGCGCATGGCCCAGCCCAGGCGGGCGCTGTCGCCCAGGTAATGCACCATGCACAGCGCCGACACCGAGACCACCTTGAAGTGCTGGTCTTCGTTCATGTAGCGCAGCGGCACCAGCGTGCCGTATTCCGGGTCGAGCGTGGTGTTGTCGTGGGCCAGCGTTTCCACGCCGTGCGCGTTGGCCACTTTGGCCAGCAGGTGGCCCAACTCGGGGTTGCCCGGTGACTCAAAAGCCATGTGGTTGATGAAGTGTGGCAGCTCGTTGCTGGTGTAGCTGCCCTTGAAGTGCGGCGCACAGTTGATGTGGTAGTTCGCGTTGACCAGCCAGTGCGTGTCGAACACCACCAGCGTGTCCACACCCATGGCACGGCAGCGGCGGCTGATTTCTTTGTGGCCGTCGATGGCGCTTTGGCGTGTGCCAAAACGTGGCCCCGGGATTTCGCTCAGGTACATGCTGGGCACGTGGGTGATTTTGGCGGCGAGGGCAAGTTGTCCCATGGGGTGTCCTTTGAATGGGCTTTGAATCAGATGACGTGCAACAAGGTCAAGCCCCACACCAGCCAAAGCCCCAGCAGTACCAGCATGCTGGCCGCAAAGAGTTTGAAGCGCGTGAACACCACATTGCGGCCGCAATGCACCACACTGTGGCCCACTCTCAGCAACACATACATGCAGGCCAGCACCAAAGCGCCGATGCTGACCGTTTGCGTGACATAAAGACCGGTACACGCCAGATAAAACATGACCGGTGTTTCAAACAAGTTGGAGAAATTGTCGGCGCAGCGGGTGTCTTTGAGGGCCGCCGCAAACTCGCTGCGTGTGGACACTTTTTGGGGGTGCACACGCAGCGCCTTGAATTGCCGAACACGCTCGCGAAACGTCAAGTAAGCGACCACCAGCACCAAAGCCATCATGGCAAATACAGGTGCCCAAATGGCCAATGGGTTCACAGTCATTGTCATCTCCGGTTGGTAGGTCGGTGTACTCAAACGCCCCAATGTGGGATGTGGTGACCGCCGAGGCTCACCGCCACGTTTTTAGGCTCACAAAACACTTCGTAGCTCCAGGTGCCGCCTTCGCGGCCCGTGCCGCTGGCCTTGGTGCCGCCAAAGGGTTGGCGCAGGTCGCGCACGTTCTGGCTGTTGACAAAGCACATGCCCGCTTCCACCGCAGCGGCCACGCGGTGGGCTTTGCCCAGGTTCTCGGTCCACACATAGCTGGACAGGCCGTATTCGATGTCGTTGGCTTTTTCAATGGCATCCTGCTCGTCCTTGAAGGGGATCAGACAGGCCACAGGACCGAAGATTTCTTCTTGCGCGATGCGCATGCGGTTGTCGACATCGGCAAACACGGTGGGCCAGACGAAGTTGCCGTTCTTCACATGCGCGGGCAGGTCGGCGGCGTAGCCGGGTTGGTCCAGTCCGCCACAGAGCATGGTTGCGCCTTCTTTGGGGCCGAGTTCGATGTAGCTGCGCACCTTGGCCAGATGGGCTTTGGAGATCATGGGGCCGACGATGGTTTTTTCATCCAGCGGATCGCCCACGGTGATGCGTTTGGCGCGCTCGGCAAATTTGGCGGCGAAGTCGGCGTATATGCTTTGCTGCACCAAGATACGGCTGCCAGCGGTGCAGCGCTCGCCGTTGTTGCTGAAAATCATGAAGATGGCGGCGTCCAGCGCTCGGTCAAGATCAGCGTCTTCAAAAATCACGAAGGGGCTCTTGCCGCCGAGCTCCATGCTGAACTTTTTGAGGCCCGCGCTTTGCACGATGCGGTTGCCCGTGACGGTGGAGCCGGTGAAGCTGATGGCGCGCACATCGCGGTGCGAGACCAGCGGCTCGCCCGCCTCTTTGCCGTAGCCGTGCACCAGGTTGAGCACGCCAGCGGGCACGCCCGCTTCCAGCGCCAGCTCGCCCAGACGCGCTGCGCTCAAGGGCGAGAGCTCGCTCATCTTGAGCACGGCGGTGTTGCCAAAGGCCAGGCACGGCGCAACCTTCCAGGTGGCGGTCATGAAGGGCACGTTCCAGGGACTGATGAGGGCGCACACGCCCACCGGGTGGAACAGCGTATAGTTCAGGTGTGTGGGCGTGGGGTAGGTGTGGCCATCCACACGGGTGCACATCTCGGCAAAGTAGTGGAAGTTGTCGGCCGCACGCGGCACCAGCTGCTTGCCGGTCTGGCTGATGGTTTGGCCGCAGTCGCGTGTCTCGGTTTCCGAGATGTCAGGCACATGTTTCGTGATCAGATCGCCCAACTTGCGCATGATCTTGGCGCGTTCTGTGGCGGGCGTGGCAGCCCACTTGGGGAAAGCGGCTTTGGCGGCGGCCACAGCGGCATTGACCTCGGCTTCGCCGCCCGAGGCCACTTCGGCCAACACTTCTTGCGAGGCAGGGTTGATGGTCTCGAAGTAGTTGCTGCCTGCGACGCTCTTACCGTTGATCAGGTGATCGATTTTCATATCGGGTATTCCTCGGTTTTTTGTGGGAGCGACGCCCTCGTCGCGATCGGTGAAGCACTCAGCTTGCAAATGCATCATCGCGACGGGGGCGTCGCTCCTACAGATTCAGGTCATGATGAAACGATGGTGTTGGTCAAGGCGCCGAGGCCTTCGATCTCGGTGACGATCACGTCGCCGGGTTGGCAGTCGACGATGCCGTCGGGCGTACCGGTCAGGATCAGGTCACCGGGGTTGAGTGTCATGAAGCTGCTGAAGTACTCAATCAGCGTGGGCACATCGAAAATCATGTCGGCGGTGCTGCCGCTTTGGGTGACTTTGCCGTTCACGGTGGTCTGCAATTTCAGCGCCATCGGGTTGGGCACATCCGCTGCATCGACCAGCCAGGGGCCAATCGGCGTGCAGGTGTCACGGTTTTTCACGCGCAGGTTAGGGCGGTACCAGTTTTCCAGGTAGTCGCGGATGGCGTAGTCGTTGACCACGGTGTAGCCGGCGATGTAATCGTAGGCATCGACTTTCTTCACACGGCGTGCAGTGCGGCCGATGACCACGGCCAACTCGCACTCGTAGTGCATGTATTTCACGTCTGCCGGACGCAGGGTGAGGGCCTTGTGCCCGATCAGCGAGGCTTCGCCCTTCATGAAGGCCAGCGGCTCTTCAGGGGCCTTGAAGGCGAGTTCTTTGGCATGGTCGGCGTAGTTCAGTCCCAGCGCGATCACGGTGCGTGCTTGCGGCACGGGGGCCACTGGCGGCAACCAGACCACCTCGTCAAATTCCACACGGAGGCCCTTGTGCGGGCCTTGTGTGATGAGCAATTGGCCGTCGGATTCAACGGCTTGCTGGATGGCGCCGGACCAGGCGATGCGTGCGTGTTTCATGCGGCACCTCGCACTGAGGAGACAACAGAAGCAAAGCCCGGTGCAGAAAGTTCCACCCGATCTCCAGCCCGTGCGCGTGGGCGTGTGCCATCGGCCAAGCAATCGGTGCCGACCATCAGCACATCCCCGGGCTGCAGCGTCATGAATTCGCCCACATCGGCCAGCAAGGCAGGCAAGCCGCGCACCAACTCGCGCAGGTCAACGGTTTGCACCACGTCGCCATTGCGCCGCACGGCGATCTGCAACGCGGCCCAGTCAGACACTTGGCCAACTGACACCTGCTGCGGCAAAGCCAGAAAACCATCGCGGCAGCGGAACTTGACCGGCGGGCGGTAATAGCTCGCATGCGGCACAGTCCACTCGTTCAGCAGCGCAGCACCCGTCACTTGGCCGTCGATCCCGATCACCAGGCCCAGTGTCGCGGCGATGTCGACTTCAGTCACGCCGTCTTGCAAAACCAGGTCTTGCCCAGCCGGGCTGAAGGTGTTGGCCGTCTTGACGTAAAGGACGGGCGCTTGGGGTGCGGCTTTGTGCGGGTCTTGTGTCATGCGTGGGGACCAAAGGTCCCACTCGCGGCGAAAGTTGAGCAAGGTGCCGTACACCGTGCCAGTCGGTTGCCATGAAGGTGTCCACGGGTTCATCGTTCTTCTTCCTCGGCCAGCTCTTCTGGCGTTTCTGTGTCAGGGGTTTCGAGCGCGATCACCTCGTCGAGCAATGCGTACAGCTGCCCCAACTTGGCCTTGCCCAGCTGCTGCTCCATCCAGCTGTAGTGCGCCTCAATGGTTTGCGACAACGCCTGCACCTTGTCTAGCCCTAGAGCTGTGGCGCGCACCACGGTGCGGCGGGCGTCTTGCGTGCAGCGCGAGCGTTCAATCAGGCCATCGCGCTCCATGCGGGTGAGGACGCCGGTCAGGCTGGGCCCAAGCAGGTAAGCCTCTCGGGCGACTCGGCCAGTTTCTGTGCCCGCCAAGTCATGGGCATGCTCGCCGAGCACCCGAAGCACGCGCCACTGCTGGTCAGACAGGCCATGCTGACGCAAGCTCGGGCGGGTGTGGGCCATGACGGCTTCACGCGCCTGCAGCAGCAAACGCGGCAAGTTCCGGTGGACGAATGGGGTGGATGCGCTCATTTATTTAACATGTTAAATGATTGGGTGCGTATCCATATGCGGGTTTTCACTAGGAATCGACATACTTAGGAAAGGAAGACCGTCGCACAAATCTTTAAGATGGTTTTCTCTCAATCAATGGTTTCAGTCTGTACACCATGCCCACCCATACTTTGCTGTCTAGCCTGAGCGCCCCGATTGTCCAAGCGCCTATGGCGGGCGCTCAAAACCACCGCCTGAGCTTGGCCGTTTGCGAAGCCGGTGGCTTGGGTTCTCTGGCCGCGGCCATGCTCAGCCCGCAAGACCTGCAATCTGAACTGCTGGCCTTGAAGGCGGGAACCCGTGCGCCCTACAACGTCAACTTTTTTTGCCACACACCTCCCTTGCCTGACCCCGCGCGTGAAGCCCGCTGGCACCAAACCCTGGCGCCCTATTACCGCGAACTGGGCTTGGATGCGAACAGCATTCCAACGGGCCCAGGGCGCGTGCCCTTCAGCCATGACAGCGCCGACGTGCTGGAGGCCTTTCGCCCGGCGGTGGTGAGTTTCCACTTTGGCTTGCCTGCACCCGATTTGCTGGCTCGGGTGAAGAGTTGGGGCAGTTTGGTGTGGTCGTCTGCCACCACCGTACAAGAGGCTTTGTGGCTGCAAGCGAAGGGCGTGGACGCCGTCATTGCCCAAGGGCTAGAAGCCGGTGGTCACCGGGGCATGTTCCTCACCGATGACCTTTCTACCCAAATCGGCACCTTCGCGCTCTTGCCCCAAATCGTGAATGCGGTGCGTGTCCCTGTGATCGCAGCGGGTGGTATTGCCACGAGTCAGGGTGTGGTGGCCGCCCGGCACATGGGGGCATCAGGCGTTCAAATCGGCACCGCTTATTTGTGCAGCCACGAGGCCACGACCAGTGCTTTGCACAGAGCCGCACTTCAATCACCTGCGGCGCAGCACACGGCGCTCACCCATTTGTTCAGCGGTCGCCCGGCACGTGGCATCGTCAACCGCATCATGCGCGATTTGAGTGCCCTGAGTGATCAGGCCCCTGCTTTCCCACTGGCCACAGCCGGTATCGCCCCCTTGAGGGCAGCAGCGGAAGCCCAAGGCCGGAGTGATTTCACACCCTTATGGTCTGGTCAAAACGCATCCAGCATCCAAAGCATCGGCGCCCAAGAGATCACGCAAGAGTTTGTCGATGCATGGCGAGCCGCCAGCTGAAAATTTGTAGGCCCTTTGGCAACGAACGTCACAGGGCCGAAGGCACAATCCCCCCATGGCCAAAGACAAATCGATATTCACCTGCACCGAATGCGGCGGCACCAGCGCCCGCTGGATGGGCAAATGTCCCAGCTGCAATGCGTGGAACACTCTGATCGAAGGCTCGACAGAGCCCGCAGGTGGCAAAAACCGCTTTGGCTCGGTGCATGCCTCGCTCGCCCCCACCTCCGAGGTGTTGCCGCTGGCCCAAATCGAAGCGGCCGACTTTGAACGTCACCCTACCGGCATCGACGAGCTCGACCGGGTGCTGGGCGGCGGCATGGTTGAAGGCGGCGTTGTGCTGATCGGTGGCGACCCGGGCATCGGCAAATCCACCTTGCTGTTGCAAGCGGTGGACGCGCTGCAACGCAGCGGGATGAACACGCTGTATGTGACGGGTGAAGAAAGCGGCGCGCAAGTGGCCATGCGATCGCGTCGCTTGGGCCTGCCCGACTCGCAAGTGCCGGTGCTGCCCGAAATTCAACTTGAAAAGATCCTGCACACCCTGCAATCACGCCAGCCTGGCATCGCCATCATCGACTCGATCCAGACGGTCTATTCGGACCAACTGACCAGCGCCCCCGGTTCGGTGGCGCAGGTGCGCGAATGCGCCGCGCACCTCACGCGCACGGCCAAGTCAACCGGCACCACCATCGTGCTGGTGGGCCATGTGACCAAAGAAGGCGCACTGGCTGGCCCGCGCGTGTTGGAACACATGGTGGACACGGTCCTGTACTTTGAAGGCGATACCCACTCAAACTTCCGCCTGATTCGCGCCATCAAGAACCGCTTTGGGGCGGTGAACGAAATCGGCGTTTTTGCCATGACCGAAAAAGGCCTGAAAGGGGTGAGCAACCCCAGCGCCATTTTCTTGAGCCAACACGCCGAGCCCGTGCCAGGCAGCTGCGTGATGGTCACGCTCGAAGGAACACGACCTCTTTTGGTTGAAATTCAAGCCCTGGTGGACAGCGGTGGCCCATCGCCTCGCCGTTTGAGCGTGGGCTTGGACCGCGACCGCCTGGCCATGTTGTTGGCGGTGCTGCACCGCCACGCGGGGGTGGCCTGTATGGACCAGGACGTGTTTGTGAATGCAGTGGGCGGCGTGCGCATCAGCGAACCGGCGGCCGACCTGGCGGTGATGCTGGCGATCACCAGCAGCCTGCGCGGCAAACCGCTGCCCAAAGGCTTCATCGCCTTTGGCGAAGTAGGCCTGGCAGGTGAGGTGCGCCCTGCCCCGCGCGGTCAGGATCGGTTGAAAGAAGCGGCCAAACTCGGCTTCAAAGTGGCGGTGGTCCCCAAGGCCAATGCACCCAAGAAGAACGACAAGTCGTTTGAGGGCTTGACCATCTACCCGGTTGAGCGCATCGAGGAGGCCATGCAGGTCGTGCGGGGACTGGACTGACCCACCGCACAGTCAAGGCACAATCGGCCCCCATGAATTTCAACAAAATACTGGCCCCAGTGGTCATTGTCGGTTTCACTGTCGGTGCATGGCAGGCTTTTCAATGGGCGGGAATTGCCTTGGCGATCGGCGGCGTGGTGATGTGGATCTTGCTGCACTTCACACGCATGGTCACGATCTTGAAGAAAGCCGCAGACCGCCCCATTGGCCATGTGGCCAGCGCCGTCATGCTCAATGCCAAGCTGCGCAAAGGTGTCAACTTGATGCATGTCATCGCCATGACCCGTTCATTGGGCATGCTTTTGACAGAAAAAGACGCGCAGCCCGAAATTTACACCTGGACCGATACCAGCCAATCGGTGGTCACCTGCACCTTTGTCGGCGGCAAACTGACCGAGTGGACACTGGTACGCCCTCAAGAGCCAAACCCTTAAAATCACAGGTAATCCCGTTTATCGCGGCTAATTCAAAGGAAACTTTCATGAGCGTTGTCATCCCCTCCATGTCAGACCGTGACGGCAAAATCTGGATGGACGGCCAGATGGTCGATTGGCGCGATGCCAAGATCCATGTGCTGAGTCACACCCTGCACTACGGTTGCGGCGCATTTGAAGGCGTGCGCGCTTACAAAACGGAACAAGGCACCGCCATCTTCCGTTTGGCGGAGCACACCGAGCGCCTGTTCAACAGCGCCAAGATCTTGCGCATGAACATCCCCTTCACCCAAGCCCAAGTCAACGAGGCCCAGTGCGCCGTGGTGCGTGAGAACAATTTGGAAAGCGGCTACATCCGCCCCTTGACTTGGATTGGCGACAAAAAGCTGGGCGTCAGCCCCAAGGGCAACACCATCCACCTGATGGTGGCCGCCTGGACTTGGGGTGCGTACCTGGGCGAAGAAGGCATGAAGCGGGGCATCCGCGTGAAAACCTCCAGCTACACCCGCCACCATGTCAACATCACCATGACACAGGCCAAGGCGGTGAGCAACTACACCAACAGCATTTTGGCCAACATGGAAGTGACCGACGAGGGTTACGACGAAGCCCTGTTGCTCGACACCTCGGGCTTTGTGTCCGAAGGCGCTGGCGAGAACATTTTTGTGGTCAAGAACGGCGTGATCTACACCCCAGACTTGTCGGCTGGCGCCTTGAACGGCATCACCCGCAACACGGTGTTCCACATCGCCAAAGACTTGGGTCTGGAGATCGTGCAAAAGCGCATCACCCGCGACGAGGTGTACATCGCTGACGAAGCCTTCTTCACCGGTACCGCCGCCGAAGTCACGCCGATTCGCGAACTCGACCGCATTGCCTTGGGCAAAGACGACTACGTGGGCAGCCGCGGCCCCATCACCGAAAAAATCCAGAGCGCCTTCTTTGACATCGTCAACGGCCGCAACCCCAAGTACGCCCACTGGCTGACTTTGGTTTAAGGAGAAACTAATGAGCACCCAAGCTGTTGAACTGCTGGCCACCGACCTGAACCCCCAAGGCGGTGTGTTTTGTCCCAGCCCCAAAGCCGACATGAAACTCTGGAACAGCCACCCCAAGGTCTATTTGGATGTGGCCAAAACTGGTCAGGGCAAATGCCCCTATTGCGGCACGGTTTACAAGTTGAAGGCGGGCGAAGTGGTGGGACACCACCATTGAATTTCCGCACAAGGCATCAAACCTCCTTGGCGTGCACCCTTGAGGCCAGCGCCACCAACAACAGCACCGGCAAGCCCAACCATGCCGTTACCGTGAAGAACGTGGCGTAGCCGTGGGCATCCACAAAGTCGCCCGAAAACCCGGCAATGAACTTGGGCAACAAAAGCATCATGGAGCTGAGCAGAGCGTATTGCGTGGCCGAATAGCTGATGTTGGTGAGTGACGACAAATAAGCAATAAAGGCTGCCGAGGCGATGCCACTGGCCAGGTTGTCAGCCGAGATGACCCAGACCAAGGCCTGCACGTCATGCCCCACACCGCTGAGCCAGACAAAGAGCAAGTTGCTGGCAGCGCTCAGCACCGCGCCCAGCATGAGCACGCGCATGACACCCCATCGCGCAGACATCACACCGCCTACGAATGCCCCCACCAAAGTCATGATGACGCCATACACCTTGGTGACCCCGGCCACTTCGGTTTTGGTGAAACCCATGTCCACATAAAAGGGATTGGCCATGATCCCCATCACCACGTCGCTGATGCGGTAAACGGCAATCAACGCCAACAGAAGCACGGCCTGCCAGCGGTAACGAAGCCAAAAATCAGCAAAAGGTTCGACCACAGCCCCTTTGAGCCACTCGGCCACATTGCGCGCAGGCTTAAAGGGCGCAGGCACCGGCTCGGGTGACGCCAGCACCACCCACATGCCCGGCAGCATGCTGAGCGCCATGACCAAATAAGCCGCCTGCCAGGCCGACTGCACATAGCCTGTGGCTTGCTCGCCCTGGGCCCAAGCCGCCACCCACAACACACCCGCCCCAGCCCAAATCATGGCCAGGCGATACCCGGTTTGGTAACTGGCCGCCAAAGCGGCTTGGGCATTGACCTCGGCCGACTCGATGCGGTAAGCGTCCAGGGCAATGTCTTGCGTGGCCGAAGCGATGGCCACGGCCAAAGCACAAGCCACCAAGGGGCCGAGCAGTTGCGAAGGATCGTTCAGTGCCATGCCCACCAAACCTCCAGCAATGACCATTTGCGACAACAGCAGCCAGCTGCGTCTACGGCCAAACTGACGCGTGAGCAAAGGAATGGGCATGCGGTCTACCAAGGGTGCCCACATCCATTTCACACCATATGCCAAGCCCACCCAGCTCAGGTAACCAATGGTGCTGCGGTCAATTCCTGCCTCACGCAGCCTAAAACTGAGTGTGCCCAGCACCAGCAGCAAGGGCAACCCTGCAGCAAAACCCAAGGCCATCATGCGAAGGCTGGCGGGTTGCAAATACAGTTGCAGGGCTTCGCGCCAAGTGCGCACGGCACTTGCCACGGGCAAATCAGAAGGTTTAGGGTGAGAGGCCATACCGCCATTATCGAATGAGGACCGAAACGCATTTCAAACTGGATGCGAGCCCTTCGATATCATTGAACCACCATGTGCTTTATTTGCAACCTCAAAACTCCTTCTGTTGACTCCGAGTCTGGCGACACGCCGTCGTCTTTTTGGCAAGCGCGCCGCGCTTTTCTGCTGGCTGCAGGCTCAACGGCAGCGACAGGAGCGTTGGCTCAAGTGGATGTGGGCTCATCCTCCAGTTTGCGTAAATTGGTACCTGCCGAAACACTGGAAACTTCTGCACGCCAACAGTATTCGCAAGTATTGTCCGAAGCCCGCTCAAAAGGTGCCTTGGCTCCCGATGACCACCCGCAGTTGCAACGGTTACATACCATTGCGCAAAAACTCATTCCCCACACAACGCCTTGGAATCCCCGTTCGCGGGACTGGAAGTGGCAGGTCAACCTGATTGGCAGCAAACAAGTCAACGCTTGGTGCATGCCAGGCGGCAAAATTGCGTTTTACACCGGCATCTTGGACCAGTTGAAACTGAACGACGACGAAGTCGCCATGATCATGGGGCACGAGATGGCGCACGCCCTGCGAGAGCATGCCCGGGAGCGTTTGGCCAAAAGCCAAGCCACCAGCATTGGTCTGTCGATTGCGTCGCAACTGTTGGGCTTGGGGCAACTTGGGGACGTGGCCGCCAACTTGGGCACCCAATTGCTGACACTGAAATACAGCCGAGATGACGAAACCGAATCGGATTTGGTGGGCCTGGAGATCGCAGCGCGCGGTGGATACAAACCGGAAGCGAGCGTGAGTCTGTGGCAAAAAATGCAAGCGGCCAGTGGCAATGGCAGCCCCTCTTTTTTATCGACCCACCCCAGTGGTGCCAATCGCATCGAAGAACTGCAAGCCAACCTGCCGAAGGTTCAACACCTTTACGAAAAAGCGCGAAGAGGCTAAGTTACTCCACAGTGTCTTTTGATGTCACACCCGGCTGGGCCGAACAACGACCCCATCAATTGTCGCGAACATACGGATTGCTCTGCCGCTCACGGCCAAAGGTGCTCTCAGGTCCGTGGCCGGGAATGAACACCGTGTCGTTGCCCATGGGCCAAAGGCGCTGAGTAATGCTGGCGATCAAGTCGTCGTGGTTGCCTTGCGGAAAGTCGGTGCGTCCAATGCTGCCGGCAAACAGCACATCGCCTACAAATGCCCGCTTGATCTCGGGTGAGTAAAACACCACATGGCCGGGTGTGTGGCCCGGGCAATGACGCACCTGCAAAGTGTGTGCCCCCAAGCTCACTGTATCGCCATCGGACAACCAACGCGTGGGATGAAAAACCCGTGCAGGTGGAAAACCATACGCAGCCGCAGCCTGCGGCAGTCCGTCAATCCAAAACTGGTCTGCCGGATGCGGGCCGATGATGGGCAAACCACCCAACTGTTCGGCGAGATCGGCCGTACCCGACGCGTGGTCCAGATGACCGTGGGTGATCCATATTTGCTCGAGCTTCAGGCCGTGCTGACGCACCGCATCCAAAATCAAATCCAAGTCACCACCAGGGTCCACCACCGCAGCTTGATGGCTTTGGTCGTCCCAAACAAGTGAGCAGTTCTGCTGAAAGGGCGTGACGGGAATAGTTTGGTATTGAAGCATGGGTAAATTATAGAAAGGGCAGCACAGGGAGTCTCCTTTCGACAACGGGGTGTACAGTCCAAGCAGCCAGCGCCACAGTTTTTTTGTTTTTGCGCTGCAACGAATGTCCTATTGCACCCCTCCAATCTCGGCTACCTGACCAAGCAGGAAAGCATCGCGGTGTTGGGCGTGGATGACTTGCTCATCCGCTCCCTGCTCGACAAAAACCAGTTCCACGACCCCTTGGATGAGGCGCTGAATTTGGGCATTTCCTCAGCCACTTGGCCTTTGTTTGGATTGCTTTGGCCATCCGGTCAGCGCATGGCCGAACGCATGGCCCTTCGGCCCGTGACGCATGAGCGTATTTTGGAAATTGGCTGCGGCTTGGGCCTGTCCAGCTTGATTGCGCACCGCCGCGGGGCGAATGTCACGGCCAGCGACTGCCACCCGCTCACGCATGCTTTTTTGGATGAAAACACCCGTTTGAACGGCTTGCCCCCCATGAACTACCGTCATGGCTTGTGGGGTACCGCCGCCTTGCGCGAAGACGGCATGCCTGTGCTGACTTCGGCCCAAGACGAAGGCGTGAGCGGCTTGTTTGATCTGATTGTGGGCAGCGACATCCTGTACGAGCGCGATGACGAAGGCACTCTGGCCAGCTTCATCAACACCCATGCCGCCCTGGTTTCAGAGATTTGGGTGGTAGACCCGAACCGAGGCAACCGAGCCGCATTTCACAAGCACATGGCACGCGTGGGCTTTGTCATGCAGGAGAGGGTTTTGGACCAAGCAGCGCACGACGACGAAGCAGCCTACAAAGGGCGGATGCTCACTTACACACGCGGCTGACGGCCTGGCATCAACGCGGCAACCAGCCCAATCCCTTGGCATGCAGACTCTGGATATACAGTTTGTCTGCCGTTTCGGTCACACCCGTGCTCTCGGGGTACGCTCCGCTCGGGTCTTGCAGGTCGTTCACCACCTTGCCGTCTTCGGTGAACGCCATCACATGGCCGTAGGCCTTGGGGATGGGCCAGAGCGCGCGTGGCAAGCGCAGCGTGACTTTGCGCATAAACGGTTGATGGGCCAGTTTGTCGATGGTCGGGTTGCGTGGCTTGGCAAATCCCAGCCAAATCTTGCCGTCCCGCCCACGCATCAGGTTGTCGGGGTAGCCAGGCAGGTTGTCGAACAACACGCGGGCTTGGTCGCTGCCCTTTTTACCATCCAAAGTCCTCACGTCCACACTTTGCGCGTTGACGTCAATCTTCCAGACGCGGTACTTGCCGGTTTCGTTCACAAACAGGTGCTTTTCATCTTGGCTCAGCGCCACGCCGTTGGCAAAGCTCAGGCCATGGGCCACCACACGGGTTTGGCCATTGGCGGGGTCAAACTCCAGTACACGGCCCGTGGCCGCCTGCTCAAGGATGTCGAGCACGCTGGCCTCGAAGGTACCGCCCCAGTCCTTGGGCGCAAAACGGGTAGAGGCGTCGCTCAAGTACATCTTGCCGTTTTGGGCCACCACCACCGCGTCGGCGTAGCGGATCGGGTCAGGCTGCCCGTTCACATCGACCTTGTCGGTCAACAGTTGGATCGATTTGTCGGGCGCAATGGACAACAGGCCTTTGACGGCGTCAGCTGCAATCAAATGGCCTTTGGCGTCAAAGTCAAAGCCCAGCACCCTGCCTCCCGTTTGGGCAAAGACTTCTTGGTTCGTGCCGTCAGGCTGCATGCGCAAAATGCGGCCGCTCTCCACCGTGGTGTAAAGCTTACCGTCTGGCCCCATGGCGATGTGCTCTGGCCCCGCCTCGGCGCCCAGATCGATCATGTTGAGCTTGGCCAACTTGTCGTTGACCGCGTGTGGCCCGGCATAGCCCGGCGCGGCGGGGGCGTCCCAGCTGACCGGCTCGATCGGGATGGGCCAAAGACAGAAATAAGCCAACCCAGCCAGCACCAAACCACCGCAAACACCGAACAGCTTTTTCATCATGTCTCCGTCTGACCCCACAAGGGGCTGCGCAGACATTGAAACAGCTTCAGGCGGTCATGCCCTCAGAACAAACCCTCGTAGCCGATGGTGATCGGCGCGTGGTCAGAGAACTTCTCGTCCTTGTAGATGTGCTCGGTGCGGGCCTTCTCGGCCACGGCTTGCGTGGCCAGGTGGTAGTCCAGGCGCCAGCCCACGTTCTTGGCGTAAGCCTGGCCGCGGTTGCTCCACCAGGTGTAGCACTCGTCTGTGGCTTCAGGTTTCAAGCGGCGGTACACATCCACCACACCGCCCTCGGTGGTCAACTGCGTCATCCATTGGCGCTCTTCGGGTAGGAAGCCACTGTTTTTGAGGTTGCCCTTCCAGTTCTTGAGATCGGCCTGTTGGTGCGCGATGTTCACGTCGCTGCAGACAATGAAGTCACGCTCGGCCTTGAGGGCCATCAGGTGCGGGTACATCTTGTTCAAAAAGCGGAACTTGGCTTCTTGCCGCTCAGGGCCAGACGAGCCACTCGGAAAATACACGCTAATGATGGACAACTTGCGGGCGGGCGTGTCGAAGCGCGTTTCCACATAGCGGCCTTCAGCGTCGAACTCGCCGCCGTCAAAGCCGACCACCACGTCGCTGGGTTCGTGACGCGTATAAACGCCCACGCCCGAGTAGCCCTTTTTCTCGGCAAAGTGGAAGTGGCCTTTCAAGCCTGCCAGTTCTTCGAACTTGCCCGCCACATCGGGGGCCTGGGCTTTGACCTCTTGCACACAAATACAATCGGGCTTCTCTTGCGCCAGCCAGGCTTCGACCCCTTTGGTCGTGGCCGAACGGATGCCGTTGAGGTTGAGGCTGGTGAGTTTGAACAAGGATTTCCCCATGGTGACAGGACAGGCAAGCGGCGCGGACACACAGGCGCTCGCTCAGGAATTTGTGCAATTTGCAGTGGACTCGGGCGTGCTGCGCTTTGGCGAATTCAAAACCAAAGCAGGGCGCATGAGCCCTTACTTCTTCAACGCGGGCCTGTTTGACGATGGCGCCAAACTCAGCCGACTGGCGCAATTCTATGCAAAAGCACTGATCGCCAGCGGCATCGAATTCGACATGATCTTTGGCCCCGCCTACAAGGGCATTCCGCTGGGCGCGGCCGTGGCCATCGAGCTGGCCCGCCTGGGCAAGAACGTGCCTTTTGCCTACAACCGCAAGGAAGCCAAAGACCACGGAGAAGGCGGCTCACTGGTGGGCGCACCGCTCAAAGGGCGCGTGCTCATCGTGGACGACGTGATGAGTGCCGGTACCGCTGCCCGTGAATCGATTGCACTGATTCAGGCAGCCGGGGCCACGGCCCATGCCATTGCCATTGCCCTGGACCGCCAGGAAATGGCCACCGAAAAGCAGGCCGACGGCTCGGTCAAAGACGTTCCTCACAGCGCAGTTCAATATGTGCGCCATACCTTGGGCATGGGCGTTTGCTGCATTGCGGAGTTGTCGGACCTGTTGGCTTATTTATCAGCCCAAAGCGGCAGCGAAGTGGGCGTGCACTTGCCCAAGGTGCAGGCGTACAGAGACCGCTACGGGGTTTGAAGTCACGCACTTTCGGTTGGTTTCGTGCCTGAGCGAGGCAACCTGTGGCAAAGACCAATGGGCTTGGTATCATGTTCCCCCCATGCACCCATATCCAAACCGTGATTTCTAAGGCTGTTGCCCTGGCCGCGAGCCTCATGTTGGCGGCCTCGCTGTGCTTTGCAGCGCCTGAAGATGCACAGGCGCCCACGGACAAGCGCGCCATGGATTCGGTCAATTTGCTGTTGTTGGGTGATCAGGTCAAGAACACTGTGGGTGAAAAAACCAACCAAATGCTGGGCAAAGCCATGACGCTTCTTGGCGTCCCCTACAAACGGGGTGGTTCTTCTTCAGATACAGGTTTTGATTGCAGCGGTTTTGTTCGGCATATTTATGAGACCTCTGTCGGTCGATTGCTGCCGCGTCGTGCCGACGAGCAAGCTAAAACCACAGAAAAAATTGACCGCAGTGAACTCAACCCTGGCGACTTGGTCTTCTTTAACACCATGCGCCGCACTTTTAGCCATGTGGGCATCTACATTGGCGACGGCAAATTCATCCATGCGCCCAGCGCAGGCAAAGCAGTGCGTGTGGATGATTTGCGGGCTGCCTATTGGACCAAACGCTTCACAGGTGCACGACGCGTTCAAGAGCCATCGGCTTCAGACGCTTCGACCCCTTGATCAGAAGGACTCAACAAAAACGCCACCGCGAAGGGTGGCGAGGTTGCGTTTGGTGCGGCTGGCGGGGATCGAACCCACGACCCTTGGCTTCGGAGGCCAATACTCTATCCACTGAGCTACAGCCGCATGTGTTGGTGGTGCGCAAGCATTATCACATGGCTTCTCATTCATCCTGTGACTTGAAAGATCGGTGAAGGGCAGACCGCTATAATCTTGCGTTGATTACGGACCATCCGAAGGCCTTCCGGCCAAGCCCTACAAGAGGATTTCATGAGCGACAACAGCCACGATCACCACGAAGCACATACAGGCCCCGTGAAAACGCCCAAGCAAATGCTTTTACTCAGCCTTGCTTCTTTCATCATCCCCGTGTTCATCATCATTGGCTTGGTGTTTTATGTCACCTCAGCCAACAAGACCGCGCCCGGAGCGAGTGACAGTGAAAAGTCTGTGGCTCAACGCATCCAAAAAATCGGCTCTATTGAAGTTCGTGATGCGAACCGCCCATTGAAGGCTGGTGAAGATGTTTACAAAGCACAATGCGTGGCTTGTCACGCTGCAGGTGCTGCGGGCGCACCTAAATTTGCGGATGTTGCCGCATGGGGTCCTCGCATTAAACAAGGCTTGGAGACCTTGGTGACTTCCGCACTCAAAGGCAAGGGCGCTATGGGTGCTCAGTCTGGTGGCGACTTCAACGACATTGAAATCGCTCGCGCCGTGGTTTATATGGCAAACAGTGCCGGATCCAAGTTTGAAGAGCCAGCAGCACCTGCTGCGGCAAACACAGAGAAAAAGTGATCTTTCACTGATTCATCAAAAAACCGACCTGAGGGTCGGTTTTTTTATGCTTTGTTTGCTTTGTCCATGGCTTGGGGACTGATCACGAATCTGTATTGATTTGGCAAATGCTTGGACTCGCAATCCACCAACTTCCAGCGACCTTGCTCCAAGGCGTCAGCCACCTGGCCAACATCCATGGAGTGAACCAATCCCAGCCCGAGGTCGGTTTCGAGATAAACCCGCCCAACTTCATCCATCAGGCATGCCCGCACGAGCGTCATTTCTCCGGTTTGCGCAATGGGCATGTAATCGTCATCCAATCGCCATACATAAGGCGTCAGCTCCAACTCCACGTAGACCCTTTGGGGACCATTTTGGAAGAACCATTGCCCCTTTTCATCCGCGGCGTAATTGCGATGAATGAAGGCCACCAATTTCTCATGTGTCAGCAGTGAACCTTTGGCTCCTGGGACTTCGCTTTGGAATGAACCCAAGCCCTGCACACGGTCATCTCGCATGTGCCAATGCCCCCTGCTGTCCAGGCCCAACCATCCATAGCAGTCAGGCACATTGGGCCACTTGGTCATAGCCTGTTTGACGATGTCATCCATCACATCACGCTCTTTGCTGACACCGGTTTTCCAGCTGCGGCGATCAGCCACCCACCCACGGCATCGGGTAGTCCACGTACATGGCCCGGCCATGCGCCTTGCGCAAACCCCACATGACCACCATGTCTTGGATGCCACAACGTGACTGCCGAAGACACATCTTGCTGTTGGGGCAAACTGTGCGCAGGCACAAACGGGTCATTTTGCGCATTCAAAGCCAGAGCAGGCAATTCGATGTTTTTCATGAGCGGCTTGGCAGAGGCCTTTGACCAGTAGTCGTCTGTGTTTTTGAATCCGTGCAATGGCGCAGTAAACACATTGTCAAACTCGTACAGATCACGTGCTGCCAAGAGTTTTTTGGCATCGAACAATCCCGGATGTTGGGCCAATTTGGCCATGGCTCTGGGTTTCATGCTCCGCAAAAACATTCGGGTATAGATCTGTCGGTTCAACCCTTGACCGATTGCTTTTCCACTTTGGGTTAAATCAAGGGGTGAACATATGGATGCAATGGCATCCGTCGTTTGCAAGGCCATGTGACCGTGTTCAGCTGCCCATCGCATCAAAGCATTGCCTCCCAACGAAACCCCTGCCGCCACCAAAGTTTGCCCGCCTTCTTGTTGGTGTTTCTGTCTCAGCTTCTTCAAAATCCAATCAATTTCTTGGTGGTCACCTGAATGGTAAGCCCTTGGGGCATGGTTTAACTCTCCACTGCAACCCCTGAAATGGGGCAATGCGTAGTTCAGATCATTTTCAGCCGCCCAATCTGCAAATGCCACCGCATAATGGCTGCTGGATGATCCCTCCAACCCATGGAAGAGCACCATCAAGGGTCGGTCTGGACTGCTGGCATTTTGCAGGTCCACATCGATGAAATCACCGTCCGGCGTTGACCAACGCTCTCGGTATTTTTCTAACTCCGGACCGAATTTTCGACGCGAAAACAATGCGGGCCAAATGGTCTGCGCGTGTCCTCCCGGCAACCAAGCGGGTGTTTTAAACATCATCGCTGTCAATGCAAAACTTGCGGTTTAACGCCGACATCTGCCGCATCGTTCGGTGTCCCCGGACTGGTGTGGTGGGCCACCATGCGCCAGCCTTGAGGTGTCTTGTGATAAACGTTGGTGGCAATCACATAGGCAAGCTGTCGTCCTTGAGGCGTCATGACCTCAACCCTTTCCACCAAATGGTGTACTGCGCTCGCCAATGACTCAATTTTGTGAATTCTTTCAGGGTGCGCCTGCACACTGCCGTTGCTGAACATGCTTTCAAATGTGGCGCGAATGGCCCCTTGACCAACCAAACGAGGCCCACCAGGATGGACACAAACAATGTCATCCTCCTCGGCCCAGCACCCCATCAGCTGCTCGATGTCTGCGTTGTGCAGCGCTTCGTAGAAGTTATGTTCAACGTCATCTGGGGTTCCCCCCACTATGGCAGCTTGTAGTTTGGCTCGTTTCATGATGCGATCTAGTCTACACGTCCGGGGTGTGCGTCAGACAACAAAAAACCCGGTCACATGAATGCGCCGGGCTTTGATGTGGCTTGTGTCACAAGCCATCCACTTATTCAATGGTTTACTTTTTGCGGTACTTGCGCAGCGCAGACAATTGAGCCGCCAAAACAGCCAATTCTGAAGTGGCACGGGCCAAATCAATTTCACTTTTGGCGTTCTTCAAAGCCTCTTCCGCCAAAGCTTTGGCAGCATTGGCTTTCTCTTCGTCAAGGTCTTTGCCGCGGATCGCAGTATCAGACAACACGGTCACGCAGTCGGGCTGCACTTCCAGAATGCCGCCAGCAACGAAAACAAATTCTTCGCCACCGTCTGCCTTCTCGATGCGAACCGAGCCGGCTTTGATGCGGGTGATCAAGGGGGTGTGGCGTGGGTAAATGCCCAGTTCGCCAGACTCGCCGGGCAAGGCCACAAAACGGGCTTCACCCGAATAGATGGACTCTTCGGCACTGACCACATCAACGTGGATGGTGTTCATGTTTACTCCTTAAAAAGGTGCGTTCAAGCTGAGTTCGAGGAGACTGGATCAGCCACCCCGAGGCTCTGCTTTAGGCTGCCTTTTTGGCCTTCTCGAAAGCTTCGTCGATGGTACCGACCATGTAGAAAGCTTGCTCTGGCAGGTGATCGCACTCGCCGGCCACAATCATTTTGAAACCACGAATGGTTTCAGCCAAAGTGACGTACTTGCCAGGAGAGCCTGTGAACACTTCAGCCACGTGGAAAGGCTGCGACAGGAAACGCTGGATCTTGCGGGCACGGGCCACGGCCAACTTGTCTTCAGGAGCCAAGTCGTCCATACCCATGATGGCAATAATGTCGCGCAGTTCACGGTAACGCTGCAATGTGCCTTGAACAGCACGGGCTGTTTCGTAATGGTCCAAACCGACGACCAATGGGTCCAATTGGCGGCTGGTGGAGTCCAAAGGATCCACAGCAGGGTAGATACCCAACGATGCGATGTCACGGGACAGCACCACGGTGGAGTCCAAGTGAGCGAAGGTCGTTGCTGGCGATGGATCGGTCAAGTCATCGGCTGGCACGTAAACGGCCTGAATCGATGTGATCGAACCGACTTTGGTCGACGTGATACGTTCCTGCAAACGGCCCATTTCTTCGGCCAATGTGGGCTGATAACCCACAGCGGAGGGCATACGACCGAGCAAGGCGGACACTTCGGTACCGGCCAGTGTGTAGCGGTAAATGTTGTCCACGAAGAACAACACGTCTTTGCCTTCGTCGCGGAAGGATTCAGCGATGGTCAGACCGGTCAAAGCGACGCGCAGACGGTTGCCTGGTGGCTCGTTCATTTGACCGTACACCATGGCCACTTTGGATTCAGGCAGGTTTTCGAGGTTCACCACGCCGGAATCGGCCATCTCGTGGTAGAAGTCGTTGCCTTCACGGGTACGCTCGCCCACACCAGCGAACACAGACAAGCCGCTGTGCGCCTTGGCGATGTTGTTGATGAGTTCCATCATGTTCACGGTCTTGCCCACACCGGCACCACCGAACAAGCCAACCTTACCACCTTTGGCGAACGGGCAAACCAAGTCAATCACCTTGATGCCGGTTTCCAGCAGTTCTTGAGATGGGCTCAGTTCGTCGTAAGCAGGGGCTTTGCGGTGAATCGAAGCAGTGAGTTCCTGGCTAACAGGACCACGTTCGTCGATGGGGGCACCCAACACGTCCATGATGCGGCCCAGTGTGGCTTTGCCCACTGGAACGGTGATGGCTTTACCGGTGTTGGACACGATCAGACCACGACGCAAACCGTCTGAGGAACCGAGCGCAATGGTACGCACGATGCCGTCGCCGAGTTGCTGCTGCACTTCCAGGGTCAGCGCGGAGCCTTCCATTTTGAGTGCGTCATAAACCTTGGGCATCTGGTTACGTGGAAATTCCACGTCGACCACAGCGCCAATACACTGAACAATTTTTCCTTGGGCTTGCATTTTTCGCTCCAAATAATTTGAATTTGCTGAACTGGGGATCAGCCGCTGATCGCAGCTGCGCCAGAGACGATTTCCGACAGTTCTTTGGTGATGGCTGCCTGACGGGTCTTGTTGTAAACGAGTTTGAGCTCGCCAATCACATTGCCAGCGTTGTCCGTGGCAGCCTTCATGGCCACCATGCGCGCAGCGTGTTCCGAAGCCATGTTTTCGGCCACGGCTTGGTAAGCCAGGGCTTCTGCATAACGGATCAACAAATCGTCAATAACCGACTGGGCATCGGGCTCGTAGATGTAATCCCATCCATGGGCCACAGCGCCTGCTGCCTTGGTTTCTGCTTCCATTTTGGAAGAAGACAGGGGCAACAACTGGTCAATGGTGGGCACTTGTGCCATGGTGCTGACAAACTTGTTGTAGCACAGGTACACAGCGCTCACCTCACCAGCAGCGTAAGCATCGAGCAGCACCTTGACAGGGCCAATCAACTTTTCCAGGTGAGGCTTATCGCCCAAATGGGTCACATTGGCCACCACTTTGGCATTGACACGGTTCAGGAAACCCAAACCCTTGCCACCGATGGCCACGGCCATTGGCGTCTTGCCTTCAGCCTGTGCTTCACGTAATTTACCCGTCACGGCGCGCAGCAGGTTGGTATTCAAGCCACCGCACAAGCCTTTGTCTGTGGTCACCACAATGAAGCCGACGGACTTGCCGTCGTTCTGCTTCATGAAGGCGTGCACGTACTCAGGATTGGCCTGCCCGAGATGAGTCGCAATGGTGCGAATCTTCTCGCTGTAAGGCCGGGCCGTGCGCATACGCTCCTGCGCCTTGCGCATTTTGGAGACGGAAATCATCTCCATGGCCTTGGTGATCTTCTTGGTGTTTTCCACCGATTTGATCTTGGTGCGTAGTTCCTTGCCCGATGCC
>NZ_JAXITC010000018.1:0-87957 GCF_034680285.1 Limnohabitans sp.
CAAAGAGATGGTGATGCCTGGTGACAACGTGTCGATCACTGTGAAGTTGATCAACCCCATCGCGATGGAAGAAGGCTTGCGCTTCGCCATTCGCGAAGGTGGCCGCACGGTTGGCGCTGGCGTTGTTGCCAAGATCATCGCCTGAAAATCATCTGTAGGGGTATAGCTCAATTGGCAGAGCGTCGGTCTCCAAAACCGAAGGTTGTAGGTTCGATTCCTACTGCCCCTGCCACCTGAAAAGGTGGATTTCCAAGCCCGCTAGTCCCTAGCGGGCTTCCTTGTCTGATAAGGGTCTTCGATCATCGAGGGCTCAACAAAGGTTTCAAGCCGTATGGCAACGTCTGAAGTTCAAACAGTGAATGCTGCGGGTGACAAGATGCGAGTGGCGCTGGCTGCTGCATTGGTCATTGGTGCGCTCGTGGCCTTTTACATGTTGGCTGGCCGAGGTGGTTGGGTTCAGTGGGCGGGCTTGTTGGTCGGCTTGCTGGCTGCGGTGGCTGTGTTCTTCACTTCTGAGTCGGGTCGTCAATTGATCGCTTTCGGTCGGGATGCCGTGCGGGAAGTCAAGAAGGTGGTCTGGCCTGAGCGGAAAGAAGCCATGCAAATCACGGCTTACGTTTTTGCTTTTGTGGTGGTGATGGCGCTGTTCTTGTGGCTCACCGACAAAACTCTGGAATGGGTTTTCTACGATCTGATTCTTGGGTGGAAAAAATAATGAACGATGCTGTAGTCAACGCCCCCATGGCGGGCTCTTCGACCAATCCAGATCTGAAGTGGTATGTGGTGCATGCTTATTCCGGTATGGAAAAAGCGGTGGAGCGCAACATCATCGAACGCATTGCGCGTTCTGGCATGGAAACCAAATTTGGTCGCATTCTGGTGCCGACCGAAGAGGTGGTTGAGGTCAAAAATGGCCAAAAGCGCACCACCGAGCGCAAGTTTTTCCCCGGCTATGTGCTGGTAGAAATGGTCATGGATGACGAAACTTGGCATTTGGTCAAGCACACCAACAAGGTCACGGGCTTTGTGGGTGGCGCCAAAAACCGACCAGCCCCGATTTCCGAGGCCGATGTCCAGAAAATCGTGAGCCAGATGCAAGAAGGCACGGATAAGCCACGCCACAAGGTTGAATTTGAAGTGGGTGAGTACATCCGCGTCAAAGAAGGCCCGTTCACCGACTTCAATGGTACGGTGGAAGAAGTCAACTACGAGCGCAACAAAATGCGTGTTTCGGTGACCATTTTCGGTCGCGCAACACCTGTCGAGTTGGAGTTCGGACAAGTCGAAAAAACCTGATCGGTTTTTCTCAGTTCTCTGTTTGGCGCTACCCGACTCGGCGTCCAACAATATTTCAGAGTCGTTAACCCCGGGGAGTCCAAAGCCGATTGGTTTTGAGCGTTAAAACCCGCAAGGAGAAAAGCATGGCGAAAAAAATCGTCGGCTTCATCAAGCTGCAAGTGCCAGCTGGTAAAGCCAATCCATCACCACCTATTGGTCCAGCACTGGGTCAACGTGGTTTGAACATCATGGAATTCTGCAAGGCGTTCAACGCCCAGACCCAAGGTGTTGAGCCGGGCCTGCCATTGCCAGTGGTCATCACTGCGTTTGCAGACAAGTCCTTCACCTTCATCATCAAAACGCCGCCAGCGGCCACTTTGATCAAGAAGTCCCTGAAGTTGGACAAGGCTTCGACCAAGCCAGGTCTGGAAAAAGTGGGCAAGATCACTCGCGCGCAGCTGGAAGAAATTGCCAAAACCAAGATGAAAGACCTGACTGCGGCCGATATGGACGCTGCTGTTCGCACCATCGCTGGTACTGCCCGTTCCATGGGCGTGAATGTGGAGGGCGTGTAAATGTCCAAGCTCACTAAAAAACAAAAAGCCCTTGTTGGCAAAGTTGACAGCCTGAAGCTGTACGCTTTGACCGATGCTTTGACCATGGTCAAAGAGTGCGCAACTGCCAAGTTCGACGAGTCCATTGACGTGGCCGTTCAATTGGGCATTGATGCCAAGAAATCTGACCAAGTGGTTCGTGGTGCTGTGGTGCTGCCTAACGGCACCGGTAAGACAGCGCGCGTGGCCGTGTTCGCTCAAGGCGCTAAAGCTGAAGAAGCTCTGGCAGCAGGCGCTGATGTGGTCGGTATGGACGATTTGGCTGCGCGCGTGAAAGCGGGCGACATGCCTTTTGACGTGGTGATTGCTGCTCCTGACGCCATGCGCGTTGTGGGTACATTGGGTCAAATCCTGGGTCCACGTGGCCTGATGCCTAACCCCAAAGTCGGCACTGTGACCCCAGACGTCGCAACAGCTGTGCGCAACGCCAAGGCTGGTCAAGTCCAGTTCCGCGTTGACAAGGCCGGTATCGTTCACGGCACCATCGGCCGTCGCTCATTCGACACCGACAAGTTGCAAGGCAACTTGGCTGCATTAATCGAAGCTTTGGTGAAAGCCAAGCCAGCCACCAGCAAGGGTGTTTACCTGCGCAAAGTGGCCGTTTCCTCGACCATGGGTGTGGGCGTTCGCGTCGACACACAATCCATCGCAGCTTGATGGCGATAAAAATTTGAGTCGGCTGAAAGCTGGCTCAATGTGGTGGGCTGCAGTCCTTGCTAAAGGTCTGCAGGCCATCCAAGACCGTTGGTGCACACATGGCTGTGCTTAATCAACAGACCGACAAGTTCGCTTGAAGGTTTGGGCCAACGCAGATGGCGATCCCGCTGCAGATGGATGAAGATCCTGAACAGTCGGTCGCTGCAAATAGGCGTGTTCTAGGGGCAACCCGAAAACACATATAAAGGAGTAGACCTTGAGTCTGAATCGCAGTGAGAAAGAAGCGGTCATTTCCGAAGTGACCGACCTCGCCGGTAAAGCTCAAACGCTTGTGATGGCGGAATACCGTGGTATCACGGTCGCTGACATGACCAACCTGCGCGTCAAAGCTCGTAGCCTCGGCGTATCGCTGACGGTGTTGAAAAACACCTTGGCTCGCCGTGCTGTGACAGGTACGCAGTTTGAAGTTGTCGCCGACCAGATGACCGGTCCGCTGATCTATGGCTTCTCTGAAGATGCAGTAGCCGCCGCTAAGGTGGTGGCTGACTTCGCGAAAACCAACGACAAGTTGGTCATTCGTGCAGGTGCATTTGCAGGCAAAGCTTTGGACGTGAACGGCGTTAAGCAATTGGCAAACATCCCTTCGAAAGAAGTTTTGTTGGCCCAGTTGTGTGGCTTGTTGATGTCGCCTATGTCGCGTACAGCCGTTGTGCTGGGTGCGTTGGCGGCCAAAAAAGGCGAAGGCGAAGCTGTTGCCGCTTAAGGCCAGCATTCGTGTTTTAACCAATTGTTAGGAAATAAAAATGGCATTCGATAAAGACGCATTTTTGACCGCGCTGGACAGCATGACGGTCATGGAACTCAACGAACTGGTGAAAGCCATCGAAGAGAAGTTTGGTGTGAGCGCTGCCGCTATGGCTGCTCCTGCTGCTGCAGGTGGCGGTGCTGCTGCTGCCGCTGAAGAGAAGACTGACTTCAACGTCATGTTGCTCGAAGCCGGCGCCAACAAAGTGTCCGTGATTAAAGCTGTGCGCGAAATCACAGGTCTGGGCTTGAAAGAAGCCAAAGACTTGGTGGACGGCGCTCCTAAGGCAGTCAAAGAAGGCCTGCCAAAAGCTGACGCTGAAGCCGCTAAGAAGAAGCTGGAAGAAGCCGGCGCCAAGGCCGAACTCAAGTAATTCGGTTTTGTTCCAAGGCTGGAGTGTCCGAAAGGGCCTCCAGCCTTTGGTGCTTGAAGAGCACACCGAAAAGCAGACTCCGTTCAGTCTTCTTTCCAGTGTTTTAACGAAACACCGGAAAGTAGATTGACCTCAGTCTTCTTTCCAGTGTTTTCTGACCCGACTGCAGAAGACCCTTGGTTCGGGTTGCGTGCAATGCGCAATCGTCCGCCAAAGCTGGTAGAGGCCAGCCGCCAAGCCCGTTGTGCGAGTCTAAAACTCGCGCAACACACAGTTCTGAAAGATCAAGCCCGGAGATCTCATGGCCTATTCATACACCGAACGCAAGCGAATTCGCAAAAGTTTCGGCAGCCGCGAAAGCGTGCTCGAAGTTCCTTACCTGCTGCAAATGCAAAAAGACGCTTACACGTCCTTCCTGCAAGCAGGTGTTGTTTCATCCAAACGCACACACGAAGGTCTGCAAGCCGCATTTGAGTCGGCATTCCCGATCGTGTCCCACAATGGTTTTGTGGAGATGAAATTCGTCGAGTACAACTTGGCCAAACCTGCGTTCGATGTGCGCGAATGCCAGACGCGTGGTCTGACCTTCTCGTCGGCTGTGCGCGCGCGCGTGCAGCTCATCATTTACGACCGTGACTCTTCGACTTCACAGAACAAAGTGGTCAAGGAAGTCAAAGAGCAAGAGGTCTACATGGGCGAAGTGCCCCTGATGACCGACAAAGGCTCGTTCATCATCAACGGTACTGAGCGTGTGATCGTGTCTCAGTTGCACCGTTCACCTGGCGTGTTCTTTGAACACGACAAGGGCAAGACCCACAGCTCGGGCAAATTGCTGTTTTCCGCCCGCATCATCCCTTACCGTGGTTCGTGGCTTGATTTCGAATTCGACCCGAAAGACATCCTGTACTTCCGCGTTGACCGTCGTCGCAAGATGCCCGTGTCGATTCTGCTCAAGGCCATTGGCTTGAACCCTGAGTCGATCCTGGCAAACTTCTTCGTCAACGACAACTTCCGTCTGATGGACAGCGGTGCACAAATGGAATTTGTGGCCGAGCGCCTGCGCGGCGAAGTGGCGCGTTTTGACATCACCGACAAGTCCGGCAAAGTGGTTGTGGCCAAAGACAAGCGCATCACCGTGCGTCACACCCGTGAACTCGAGCAATCGGGCACCACACACATCAGCGTGCCAGAAGACTACCTGTTGGGTCGCGTGGTCGCACGCAGCATTGTCGAAGCCGACACCGGTGAGATCATCGCCAAGGCCAACGAAGAGTTGACCGAAGCTTTGCTCAAAAAGTTGCGCACTTCAGGCATTCAAGACTTGCCTTGCATCTATACCAACGAACTCGACCAAGGCGCGTACATTTCGCAAACCCTGCGCATCGACGAAACCGTTGACGAATTCGCTGCACGCGTAGCCATCTACCGCATGATGCGTCCTGGCGAACCGCCAACAGAAGACGCGGTGCAAGCCCTGTTCCAGCGCTTGTTCTACAACCCTGATACGTACGACTTGTCGCGTGTGGGTCGCATGAAGTTCAACGCCCGTGTCGGTCGTCCAGACTCCACAGGCCCCATGGTCTTGACCAACGAAGACATCTTGGCTGTGGTTAAGATTTTGGTGGACTTGCGAAACGGCAATGGCGAAGTCGATGACATCGACCACTTGGGCAACCGCCGCGTGCGTTGCGTGGGCGAATTGGCTGAAAACCAGTACCGCACCGGTTTGGCACGGATCGAAAAAGCCGTGAAAGAGCGTTTGGGCCAAGCTGAGCAAGAGCCGCTCATGCCGCACGACCTGATCAACTCCAAGCCAATCTCTGCTGCGCTCAAAGAATTCTTCGGTGCATCGCAGTTGTCCCAGTTCATGGACCAGACCAACCCGTTGGCTGAGATCACCCACAAGCGCCGTGTTTCGGCCCTTGGCCCAGGTGGTTTGACACGCGAACGTGCAGGCTTTGAAGTGCGAGACGTGCACGTGACCCATTACGGTCGCGTTTGCCCTATCGAGACACCTGAAGGACCAAACATCGGTCTGATCAACTCGCTGGCTTTGTACGCCCGCTTGAACGAGTATGGTTTCATTGAAACCCCATACCGTCGCGTGGTGGACGGCAAAGTGACGATGGACATCGATTACTTGTCCGCCATTGAAGAAGGCAAGTACGTCATTGCCCAGGCCAACGCCACATTGGACAAAGACGGCAAGCTGACCGGTGACTTGGTCTCTGCCCGTGAAAAAGGCGAATCCATCCTGTGCGGTGCCGAGCGCATCCAGTACATGGACGTGTCGCCAGCCCAGATCGTGTCTGTGGCCGCATCTCTGGTTCCATTCTTGGAGCACGATGACGCCAACCGCGCTTTGATGGGTGCCAACATGTCGCGTCAGGCTGTGCCTGTGCTGCGCCCTGAAAAGCCCATGGTTGGTACCGGCATCGAGCGCGTTGCAGCGGTCGACTCGGGCACTGTGGTCACGGCCACTCGCGGCGGTATCGTTGACTATGTCGACGCAACCCGCATCGTGATCCGCGTGAACGACGCTGAAGCTCTGGCCGGTGAAGTGGGTGTGGACATCTACAACCTGATCAAGTACCAGCGTTCCAACCAGAACACCAACATCCATCAGCGCCCCATCGTCAAGCGTGGCGACAAGCTGGCCAAAGGTGACGTGATTGCCGACGGTGCATCGACCGACTTGGGCGAAATCGCCATTGGTCAGAACATGCTGATCGCCTTCATGCCATGGAACGGCTACAACTTCGAAGATTCGATCTTGATCTCTGAGCGTGTCGTGTCAGAAGACCGCTACACCTCGATCCACATCGAAGAACTCGTGGTCATGGCCCGTGACACCAAGCTGGGCGCAGAAGAAATTTCGCGCGACATCCCCAACTTGTCCGAGCAGCAACTGGGCCGTCTGGACGATTCCGGCATCATTTACGTGGGTGCAGAAGTGCAGCCCGGCGACGTGTTGGTTGGCAAGGTCACACCGAAAGGCGAGACCACCCTCACACCTGAAGAAAAACTGTTGCGCGCCATCTTCGGCGAAAAAGCCAGCGATGTGAAAGACACTTCGTTGCGCGTGGATCAGGGCTCGCAAGGCACTGTGATCGACGTGCAGGTCTTCACCCGTGAAGGCATCGTGCGTGACAAGCGTGCCCAACAGATCATTGACGACGAACTCAAGCGTTTCCGCTTGGATCTGAATGACCAGTTGCGCATCGTGGAAGCCGACGCATTTGACCGTATCGAGAAGTTGCTGGTGGGCCGCGTGGCCAACGGCGGCCCTCAAAAGCTGGCCAAAGGCACCAAGCTCGACAAAGCCTACATGGAATCGGTGGAGAAGTTCCACTGGTTCGACATCCGTCCAGCGGAAGACGATGTGGCCATGCAACTCGAGTCCATCAAAAACTCGCTGGAGCAGACCCGCCACAGCTTTGACTTGTCGTTTGAAGAAAAGCGCAAGAAATTGACCCAAGGCGATGAGTTGCCAGCGGGCGTGCTCAAGATGGTCAAGGTCTACTTGGCCGTCAAGCGTCGCTTGCAGCCTGGTGACAAGATGGCCGGTCGCCACGGTAACAAGGGTGTGGTTTCCAAAATCGTTCCCGTCGAAGACATGCCTTACATGGCCGACGGTACACCTGCAGACATCGTGTTGAACCCCTTGGGCGTTCCTTCACGTATGAACGTGGGTCAGGTGCTCGAAGTCCACCTGGGCTGGGCCGGCAAAGGTATCGGTCAGCGCATTGGCAACATGCTGCAAGCCGAAACTCAGCGCATGGAAAAGATTGCCGAATTGCGCAAACTGTTCGAGCAGTTGTACAACAGCATGGGCCGCAAGGAAGATCTGTCGCAACTGAGCGACGACGAGGTGTTGGCCATGGCCGGCAACCTCAAAGAAGGTTTCCCATTCGCAACGCCTGTGTTTGACGGTGCTGCCGAAGAAGAAATCCGCGCGATGCTGCACCTGGCTTACCCAGAAGACCTGGCCAAGGCCAAGGGTCTGACCGCCACACGCACACAAGCCAACCTGTTTGACGGCCGCACAGGCGATGCCTTTGACCGTCCAACCACCATTGGCTACATGCACTTCTTGAAATTGCACCACTTGGTGGACGACAAGATGCACGCCCGCTCGACCGGTCCTTACAGCTTGGTCACGCAGCAGCCGCTGGGTGGTAAGGCGCAGTTCGGTGGTCAGCGTTTCGGTGAGATGGAAGTGTGGGCGCTGGAAGCGTATGGCGCCTCTTACGTCCTGCAAGAGATGCTCACCGTGAAGTCCGACGACGTGCAAGGCCGTACCAAGGTTTACGAAAGCATCGTCAAAGGCGAACACTCCATCGAAGCGGGCATGCCCGAATCGTTCAACGTGCTGGTCAAGGAAATCCGTTCGCTGGGCCTTGACATCGAGCTCGAGCGTTCTTAATTCACAGGCAAAGGATTTAAACCATGAAATCACTACTCGACCTGTTCAAGCAGTTCACGCCCGATGACCACTTCGATGCAATCCGCATCGGCCTGGCATCGCCCGAGAAGATCCGTTCGTGGTCTTTCGGCGAAGTGAAAAAGCCGGAAACCATCAACTACCGCACCTTCAAGCCTGAGCGCGATGGTCTGTTTTGCGCCAAGATTTTTGGCCCCATCAAAGACTACGAATGCTTGTGCGGCAAGTACAAGCGTCTCAAGCACCGCGGCGTGATCTGCGAGAAGTGCGGCGTTGAAGTCACACAAACCAAAGTGCGTCGCGAGCGCATGGGTCACATTGACCTGGCCGCACCTTGCGCCCACATCTGGTTCCTGAAGTCGTTGCCATCGCGTTTGGGCCTGGTGCTCGACATGACGCTGCGCGACATTGAGCGTGTGTTGTACTTTGAAGCCTACGTTGTGACTGATCCCGGCATGACGCCGCTCAAGAAATTCGGCATCATGTCCGAAGACGACTACGACGCCAAAGTCAAAGAGTACGGTGATGAATTCACGGCCAAGATGGGCGCTGAAGGCATTCGCGAATTGCTCGAAGGCATTGACATCGAAAGCGAAATCGAGCGCCTGCGTGGTGACTTGACGGGCTCCGAACTCAAAGTTAAGAAGAACTCCAAGCGCCTCAAAGTTCTGGAAGCCTTCAAGAAGTCGGGCATCAAGCCCGGCTGGATGGTGCTCGAAGTGCTGCCCGTGTTGCCACCGGACTTGCGTCCATTGGTGCCATTGGACGGCGGCCGCTTTGCGACCTCCGACCTGAACGACTTGTACCGCCGTGTCATCAACCGCAACAGCCGTCTGCGCCGTTTGCTGGAATTGAAGGCGCCTGAGATCATTGCGCGCAACGAAAAGCGCATGCTGCAAGAAGCCGTGGACAGCTTGCTGGACAACGGTCGCCGCGGCAAGGCCATGACTGGCGCCAACAAGCGCGCCCTGAAGTCGCTGGCCGACATGATCAAAGGCAAGAGCGGTCGTTTCCGTCAAAACTTGCTGGGTAAGCGCGTCGACTACTCCGGTCGTTCCGTCATTACCGTGGGTCCAACACTCAAACTGCACCAGTGCGGTTTGCCCAAGTTGATGGCCATCGAGTTGTTCAAGCCTTTCATCTTTGCGCGTCTCGAAGCCATGGGCATCGCGACCACCATCAAGGCCGCCAAGAAAGAAGTTGAAGCCGGCACCCCTGTGGTGTGGGACATCTTGGAAGAGGTCATCAAAGAGCACCCCGTGATGCTGAACCGTGCGCCTACGCTGCACCGTTTGGGTATTCAGGCGTTCGAGCCTTTGCTGATCGAAGGCAAAGCCATTCAGTTGCACCCCCTCGTTTGCGCGGCCTTCAACGCCGACTTCGACGGTGACCAGATGGCCGTTCACGTGCCTTTGTCGGTCGAAGCGCAAATGGAAGCCCGCACCTTGATGCTGGCTTCGAACAACATCTTGTTCCCCGCTTCTGGCGAGCCATCGATTGTGCCGTCGCAAGACGTGGTGCTGGGTTTGTATTACGCGACCCGTGACCGCATCAACGCCAAGGGCGAAGGCTTGATCTTCTCCGACATCGGTGAAGTGCAGCGCGCCCTGGACGCCAATGCTGTTGAGCTGACTGCCAAGATCAACGTGCGCATGACCGAGTGGACCAAAGACAAAGCGACGGGTGAATTCACCTCGTCCGTGTCCATGGTGGAAACCACCGTGGGCCGCGCTTTGTTGTCGGAAATCTTGCCCAAGGGCCTGCCTTTCTCCAACCTGAACAAGGCGCTGAAGAAGAAAGAGATTTCCAAGCTGATCAACACGTCTTTCCGTAAGTGCGGTTTGAAAGAGACCGTGGTGTTCGCCGACAAGCTGTTGCAAAACGGCTTCCGCTTGGCCACACGCGCCGGTATCTCGATCGGTATCGACGACATGTTGGTGCCGCCTGAGAAGCCCGCCATCATTGAAGCCGCTGAAAAAGAAGTCAAAGACATCGAGCAGCAATACGTCTCCGGGTTGGTGACTGCTGGCGAGCGCTACAACAAAGTGGTGGACATCTGGGGTAAAGCCGGTGACGTCGTCTCCAAGGTGATGATGGACCAACTCCGCAAAGAGAAGACCATTGACCGCCATGGCAACGAAGTCGATCAGGAATCGTTCAACTCGATTTACATGATGGCCGACTCTGGTGCCCGTGGTTCCGCAGCGCAGATTCGCCAGTTGGCGGGTATGCGTGGTCTGATGGCCAAGCCTGACGGCTCCATCATCGAAACCCCCATCACGGCCAACTTCCGTGAAGGTCTGAACGTGTTGCAGTACTTCATCTCAACACACGGTGCACGTAAAGGTCTGGCCGACACGGCTTTGAAGACCGCTAACTCGGGTTACCTGACCCGTCGTTTGGTCGACGTGACACAAGACTTGGTCGTGACCGAACTCGATTGCGGCACCTCTGACGGTTCGCTGATGCGCGCCATCGTTGAGGGCGGTGAAGTCATCGAATCATTGCGTGACCGTATCTTGGGCCGCACGGTGGCTGAAGATGTGTTGCACCCAGAAAACCGCGCTGTTTTGGCCGAAGCGGGTGTCATGCTCGACGAAGACCTCATCGAGGAACTGGAAATCGCTGGTGTGGACGAAGTCAAAGTGCGCACAGCACTGACTTGCGAAACACGCTTTGGCTTGTGCGCCAAGTGCTATGGCCGCGATTTGGGCCGTGGTGGTCTGGTCAACAACGGTGAAGCTGTTGGTGTGATCGCTGCTCAGTCTATCGGTGAACCCGGTACTCAGCTGACCATGCGTACCTTCCACATTGGTGGTGCGGCTTCGCGTGCGGCTGTGGCCTCCAGCGTGGAAGCCAAGTCCAACGGCACCATCGGCTTCAATGCCACGATGCGCTACGTGACCAACACCAAAGGTGAGTTGGTGGTGATTTCCCGTTCCGGCGAGATCGTCATCACCGAACACGGCCGTGAGCGCGAGCGTCACAAAGTCCCTTACGGTGCCATCTTGTCGATCAAAGCCGACCAGACCATCAAGGCCGGTACTATTCTTGCCAATTGGGATCCATTGACTCGCCCGATCATCACGGAATTCGCCGGTCAGGTGAAGTTCGAGAACGTCGAAGAAGGCTTGACAGTGGCCAAGCAGCTCGACGAAGTGACCGGTTTGTCCACTTTGGTGGTCATTGACCCCAAGCGCCGTGGTGCGGCCAAGGTCATCCGTCCACAGGTGAAGTTGATCGACGCAGCAGGCAAAGAAGTCAAGATCCCCGGCACCGACCATTCGGTGACGATTGGCTTCCAGATTGGCTCGCTGATCCAGGTGCGAGACGGCATGGATGTGGGCCCGGGCGAAGTGCTGGCCCGTATCCCGGTCGAAGGTCAAAAGACCCGAGACATTACCGGCGGTTTGCCCCGTGTGGCCGAACTGTTCGAAGCCCGTACGCCCAAAGACAAAGGGATGCTGGCCGAGATCACCGGTACCGTGTCGTTTGGTAAAGAAACCAAAGGCAAGGTCCGTTTGCAGATCACCGATCCAGAAGGCAAGGTCTGGGATGAACTGATCCCCAAAGAGAAGAACATCTTGGTGCACGAAGGCCAAGTGGTCAACAAGGGCGAAAGCATTGTGGACGGCCCAGCCGACCCACAAGACATCTTGCGTTTGTTGGGCATTGAAGAGCTGGCCCGCTACATCGTGGACGAAGTGCAGGACGTTTACCGCTTGCAAGGCGTGAAGATCAACGACAAGCACATCGAAGTGATTGTTCGTCAGATGTTGCGCCGTGTGGTGGTCGAGAACATTGGTGAGTCCACCTACATCTCGGGTGAGCAAGTCGAACGTTCCGAAATGCTCAACACCAACGATGCACTGCAAGCCGAAGGCAAGATCCCCGCGACATTCAGCAACTTGTTGCTGGGTATCACTAAGGCTTCTTTGTCGACCGACTCGTTCATCTCGGCCGCTTCCTTCCAGGAAACGACCCGTGTGTTGACCGAAGCGGCCATCATGGGCAAGCGCGACGAGCTGCGTGGTCTGAAGGAAAACGTCATCGTGGGTCGTTTGATTCCTGCCGGTACAGGTTTGGCTTATCACAAAGCCCGTGCTGTCAAGGACGCCATGGACGATGCTGAGCGCAAAGCCATTGCCGATGCAGAAGCAGCGGACCTGGCTGGCGAGTCGACGGAAGACACCGTCACCGATGCCGGTGAAGCCGTCTGAGTGATGCGTTCACCCGTCACAAGGTGAACGATGTGAACAGCCCCTGCACCGTTTCGCGGTCAGGGGCTGTTTTTATGGTGAAGGTTCAACAAGGGTGCAAGCATGGAAGCTTTGATCTTTGGCGTGCTGATGGCGATGGCCTTGTTTTGGGCAGTCGGGGCACACAACCGTCTGGTGCGATTGCGCGCCGAAGTGGTTCGCCAGTGGGGCAGTGTCGATGCCGTTTGGTTGCGGTTGCTGGTTCGGCTCCAAGGCGGCATTGCGGCGCGTCAATCGCTGCTCACTTCCTTGGCCGATGCAGAGAGCGAACTCCAAACCCTGCAATCGGCATGTGATGAATTGGTGGAAGCATTGCTTCAGGCCAGGTTGCAGCCTTTGGCGGTAGAGGGGCAAAAGCAAGTGTTGGCACTTCACCAGAAGTTGGTGCTTGAAATTCGCGCATTGCTCCAAAAAGACAATGAGGCGATCAAGCCCGATTTGGAGATCGCTCTGAACCGGATGCGGCAAACATTGCCAGCGGCCTTGATTCCTTACCATGTGGCGGTTGTGGCGTACAACGAAGCCTTGGCCATGCAGCCAGCAGCGTGGCTCGGCAGACGCTTGGGCCTGCAGCCAGCGACCAAAATGGATTTATCGGTGGGCGTGAGCTGACGTCTTTCTGAAGTCAACGATGAAACAAAACGACACCATTCACGCACAAACCATGCAGGGCCAATCGGCCCCACTGTGGCGTTTGCTTCAATCGACGGCCGCTGCCGTGCAGGCTACCCGGCAAGGGCGCTCGCTCACGGCGCAACTGGAGAGCGTTCCCGCGGAACTGAGACCCGGCGTACAAGCCCTGAGTTTTCAGGTGCTCAGACATTTGGGGCGCGCTACGGCTTTGAGGCAATGCTTGGCCAGCAAAACACCGCCGCCCGCCGTCGATGCCTTGCTCTGCAGTGCCTTGGCTTTGTGTTGGAGTGATGCCGAAGCGGTTTACCCCATCCACACTTTGGTCAACCAAGCGGTAGAGGCGGTACGCCAACAGCGGAGCACGCAAGCGCAAAGCGGGTTCGTTAACGCCTGTTTGCGTCGTTTCATGCGTGAGCGCGAAGCGTTGGTAAAACAGACAGATGCAGATGTTCAAGCCCAATGGAACCATCCAGCATGGTGGGTGGAGCGCCTACAGGCAGACCACCCCTTGCATTGGCAGACGCTGCTGGCCCTGGCCCAAACCCCTGCACCGATGACGCTTCGGGTGAACACCCGGCACCAAAGTGTGGCTGAATACAAAAAGAAGCTTGATGATCTGGGTGTGTCCTCTCAAGCCGTGGGCGAACAAGGTTTGCAACTTGGGAAAGCCTTGCCAGTTCACCAGTTGCCGGGATTTTCTGAAGGCCATGTGTCGGTCCAAGACGCCGCTGCACAATTGGCCGCACCTTTGTTGATGCAGGGCCTGGACAACAAAGCCAAATGGCGGATTTTGGATGCCTGTGCCGCACCCGGAGGCAAAACAGGCCATTTGTTGGAGCTTTGCCCCAAGGCCGAAGTCGTGGCCCTGGATGTCGATGCTTCGCGTTGCGAACGCATTCACCAAAACCTGAGGCGATTGGGTGTCCAAGGTCAAGTGATGGCCGCAGATGCGGGGCAGCCTGCGCAATGGTGGAATGGGCAGCTCTTTGATGCCATCTTGCTGGACGCGCCGTGCACGGCATCCGGCATTGTGCGCAGACACCCAGATGTGCGCTGGTTACGCAGGCCCACCGACAGCGGCCAGTTGGCCAAAACCCAAGCCATGCTGCTCAAGGCACTGTGGCCATTGCTCAAGCCTGGTGGTCGCATGCTGTATTGCACTTGCTCTGTTTTCAAAGCCGAGGGCGATGAAACGGTGCAAGCGTTTCTTCAACGCAACACAGAAGCCCAATTACGGCCTTCTCCCGGGCATTTGATACCCGGTCAGCCCCCTGCAGGCTTGCCAGTCGATCACAATCCGTTGGGTGAACACGATGGGTTTTATTACGCACTGCTGGAAAAGCGCCAAGGTTGAACCTCGGCGGTGGGGAGGCTGGGTCCTGGGGGCCTGGCTTTTGCTTGCGTCTGCGGCTTGGGCGCAGAACTCTGTGGCTGAGCTCACAGAGCTTCGTCCCGAGAGGAGGGACGCGGCACTCTATTTGACAGCCCAGCTCAAGCTGGAGCTGGCGCCCGCAGTTGAGGACGCCTTGATCAAAGGCCTGGCTGTCCATTTTGTGGCCGAGGCCGAGGTCATGCGTGACCGCTGGTACTGGTCTGACCGCAAAGTGGGCACGGCCAGCCGTTACTACCGATTGGCCTTCCAGCCGCTGACGCGCCGTTGGCGTTTGAATGTTTCCAATGAGCCGATTTCCAGTGCGGGCCTGGCAGGCAGCATTTCGCAAAGTTTCGAAAATCTACCCGACGCTTTGGCGGTGATCCGACGTCAATCGGGTTGGAGAATCGCCGAAATGACCGATGTGACACCGGATACACGCCAATACATCAACTACAGGTTTTGGCTGGACATGTCTCAATTGCCACGCCCGTTTCAGATTGCTGCAGGCAATCAGACCGAATGGTCTTTGAATGTGGCCAGACAAATCCGCTTGACGGCTGACATGGTGCGCTGAAATGCGGGGCTTCACCAAGCGTTCGGAAAAACAGGCACAGGCGGCCTCTCGGACCAGCCGTTGGCTGTTGGGTTTGGGTTCATTGGCCGTGGTGGTGATTGGCTTGGGTTTGTTGGTCTTGATGACCCAAGCCACGGGCAATCGCGAAAGCTACAACCAAAATTACGAATGGTTGGCTTTGGTCAACGCCGTTGTGGCCAGCGGTTTGCTGGTCACCATCCTGTGGGGAGCGATTCGACTTTTGCTGCGTCTCAAACGCGGTCAATTCGGTGCGCGCTTGCTGGTCAAACTGGCCGGTATTTTTGCTTTGGTGGGCGTGATACCTGGCTTGCTGATTTATGTGGTGTCTTACCAATTTGTATCACGCTCCATCGAAAGTTGGTTCGATGTCAAGGTGGAGGCCGCTTTGGTGGCTGGCCTCAACTTAGGTCGTGCGACCTTGGACACGCTGAGCTCCGACTTGTCCAAGCAAGCGCGTGTGGCCGCCACTCAGTTGAGTGACGTGGCCGATGTGAGTGCCGGCATTGCCCTTGAAAAAATGAGAGAGCAACTCGGTGTCACGGATGCCGTGTTGTGGACCGCCAGTGGCCGCATGGTGGCCAGCGCTGGGCAGTCCAGATTTCAAATCCGCCCCGAGCGCCCACCCACTCAGCAAATCAGAGACGCGAGACAAAAAGGACGCGTGGAGTGGGTCGAGGGGTTTGACGACAGCGCACCAGGTGCAGACAAAGGACGCATCAAGGTATTGGTTTTACTCCCCCAAGCAGGACTCTCTTTTGAAGAAGACCGACGCTTCTTGCAGTTGACGCAAGAACTCCCACCCACCTTGGTCAACAACGCCTTGGAGGTTCAGTCTGCCTATCGTGAGTACCAAGAGAGGGCATTGGCCCGTGATGGCTTGCGACGCATGTACATCGGCACTTTGACGCTCAGTCTTTTCCTGGCCGTTTTGGGTGCCATTTTGTTGGCCGTGTTGCTGGGCAACCAACTGGCGCGTCCTTTGTTGTTGTTGGCTCTGGGCATGCGGCAGGTGGCCTCTGGTGACTTGACGCCCAAGCTCGCCTTGCAAGGCAAAGATGAACTGGGTGGGTTGACCCGATCATTCGCTGACATGACGCAGCAATTGCTCGATGCCCGCACCCATGTGCAGCGCAGTTTGCTCCAACTGGACACTGCGCGTGGCAACTTGCAGACCATCTTGGACAACTTGACGGCTGGCGTCATGGTGCTCGATGCACAGGGCGTGATCCAATCGGCCAACCCTGGGGCGACACGCATTTTGCGTGTGCCTGTGGCCGCGCACCAAGGGCTACCTCTTATCAGCTTGCCGAGCTTGACGTCTTTTGCAAATGGTGTGGCCGAGCAGTTCGCCGTGCTTCGACTGGACAAGGACGCCCATGAACTCGACCATTGGCAAAAGTCGTTTGAAATCCATGCCACAGGACAAGGCTTAACAGAGACGGGAGTCACTTTGTTGGCCCGGGGTGCATTGCTGCCAGACGGCATGCGCCTTTTGGTGTTTGACGACATTTCTGAAATTGTTTCAGCTGAACGTGCCCAAGCTTGGGGTGAAGTGGCCAGGCGATTGGCCCATGAAATCAAAAACCCGTTGACCCCCATTCAGTTGTCGGCAGAGCGCCTGCAACGAAAACTCATCGGCAAACTTGATGCGCAAGACGATGCGGTGCTCCACAAATCGGTCAAAACCATCGTGGACCAAGTGGATGCCATGAAGCGCTTGGTCAATGAGTTTCGTGACTATGCCCGCCTGCCTTCCGCAGAGTTGCAGCCCGTACAGCTCAATGACTTGATTGCCGATTTGATGGTCTTGTATGCCAATGAGCCGACCGATCAAGAGCACCGTGCAGTGGTTGTCACTGAATTGGATCCTGCTTGCCCACCCATCATGGGGGATGCACAGCAACTCAGGCAAGTTATTCACAACCTCTTGCAAAATGCCCAAGACGCCTGCGAGATCAAGGGACTGGTGCCACAAAACGCACGCGTGGGATTGCGAACAGAGTGGAATGAAGCCCGTCGACGAGTCCGTTTGACCGTGACCGATACCGGCCCTGGTTTTGAACCCAATATCCTCAAGCGAGCCTTCGAGCCCTATGTCACCACCAAGGCCAAAGGCACGGGTTTGGGCTTGGCGGTGGTCAAGAAAATTGCCGATGAACATGCGGCCAAAATCGAACTGGGCAACGCCTTGCAAGATGGCGAAATCCAAGGAGCGCAAGTCTCGTTATCATTCGCCTTGGATTCCACGATGGGCCGCGCAAATCAGCCTATTCATTGAACAGAGACAAGACAGACACTATGGCAAATATTTTGGTGGTTGATGACGAGCTGGGCATTCGTGACCTGCTCTCGGAAATCCTGTTTGACGAAGGCCATCAAGTGGAGTTGGCTGAGAATGCTGCGATGGCGCGTGAGGCTCGTCAGCGCATGCGTCCCGACCTCGTGCTGTTGGACATCTGGATGCCCGACACCGACGGTGTGAGCCTCTTGAAAGAGTGGGCTACCACAGGCTTGCTCAACATGCCCGTCATCATGATGAGTGGGCACGCCACCATCGACACCGCGGTTGATGCTGTCAAGATTGGTGCGCAAGCCTTCCTCGAAAAACCCATCACCTTGCAAAAATTGCTGACGGCTGTTGAGCAAGGCTTGGCGCGTGATCAGGTCAAGCAGGCCATCCACGCAGCCTCTGTTTCTCAAGCCGTAGCGGTGGCCTCAAACGCTGTCAGTGGAGAGGCCATAGGCACTGCACTTGAGGTCGCGCAAACCTTTGACCTTGACCGCCCCTTGCGCGAAGCGCGTGATGCATTTGAGAAGGCTTACTTCGAATTCCACTTGGCACATGAATCGGGGTCCATGACCAAAGTAGCGGAAAAGACTGGCCTTGAACGGACCCATCTTTACCGAAAGCTCAAACAATTGGGCGTCGATTTGTCCCGCAGCAAGCGCTTGGGTTGAATTGTGTTGGGGCTTCAAAAAGCGTGGGCAACTCTGCTATAATTTTCATCTTGGCCCGGTAGCTCAGTTGGTAGAGCAGCGGATTGAAAATCCGCGTGTCGATGGTTCGATTCCGTCCCAGGCCACCAAACAAAGCCGTCAGTGTGAAAGCACTGACGGCTTTTCTGTTTGTTCTGTTGAAACAAACACAGCCGCAAAAAAGCCGCTCAAGAGCGGCTTTTTCATGGCAACTGAAAAGATCAGTTGCGCGTGTCGCGGTAGCCGCTGCCGTAGCCGGTGCTGGGCTCTTTGGGCTTGGAGATGTTCACCACGATGGAGCGACCGCTGACGGACATGCCGTTCAGGCCGGTGATGGCGGCTTGTGCTTCTTCGGCGCTGGACATTTCGACAAAGGCGAAACCTTTGGAGCGGCCCGTGTCGCGGTCCATCATGACTTTGGCCGACAAAACGCCGCCAAATTCAGAAAAGTTTTGACGCAAGCTGGCGTCGTCGATGGTGTAAGGCAAGTTGCCCACGTAAATTTTGCTGCTCATGGTTGAGCCTTTCAGAGAGGTGGCGTGCAGGTTTTAAGGAAAACCCTGCATGCAGGAAAAGGTGGTTTCTAAAGAAGATTCCACCGGGAAAAGTGCTTAGCCTGACAGCTAGCGCACATTTGTCGGGGTGATTGAATGGGGTTATTTGAGAGCGCCTTATTCAGTAGGCGCTCAGAGCTGGGGAAAACGCATGTCCTGCAGCTCAACAGGCAATGAGATGGAAGGCTCATCGATTCGGTCAAGAGGGGTAGGTAACCCCTTGTTTCATGCCAAATTCAGCCAACACAATTGTACAAGTCTATTCCTGGCGGGAATATAAGTCAATGTTTTTATTTCTCGGGGTTTTAAAGTCCACATTCAGAGGTCATGCATCACACCATCTTGCACCTCCAGTGCGCCGCTGCGGGCCAGTTCAGCGAGCATCATGTCAAGCCAAGTGGACAGTTCATGGTCCTGACCAAAGCGCTGGTGCAGGTCATTCAAATAGGGCACTTGCAATGCCCAGGCGCAAAACTCGGTTTTCGAGATGCGCCCCCATTCCAAGAGCTTGAACTTGAGCAAGACTTTGGTGCCGTAACGTGCGTGTCGCTCGGGGTTTTGGGCAAAGGCATCGAGTTTGCTGCGGGCCAAGGCCAAAGCAGGGGCGAGATCCGTGAAGACAGCGCCATGTCCCGGAATGACGATGTCTGGATCGAGTCGTTCAATCAAATCCAGGGTTTGGCCCACCTCGTCAAAAGCATCGATGCCGACCAATTCAGGGAACACCACGCCAAAGCCGTTTTGCCACAGTGCATCGGCGGACATCAGCAGGCGGTGTTCAGGGGCAAACAAAATCACCGAATGCGGATCGTGGCCCGGCGCGGCGTGCACTTCCCAGTCCATGTTTCCCCAGCGGTGACTCTCGCCCGGTTGCAGCAAGCCCGTGAAGGTGAATGCTGGGCAACTTTGACCTGTGGGCTTGTAGCTGAGCGCGTCATCACGCCATGCTTGGATGTCTGGTGCCAAGCCCGGAGGAATCCAGGTTTGCAGGGTTGGATACCGCGCTTGCAGCGCTTGGTTGCCGCCGCAATGGTCGCTGTGCAGGTGCGTGTTGGCCAATTGGTCCAGTGCGCGACCCTGCAAAGCATGCTCGACCAAAGCCAGTGTTTGGGCTTGGTGGCTGACATAGCCGCTGTCCACCAAGGTGGCGCAGTTCTCATCGAGCATCAGCACGTTGTTGGCAGACAGCCAGCCGCGCTCAAAAACAGTCACGCCCGCAGGCAAGGTGATGGGGGCGCTCATGTGTTCCGGGCTTTGGGCCTTATTTCTGGCTGCGCAGTTCTCGGCGCAAGATTTTGCCGACGTTGGATTTGGGCAACTCGTCGCGGAACTCGATGTATTTGGGCCGCTTGTACCCCGTGAGGTTCTCATGGCAGAAGCGGGACACGGCCTCTTCGGTCAGCATCGGATCGTTGCGCACCACAAACACCTTGATGGTTTCGCCTTGCATGCTGTCGGCAATGCCAATCACAGCGCACTCCACCACGCCGGGGCAAGTAGAGATGACGTTCTCCAACTCGCTCGGGAATACATTGAAACCACTCACGATGATCATGTCTTTCTTGCGGTCCACGATCCGGGTGAAGCCCTCCGAGTCCATGATGCCCACATCGCCTGTTCTCATGAACCCGTCGGCGGTGAACGTTTTGGCATTTTCTTCGGGCTGGTTGTAGTAGCCCCACATCACGTTGGGACCCCGAATGCAAATCTCACCCGAGCTGCCCACGGGCAAGCTTTGCCCATCGTCGTCCTTGATCGCGATGTCGATGCTGGGCAGAGGCAAGCCAATGTTGCCGCTGAAGTGTTTTTGGGTGACCGGGTTGTTGGTGCCAATGGCGCAGGTCTCGCTCATGCCCCAACCTTCGATCATGGCGCTGCCCGTGGCCGCCTGCCAATTTTTGGCGGTGCCTTCAGAGGCTGCCATGCCACCGGCTTGGGTGAGCATGAGGGTAGAGAAGTCAATCGTCTTGAACATCGGGTGCTGCATCAAGGCGTTGAACAAAGTGTTGACACCGGGCAGCATGTGAAAGGGGCGCTGCTTGAGCACTTCGATGAACTTGCCAAAGTCGCGCGGGTTCGGTACCAAGGTCAAGTGCGAGCCCTGGCGAATGGCCAGCAAACACAGCGTCAGAGCGAAGATGTGGTACAGCGGCAAGGCTGCGATGCTGTTGATCTTGCGCAGATCGCCCACGCTGGACAAGGCCGGGGTGAACCACCCTTCCGCTTGCAGCATGGCCGCCACAATGTTGCGGTGCGTCAAAACGGCGCCTTTGGACAAACCGGTGGTGCCGCCTGTGTACTGTAAAAAAGCGGTGTCATCCAGGGTTTGGACCGAGGGTTTCAGGTTCAGTTGTCGACCTTGGGCGATGACTTTCTTGAACGGAATGACTTGGCGTCCGCCTGTCAGCGGCAATTCGAATTCGGGCACCATTTTGGCGAGGTGGCGCACAGCGAATGTCATCCAGCGGCCGTACCAAGCGCCCAGCAAGTCGCCAATGGAGGCCAGCACCACATGCTGAACCGCCGTGTCCTCGATCACCTCTTGCAAGGTGGCGGCGAAGTTTTCCAAAATGACAATGGCACAGGCCCCGGAGTCCTTCAGCTGGTGCTTCAACTCCCGCGCAGTGTAGAGCGGGTTCACGTTCACGCAGGTGTAGCCGGCTCGCAAGATGGCCGCCATGGTCACGGCAAATTGCGGCAGGTTGGGCAACATGATGGCCACCCGGCTGCCGGGTTCCAATCCTTGGTTTTGAAGCCAAGCGCCTAAGGCTTTCGAGAGTTCATCCAGCTCTTTGTAGCTCATCCACCGGTCCATGCAGACCGAGAACGGGGTGTCCCCATGTGCACGAAAAGCCGACTCCATCATGTCGGTCAGACTGCTGTATTGGTTCGGGTCAATCTCGTGCGGGACGCCGGGGGGGTAATTCTTGAGCCAAATACGTTCCATCGTCGAATCTCCTTGATCCGACGATTGTGGCCACTTGTACGGCAAGGTGTGATCGGGCAAGTCCTGAGTGATGACCAAAAAGGTCTCAAAGGCGACAAATAACCGGTACTGACAAAGCCAGGCCATTGCGTGCAAAATAAGGGCAAACCCTTAACCGTAATGAACTCAAAACCATCTGCTCCCCCAGGATTTTGGCGCCAACTTCGGCAGCGCTGGGGTGACGTCGTGAGCGCTTGGCAGTCCGCCACTTCAGGCGCCGCGAGGGGGGCAAGCGGTTGGATTCCGATCCGCTCCCTGTCGCCTCGCCACAAACCGCGCATCCTGTCCCATTTGCTGTCTCTCAAGCCCGAGGACCGTTACTTGCGTTTTGGTTATCCCGCCACCGATGAGCAGATCGAGCGTTATGTAACGGGTTTGAAATTTGACAGGGATGAGATTTTTGGCGTTTTCAACCGCCGACTCGCTTTGGTGGCCATGGCCCATTTGGCGTATTCCGTCGATCCGCAGTGGGCCACTTGCGCCGAATTCGGTGTTTCTGTCTCCTCTCATCAAAGGAGCCGAGGATTGGGCGTTCGATTGTTCAACCATGCGGTGATGCACGCGCGAAACCAAGGGGTGAGCCTGTTGTTCATTCACGCCCTCAGTGAAAACGTGGCCATGCTCAAAATTGCCCGCCGTGCGGGTGCCAACGTGCAGCGGGATGGCAGCGAGAGCGAGGCCTATCTGTCTTTGCCCGAAGCCACTTTGGACAGCCAATTGAGCGGATTGATGCAGGAGCAGATGGCCGAACTGGATTACCAGCTGAAAAGCCAGGCTCAGCAGTTCCGGGCGTGGTTGGCCACAGTGCAAGAAATCCGCCAAGGCGTGCGCGATGCGCGCCATGGTTTGCACAAACCCTGAAACTCAAAGGGTTGGATGCTGTTTGACCCCTGCGGTTGGGCGCCCTGTCATGTTTTGTCATTTGAATCCGCTATCCTAGAGGCTTCGCTATAACCGCATGTCCTGCAACTCTGACTGTGTCCGACCCCCACCCTGCGCGCTTTGTTGAGCGCGAAGACAAAAGAAGTTTTCTGCAAAAACTGGCCGAGTTCATCCACCCCGGCCCCGACTCCACCGATGAGTTGATCGAAACCTTGGCTGAAGCCGAGGACAACCAGATCATCAACGCTGAGAGTCGCCTGATGTTGGAGGGTGTGATCCGAATGGCCGACATGACCGCAGGCGATGTGATGGTGGCAGCCCCCCGGATGGATTTGTTGAACATCGAAGACCCGTTGGATCAGTTTCTGCACCAGGTCATTGAAACGGCGCATTCGCGCTTTCCGGTTTTTGAGGGCGACAGAGAAAACATCATTGGCATATTGCTGGCCAAGGACCTGCTGAAATTGCAGCGAGCCCCAGAATTGAACATCCGTGCCTTGCTGCGCCCGGCGGTGTTTGTGCCAGAAAGCAAGGGCCTCAACGACCTCTTGCGCCAATTTCGCGACAACCGCAACCATTTGGCCATCGTCATCGACGAGTTTGGCCGTACGGCAGGTTTGATCACGATCGAGGATGTGCTGGAACAAATCGTGGGCGAGATCGAAGATGAATTCGACATTGCCGACGACGAGGGCGATATTTTTGGCCTGCCCGATCGCAGCTTCCGAGTCAGTGGTGATACGTCGCTGGAGCGGGTGAGCGAGGCTTTCGGTGTGAACCTGCAAGACGCCCGCGAGGACAGCGAAGGCCCCGATTTCGACACGATTGGCGGTTTGATCGCCCACGAAATGGGGCATGTCCCTCGGCGAGGTGAAAAATACGTTTTGGCAGGACTGCAGTTTGTGGTTCTGCACACCCGAGCTGGCGCGGTGCGCTGGTTCAAGGTGTCACCTGTCACCCCCCAAGAGCCTCAAGCATGAGCATCGGCCGCGATTTACCACGCGGCCTGCAACTTTTGTGGCCTGCTCTGGCGGGCATCATTCAGGCGGCATCGATGGCCATGCCGGGCAGTGGCCAGGCACACGGTTGGTTGCAGATCTTGAGCATGACCTTGCTGGCCTCGGGTTTGGCCAAAATCGCTCGACCTGGCTTTCGAACACGTTCTGCGCATCGGCAAGCCGCGTGGTTTGGCGGCGTGTTTGCCGCTGCATGGCTGGCGGGAAGTTTTTGGTGGCTGTACGTGTCCATGCACGATGTCGGCGGATTGCCCGCTCCCTTGGCGGCGTTGGCCGTGATGGCTTTGGCCTCTGCTTTGGCTTTGTATTACGCCGCTGCCTGCGCTGTCTGGGTGAATTTGGCGCAAGGGCTTGTGGGTTCGCGCCCAGGTACTGCCAGTGCGCTGTTTGCTGCCTTGTGGACTTTGGCGGAGCTGATGCGGGGGCGTTGGCTGACCGGTTTCCCTTGGGCGGCAGGTGGTTATGCGCATGTCGATGGCATCTTGTCCGTTTGGGCGACTTGGGTTGGGGTGTATGGCATGGGCGCATTGGCCGCATGGTTGGCCATGCGGCTGGCCTTGTCTGGCTGGCGCTTGCGCACTTTGAAGCCGCTGATCGGTCTGGGTGTTTTGTCTTGGGGGCTGCAGGCTTGGGGGCCTGTTTTCACCACCTCGGCGGGCGAAAGTCGGGTCGAGTTGCTGCAAGCCAACATCTCTCAAACGGCCAAATTTGACGGCGCCAGTGGCATTCGGGATGCGCTGCAGTGGTACGACGCGCAGCTTCGCGCCAGCCAGCAGCCGCTGGTGGTTGCCCCCGAAACGGCAATTCCCTTGCTGCCGCAACATTTGCCTGAAGCCTATTGGTCAGGACTGCAGCAGCATTTCGCCCGCTCAGACCGGGCCATGGCACTGGTCGGGGCCCCCTTGGGCAGCTTGGCAGAGGGATACACCAACTCGGTTTTAGCCTTGGGGTCTGGCGACAGGGCTTCTTATCGCTACGACAAGTCACATTTGGTGCCTTTTGGTGAGTTCATCCCGCCCAGTTTTGGCTGGTTCATCCGCATGATGAACATCCCACTGGGGGACTTCAAATCGGGTGACTGGGACCAACCTTCTGTGGTTTGGCAAGGCCAGCGCCTCGCCCCGAACGTCTGTTACGAAGACTTATTTGGCGAAGAGCTGGCTCGTCGTTTCAAAGATCCCGCCACTGCGCCCACGGCCTTGGTGAATGTGAGCAACATCGCCTGGTTCGGCAACACGCTGGCCGTCGACCAGCACCTGAACATCTCGCGCATGCGGGCCATGGAGCTGGGGCGCCCCATGTTGCGGGCCACCAATACGGGGGCCACGGCCATCATCGACCATGCCGGAAAAGTGACCGCGCAGCTGCCACGCTTTACCCGAGGCAGCTTGGTGGGGTCGTACGAGGGGCGCAATGGCCTCACGCCCTTCGCCGTGTGGGCGTCGGCATGGGGGCTTGGGCCCTTGTGGGCCTTGTGTAGTGCTGTGGTGGCATTGGCGCTTTGGCGGCGGCAAAGGCCGTAAAATCAAAGGTTCGCGCAATGCTTGCGCGCCCTCTAACTTTGGCCAGCTCGCTGCTGGCTTCGCTCAGGCCATGTTGACCTTCCAGCAAATCATTTTGAAATTGCAGCAGTACTGGGATGCCCAGGGCTGTGCCTTGCTCCAGCCCTACGACATGGAAGTCGGTGCGGGCACCAGCCACACCGCCACGTTTTTGCGCGCCATCGGCCCCGAGCCATGGAAAGCCGCCTACGTGCAGCCCAGCCGCCGCCCCAAGGATGGCCGCTATGGCGAAAACCCGAACCGCCTGCAGCACTACTACCAGTTTCAGGTCGTTTTGAAGCCCGCACCCAGCAACATCCTGGAGCTGTACCTCGGCTCGCTCGAAGCGCTGGGCTTTGATCTGAAGAAAAACGACATCCGCTTCGTCGAAGACGATTGGGAAAACCCCACGCTCGGTGCTTGGGGACTGGGCTGGGAAGTCTGGCTCAACGGCATGGAAGTCACGCAGTTCACCTACTTCCAACAAGTGGGCGGCATCGACTGTAAACCGATCACGGGCGAGATCACCTACGGCCTGGAGCGCTTGGCCATGTACCTGCAAGGTGTGGACAACGTCTACAACCTGCAATGGACCGACGGTTTGACCTACGGCGATGTGTACAAGCAAAACGAAGTCGAGCAGTCGACTTACAACTTCGAGCACAGCGACGCCGAGTTCTTGTTCACCGCCTTTGGCGCGCACGAAAAGCAAGCTCAGCACCTCATGGGCGCGCAGCTGGCGCTGCCCGCGTACGAGCAAGTGCTCAAGGCCGCGCACATTTTCAACTTGCTGGACGCGCGCGGCGCGATCAGTGTGACCGAACGCGCCGCCTACATTGGCCGCATCCGCAACCTGGCCCGCAGCGTTGCCCAGAGTTATTACGAAAGCCGCGAACGTCTGGACTTCCCGATGGCCCCGCGTGAATGGGTTGCTCAAATGCCCAAGAAAGCCGCGTGAGGGAGAACGACATGACGACACAAAACCTGCTGGTAGAACTGTTTGTGGAAGAGCTCCCGCCCAAGGCGCTCAATAAGTTGGGTGCTGCTTTTTCGGGCGTGCTGGCCGAACAACTCAAGGCGCAAGGCCTGGCTCCGGCCGACGCGGTGGTGACGGCGTTCGCCTCGCCTCGCCGTCTGGCTGCCCATGTGAACGGCGTGCTGGCGCAGGCCGCCGACAAGGCTGTACAGCAAAAGCTGATGCCTGTGGCTGTGGGCTTGGACGCAGCGGGCAATGCGACACCCGCACTGCTCAAAAAACTGCAAGCCTTGGGCGCAGACGTGAGCGACCCGGCTGCGGCCGTGGCCGCGCTCAAGCGCCAGCCCGACGGCAAGGCAGAAGCGCTGTTCTACGACAGCTTGGTCAAAGGGGCCTCATTGCAAGCAGGTCTTCAAAAAGCGCTGGATGAAGCGCTGGCCAAGTTGCCAATTCCCAAAGTCATGCAGTACCAGCTGGAAACCGACTGCGAATTGCCCGGCTGGAGCAGTGTGAACTTTGTGCGCCCTGCGCACAGCCTGATCGCCCTGCACGGCAGCGCCGTGGTGCCCATCAAGGCGCTGGGGCTGACCGCGGGCAACAGCACCCAAGGCCACCGCTTTGAGGCCAAGGTCTCGCCCGTGGTTTTGTCGCACGCCGACCAATACGACGAAGTGCTCAAGCGCGACGGCTCGGTCATCGCCAGCTTTGCCGAACGCCGTGCAGAAATCGTGCGCCAGCTGAATGCCGCAGCTGCCAAGGCGGGCAGCGGTGCTCGCCCCATCGAAGACGACGCCTTGTTGGACGAAGTGACCGCGCTGGTCGAGCGTCCGAACGTGCTGACTTGCCAGTTCGAGACCGAGTTCTTGGGCGTGCCGCAAGAGTGCCTGATCCTCACGATGAAGGCCAACCAGAAATATTTCCCCTTGATCGATGCATCGGGCAAGCTGACCAACCGCTTCTTGGTGGTGAGCAACATCACCCCCGACGACGCGTCGTTTGTGATCGGCGGCAACGAGCGCGTGGTGCGCCCGCGCTTGGCCGATGCCAAATTCTTCTTCGACCAAGACCGCAAGAAGACACTCGAATCGCGTGTCGAAGGCCTGTCCAAAGTCGTTTACCACAACAAGCTCGGCACACAAGGTGAACGCATGGCGCGTGTCTGCGCCATCGCCAAAGCCATCGGCCAGCAAGTGGGTGGCGATCTTCTGGCCAAGCAAGCCGAGCAGGCCGCACGCCTGGCCAAGACCGATTTGCTGACCGACATGGTGGGCGAATTCCCTGAGCTGCAAGGCATCATGGGCGGTTATTACGCCCGCCACGATGGCCTGAGCAGTGATGTGGCCGAGGCCATCGAAGACCACTACAAACCGCGCTTTGCCGGTGACGATCTGCCACGCAACAACGTGGGCTTGGTGGTGGCGCTGGCCGACAAATTGGAAACCCTGGTCGGTATGTTCGGCATTGGCAATGTGCCGACAGGCGACAAAGACCCATTTGCGCTGCGCCGCCACGCCTTGGGTGTGATCCGTATGCTCATTGAACAAGATGTGGCCTTGGGATTGCCCCAGTTGTTGGCTTTGTCCTCCCCGGTCTTCGGCGACAAGATCACAGGTGGCCCTGAAGCTTTGATCGATTTCATTTACGACCGTTTGGCCGGCAACCTGCGCGAGCAAGCTTTCAGCGCGCAAGAAGTCGACGCCGTCATGGCCCTGCGCCCTGCACGTTTGAGTCAAGTTAGCCAGTTCCTACAAGCTGTGCGGGCCTTTGCTGCTTTGCCTGAAAGCCCAGCCTTGGCTGCCGCCAACAAGCGCATTGGCAATATTTTGAAGAAGGCGGGCGAGGTGGACGCGCATGTGAACGTCGCGCTGTTGCATGAAGAGGCCGAGAAAAACCTGTATGCCGTCATGCAAAAAATTGTCCCGGAGTCCGAGGCACAGTTCAATGCGGGCGATTACACCGCCAGCTTGCAAACCCTGGCGGCCTTGCGCGCACCCGTCGATGCTTTCTTTGATGACGTGATGGTCAATGCCGAAGAAATGGACCTGCGCCTGAACCGCCAAGGCTTGCTCAAGAGTCTGCATGTGGCCATGAACCGCGTGGCCGACTTGTCTCGTTTGGCGGCTTGACCCCTACAGCACCCAGTCTCACTGATCACTTCCTCTTATGAACGCCCACCTGAAACTCGTCATCCTGGACCGGGATGGCACGATCAATCGGGCCAGCGAGGAGTTCGTCAAGTCGCCAGAAGAGTGGCACCCTTTGCCGGGTGCGCTGGAAGCGATCAGTCGGCTTAACCATGCGGGCTTTCATGTGGTGTTGGCCACCAACCAGTCGGGTTTGGGCCGGGGGTTGTTTGACATGGCCGCCCTCAACGCCGTCCATGCACACATGCTCAAGGCCTTGGCCACTTTGGGAGGGCGTATCGATGCGATTTTTTATTGCCCCCACGCTGCTGAAGAGGGCTGCAGTTGCCGCAAACCTGCGCCGGGTTTGTTGCAGCAGATTGAAGAGCGCTATGGTCTGAGTCTGATCGGTGTGCCCTATGTTGGCGACAGCCTGCGCGACATGCTGGCCGCCCAGGCGGCCGGCTGTGCGCCCCATTTGGTGCTTTCCGGTCGACATGCGATGGTCGACCCTGTCAGTTTGCCGCCGGAGTTTCCGGTCAATACCCGCGTCCATGCGGATTTGATGGCTTTTGCAGATCACCTGCTGGCCGCTGCAGAGTCAACTGAAATCCCATCTCGATCACCCAACCCCTAGGCCAAAACCCGCATGAATTTTCTTCGCTCACTTGCCCATGTGCTCTGGATGGCCATCACGGTGGTGCCTTGGGCGCTGTTTGTGGTGGTGGTCTCTTACGTGGTCAGCAGCACACGCCTGTATTGGATGTGTGTGGGTTGGCTGCGTTTGGCGGTGAACAGTGGCACTTGGATTTTGGGCATCGAAAACCGCATTCAGGGCATGGAAAACTTGCCCCAAGGCAGCAAGGACCCAGCGGTTTTGCTGGTCAAGCACCAGTCAACCTGGGAAACCTTTGTCATGCCCGTGATCATGCCGCACCCGCTGGCCTACGTGTTCAAAAAAGAACTCCTCAGGGTGCCCTTTTTTGGGTGGGCCATGGGCCGCATGGACATGATCCACATTGATCGCAAGCAGCGCTCACGGGCTTTTGCCAAGGTCGTCCAACAAGGCCGCCGCCTCATGGAAGAAGGCGTTTGGGTGATCATGTTTCCCGAGGGCACGCGCATTCCGCGTGGTCAAAAAGGTGAATACAAAAGCGGTGGCGCCCGTTTGGCCATCGCTGCGGGTGTGCCTGTGATTCCAATAGCCGTAACCTCGGCGCGTTGCTGGCCGACCAAGGCCTTCGTCAAAACACCGGGGGTGGTGGACATTTCCATTGGCCGCGCCATCTCCAGTGAAGGCCGCAGCGCCGATGAACTCATGTTGGAAGTCGAGACCTGGATCGAATCGGAAATGCACCGACTCGATCCCGAGGCTTATCCTGAGGCTTATCCTGAGGCTTATCCCGACGTCGTCGGCCATTGAATTGGAGTGAGGCGAACCATGCGCGCGCCTTTGCAGTTTGTGTTGGATTTCTTCACGGGTGGTGACCCCGTCCTACCGAACCAGCCCAAGCCTTCCATCTTGCCGCCTGAACCGCCCACTTCACCGGGCAAACCCCCGTCCACAAGCGTTGACGAATTCTCGGGCAAGGACCTGCCCTTGGCGACAGGCTTCACCCATCCTGCCGCCAATCGCCATGCGCAACTGCAGGGCGTTGTGGTGTCTTTTCGTTTTGAACGCTCGCGCCGCAAAAGCATTGGTTTCATGGTGGGTGCTGATGGATTGGTGGTCCGCGCGCCCAATTGGGTCACCTTGCGAGAAGTGGACGCTGCTGTCCAGGAAAAAGGCGCTTGGATTGTGGCCAAGTTGCAGCAGTTCAAAGATCGGCAAACCGAGCAATTTCAAAAAGCCATTGAGTGGCGGCACGGGGCCGATGTGCCGTTTTTGGGGCGCACATTGCAACTGTGCGTGCTGGAGCGCGGCGTGGGGCGCGTGCTTGGGCAAGACCTGCCGGCCGATCAAATTTTGCCTGTGGCTGTGCCGCCAGGTGCCTCGGTGACTCAGGTGCGTGACGCTGCGCAGGTGTGGCTCAAAAAGCAGGCCAAAACCTTGTTTGAAGAGCGACTGCACCACTTTGCGCCACTGCTCGGGGTGCGTTGGTTGAAACTCAGCCTGTCAAGCGCCAGCACCCGTTGGGGCAGTGCGCGTCATGATGGGCACATCCGATTGAACTGGCGCCTCATTCACCTGCCCATCAGCCAAATTGACTATGTGGTGGTGCACGAGTTGGCACACTTGCGAGAAATGAACCACAGCCCCCGCTTTTGGGAAACGGTCGGCGAGGTCATGCCTGACTATGCGCAGCGTCGGCAAGCGCTGCGCCAGGCCCCGGTAGATTTGAAAGAAGACTGAGCCGTCGATTCACACAGGCGGGCTGGTGGTGAAGCGGTAGACGCCATCGGCATCGCGTGTACGCTGCATCCGACCCGAGAGCCACAACAAATTCAAGTGCGCCACAGCCTCGCCCAAAGCAAAGGTGGTTTGGTGCACATCCAGCGGACGCTTGAACAACACGGGCAGCAGTTCGTAGGCGTTGCAAGCTTGCGCAGTGCAGGCTTGCAACAACTCGGACAAGCGGTCCGCGTGGTGTGATTGCAGTTGGGCAATTCGGGTGGCAGCGCCCCGAAACGGACGCCCGTGCGAGGGCAGCACCAAGGTGTCATCGGGCAAATCCACCATGCGCTCGAGTGAGTCAAGGAACCACTTGAGCGGGTTGCCGTCGGGCTCCATGGCGTAGACACTGATGTTGGTGGAGATGGAGGGCAGCAGCATGTCGCCACTGATGAGCAGTTGGTTTTCGGCGTCGTGCAGGGCCATGTGTTCAGGTGAGTGGCCGTAACCACCGAGGCACGTCCAAAGGCGATCGCCAATGTGCACATGTGCGCCTGCCATCAGACGGACATAGGCGCTTGGAATCTTGGGCACCATGCTCGGGTAGTAGCCCATGCGGGCTTGGATGACGGCGAGGTCTTCGGCCTTGCGCCAGCCGTGGGCCTCAAAGAATGCGACCGTGCTGGAGCCACCAAAATTGGACAAACGGCTGCAGGCGAGCAGTGCCGACTGGTATTCACTGGTGCTCATCCACAGGGGAGCTTGCCAGCGCTCGCACAGCCAATGGGCCAGCCCCATGTGGTCGGGGTGCATGTGGGTCACCAGCACACGCAAGATCGGTAAACCCTGCAGCATTTGTTGCTCCACCTGTTGCCAGGCTTCGCGGGTCACTGGGTTGTCGATGCCGCAGTCCACCACCGTCCAGCCTTCTTGCTGAACGCCCGCTTGTGAAGGGTGAGGCATGCAGTCTCGCAGCAGCCACAGGTTGATGTGGTTCAGTGCAAAGGGCAGGCCCACACGCAACCAAAAAATGCCAGGCGCAACTTCGGTGGCTGAACCCGAGGCGGGCAGCTGTTCGCCCAGAGGGTAGTTCAGCGTGGGGTGGGTGGTCTCCACTTGGGGCGTGGCCATGGCATTGGGCAAGGTGGACATGCGGCGTGTGGATTGGGTTAGCATTCGGAAGGTTGACGTTGACGTTAACGTCAAACACACATTGAATTCTAGGGTGCGGCTTGTTGCGAGGCTGTCTCCCTTGCGCAAGCGGTTGAGGAGCCCAAGCCATGGCGAACATGTTCACGATCAGCGATTTGGCCCAGGAATTTGACCTGACCACCCGAGCCATCCGTTTTTACGAAGACATGGGCTTGCTCGAGCCCGAGCGTTCGGGTCCAGGTGGGCGCAACCGTGTGTACTCGGCCAGAGACCGCACCCGTTTGAAGCTCACCTTGCGCGCCAAGCGCTTGGGCTTGTCACTGAATGAAGCCAAGGGCCTGATCGACATGTACGACAGCCCAAGGGACACCGTGCCGCAACTCAAGAAATTTTTGGTGGTGCTGGCCGAGCACCGCCAGCAATTGGAGTCGCAATTGGCCGACTTGGAGGCCACGCTGGACGAAGTCAAAACCCATGAAAAAGAAACCCGAAGTTTGCTGACCAAGGCCAGCAAGGCGAACCCAGTGGTTTGATCCTCATCGGTAAAGACCCGACGATTTGATTGACGTTGACGTAAACGTCAATTAAAGTCAGGGTTTGTATTCAACCATGGGATATGACGTGAGCCTTGCCAGTTCTTCTGCCGTTTCACCGCCGACACCCCATGAACGGGTGGCGAGCAGTCTGGCGCGCCAGGGCATGATGAACCACTTGGGTGTGCAATTGGTATCGGCCACGGTGGGCCGCGTCGAGTTGTCCCTGCCTTATGGGGACAAGGTCACCCAGCAACAAGGTGGTTTTCATGGCGGTGCCATTGGTGCGCTGGCCGACATCGCAGGTGGATACGCCGCGTTGACGGTGGCGCCAGAAGGCATGGAAGTCGTCACCATTGAATACAAAATCAACTTTTTGAACAGTTTGCAGGGCGGTCAAATTCACGCCATCGGGCAAGTGACCAAGGCGGGCAAGCGGGTGATCGTGTGTTCGGCTGAGGTCGTGCACATCGCGAGCGATGGTCAACAAACCCCTTGCGCTGTGATGCAGCAAACTTTGACGGCGGTGCCGCAAACCTATTGAGTCAGCGGCTTTGCCCGCCATCCCATATTTTTCCTTGAGCTGGAGCCTTCCTAATGAACAACTTGCCCGGTCTGAACTTCCAACTCGGTGAAGACATTGACGCCCTGCGAGACGCAGTGCGTGAGTTTGCCCAAGCCGAAATCGCCCCTCGCGCCGCCGAGATCGATCGCGATGATCAGTTTCCCATGGACCTGTGGCGCAAGATGGGCGATCTGGGCGTGCTGGGCATCACGGTGGGTGAGGAGTACGGCGGCGCGAACATGGGCTACCTGGCACACATGATCGCCATGGAAGAAATCTCCCGTGCCAGCGCCTCGGTGGGTCTGAGCTACGGTGCCCACTCCAACCTGTGCGTCAACCAGATCAAGCGCAACGGCACGCCCGAGCAGCGCGCCAAATACCTGCCCAAGTTGATTTCCGGTGAGCATGTGGGCGCCCTGGCCATGAGCGAACCCGGCGCGGGTTCGGACGTGTTGAGCATGAAACTCAAGGCGGAAGACAAAGGCGGCTATTTCCTGCTCAACGGCTCCAAGATGTGGATCACCAACGGGCCTGATGCCGACACCCTGGTGGTGTATGCCAAGAGCGAGCCCGAGCTGGGCGCTCGCGGCGTCACGGCCTTTTTGATCGAGAAGGGCATGAAGGGTTTCAGCATCGCCCAAAAGCTCGACAAGCTGGGCATGCGCGGCAGCCACACGGGCGAGTTGGTGTTCAACAACGTCGAAGTGCCCGAGTCCAATATCCTCGGCGGCCTGAACAACGGCGCCAAGGTGCTGATGAGCGGCCTGGACTACGAGCGCGCCGTGCTCACGGGTGGCCCGCTGGGCATCATGCAGTCCGTCATGGACAACGTGATCCCCTACATCCACGACCGCAAGCAGTTCGGCCAGAGCATTGGCGAGTTCCAACTCATCCAGGGCAAAGTGGCCGACATGTACACCGTGCTGCAAGCCGGTCGCAGCTTCGCCTATACCGTGGCCAAAAACCTCGACCTGCTGGGCACCGAGCATGTGCGCCAGGTGCGCAAAGACTGCGCATCCGTCATTTTGTGGACCGCTGAGAAAGCCACCTGGATGGCGGGCGAGGGCGTGCAGATTTTTGGTGGTAACGGCTACATCAACGAATACCCGCTGGGCCGCTTGTGGCGTGACGCCAAGCTGTACGAGATCGGTGCGGGCACGAGCGAGATCCGCCGCATGCTGATTGGTCGCGAATTGTTCTCCGAAACCGCCTGAGGACTTTGCTGCACTGCCACAATCGACGCATGAGCCAATCACTTCAGCATCTCTTTGACAACAACCGCGCTTGGGCGCAGAGCATGGTCCAGCAGGACCCTGCGTATTTCTCACGCCTGGCCAACCAGCAAAACCCCAAATATTTGTGGATTGGCTGCTCCGACAGCCGCGTGCCCGCTAACCAGATCACTGGCCTGGATCCGGGCGAAGTGTTTGTGCACCGCAATGTGGCCAACGTGGTGGTGCACTCAGACCTGAATGCGCTGTCGGTCATCCAGTACGCGGTCGATGCCCTCAAGGTCGAGCACATCATGGTCGTGGGTCACTACGGCTGCGGCGGTGTTTTGGCTGCCACGCGTGGCATGCGCGTGGGTTTGGCCGACAACTGGCTGCGTCATGTGCAGGACGTGCGCTTGCGCCACCGACAGCGCCTGAATCATTTGCCGCAAGAAGAACTTGAATCGGTCATGTGCGAGATGAACGTGATCGAGCAGGTCGGCAACGTCGCCCTGTCCAACGTCATGCAAGACGCCTGGAGCCGTGGCCAAAAAGTCACGGTGCACGGCTGGATTTATGGTCTGGACAACGGCTTGGTCAAAGACTTGGGTGTGACCATGAGCGGTGCCCATGAAGTGGTGGACGTCTTCCGCAACGCATTCAAACGCTACCCCCGTGGTGGCGTTCTTCCTGCCGCGTGACCCTGTGGGGTGGCGCGGCGACTGTTAATTCAATTGGAGAGAACCATGTCCGACCCCATCGTCATCGTCAGCGCTGCCCGCACCCCCATGGGCAGTTTTCAGGGCGACTTTTCCTCACTGGCTGCCCACGACTTGGGCGGTGTCGCCATCAAGGCCGCTGTCGAGCGTGCTGGCATCAGCCCTGAACTCGTCACCGAAGTGCTGTTTGGCAACTGCCTGATGGCCGGCCAGGGTCAGGCCCCGGCGCGTCAAGCGGGCTTCAAAGGCGGTTTGCCCAAGAGCGCAGGCGCGGTCACCTTGTCCAAAATGTGCGGCTCAGGCATGCGCGCGGCCATGTTCGCACACGACATGCTGGTGGCGGGCACGCACGACGTCCTGGTGGCCGGGGGCATGGAGAGCATGACCAACGCGCCCTATTTGATGCTCAAAGGCCGTGGTGGTTACCGCATGGGCCATGACAAAATTTTCGACCACATGATGCTCGACGGCCTGGAAGACGCCTACGAAGCCGGCCGCAGCATGGGCACTTTTGGCGAAGACTGCGCCGCCAAATACAAGTTCACCCGTGAGCAGCAAGATGCCTTCGCCATGGCCAGCGTCCAACGCGCACAAAACGCCATCCAGAACGGTGGCTTTGCCAAGGAAATCGCACCCGTGACGGTCAAGACCCGAGCGGGCGAAGTCGTGGTCTCTATCGACGAAGGCCCTGGCAAGATCAAGATCGACAAAATTCCCACACTCAAACCCGCCTTCAAGAAAGAGGGTGGCACCATCACCGCTGCGGCCAGCTCGTCCATCAACGACGGCGCGGCCGCCATGGTGCTGATGCGCGAAAGCACAGCCACCAAGCTCGGTTGCAAGCCCCTGGCCCGCATCGTGAGCCACGCTACCCACGCGCAAGAGCCCGAGTGGTTCGCCACCGCCCCCGTGGGCGCCAGCCAGAAGGCTTTGGCCAAAGCCGGATGGAAGGTCGAAGACGTCGACCTGTGGGAGGTCAACGAAGCCTTTGCCGTCGTGCCCATGGCGCTCATGACCGAGCTGAATGTGCCGCACGACAAGGTCAACGTGAACGGCGGCGCTTGCGCATTGGGCCACCCCATTGGCGCATCGGGTGCCCGCATCATGGTCACGCTGATCCACGCACTGCAAGCCCGTGGCCTGAAAAAAGGCCTGGCCACGTTGTGCATTGGCGGCGGCGAAGGCACGGCAGTGGCGTTGGAATTGGTCTAAATATCGTCTGTAGGAGCCGCGCCCTCGCGGCGATGAATCACCCGACTATTCGCGACGAGGGCGTCGCTCCTACAAAACACAACACCATGACCACCGTTCTTCTTATTGGCGCGTCCCGCGGCATCGGCTTGGAGCTGGCGCGCCAGTACACCGCCGACGGATGGCGCGTGATCGCCACCGCCCGTTCTGACGAAGGACTTGCAAGCCTCAAAGCCTTGGGCGCGCAAACCCTGCGCTTGGATGTGGCCAACCCGGCCAGCAACTCGGGACTGTCCTGGCAGCTCGACGGCGAGAAGATTGATCTCGCCATTTATGTGGCCGGGGCCATGGACCGCGCCAGTGCCAGCACGCCGCCCACCTGCGACAGTTTTGACGCTGTCATGCACACCAACGTGATGGGCGCGATGCAGGTCATTCCCCAGATCGCGCCCATGGTGCAAGAAACGCATGGCGTGATCGCCTGCATCAGCTCCATCATGGGCAGCATGCAAGAGACCACCAGTGGCAACGCCGCGCTGTACCGCGTGAGCAAGGCGGCGCTCAACATGGTGGTCCGTTGCACCCAGGCTGAGCAGCCGGACATCACCGTGCTGGCCATCCACCCCGGTTGGGTGCAGACCGACATGGGCGGTGCACAAGCGCCCCTGACGCCCGAACAAAGCGCGAGCAGCCTGCGCCAGACCCTGAACCACGTCCTTGAACAGCGCGACCCGAAACACCGAGGCGCATTTTTGAACCACGACGGCCAGAGCCTGCCGTGGTGAATCGATAAAGAAAGACAGACATGCTGCTGACCCCCGACCAGGAAATGATCCGTGAAGCCGTGCGCGACTTTGCACAACGCGAACTCTGGCCTCATGCCGCGGAGTGGGACAAAAAACACCACTTTCCCAAAGACGTGCACAAGGGCCTGGCCGAATTGGGTGCGTATGGCATTTGTGTGCCCGAAGAACTGGGCGGCGCGGGCCTGGACTATGTGACGCTGGCGCTGGTGCTCGAAGAAATCGCGGCCGGTGACGGCGGCACCAGCACCGTCATCAGCGTGACCAACTGCCCGGTCAACGCCATCTTGATGATGTACGGCAACGCCGCGCAAAAAGCGCAGTGGCTCACGCCCCTGGCCCAGGGTCAGATGCTCGGCGCGTTCTGCCTGACCGAGCCCCATGTGGGCTCGGACGCATCGGCTTTGCGCACCACCGCTGTGAAAGACGGCAACGACTACGTCATCAATGGCGTCAAGCAGTTCATCACCAGCGGCCAAAACGGTGATGTGGCCATCGTGATCGCTGTGACCGACAAGGGCGCAGGCAAGAAAGGCTTGAGCGCCTTCATTGTGCCCACCCGCACGCTCGGCTACACGGTCGCGCGCCTCGAAGACAAACTGGGCCAGCACAGCAGCGACACCGCGCAGATCAACTTTGACAATTGCCGCGTCCCCGCCGAAAACCTGATCGGCCAAGAGGGCGAGGGCTACAAAATTGCCCTGTCGTCTTTGGAGGGGGGGCGCATTGGCATCGCCGCGCAAAGTCTGGGCATGGCCCGCAGCGCGCTCGATGTGGCCATCGACTACGCCAAGCAGCGTGAGAGCTTTGGCACCGCCATCTTCAACCACCAGGCCGTGGGTTTCCGTTTGGCCGACTGCGCCACCCAACTCGAAGCGGCGCGCCAGTTAATCTGGCACGCGGCCAGCTTGCGCGACGCGGGTCGCCCTTGCCTGAAAGAGGCCGCCATGGCTAAGCTGTTCGCCAGCGAAGTGGCCGAGAAAGTCTGCTCGGCCGCCATCCAGACCCTGGGTGGCTACGGCTATGTGAGTGACTTCCCAGTCGAGCGCATCTACCGCGATGTGCGCGTGTGCCAGATCTACGAAGGCACCAGCGACGTACAAAAAATCATCATCCAGCGCGCCTTGTGATGACGGTGTGTCCCTGTGGTCGAACCACAGACAAAGCTCTTCCCTTAAGTCTGGTCGCCTGCTGTGGTCCCTACCATGCAGGTCAGCCTGCACCCGACGCCGAACGCCTCATGCGTTCGCGTTACAGCGCTTTTGTGCAAGGCGATGTGTCTTATCTGTTGGCCACTTGGCACAGCACCCAGCGACCTGCCGAGTTGACGCTCGAGACGGGTGGCAAGTGGTTGGGCTTGGAAATCAAGCAGCACCGCGTCACGGGCGCTGACACCGCCGAGGTCGAATTTGTGGCGCGCTTTCGGGTGGGCGGCAAAGCGGTTCGCCAGCACGAACGCAGTCGCTTTGTGCGCGAAGACGGACTCTGGTTTTATGTGGACGGCGATGTGCTTTGATCGGGCACCTCGTACAACTCCAGCGGTAACCCATCTGGATCAGCAAAGAAGATAAATCGCTGTCCGGTGTACTCGTCGGTCCGCATGTCCTCGACGGTAATGCCTTGGACTGTCAGGTGGTTGGCCCAAGCTTGCACATCGACCACCGCAAAGGCCAGATGCCGCAAGCCTTGTGCTTCAGGGTAACTCAGGCGAGCTGGTGCGCCCTTGAAGGAAAATAATTCGACTTGACCGCCATCGGGCAGTGCCAAGTCCAGCTTCCAAGAGTCGCGTGCTTCTCGGAAGTTTTCGGCCAGTACCTTGAGGCCAAGCACCTCGGTGTAAAAAACTTTGGAGCGCGCGTAGTCCGAACAGATGATGGCCGCGTGGTGGATGCGAAGCAGGGGTTTCATGGGTAATTCCATAAGTCAGTGTCCTGAGTGTGCCTTCAAGCGCAGCCTTTATGATCCAGTCCATGAACTTTGAAGCCATTTTGTTTGACTGCGACGGCGTGCTGGTCGACAGCGAAGCCATCACCTGCGGCGTGCTGCGCGACCTGTTTGAAGAACAAGGTTGGCGCATGACGCTGGCCGAGTGCATGCAGCGCTTCGTGGGCCACACCGTCAAAAGCCAGCGCGACACGATTGAGGCGCACACCGGTCAGCCGCTTACCGATGTGTGGCTGGAACAGTTTTATGCCCAGCGCAACGAGCGCTTGACGCAGAGCATCACCGCCATCGAAGGTGTGCACGAGGCCGTGGCGCATCTGCACGACCACTGCAAAGGCCGCATTGCCGTGGCCTCAGGGGCAGACCGTTTCAAGATCGAGATGATGCTCAAGCAAGTGGGCCTGATCGACTTTTTTGAAGGCCGCATTTTCAGTGGCCATGAAATGCCGCGCAGCAAGCCGCACCCCGATGTGTACTTGGCCGCTGCCGCCCATTTGCAGATCGACCCGGCGCGTTGCTTGGTGGTGGAAGACACCACGGTGGGCATCACGGCAGGCGTTGCTGCAGGTGCCACCGTGTGGGCCTATGCCGCGCCGCCGGCAGACCATGCGCCGCTCTTGCAGGCAGGCGCTCAGCGGGTGTTCACCGGTATGCATGAGCTGCGGTTGGCTTGAGTCTGGCATAGGCTGGTGCCTCTCAAGGGGCCTTGGCCATCCTGAACTCTTCGGGCGTTTGCCCCGTCCACGCCTTGAACGCCCGCATGAAGCTCTTCTCGTTCTGAAACCCCACTTCGCCGGCGATTTGTTTGATGGGGCGCTGCGTGCGCAGCAGCAAGTCGGTGGCCAGGTCTCGGCGCACCTCGTCTTTGAGCTGCTGCAGGCTGGCGCCTTCTTCTTTGAGTTGTCGGTGCAGGGTGCGGGCCGACAGGTTGAGCCAGGCCGCCAAGTCTTCGGCGTTGCGGCTGTGTTCGGGGTGTTGAGCCAGGGTCTGCCGCACTTTTTCCACCAACATGCGGTCGCGCCGGTAGGGTCGCACGGTGAGCAGCAGGGCGCGTTGCAGCATGCGTTGCAGGGCGGCTTCGTCTCGGCGCACCGGCAGGCTCAGGTAACCCGCATCAAACTGCAGACTGTGTGCGGGCGCTTTGAACTGGGTGGGTCCGTCAAACAACACGCGGTAACTGTCGGCATGGGGCGGCGGGTCAAAGCGCAGCGTGGTTTGCAGCAAAGGAATGCGCGAATCCGTCAGCCAGCAGGCCACGCCCAAAGCATTGCGCAGCACGGACACCACGGCAAACTCCTGCAAAGCGCCCAAGTCGCGTCGCTCAGTCAACTGCAGGCTGGCCACGCCTTGTGTCTCGCTAACCTGCAGGTGGACATCGTCGGTCAATAGGCCGTGGTGGCGGCACCAGCGGGCCAGCGCCACGCCCAGTGTGGGTGCTGTCAGGGATGCGCGCACCAGCATCCCGTAGCTGCCCCAAGGCAGGCGACGGCTGAACCAGCCCAGGGCCTCGTCGTCCAACTCACGCATGGCGGTGGCCGAAAGCCATTCCATTTGCAAGGCAGTGATGCGCGCATCGGTCTGGTTCAAGAGGTCTGGCGCAATTTGTGCCGCTTGCAGAGCGGGTAGGGGGTCCAAGTCACGGAGGGTGAAAGCGTTGGCAATGGCGCGAACGAATGCCATGGGTGTCTCAGATCGCAAGGAGATGCCAGGGCGATTTGCCAATGAATGGCCAGAGCTGGGGAGGGTACTGGCGGCGTCTTTCATGGTGGTGCAAATTGTGGCACGATTTGCAACCCATTTGACACGCTCAAATGCTGCTGCAGGCATTAAGCTGGCCAGCATTAAACGTTCTATGCGCCCGGGTTTGGCCCGCTGGCGCCACCCCCTAGGAAGCACCATGACCGTTTTGCATTCCCAATTGAACCCGCGTTCCGCCGATTTTCAGCACAACGCTGCCGCCATGCGTGGCCTGGTCGATGACCTGCGTGCCCACCTCGAGCGTGTGGCCCAAGGCGGTGGCGAGGCCCCCCGCGCCAAGCACACCGCCCGGGGCAAGCTGCTGCCGCGCGACCGCGTGCAGATGCTGCTCGACCCCGGTACGCCCTTTCTCGAAGTCGCGCCGCTGGCAGCTTTGAACATGTACAACAACGACGCACCCAGCTCGGGCGTGATCGTGGGCATTGGCCGCGTGAGCGGGGTGGACTGCATGATCGTGTGCAACGACGCCACGGTGAAGGGCGGCACCTACTACCCCATGACGGTGAAAAAGCATTTGCGCGCACAAGAGATCGCGCAGCAAAACCACCTGCCTTGTATTTATCTGGTGGACTCGGGTGGTGCGAACTTGCCCAACCAAGACGAGGTCTTCCCCGACCGCGACCACTTTGGCCGCATCTTCTTCAACCAGGCCAACATGAGCGCACTGGGCATTGCACAGATCGCAGTGGTCATGGGCTCTTGCACGGCGGGCGGCGCCTATGTGCCCGCCATGAGCGACGAAACCATCATCGTCAAGAACCAGGGCACCATCTTTTTGGGCGGCCCGCCGCTGGTCAAGGCCGCCACGGGCGAGGTGGTGAGTGCCGAAGATTTGGGCGGTGGTGATGTGCACACGCGCCTGTCGGGCGTGGCCGACCACCTTGCGCAAAACGACGTGCATGCGCTGGCGCTGGCGCGTCAGGCCGTGAAAAACCTGAATGCGCAAAAGGCCCCCAACATCGCCACACACACGCCCGTGCCCCCGAAGTTCGACGCGCAAGAGCTGTATGGCGTGATCCCTACGGACACGCGCAAGCCTTTTGACGTGCGCGAAATCATCGCCCGCATCGTCGACGGCTCGGAGTTCGACGAATTCAAATCGCGCTTTGGCACCACCTTGATCTGCGGCTTCGCCCGCATCGAAGGCATGCCCGTGGGCATCATCGCAAACAACGGCATCTTGTTCAGTGAGTCGGCGCTCAAAGGTGCGCACTTCATCGAGCTGTGCTGCCAGCGCAAGATTCCGCTGGTCTTCTTGCAAAACATCACCGGCTTCATGGTGGGCCGCAAATACGAAAATGAAGGCATCGCCCGCAACGGCGCCAAGATGGTCACGGCCGTGGCCACGGCTGCAGTGCCCAAATTCACCATCATCATTGGCGGCAGCTTTGGCGCGGGCAACTACGGCATGTGCGGCCGAGCTTACAGCCCCCGCTTCTTGTGGATGTGGCCCAACGCCCGCATCTCCGTCATGGGTGGCGAGCAGGCGGCCAGCGTCTTGGCGACCGTCAAGCGCGATGGCATCGAGGGCAAGGGCGGCCAGTGGAGCATGGAAGAAGAAGAAGCCTTCAAGGCCCCGATCAAGCAGCAATACGAGGACCAGGGGCACCCTTACTACGCCACCGCCCGCATCTGGGACGACGGCATCATCGACCCGGCCGACACGCGCCGTGTTCTGGCGTTGGGTTTGAGTGCATCGCTGAACGCCCCAATACCCGAGACGAAATTTGGCCTTTTCCGCATGTGATGGGGATGACTTTTTCATTCATACACTTTGAGAGGGCTGGACACATGGACACACCGAACAACGCCTCCATTTGGCACCGCCACTTCGGTGGCATGGCCCGCTACCATGTATGGGCCACCCACCGCCTGCTCGAAGCGGTCTGGCGCGTTTCCGCCGAAGACTACCAACGCGACGTGGGCTTGTTCTTCAAGAGCATCCACGGCACGCTGAACCACATGCTGGTGGCCGAGCACCTGCTGTGGTATCCGCGTTTTGCCAAAGGCGCATCCCCCGTGCTGGCGCTGAACACCGAGGTTGAACCCCACCGAGAGCGCCTGGCGCAGGCGCTCAAGGGCGGATCGGCCAACTGGACACCCCTGATCGCCAGCTGGACTGCCGAGCGTTTTGACGGCCAACTGGACTACCGGACCAGCAAGGGCGAACCCCTGTCCTTGCCGTTTGCAGCCACCTTGGCGCATGTGTTCAACCACGCCACCCACCACCGTGGCCAGATCACGGCGGCACTGACGGCCATGGGCCAGCCTTGCCCAGAACTCGACATGGTTTATTTCCTTTTGGCAGAACAGGCGCCCAAAGCATGACAACAGCACTGAAAATTGCGACCCAAGGCGGCGTGCACACCATCTCGCTGTCGCGCCCCGATGTGCGCAATGCCTTCAACGACGAAGTCATTGCCGAGCTGAAAAACGCTTTCCTGGAGGTGGCCCAAGCCAGCGCAGTGCGCTGTGTGGTCTTGGCCGCCGAGGGGCCTGCTTTTTGCGCTGGCGCAGACCTGAACTGGATGCGCCGCATGGCCGACTACACCCGGCAAGAAAACCTGGCCGATGCGGGTGAGTTGGCAGCCATGCTGCGTGCAATTTATGAATGCCCCCAGCCGACCATTGCCCGTGTTCAGGGCGATGTGTACGCCGGTGGCATGGGCTTGGTGGCGGCGTGTGACATGGCGGTGAGTGTGGACACGGCGAACTATTGCCTGAGCGAGGTCAAGCTCGGCCTGATCCCAGCGACCATCAGCCCCTATGTGATCCGCGCCATGGGGGCGCGTGCGGCGCACCGTTACTTTTTGACCGCCGAACGCTTTGCTGCCGCCGAGGCGCACCGCATCGGTCTGGTGCACGAGGTGGTGAGCGCCGATGCGCTGGACGCCAAAGTGGCCGAGTTGACGCAGGCCTTGGTGAGCGCCAGCCCCAACGCCGTGCGTGCCTGCAAAAAGCTGGTGCAGGACGTGGCCGAACGCGACATCAACGACGCGCTGGTGGCGCAAACGGTGTCGGGCATTGCCGACATCCGCGCCAGCGCCGAAGGCAAAGAGGGCGTGCAGTCCTTTTTGCAAAAAAGAAAACCCAACTGGTTGGTTTGAGGAAAAAACATGTTCAAAAAAATTCTGATCGCCAACCGTGGCGAAATTGCCTGCCGCGTGGCGGCCACCGCCCGCCGAATGGGCATCCAGACTGTGGCCGTTTATTCAGATGCCGATGCTGGGGCCAAGCATGTGCAAGCCTGCGACGAAGCGGTGCATGTGGGCGGCTCAGCACCCAAAGACAGCTACCTGCGCTGGGAACGCATTTTGCAAGCCGCCAAAGACACAGGGGCCGAAGCGGTGCACCCCGGTTATGGTTTTTTGAGCGAGAACGAAGACTTTGCAAAAGCTTGTGCCGCCGCTGGCTTGGTGTTCATCGGCCCGCCTGCCTCGGCCATTTTGGCGATGGGCCTCAAGGCAGAGTCCAAGCGCTTGATGGAGTCGGCTGGTGTGCCCCTGGTACCCGGTTACCACGGGGCTGACCAAGACCCGGCGCTGCTGCAGCGTGAGGCCGACCGCATCGGCTACCCCGCGCTCATCAAAGCCAGTGCAGGCGGTGGCGGCAAAGGCATGCGCGTGGTCGAGACGTCTGAAGACTTTGCCGCTGCCCTGGCCTCTTGCAAGCGCGAAGCCATCAACAGCTTTGGCAGCGATGCTGTCCTGATCGAAAAGTACGTGCAGCGCCCGCGCCACATCGAAATCCAGGTCTTTGGCGACACACAAGGCAACTGCGTGTATTTGTTCGAGCGTGACTGCTCGGTGCAGCGCCGCCACCAAAAAGTCCTGGAAGAAGCCCCGGCTCCTGGCATGACCGAGGCCCTGCGTGCGCAAATGGGTGCGGCTGCTGTGGCCGCAGCCAAGGCGGTGAACTATGTGGGTGCGGGCACGGTGGAATTCATCGTCGAGCAAACGGCGTACGATCAGCCCGAGTCCATGAAGTTCTTCTTCATGGAGATGAACACCCGCCTACAGGTGGAGCACCCGGTGACCGAGGCCATCACTGGCCTTGATCTGGTCGAATGGCAGTTGCGCGTGGCCTCAGGCGAGCCTCTGCCTTTGCGGCAGGACCAGTTGCGCATCCAGGGCCATGCCATCGAGGCGCGCATCTGCGCCGAGAACCCCGACAACAACTTTTTGCCCGCCACGGGCACCTTGCAGGTGTATCGCAAGCCGCAAGCCAGTAACTTTGAAAGAAGCACGGTGCGCATTGACGATGGCGTGCGCGAGGGCGACACCATCAGCCCGTTTTACGACTCCATGGTCGCCAAGCTCATCGTGCATGGCGACACCCGCGAGCAAGCGCTGGCCCGGCTGGACACCGCTTTGGCGCAAACCCACATCGTGGGCCTGAACACCAATGTGCAGTTCTTGCGCCATGTGGTGCGCAGCGAAGCCTTTGCCACCGCCAAGCTCGACACCGCACTGATCCAGCGCGAAGCCGCTGTGCTGTTCAAACAAGAAACCGTGGGCTTGCCTGCCTCTGTGGCCGCCGTGGTGGCGCATACCCTGCACGCCGAGAAAGCCCTGCAGGGCCCAGACCCCTTCAGCCGCCGCGATGGCTGGCAGTCGCACGGCTTGGCGCAGCGCCGCTTTGAATTTGTCTGGCAAGACCAGCCGCGCTCGGCCCGTCTGAACTACCTGCACGACGGCGCTTTGAGCCTGTCGCTCGAAGGCGAAAATGCTGTTTCTGGCGTATTGACATTTAGCGACGACGGCGCAGGCCTGTGGGTGCAGTGGGGCGGTACCGCCCGCTGCTTCAGCCATCTCGACTGGCAAGGCGAAACCGCGCACATCTTTACGCCCCAAGGCGCGACCCGCATCAACGTGCTCGACCCATTGGCGCACGCTGGCGAAGCGGCGCAAGAAGGCGGACGCCTCACGGCCCCCATGCCCGGCAAGGTGGTGTCGTTTGCCGTCAAGGCGGGTGACAAGGTCAAAGCCGGGCAGGCCTTGGCGGTGATGGAAGCCATGAAGATGGAGCACACCATCAGTGCGCCCAAAGACGGCGTGGTGGCCGAGTTGCTCTACGCCCCGGGCGATCAAGTCGCCGACGGGGCAGAGTTACTCAAGTTGGGCTGACAAAATCGGACCATGAACATCACCATTTGCTTCGACAAGCTCGACCCAGCCCCTTGGGTACAGGGCCTGCAACAAGCCTTCCCAGAGGCCTCGGTGTCCGCCTGGGCACCCGGCGCACCCCCCGCAGACCACGCCATCGTCTGGGCCCCGCCCCAGCAGTTCATCGATGAGCAGCTTGGTTTGCAAACGCTTTTCAACATCGGCGCAGGTGTGGATGCCTTGCTTCAGCTGAAACTGCCGCCGAGCCTCAAGGTGGTACGTCTCGACGATGCCGGCATGTCCGTGCAAATGGCTGAATACGTGTGCCATGCAGTCATTCGGCACTTCCGCGAGTTCGATGGCTACGATGCTGACACGCAAGCGGGCAAATGGTCTTACCGCAAGCCACGCAATCGCGCAGACTTAGCCGTCGGTGTGATGGGCTTGGGTGTATTGGGCGAGCGGGTGGCCAAGGCGCTGCAGGTCTTTGAATTCTCCGTCAACGGCTACAGCCGCAGCCCCAAAGACCTGCCTGGTGTTCGCTGCTTCAGCGGGACGCAGAGCTTGCCAGATTTCCTGCAGTCCACACGCGTGCTGGTCAACCTGATGCCGCTCACGACCGAGACCGAAAACATCCTGAACAAAGACACGCTCTCGCAGCTGCAACAAGGCGGCTATGTGATCAACGTGGCCCGTGGCAAGCACTTGGTCGAAGATGACTTGATCACCCTCATCGACCAGGGCCACCTCGCAGGTGCCACACTCGACGTGTTCCGCACCGAGCCGCTGCCCGCTGGGCACCCGTTCTGGCAACACCCGAAAATCACCGTCACGCCGCACACTTCGGCACGTACCTTGCGCGAAGAAAGCATTGCCCAAATCGTCGGCAAAATGCAGGCTTTGCAGCGCGGGGCGTCGATCAATGGCGTCGTCGATCCACAGCGTGGTTATTGAAAGTCTATATATATGTCACTGCCTTCACGCGTTCAACTCATCGACGTCGGCCCCCGTGACGGTTTGCAAAACGAAAAGCAGCCGGTGCCTGCCGCCGTCAAAATCGAATTGGTCCATCGCCTTCAGGCTGCTGGCTTGACCGAGATCGAGGTCACCAGCTTCGTCAGCCCCAAGTGGGTGCCGCAGATGGCCGACAACGCGGAAGTGATGGCGGGCATTCAGCGGCAAGCTGGCGTGCGCTATTCGGTGCTCACGCCCAATATGGTGGGATACCAGGCCTCCATCGCGTCGCGCCCCGACGAAATCGTGGTCTTTGGTGCCGCCAGTCAGGCCTTCAGCCAAAAGAACATCAACTGCTCGATCGAAGAAAGCATGGAGCGCTTTGCACCCGTGGTGCAAGCGGCCTTGGCTGCGGGTATTGCAGTGCGTGGAGCCATGAGCTGCACCGTGGGCTGCCCTTATGAGGGTGAAGTCTCACCTGCCAGCGTGGCCCACTTGGCGGGTTTGATGAAGCAGATCGGCGTGCAGCGTGTGGACGTGGCCGACACCATCGGCACGGGCACACCGCGCAAGGTGCAAAAGGCCATTGAAGCCACGTTGCAACATTTCGACATCGACCACATCTGCGGCCACTTTCACGACACCTATGGTCAGGCGCTGGCCAATACGCTGGCGGCGTTGCAAATGGGCGTGTGGAATTTCCAGTCTTCCGTTGCAGGTTTGGGTGGCTGCCCCTATGCCAAAGGCGCGACGGGCAATGTGGCCACTGAAGACGTGGTCTACATGCTGCACGGCATGGGCATTGCCACGGGCATTGACCTGGACAAACTGGTCGATGCTGGCGCCTTCATCAGTGACTTTTTGGGCCGTAAACCCAACTCCAATGTGGCCAAGGCCATCCTCAACAAGCGTGCGGGTTGAGTGATGTGTGGCGCTGAACTCCATGCTCTGCCTGATGGCGTCCAGCGTGTGGCCAGTTTTTTGCAGGCTGCCAACCACACGCACTCACCGCTCATGCTCGATGGCGCAGCCCGTACCGCACAAGAGGCCGCAGACGGTCTGGGTGTGCTGCTGGGACAGATCGCCAAGAGCGTGATCTTCAAACGCAAGGAAGACGGCGTGGCCGTGTTGGTGGTCACCTCGGGCGACCGACGTGTGGACGAAAAGAAGGTCTCTGCCCTGGTGGGTAAAGTCGGGCGCGCAGACGCTGATTTTGTGAAGGCGCAAACCGGTTTTGCCATTGGTGGCGTTTCGCCCGTGGCGCACCTGAACCCATCGGTCACCTTGTTGGACCAAGACCTGTGGCGTTTTGAGGTGGTTTGGGCGGCTGCTGGACATCCTCATGCCGTGTTCCAATTGGAACCTGAAGACCTGAAACGGTTGACCAGCGCGCCTGTAGCTGACGTGGCGCAAACACAGCCCCAATTCCCGAGTGAGACCCCATGAACGACTATTACTGGGACAAATTGGCCGAGCGTGCCGAGGCGTATCTGGCCAGGCCCTCACCACCTGAGCCGAATTCGGTGCCATCCCCTTGCATGTCGCTGTGTTTGATGCACCCCAGTGCCGCTTGGTGTGAGGGTTGTTTGCGGACCCTGCCTGAAATTGGCGGTTGGAGCCGAGCCACGGTGCAAGAACAGCACGAAGTGTGGGTCCAGATTCCCGAGCGCTTGAAAAATCGCCGAGAGCTTGAAAAATCCAAACGCTGAAGCCTGCGCACTTTCACCATGAAAACCATCCACTTTTACTTGGACTTCATATCGCCCTACGCTTGGTTGGCCTTTGATGCTTTGCCAAAGGCGCTTGAGGGCATCAGCTATCGGGTGGTGCACAAACCCTTGTTGTTTGCGGCCTTGCTCAAGCACCATGGCCAATTGGGTCCTGCAGAGATGCCCAGCAAACGGGACTGGACTTATCGCCAAGTCTTGTGGTTGGCCAAGCAACAGGGCACCGATTTGCAGTTGCCCGCCTCACACCCGTTCAACCCGCTGGGTTTGCTGCGCTTGGCCAGTGCGTGCGACGCCGAAGGTCAGCCCAACCGGTTTGTGTGCGAAAAAATCTTCAGGCATGTGTGGTGCACGGGCCTTGATGCGGCAGACCCCGAACGACTGGCCCGCTTGCATGCGGAGCTGTCACCTGTTTTGCCGCCCGATGGCGACCAGGTGAAAAAAGCCTTGCAAACACACAGCCAAGAAGCGATTGGCGCAGGCGTGTTTGGCGTGCCCAGTTTCGTGGTGGATGACAAAGTGTTTTGGGGTCAAGACGCATTGCCCATTCTGCGGGCTTATTTGAAAGGCGATGCGTGGTTTGACGGGCCAGATTGGCAAGCCCCTGATCGGTGTGCAGTCGGGATCAAGCGCTCCAGCTGATGCGCGATTTAAGGCGCTTTCGGGTTATCGGGATCTGTGGCTGAGACCTCCGCTTCCCAGCGGTTCACCAGCCAAGCGTACACCACCACAATCGCCAAAAAGACCAGCAGCGAACCTTGTGCGCTGAGCCAGAAGTGAAGCGGCCACCCGCCGACCTTGAATGACAAGTCGCGTGCAAAAAATGGCAGCACAAAATTCACGCAGACCCAGATACCCAAAAGCACCGCAGTCAACACCCGTTTGCGATAACGAAGTCGGTCTGGCATGTCATGCACCGATGCGTTGTGCGGCATCCTCGGCGATCCACTGCGCCGCTTTTTCCGCAATCATGAGCGTGGGGCTGTTGGTGTTGCCGCTGGTGATGGTGGGCATGACGCCTGCATCGACCACGCGCAAGCCCGCGATGCCTCGCACCTGCAAACGGCCATTCACAACCGCCATCGGGTCGTCGTCGCGCCCCATGCGGGTGGTGCCCACCGGGTGGAAGATGGTGCTGGCGATGTCCCCCGCCAGCTTGGCCAGTTCTTCGTCGGTTTGGTATTGCACACCAGGCTTGAACTCTTCAGGCTGGAAGGATTTCATCGCGTCTTGCGACATGATGCGGCGCGTCACACGCAGGCTGTCGGCGGCTACCTTGCGGTCTTCGGCTGTGGCCAGGTAATTGGGGGCAATGGCCGGTGCATCTTCAAAGCGGGGGCTGGTGATGTTCACCGTTCCTCGGCTGCTTGGGTTGAGGTTGCACACACTGGCCGTGATGGCTGGGAAGCTGTGCAGCGGCTCGCCAAAAGCATCCAAGCTCAGTGGCTGAACGTGGTACTCCAGGTTGGCGTGCGCCTGCGATGGATCGCTCTTGGTGAAGGCGCCCAACTGGCTGGGGGCCATGCTCATGGGGCCTGAGCGTTTGAAGGCGTATTCCATGCCAATCATGGCCTTGCCCCACAGGCTGTTGGCCAAGGTGTTGAGGGTTTTGGCCCCTTTGACTTTGTATACCGAGCGGATTTGCAAATGGTCTTGCAGGTTGGCGCCCACGCCGGGCAAGTCATGCTTCACTTCGACGCCAACACCTTGCAGCAAGGCCGCAGGGCCAATGCCGGAGAGTTGCAAAATCTGCGTCGAGCCAATGCTGCCCGCGCTCAAAATCAGCTCTTGTGTGGCTTTGACTTCGACCATCTCCAGCCCCGTCCAAACCTGTGCGCCCGTGCAACGCTTTTCGCCGTTGGCTTGGGTTTCAATGATCAGTTTGGAAACCTGCGCTTTGTTCCACAGCTCAAAGTTGGCGCGGGCGTAACAGGTGGGGCGTAAAAACGCTTTGGCCGTGTTCCAGCGCCAACCGCTGCGTTGGTTCACATCAAAGTAAGCCACGCCTTCGTTGTTGCCCCGGTTGAAGTCGTCGGTGGCCGGGATGCCCGCCTGCTGTGCGGCTTGAGAAAACGCATCCAGCACGTCCCAACGCAGGCGCTGTTTTTCGATGCGCCATTCGCCGCCCGTGTTGCGCCCACGCAAGGTGTGCAGGTAGCCGCCCTTGGGCAAATCGGTGGGGGCCAGCAACCCTGACTTAGCGCCTTTGGCCCCGTGAAACTCGTTGGCGCCGTTGTAATGGTCTTCGTGCAGCTTGAAGTACGGCAGGGCCTGGTCCCAGCGCCACGCGTCGTTGCCGGTGATCTGCGCCCATTGGTCGTAATCGCGCGACTGGCCGCGCATGTAAATCATGCCGTTGATGCTGGAGCAACCGCCCAACACCTTGCCACGCGGGTAGCGCAAGCTGCGCCCGTTCAGGCCATCGGTGGGTTCGGTTTGGTACATCCAATCCGTGCGTGGGTTGCCAATGCAATAAAGGTAACCCACCGGAATGTGGATCCAGTGGTAGTCGTCTTTTTTACCCGCCTCGATCAACAGCACGCGCTTGCTGGCATCGGCACTCAGGCGGTTGGCCAGCAGGCATCCAGCGGTGCCGCCGCCAACAATGATGTAGTCAAAAGTGTTTTCGTTCATGGGTCGTTGGGTGTGGGCTGCGTGGTTCTGGGCGATGACGGTGAACTGTAAAGGATCAGGCCACCGATGGAATGGGGGCAAAACGCAGGCTTGCCCGCATTCAGCCGCCATGAGGTGGGGGTTCGGCAATAAATGATTCCGGGGGATTACCCTCGGTCTCCGTCCATTTTCTGCAATGTGAAATGAATACCAAGGGTTAACGCGTGGTTTGTAAGTGTTTGTTGGTTGCTTGTCAGACAGGGGCAAGTGCAAGCACCAAGAATCGCGCCAAGTTTCCGTGTCGGAGACTCTTTTTTGGAGACAGCTCTATGGCTACAACTGAACCCCGTCCGATGTCGGCGGAAGAGAAGAAGGTGATTTTTGCCTCTTCTCTGGGTACCGTTTTTGAATGGTATGACTTTTACCTGTACGGCTCGTTGGCCGCGATCATTGCCAAGCAATTCTTCAGCGGCTTGGACGAAGGCTCTGCTTTCATCTTCGCTTTGCTGGCGTTTGCTGCTGGTTTCATCGTGCGTCCTTTCGGCGCGATCTTCTTCGGCCGCTTGGGCGACATGATTGGCCGCAAGTACACCTTCTTGGTCACCATCCTGATCATGGGTGCATCGACCTTCATCGTGGGCATCTTGCCTAACTACGCCAGCATTGGCGTGGCCGCTCCCGTCATCCTGATCTGCCTGCGCTTGTTGCAAGGTTTGGCTTTGGGTGGTGAGTACGGTGGTGCTGCTACTTATGTGGCCGAGCACGCCCCTCACGGCAAGCGTGGTGCTTACACCGCCTGGATCCAGACCACAGCCACTTTGGGCTTGTTCTTGTCCTTGATGGTGATTTTGGGCACCCGTACCATCATCGGTGAAGAAGCCTTCGCCGACTGGGGCTGGCGCGTGCCGTTCATCGTCTCGATCATCATGTTGATCATCTCGGTCTACATCCGTTTGAGCATGAACGAATCGCCTGCTTTCGTGAAAATGAAAGCCGAAGGCAAGACCTCCAAGGCCCCTCTGTCCGAGTCTTTCGGCCAGTGGAAAAACCTGAAGATCGTGATCTTGGCCCTGATCGGTCTGACTGCTGGTCAAGCTGTGGTTTGGTACTCCGGTCAGTTCTACGCTTTGTTCTTCTTGACACAAGCGTTGAAAGTGGACGGCGCCACCGCCAACATCATGGTCGCAATCTCCTTGATCATCGGCACACCTTTCTTCATCGTGTTCGGCGCACTGTCTGACAAGATTGGTCGCAAGCCGATCATCTTGGCCGGTTGCTTGTTGGCCGCTTTGACTTACTTCCCCGTGTTCAAGGCCTTGACCAAGGCTGCTAACCCAGACTTGTACGCTGCCCAAGCCGCTTCGCAAGTGGTGGTTGTTGCTGATCCAGCCGAGTGCTCGTTCCAGTTCAACCCCACAGGCACCAAGAAGTTCACTTCTTCTTGCGACGTCGCCAAGCAACGTTTGGCTGGCGCATCGGTGAGCTACTCCAACGAAGTTGCACCTGCTGGCACACCTGCCATCATCAAGGTGGGCGAGACTGTTGTGAACGTGAAGTACTCGGCTGAAGACGTCGCCGCTGCCAAGGCCAAGGCCGAGGAAAAGCTGGCTGCTCTGAACGCTGCTGAACCCAAAGATGCCAAGGCCATCGAAGCTGCCACCAAGTCTGTCAAAGACCTGAGCAACGAGAAGACCGCTGGTGCCACTTTGTTGGCTTCCAACCTGGGCGCTGCTCTGAAGGCTGCGAACTACCCAGTCAAAGCCGACATGGCCAAGTTCGACAAAGTCACCGTCATCATCATCCTCTCCTACTTGGTGCTGTTGGTGACCATGGTGTACGGCCCGATCGCCGCCATGCTGGTTGAGATGTTCCCCACCCGTATCCGTTACACATCGATGTCCTTGCCTTACCACATCGGTAACGGCTGGTTCGGTGGTTTGCTGCCCACCACCGCCTTCGCGATCGTGGCTCAGACCGGTAATATGTACAACGGCTTGTGGTACCCCATCATCATCGCCGGTGCAACCGTCGTGATTGGTGGCTTGTTCATCAAAGAAACCAAAGACGTCGATATCTACGCTGACGACTGATCTTTCTTGTAAGCAACCCGGGGTGACTCGGGTGCTAAATTCAAGGCCTTCCCTCTGTGGAGGGCCTTCTTTATTTTGGAGATGAATGATGTGGAAACTCGTTGTTGGATTCGTGATCTTTGCTGGCTTGGCTTTGTATGTCATCAGCAAAGGCGGTGACAGCCTGGACATGAGCGGCGAAAAGCATGGCGCAGACGCCGTGCACGTCGAGCCCGCCAAGGCAGACGCTTCTGCACCTGCAGCCCCCGCTGCTGCACCGGCTTCTGACGCCAGCGCTGCCAAGTAATCGACCCTCTGAGCGCTTGACCCCGGTCAAGCGCCTCAAATCAAAGCCACGCCTGTGCGTGGCTTTTCTTTTGCCCGCGCATGTTGTCATGTTCTGCGCCCTAGAATGTTTGGCCTTCACCCCATAAAGCCCGTCCATGTCCCAAGGTCTCATCCGCATCCGTGGTGCCCGTCAGCACAACCTCAAAAACATCGATCTGGACATCCGCACGGGTGAGTTGACCGTGGTCACCGGGCCCAGCGGCTCAGGCAAGTCGAGCCTGGTGTTCGACACCCTCTACGCCGAAGGCCAGCGCCGCTATGTAGAGACCTTCAGCGCCTACGCCCGACAGTTTCTGGACCGCATGGACAAACCAGCCGTGGACAAGGTCGAAGGCGTGCCCCCGGCCATTGCGATTGACCAGACCAACCCGGTGCGCAGCTCACGCTCCACCGTGGGCACCATGACCGAGCTGAACGACCACCTCAAGTTGTTGTTCGCCCGTTTGGGCCAGTTGTTCGACAAAGACACCGCGCAGCCGGTGCGCCACGACAACCCCGACACGATTTACGCCGAACTGGCCCAGCGTGCCGCGCAAGCGGGCGATCCGCGCCTGTACCTGACCTTTCCCGTCGAGTTGCCCGCCAACACCAGCGCCGAGCAGGTCGAGCAATGGTTGTCGGCCAGTGGCTTCACCAAGGTGCAGGCCGAACGCGAAGTGGCCACCCTCACCGGCCCCCGCAAAGTGCTGGACGTGATCGCCGACCGCTTTCGCATCGGCACTGCCGAAAAAGCCCGTGTGGTCGAAGCCATCGAAGTGGCCTTGAAACGCGGCGGCCGCCTGAATGTCTATGTGGAGAAATCGGGGTCAGATCCCAATTTCTCCGCTGCTTCCGCCCCTGAGCCCGCCTTTGACATCTGGCGCTTTTCGACAGGCCTGCATTGCCCAGACAGCGATTTGCGTTACACCGACCCGATCCCGTCGATGTTCTCGTTCAACTCCGCCGTGGGCGCGTGCGAGACTTGCCGGGGTTTTGGCCGGGTGATCGGCGTGGACTACGGCCTGGTCATTCCCAACCCCAAACTCACGCTGCGGGCCGGGGCCATCAAGACGCTGCAAACCCCCGCATGGCAAGAAAACCAAGACGACTTGATGCGCCACGCCGAGGCCGCAGGCATTCCGCGCGACACGGCCTGGGACAGGCTGACCCAAGCTCAGCAAGATTGGGTGATCAACGGTTCACCCGAGTGGAAGGGCCGCTGGAACCACCAGTGGTATGGCGTGAAGCGCTTTTTTGAGTACCTGGAGAGCAAGGCCTACAAGATGCACATCCGCGTGCTCTTGTCCAAGTACCGCAGTTACACCGAGTGCCCGACGTGCCAAGGGGCGCGATTGAAGACCGAGAGTTTGCTCTGGCGCATTGGCAGCCATTCGGATGCCGATGGGGTCTTGCCCGTAGAAAAACGTTTCATGCCTGCGGGCGTGAAGTGGACCCGTGCTCAGTTGGAGGCGCTGCCGGGTTTGAGCCTGCACGACATGATGATCATGCCGCTTGATCGGTTGCGATTGTTCTTTGACCGGGTGTCGGCTTCGGGATTTGCGTCTGTGGCTGCAGAGGAGGCTCCGGCCGGGGATGGGCTGGGCTCCTCATACGGCGGGGGTACGCCAAAATCGTCGCCCAGCCCATCCCCGGCCGAAGCCGTAGGGGTGGGTGCAGGCCGAACCTCCGAAGAACCAGGACAAGGCCCAAGCGCCGAACAAAAAGCACTGCAACTGCTCCTCGAAGAAATCACCACCCGCCTAAAATACCTGTGTGACGTGGGCATTGGTTACCTCACCCTCGACCGACAAAGCCGGACGCTCAGCGGCGGCGAAGTGCAGCGCATCAACCTCACCACCGCCTTGGGCACCAGCCTTGTCAACACCTTGTTCGTGCTGGACGAACCCAGCATCGGCCTGCACCCGCGTGACATGCACCGCATCACCTTGGCCATGCACCGCCTGCGTGACGCGGGCAACACGCTGGTCGTGGTCGAGCACGACCCGGCCGTCATGATGGCCGCCGACCGCATGATCGACATGGGGCCGGGTCCCGGTGAGCGCGGCGGGCAAATTGTGTTTGACGGCAGTACTGCCGACCTGCGCAACGCCGACACGCTCACGGGTGCTTATCTGGGTGGGCGCAAACAAGTGGGCCTGGGCTTCAAGCGCATGGTGAGCGACAGCACGCCGCGTTTGATTTTGGAAGGCGCACGCGAACATAACTTGCAAAACATCAGCGTGGACTTTCCGCTGCAGCGCCTGGTCACCATCACCGGCGTGAGCGGTTCGGGCAAGTCGAGCTTGATTCAAGACGTGCTGGCACCGGCGCTGATGCGCCACTTTGGCAAAGCGACCGAAACCCCCGGCGCACACGACCGCCTGCTGGGCGCCGACCACCTGAGCGATGTGGTGTTTGTGGACCAGTCGCCGATCGGCAAAACCGCACGTTCCAACCCCGTGAGTTATGTGGGCGCGTGGGACGCGATCCGCGAGATATTTGCTACTGCGCCGCTGTCGCGTCAACGTGGCTACACGGCTAGCAAGTTCAGCTTCAACGGTGGCGATGGGCGTTGCCCTACTTGCGGCGGTTCGGGCTTTGAGCATGTCGAGATGCAGTTTTTGAGCGACGTGTATCTGCGCTGCCCCGACTGTGATGGCAAACGTTACCGCCCCGAGATTCTGGAGATCACCGTCGAACGCCAAGCCCTGGGCCAGGCGCAGCCGCGCCACCTGAACGTGGCCGATGTTTTGAACCTCACGGTGAGTGAAGCTGCCGCCTTGTTCGCGCAAGATCGCGACGTGATCCGCGCCCTGCAGCCCATCGTCGATGTGGGCCTGGAGTATGTGAAGCTGGGCCAGCCTGTGCCCACCTTGTCGGGCGGTGAGGCGCAGCGTCTCAAGCTCGCGGGCTTTTTGGCCGAGGCTGCCAAAAGCGCCTCCAAGAGCCGTCAGAGCCTGGCCCGCAAAGGTACGCTCTTTTTGTTTGACGAGCCGACCACGGGTTTGCACTTTGACGACATCGCCAAGCTCATGCGGGCTTTGCGCAAGCTGCTTGAAGCGGGGCATTCGCTCATCGTCATCGAACACAACCTGGACGTGATCCGCGCCAGCGATTGGCTGATCGATCTGGGGCCAGAGGGCGGTTATGCCGGGGGCTTGATCGTGGCCGAGGGCACGCCCGAAGATGTGCGCCAACATGCGACTTCGCACACTGGGCTGGCGTTGCGTGAGTACGCCGAGTCGATGGGGGAGGTGTTCGGTGTTGCTGAGCGTTTGGGTTCCTATGGGGGCGAGGCTGCGGTGTCAGCGGGTTCCTCATACGGCGGGGGTACGCCAAAATCGTCACCCTCTGACACCGCAGCCTCGCTGGCGAGCGTTCGAGGCGGGGTGGGTGCTCATTCACTGGCGCCGGTTGCTCGGCGCGCTCCTGTGTTGAACAACAACATCCAGATCGTCAACGCCAAAGAGCACAACCTCAAAAACCTGAGCGTCAACATCCCGCGTGGCAGCTTCAACGTGGTCACCGGTGTGAGTGGGTCTGGCAAATCCACGTTGGCGTTTGACATCCTGTTCAACGAAGGCCAGCGCCGTTATTTGGAAAGCCTGAACGCCTACGCCCGAAGCATCGTCCAGCCTGCAGGCCGCCCCGAGGTGGATGCGGTGTACGGCATCCCGCCTACTGTGGCCATTGAGCAGCGGCTGTCGCGCGGTGGCCGCAAATCCACCGTGGGCACGACCACCGAGGTCTGGCATTTCTTGCGCTTGCTTTATGTGAAGCTGGGCATTCAGCATTGCGTGCACGACAACACCCCCGTGCAGCCCCAAACGCCTGACAGCATCATCGCGCAGCTGATGACGCAGTTCCGTGGGCAGCACATCGGTTTGTTGGCCCCGCTGGTCAACAACCGCAAAGGCGTGTACACCGAGTTGGCCGACTGGGCGCGGCCGCGTGGCTACACCCACTTGCGCGTCGATGGCGACTTTTTGCCCACACAAGGTTTTCCGCGCATCGACCGATTCAAAGAGCACAACATTGAACTGCCCGTGGCCAGCCTCGATGTGCTGCCTACCAACGAAACCGCCCTGCGCCAAGCCTTGACCAAAACACTGGAGCACGGCAAAGGCGTGGTGCATGTGCTGAGCGATCTGGACGGCTTGCGCGAAGCCATGTTCAGCGGCGAATCTACCGCTCGCATTGGCCAACACCGCGTGTTCTCCACATTGCGGGCTTGCCCGGCCTGCGACACCTCGTACGCCGAACTCGATCCGCGTTTGTTCTCGTACAACAGCAAACACGGTTGGTGCCCCGACTGCGTGGGCACCGGCGTCAAGCTCAGCAAGGACGAGCGCAAAGTGTTTGACGACTCGGTGCAAGACGACAAGGACAAAGGCCGCGAGAAAACCTTTGCCGAACCCGAGATCGAAGACTTGGCCAACGTGGCCTGCCCCAGCTGCGAAGGCACCCGCCTGAACGCCACGGCGCGAGCCGTGCGCTTGGGCTCAGCACCTGGCCAGGGCTGGCGCATCACCGACATCGCCAGTTTGTCGGTGACCGACGTGCGCCATTGGGTAGACAAGTTGCAGCTCACCGGTCGCGACGCCGATATCGCCCGCGACTTGGTGCCCGAGATCAAGAGTCGTCTCGAATTCCTCGAAGAAGTAGGCTTGGGTTACCTCACGCTCGATCGGGGTGCGCCCACGCTTTCAGGGGGCGAGGCACAGCGCATCCGTTTGGCTGCGCAACTCGGCAGCAACTTGCAGGGCGTGTGCTATGTGCTGGACGAGCCGACCATTGGTTTGCACGCGCGTGACAACCAGATCTTGCTCAACGCCCTGCACAAGCTGGGCGAGAAAGGCAACACGCTGGTGGTGGTGGAGCACGACGAAGACACGATCCGCCGCGCTGACCACATCATCGACATCGGGCCGAGTGCCGGTAAACGCGGTGGCCGCTTGGTGGCGCAAGGCTCGGTGGCCGACATCACGGCTTCTGCCGACTCTCAAACCGGTCGCTATTTGTTGCACGCGATGAAGCATCCGATGCAGTTGCGTAGATCGGTGTCGGTCTCGGCACGGGGCGATGGGCTGGACTCCTCATATGGCGGGGGTACGCCAAAATCGTCGCCCAGCCCATCACCCCATGCCGATACATTGGCGTCGCCGATGCAATGGCTCACGCTCACGGGCGCCAACCTGCACAACCTGCGTCAAGTCGATGTGCAGGTCCCGCTCAAACGGCTGGTGGCCGTCACCGGTGTCAGCGGTTCGGGCAAGTCCACGCTGGCCCGCGATGTGCTGCTGGCCAATGTGCAGGCGCTGGTCAGCCAGCGTTCCACATTTGCTGGGCGCACCGCGCAAGACGCGGGGCAGCGCGTGGCCTTGACCGCGTGCAGCGACGTGCAAGGTTTTGAGACGATTGACCGCGTGCTCGAAGTCGACCAAACGCCCATTGGCAAAACACCACGTTCGTGCCCCGCCACCTACATCGGTTTTTGGGACACCATCCGCAAACTGTTTGCCGAAACGCTGGAGGCCAAAGCCCGTGGCTATGCCGCCGGACGCTTCAGCTTCAACACCGGCGAAGGCCGCTGCCCGAGCTGTGAAGGCCAAGGCATGCGCACCATCGAGATGAGCTTTTTGCCCGATGTGAAAGTGCCTTGCGAGACCTGCCGCGGTGCCCGCTTCAACCCTGAAACTTTGGCCGTCACTTGGCGCGGCAAAAGCATTGGCGATGTACTGCAGATGGAGGTGGACGAGGCCGTGGATTTCTTTGCCACCATGCCCAGCATCGCGCACCCGCTGCAGCTGCTCAAAGACGTGGGCCTGGGCTACCTGACCTTGGGCCAGCCTTCACCGACCTTGAGCGGCGGCGAAGCCCAGCGCATCAAGTTGGTGACCGAGCTGACCAAAGTACGCGACGAAGTGGGCAAACGCGGCAACAAAGCCCCGCATACGTTGTATGTGTTGGATGAGCCGACGGTGGGCCTGCACATGGCCGACGTGGACAAGCTCATCAGCGTGCTGCACCGCTTGGTGAATGCTGGCCACAGCGTGATCGTGATTGAGCACGACCTGGACGTGATCGCCGAAGCCGACTGGGTCATTGACCTGGGACCAGAAGGCGGTAACGCCGGTGGCCGCATCGTCGCCGCCATGACGCCCGAGGCGCTGGTGATCCTAGGCACCCACACCGGGAAGGCCCTCGCGCCAGTACTGGCGCGGGTCTAACCCTGTGGGAGCGACGCCCCCGTCGCGATGAGGCGTTCGCAGACCGCAACCCATCGCCCCGGGGGCGGGGCTCCTACAGGGTCCACCCCTGTAGGGCCATTCCCCCTCTGTGGGAGCGACGCCCTCGTCGCGATGAGGCGTTCGCAGGCCACAACCCATCGCCCCGGGGGGCGGGGCTCCTACAGAGTCCACCCCTGTGGGGTCATTTCCCCTCTGTGGGAGCGACGCCCCCGTCGCGATGAGTCCTTCGCAGACCACAACCATCGCCCTGAGGGAGGGGCTCCCACAAAAAGGCGTGACTCCAACAAAGAAGTTTTTCCACTTGTAGTAGCGACGCCCTCGCCGCGATAATTTTGGCAAGGAGGCGCGAAGATGGCGGACACAACCCACTCGCACAGCTTGCGAGTGGGACGGCACACGCAAGCCGGGCAAATCTATCTGCTGACCACGGTCATTCTGGACCGACAGCCTTTTTTTGCCGACTTTCAAGCGGCGCGTTGTTTGATCCGCTGCCTGCAGCAAGCCCAGCAGTTGCAGCACGCCGACACCTTGGCATTTGTGGTCATGCCCGACCATCTGCACTGGCTCATGCAATTGGGCCCAAGCACCGATTTGTCTCGTTGCATGGCGGGAGTCAAATCAGTCTGCGCAAGGCAGCTGGGCATGGCGTTATGGCAAAAAGGTTTTCACGACCACGCGGTTCGCAAAGAGGAAGATATGCCTGCGCTGGCACGGTATGTGGTCGCCAACCCCGTGCGAGCTGGTTTGGTCGAGCGAGTGGGTCAATATCCGCATTGGGACGCGATCTGGTTGTGATGCGCCCATCGCTATCGCCCCGGGGGCAGAAAACCCCCATTCGCCCCGAGGGCGGGGCTCCTACAGAGTCAGGGCAATCGCCCCGAGGGCGGGGCTCCTACATTTGTGGGAGCGACGTCCCCGTCGCGATGAGTCCTTCGCAGGCCACAACCCATCGCCCCGAGGGCGGGGCTCCAACAAATCAGGGGCGTTACACGCCCAGACGCCAGAGTGATGTGACTTCGGCCGACCGCGCTGCGTGCAGCGGGTCGGTGGCGTCTTGGGCTTTGGGGTGGCGGGGTTGGGTGTCCAGGCGGCCCAAGACCTTGAGGCCCGCTTCGTCGATCCAGCCTTGCAATTCGGCGCGGGTGCGCAAACCAAGGTGTTCTGCCAAATCCGACAAAATCAACCAGCCTTCGCCTCCGGGGCAAAGGTGGCTGTCCAAGCCTGCCAAAAAGCCCTTGAGCATTTGGCTGCCTTCGTCGTAAACCGCTTGCTCCAACAAGGATGTGGGGCGTGCAGGCAACCATGGCGGGTTGCACACCACCAAGGCCGCTTGCCCGGGCGGGAACACGTCGGTCTTGAGCAGTTCGACTTGGCCCGTCAATTCCAGGCGTTGCAGGTTGTCTTTGGCGCAAGACAAAGCGCGGTCCGACATGTCGGTAGCCACGACGCGTTCTACACCGCGCCGCGCCAAAACCGCCGACAGCACACCCGTGCCAGTGCCGATGTCAAACGCCAAGGAGGTGCTTTGCAAGGCGGCGGGCAAAGGCGCCTTCGCCACCAAATCCACGTACTCGCCGCGCACGGGTGAGAACACCCCGTAATGCGGGTGAATGCGTTGGTCTGTGCCGCCTAGGGCGGCCACTTCCACGCCGTTTTTGCGCCATTCGTGCGCCCCGATCAAACCTTGCAAGACGCGCAAGGGCACCACGCCGTTTTGTCCGTCGCCTCGGCCCCAGGCTTCGTTGCAGGCCTGCTTCACATCGGGCGCACGGCGCAAAGCAATGCTGTAGTCGTCCTTCAACTCGATCAACAACGAGTTCAAAACCCGGGAACGCTGGGACTGGGCCAGGCGGTGCGCGTGAAATCCCGTGGCAGGGTCGACAGGTGCGTCGGCTTGGTTTTTGCCGCGGGTTTTGCGTTTGGCAGGTTTGTCCAGCCTGCGCACCATGGCCTGCAAAAGCAAGCGGGCGTTCTGAAAATCACCCTTCCACAACAAGCCGGTGCCCTCGCAGGCCAGTCGGTACGCCGTGTCGGCCGCGAGCGTGTCGTCGGCCAGCACCACGCGCTTCGGGGGGGTGTGTTCGGCACGCCAAGAAGCGGTGCGCTGTTTGCCGTTTTCTTCCCAGTTCAGCGGGGTCGTTTGGTTCATGGGGCGTTCCCGAAGGTCTGGGTTAAAGCGCTTGATCATAAACACCCCTTGGATTCTTCGAGAGAAGATGTTGGGCATGTCAGATTTTTGAAAAATCAGACTAACAAGAACGATCAAAATAGTCAGGCAGACCCGTTAGTCTGAGGAAGTTGGCTTTTTACCCATCTAATTGCTTGAGCACTAACGTTTATGATTCGATGAGGATCAATCTCTTGCAATATGCACAGGCGCAATCGTCGTAAGAATGCCAAATAGGTAGATGGCAAATGCTAAACGAGTGGAGTGAAAGTTGAAATGACAGACAGTGAAATTAGCAGCGTGCCCATCTTCAGTCAGACCGTTGATGTATTGATACGCAGTACAGGAAGACCAGAACTTCATAAGGCACTGGCGTCCTTGGCGGAGCAAACACATAAAAAACTGAATGTTTATATTGCTGATGCCGCAGCAATAGGCTTGACTATTTCTGAATCCCTGCCATTTCCCGTTCAAATTGTTACCACGGGTGAAAAAATGCAGCGTTCGCAGGCCGCAAATGCATTGCTAAAAAGCGCACGTTCGTCGTTGGCCATTTTTCTGGATGAAGATGACTGGTTGCTCCCAGGGCACATCAGCAAATTGCTTTCTAGTCTGGCTCAGGAACCACAAGCGGTACTGGCTTATTCGGATACAAGGTGCATTCGATACGACGACAAAGGGAACGAAGTCACCGTGCGCGAGTACGTTCATCCGTACCATCCCGAGCAGCTGATGCTCGAAAACTATATCCCGATACACGCAGCTCTTTTTCAATTAACCCCCGAAACACGTGCTTGTCATTTCGATACGGAGCTGGACCTTTTTGAAGATTGGGACTTCTGGTTGCAGTTGCAGCAAGTCGGCCCTTTCGTGCACGCTCCTGGATTCACGGCCATTTACCTGATTCATGGTGACTCAGGTGCCGGGGTTACATTTGATCGCCCCGAAATTGCACTGAAAACACTTCAGCAAATGCTTGCCAAGTGGCAAATCCGCTGGGAGTCTGAACAATTGCAGAAGCTGTGGGGTTACGCAAGGCAAATTCCTGGTTTGCAAAGTTCCATTGCGCAACTGATCCAAACACACGCTATCGAATTAGCACAACTTAAATCTTTACATCAGACGCAAATACAGGCGCTCGAAACACTACGTCAGTCACAAATTCATGAGTTTCAGACGAGTCGCTCTTGGCGTATTACTGCACCGCTTCGTGCAATAGCAGAATTCAGACGAACTTTGTCTGACATCCTCTTCATGGAGATGCCGCGCAAATTCAGCGCTCGAACTCTCTCTGCGTTGACGGCGCTGTATAAAAACAATCACCTTAATCGTCTATTTCAGTGGGTGCCTTCTAGCGTCAAGCGTCAAATACGCAATCGGCTGATGTACCTTGCTCGAGAGCCGCGCCACATTTCAGCACCAGGCGTTCAACCCGCTAACTTGTCATCCCGCAAAGACCAGCCAGTCAAGGTCAGTATCATCATCCCGGTCTATAACCATGTTGCTTACCTTCGCGAATGCATTGACAGCGCCTTGAATCAAACATATTCCAGCGTAGAAGTTGTCATTGTTGATGATCACTCACCTGATCCACTCGTAAAGCCATTGTTGCAAAGTTACGCCTCGCACCCGAGGGTGCGCTTGCTTTTCAATGACAGCAACCAAGGCATCTCTGAGTCTCAAAATCGAGCCATCATCGCCGCCAATGGGGACCTTATCGCATTCTTGGATTGCGATGATGTCCTGGACCGGCAAGCAGTAGACACGTGCGTCCAATATTGGCAGAGTGACACTGTTTACCTTCATACCGGGCGCATTAACATCGACCAGGCAGGGGTTGAACTCAGCCGTATCCACTTTGCAGACTTACCCAGACAAGACTATTTTGCTGAAAACCTTCGGGCCATGTATGCAACACACCTCAAAATCATCCGTCGTGACGTTTTTGCAAAAGTAGGCCTCTTCGATACCCGTTTTGATTCCGCGCAAGACTATGAAATGCTTATGCGGATCGCTTTTCACTATGCCAGTGGCAGCTTTGTCCATGTACCAGAATTTTTGTACAGCCATCGCTTGCATGCCCAACAAACCACAGAAACGCAAAACAGCAAACAACTTCAGTTAACAGCTCAAATTCAGGCTGAAGCACGTCTGCGTCAAAACATCCGGAACGGCGATTACTCCCGATTTGTTTCCATCATCATGTTGTCTTATGGCAAACACACCCAAACCTTAGAAGCGCTACAAGGCCTGAAAAAAACCGTCCACATTCCTCATGAAATTGTTCTTTATGACAACGGCTCAGATCAAGAGACGGTCAATTTCATTAAGGCAAATATTGACGGTCAGTTGCCCTTCGTTCGGGTTATTTACGGTGATATCAACCTCGGCCCCGCTCAAGGGCGTCGTAAGGCACTAGAGCATGCCAAAGGCGAATGGTTCATTGTTTTTGATAATGACGAAGTCCCAGAACCAGGCTGGATAGAGGAGCTTTTGGTGCGCGCTGAGAGCCACCCACAAGCAGGCGCGGTATGTTGTCGTGTCACCTTCCCCAACGGGAAGCTGCAGTTCAGTGGCGGAAAGGTTGAGCAAATCGATCCACAGGATCCGGTGATCGACTTAGGCCTTCATGACATCGGAAAACCGTACACCGATCTGAGTACCTGTCGTTTCCGAGAGGTTGACTGGTGCCCTATCGGGGCAACACTATTTACAGTCAACATTGCGCCTTACTTGCACGATGGATATCCAAATACCTTTGAAGATGCGGGCGTTTCATTCGCACTTAAAAAAGCAGGTTATCAACTGCTCAATGCACCTGGAGCGCTGGTTTGGCACGAACACATCACATTTCACTCTAAGGTAGATATGGGGGAGAAATACATGGCTGATCGTTATAACCCTAAAATGATGCTCAAAAGCATAGCCACCTTTTATGCTGAAAATAATCTTATTATTAAAGATGAATACATTTGGCGGGAAAATGACTTGAATAAAATGACTCGAGCCCAGCTTCTTGAAGCGCTTCATCAAGCAAGTCTCGTGAAAACCAGTTTTGCTTGATCATTTGCCCTCCGGCGTGGTATGGATTTGTGACCAGAAGTGAAAACTAAAAAATTTATTGAAAAACGCCCGTGAAAATTAAAGAATTACTTGTAAAAGACAATAATAACTTAGATGTATTCAGGTTAATCGCTGCATTTATGGTGATTTATGGGCATGCATTCGCAATTGCACCGCAAGCCGGAAAATTTGATCTCATTTCGCAATGGATTGGTTTTGGGTATTCAGGATCTCTTGCCGTTATTATTTTCTTTTTCATCAGTGGCTTGGTTGTCGCCAATAGTTTAATGGAGAAGAAAAGTGTTGTTCACTTTTTGATTTCAAGAGTTTTTAGAATATTTCCTGCACTTATTTTTGTGGTGTTGGGTTCTGGTTTTTTTATTGGTCCTCTTGTTACGAATTTGACTGTGAGTGAGTATTTCTCCAATCATTTGCTGTACAAATATATTGTTGGAAACATTTTTCTGGATACTTCTTATGCTCTACCTGGTGTATTCGAAAATAACAAATACCCATCGGTAGTTAACGGGTCACTTTGGACCTTGCCCTACGAGATGGCAGCATATTTGGGGTTGGTTGCAATTTTCATGCTTGGCGGGTTTCGCTCAAAAATATTCTCAATTGCAATATTTTCAATTTTTTTTGCTGATCCATTTTGGGGTGGCAAGTTGATATTCACATGGCAGACACAGAACGCTGAGGTGGATTTCCTGATTCCTTCTTTCGCCTTAGGCGTTATTGTTGCAATTTTCAAAGATGAATTGGAGGTTGATGGCCGATTCGTAATTGGTTTGTTGCTGATTTATTTTTTATTTAGAAAAGCCAGTTATGCATTTGTTTTGCTTCACTTGAGCATATTCGCTTTTGTACTTTGGTTGTCAGCTAAAAACTGGATGAAAAAACTCAAGCCAAAGATCGACTTGTCTTATGGCGTTTATTTGTGGGGATTTCCAGTGCAGCAAGTCTTTGCACATTACATTCCCAATTCTGGAATTTTCTTAAATCAAATTTTATCAATCATGGTCGCATTGGTGTGCGCGTGGATTTCATGGCATCTGGTCGAAGAGAAATCAATTGCCGTGGGTAAAGTTTTGATTAAAAAATGGACTCAACACGTATAACGTAATTTATGTTGGCCTTATTAAGGGGGTGCGGAATTTCTTTATTCCAATTGGCAAAATATTAAATTCCAATGTGCCTCAGCCAATCAAGCCAATACTGGCGGCAGCGAAGCCCATTTCCTCTCTGCCTCAGGTCCTTGACCGCAAAAGCTTCGGCACAAGCATTCGGACGACCTAAATACAAACCTCTGTAGATATTTAACCCCTCTATGGCTTGCAAATAATTGCCGTATTGCAAGGATGTTTTTTGCAATAACAAAGATTGGCGCTTAAGCTCGGTTACATGTGTTATTTCAACTACATGCGTAGCCCACACGGGAGCCCAAATCTCATAGGACAGAAGCAATTGGACGCCAAGGTCTTTTTTGCAAGCCAAATGCACCATTTGAGCAATAGCCATGTGATCGCGATGGTAATCCGTCATACCGGGCGAAAATACCCAATTCGGCTGAAAAGCTGATATCTCTTTCGTGATCAAACTTTGTACGAGCGGCCCCGGCAAGACATGACCATCAGGCAAATTCAAAAATGTCACATCCGTAATGCCCAGCAATGCCAGAGACTCCACCCATTCAGCACGTCTTTGAGGACCAATTTCCGCGGGAAGATCACCACCGCCGCTTCCATCTGTGACCAACACAACTCTCACGGCACAACGGGCTGCCAAAAGAGCCAGCGTACCTCCGCAGCCTAATACTTCGTCATCGGGATGAGGTGCAAAAACCAAGACACGACGTGCAGTTGAAAGATCCAGCGCTGCAGGTAATTCGCATGGCGGTAAATCAGTTGGGAAAAATGGTTTGCGGGGGCGTAGCGTAAATTTGAACATAACGTTGTGCGATGCTGTCGGCATTCTGGTGAATCAAAGCCCGAGCATCGGCCCGTGCACGCAAAGAGGATCGTAAGTCTTCATTGTCCAGCAAAGTACCTAGCGATCGAGTAATGGCTTCTTGTTCACAAGGCACAAGCCAGGCACCGTCTGCAAGTACATCTGGCACGCCGCCCACCGCGGTGCACAAACAAGGCAAGCCAGCACACATCGCCTCAAGATTTGCGAGACCAAAAGATTCAGTTGAAGAGGCACTGACATACACATCAGCGGCACGCAGGTAAGGCATCACATCGTCGGTTGTCAATAACACCAAGCGATCGGCAAATCCCAATGATTTAGCCAGTTGGCGCATCGCGTCATGGTCACCTTCGCCCAAAATACATAACTTCAACTGAGGCCACTTGGTTGCCCAATTAGCGCAAGCTTCCAGAATCCAATTCATGTTTTTCAGGGGCGCCAATCGACCTACTGCAACGACATACAAACCATGGGATGACCAACCCAATTGCGCGCGGGCATCCGTCATTGACAGTGCTGGCACCTTTGGCTTGCTGTGGGCCACCACATGCCAATGAGCAGGTACTTGAGGCAGTGATAGGTCTCGCGCCAATTGATTCGCAGCAGCAGTTGTTGGGCAAATAACCCAGTCAGCTGCAGACAATGTCAAGGCCTCAATGCGTCGAAACCAGCGTGCTGCTCTAGGGCCTTGATGCAAGCCATCAACGTGAGTCGCAAAAGAGTAAGAGCCAAATCCATGCTCAGTTACCCCCCACTTGATTGACCTTAATCCCAGCCACCATGCGGCTATCCGAAACCCGCAGCCCATCCATGGGTCATGCAAATGCACATGAGAAAAGCCATCTTTGCGTGCGATGCGTGCAGCCCAAAACCCCATCCACAAGCGCTCTGTCCATGCTATCAGCTGCATGCGGCGGTGCGAATGGTCGCGCAGACCTGGCCAACGAAAAATCCTGGCCAGCCAACGTCCACGCTGTGCCTGCCATGCGGCTGGCAAATCATCCTGACAGACATACGATGTGCTCACACCTGCTGCGCATAAAGCCTCCACGATGGGGGCCAAGCTTTTGCCGAGTCCATAACGGCGGTCTTGGCCGATTTCGCGTGTGACCATCAAAACACGTAAAGAGCTCAAAGGGGTCATACCACTCATCGAAAATCGGTATCGCCACCCATTAACCACCAGCTACCCTGCAAGTCCTCTGGGGGGGGGGCATGAGACCAAACATTGGCTGGAATCCAGACATCAATGGGCGTCGATGTGGCCTTATGCGTGTTCAACAGCTGACAATGGCTCTGGGTTGCCCAAGCCATCAATTTGCAATGTCCACGCAAATAAGCATGTCGCAAAGCCGCGCGAACAAGAATCGTGAAGTGATGTGGTGCGCCAACCAAGTCAACCAATTCAAACCCATCTTGCCCGCGGTCACGCATGACAACCACACCTAGCGGCTTGTTTGAGAAGCGCGTCCGCACCAACAGTACCGAATAATCAACGGTCGGATGCCGGACAAATCGTTGCATCACAAACTGGTAATCACGCACGCCCAATATGCTGGACTTCATGGCCTGGGCCATCTCAGACCAGCAGCCATTGACAGCGGCTTCATCAGCCGACGTCAACTGCCGAGCGCATACACGCCAGTCAGGCCAGAACCGCGAGACGGTCCAATTGATCTCGACCATCTGATCAACTTCTGTGTAAATGCCCTGACGTTTGGCAAGTTGCAAACCCTGACGGTTCGGAAAACCAAAGCCCAGCAAAAACGGTCGATCAAAGCCCATCAGTTGCTCCAGCAACGTGGTGCAAGACAGGAAAAAAACCCCCTTTTTGGTCAAGACACCACGCTCACTGGGGTGCACCATCACATCGCCAATTTGGAGAGCCACAGCTGGTTGGCCTTTGAGTATCACTGCCCTTGGCATGCAGCCGTAAAAACCAACGAGTTTTCCGTCAGCGAATGCACCTATCCCCGCCAGGGGATGGTTGCTGTACTTATGTTGCACCAGATCGTTAGGCAATGAATGTCCAAAACACGCCTCGAACAAACCATGCCAGTCAGGTGTCATAACATCTGAACGCACCCAAGCCAGAGTCCAACGCGGCTCCCTTGTCTTCAGCCACGAGCCATCGGGTTGCTCAGATAAACCGAAGTGCGGAGCCAAAGTGTTTAAGCCATACGCCTGCGGTATGGGGCAAACGATGGACTTTCCCACCGATAAACTGGGTGCGTATTCGGACAACCAGTCCAGTAAGGCCTCGGGCGTCGCAGTAATTTGTGTTTGAGCTGGCAGAATGGGCAGTGCAGCCTGCGAAGTCCAGATGCGAGGCAAATGGCACACGCCCTGCTCAACGCCTGTCTGTGAAACTTCAAGGTACATCACGCGATCAGCAACATCGTAAATGTGCAAACCGCGCTCGCAAAACAAGTGGACACTGACGTAATAACGCCCCTTGAGCAAGGGCAGGCGAGCGAAAACAAGCTGGAAAGAGCCTGCGCCTGCTTCGTCGCGTTGCAATTCAAAACCGTCATTCCATGCGCCAGCGCTGCTCAGTATTCGGCCGTCTGGTGTGTGTAAAGTCACCGCCACCGATGGGCAGGGCAAATTCGGGTCACTTGAAAAGCTTGCATTGACCTTTAAATCATCAACCATTGACAGCAAATGCAAGGGGCCTTGGCCGGGCCCTTTTTCTCCCACCCGCACATGCGTTAGCCTTGCGTAACCTACAGGAGATGATGGCTGGGCAGACGAAGTCGGAAAGTCAGCAACCACCGACTCATTCCGATCTAGAAACTCTTGGTAAGCCAAAACCACCTGAGCCGGCTGCCCTTGTGCGACGATTTTGCCGGCATGCAGCCAAATAGCCCGTGTGCAAATCGATTCGATTTGAAACAATGAATGCGAGCAAAACAAAATGGTGGTGCCGCGTTCCCTCAGTGCCATGATCCGGTCGAACGACTTGCGTGCAAACTCTCCATCGCCCACCGATAGCGCTTCGTCAATGATCAAGATGTCAGGCTCTGAACATGTCGCAATAGAAAAGGCCAGACGCACATACATGCCACTCGAATACGTCTTGAGTGGTTGATCAATGAAATCCCGGATGCCCGAAAAATCGATGATCTCCTCAATTCGGGCCAGAGTTTGTGCCTTACTCAAACCAGCAGTCGCCATGGCCAAATGGATGTTTTCCCGACCGGAAAACTCGCTGTTGAAACCTGCGCCCAACTCCAGAATGGCCCGCACATTCCCGCTAACGTGTATTTGTCCTTCGCTAGGACTCAAGGTTTGGCTGACGATTTGCAAGAGTGTCGACTTGCCTGCGCCATTCTTGCCCACAAGGCCAACCACCTCGCCCTTTTTGATGTTCAGGGTGCAGGGATGTAGCGCTGTGAATTCACTCTCAGTCGAGCCATGTGCCGTTTTCCCCCACAACGCTTGCCATAAGCGTGATGCCGGTTTAACTTTCCGCGGATAGCGCTTGGCTGCGCCGTTCAACTCGATCACGAACGGTTTGCTTTGCAATTCAGAGGACATCGGCAAACCCACTTTTAATGCGCTCTAACAGCGATAGCCCCAACACACAAGTCAGTAAGCCAAGTCCTGTGCTTATGGCCAAAAGCCAAACCTGTGGGAAGGTGTTGTTAAGCACGCAGTCACGCATCGCTTCAATCGGCCCAGTCAATGGGTTCCATTGCACAACTGGACGCAACCATGCTGGAAGTGCTTGTGTCGGGTAAAAGATGGGCGACAAAAACATCAAGCCTGACATGGCAAGCGAGACCAACTGAGACAAATCGCGAAGGTACACGCCGAGGCCACTGAGCAACCAGCTCATACCCAGTAGCCAAGGGGCAAATGACAGCAATATGATCGGCACCAAGACCCATAAAACCCCTGGTGAATGACCCCCCAAAATGCATGCCAACAGCCACAGCAAGGTGGAAATCAGTGTCTGAAAACTTGCGGCCAATAATGCAGCCCAAGCCAGTACAGGCAGCGGAAAGACCACCTTGGTCACCAGGTTGGGTTGATCCAAAATGAGCCTGGGTGCCCGTGCAAGCAACTCCACAGCCCAGTTGAATATGATCAAGCCCGCATAAAGGTTAAGAGCGAAATCAAAGTTGCTTCCTTCTGCGGCAGAAGGCCAGCGAGCATTAAAAACATGCTTGAAAACGAGGGTGTAAATCAACAGCATCGCCAATGGTGTGATCACTGACCAGCCCATCCCAAGCCACGAACCTCGGTAACGGGCCACGACCTCACGTCTTGCAAATTGCCAAATCAAGTCACGGAACTGCCAAGGCCACAAATAGGTCGCCCAATGATTACTCTGCATTTTGGGTCAACTCCACGATCCGCTGTACATCGACATTCAAACTCTCGGCTTGCCGATCAAGCGCTCCTCGGGCTTGAAGCACCTGAAACACCCGGGTCACCGTTTCGCGGCTCAAGTTCACCATCATGGCCAACTCTTGGTGGGTGGGGGCGCCAGGCAATTCACGTTGCAAGTTGCCGCTGACTGCGCTGCTGTTGCCGCCAGGCGCATGGCGTAGCAACAGCAAGAGTTGGGCGCACACCCGTTGAAGCGGGTTGTTGATGCTCAAAATTTGGCGCTGCTCACTTTGCTCACGCACCCGCTGGGCCAAACCCAGTGTCACCACCTCGGTCATCCGGGGTTGCTCCAAGATCAAATGCCGAATGAGGCGGTTGGGCACCTGAACCACCTGCGACTTTTTGTTGGTGATCATGATCTCTGGGTAGGCCAAGCCGTCCAGCATGGCGATTTCGCCAAAATACTGACCTTCTTCCACAAAATACAAACCCACCTCTTTGCCGTCCAGGGTGAAGTCAGTGGCTTGCAGCCTGCCTTCGAGCAAGAAAAACAAAGACTCCACAGGGGTCTGCTTATCCAGCACCACCTCACGCCGCGCAAAAGTGCGCAAACTGGCGGATTCGGCCAAGGGCTGCAGCGCTTCTGGCGGCAAATGCCGGAGAAGCGCGAACTGCTGTAACAAAGAGGTGTGGATCGCCATGAAGCGGCTATTATGAAATACAGAACAGGCTGAAGTGACCCGCCGGTCATGAATATCCGCTCTTCACGCCAAAACCTTTTGACCGGGTTTTTGTGGCCTTTCATGTGATTGCACGCACATGCACCGGACCCGCCAAATCCTTAAAATCGCCAATCCGGCATGATTAAACAGCCGTTTCAACCCAGCCTTACAACGCCCACACCCACTTACCCTTTCTGGCCATGACGCCTCAAGCCCTTCGTTCACTGTTCCTCCAACTGGCCTTGGCCTCGTTGTTGTGGGCCGGGTTTGGCCAGGTTCAGGTGCAGGCCACTCAATCGGTTGCGGTGGGCGAGGTCACATTGGCCATTGGCTTGTCCGACATCGGTCGTGAAACCGAAACCGCCGCACCTGTCCTCAAAGGCAAGCCCATTCGAGAGGGCGACGTCATCAAGACCTCCGCCAGTGGGCATGTGCACGTTCGTTTTAAGGACGGTGCCTTGGTCAGCGTGCGTCCCAATTCGGTCTTCACCATCCACGAATTCAAATACAACCCCGCTGAGCCAGCTGCATCGGTGGTTCGCCTGTCCCTCAGCAAGGGCGAGGTCCGCTCCATCTCTGGCGCTGCCGCACAAGCCGCCAAAGAACGCTTCCGTCTTAACACCCCCTTGGTGGCCATTGGCGTCAAAGGTACTGACTTTGTCACCCAAACCGGCCAAGACGCCACTCGCGTCACTGTTAATCAAGGGGCCATTGTCATGGCACCGTTTGACCAAGGTTGCCGTGCCGACACACTGGGGGTTTGTGCCACCAGCCGTGCGCGTGAACTCACGGCCGCCATGACGGGAATGGCTCTCGAGTATCGAAACGGCACCGTTGACCCGGGATTTCAGCTCGCACCGGCCCAAAAAGAGAACAACAAACTCCAGCCACAGGACGGTCAGCTCAAAGACAACGCAGACAGGGCTTCTTCTGCAAGCAAAGAAAGTGTTCGCCCAGAGGAGCTGGTCAGTGTCTCTCGTTTGGTTTGGGGGCGATGGAACCAGGTGCCGGCACCAGGTGACAACCTGACTATTGGGTTTCGTGCGGCGCTTTCGGGAAACGAAGTCACTGTGGGCGATGGCTACTACTTTTTGTTTCGCAACCCGGGTTCTCCCAACCTGCTGCCCAGCTTAACCAATCAAGTTGACTTTAAACTCACATCATCTGCAGCCCAGTACCGTCCACCGTCCAACAACGTTGTTGCAGCCACTGTCAACTCGGGCATTTTCAGCATCGATTTTGCACAGAGTACCTATGTCACCCAATTGCAAGTCTCTGCGGAAGGCATTAGTCCTCAAAATTTACAGTTTGCCGGCAAGATCGACACCAGCACGGGCATCTTTCGGGATACCACACCCAAAGGGCTAAGTCTGGGTGGCGCCCTGACCCTCAATGGTCTTCAGGCTGGCTATTTCTTCCGCGCACCTGTAAATAACGGCAGCCTCACTGGCGCCACACTGTGGGGCCGATGAGCATGACATCACCCGCACCACGGTTTTCTCGCATGGCCCAGTTTTTACTGAGCCCGGTCGCTATGCGCGTTCTCGCGCTGGCGCTGGCCGCGGTTTGTGTTTGGCTCCTGCAATTGACTGCACCCAACTCGCTGAGTGCCTGGAATGATCGCCTTACCAGTCGAACATGGTCCCTCGCCGACAGCAGCCTCCAAGAGCAGCGTGTCGTGGTGATCGATATAGACGAGAAGAGTGTTCAGGCTCTAGGCCCATGGCCTTGGCCGCGTGACCGAGTGGCCCAACTTCTCACCGCCCTCGACACCCAAGGGGTTGGCCTCAAAGTCGTTGACATCCTGTTTGATGGCCCCCAGCCCCAAGATGCCGCGCTGCAGCAAGCCTTGCAGCAAGGCGCACCCAGCGTCATTGCGCAGTTGTTTTCTCTCCACATCGAACCTCAAGTTCGAACCGGCACGCTCACGGGTGCCCTGCCCACAATCCCTGGGGCGCAAGCCTGCGCCCAATCGGCCACGCCCGCTTACGGCTATTTGGCGCCATCAGCCAGTCTGCTTGGCGCAGGCAGTGCACCCGCTTTGGGCCACATCACACCGATAGTGGATGCCGATGGCGCTGTGCGCAAAATCCCTGGCCTCATTTGCTTTGAAGGCAAAGCCTACCCCGCACTGTCTGTGGCTGCCTTGGCTGCCGCTACCGGCAGCCAGCCCCAGTGGGTCAGCACCGCTGGTTTCTTAGGGGCCACCAAATCCATTCAAATGGGCGACATCCGCCTGCCCACCAACGACCTTGGCGAAGTCATGGTGTCCTACCAAGTGCCGCGCAACGGGTTTGTCTCGGTGTCTGCGGCCGACGTCTTGGCCGGCAAAGTGCCTGAGGGCCTGCTCAAAAACGTCTGGGCTTTGGTGGGTTCGACCGCCATGGGTGCAGGAGACGCTGTGGCCACCCCGCAAGGTGGCGCGGTCGGTGGCATAGAAGTTCATGCACAGCTGTTGTCTGCCGCGCTCGACAGCCGCACACCACAGGTCCCCGCATGGGCCGGCCTGTGGTCTTGGCTCAGTTCTCTCGTCAGTGTGCTTGTTTTGTTGGGCATGCTCCGCTGGCATCGTGCCGGAGCAGGGGTGACCGTGCCCCTGGCGGCCATCATCAACCTGGCTGCTTTGTTCGCAGTTCATGTCTATGCGTTGTTGACGGAGCATCAAGTTCTGGCCTGGGGCTTGCCCGCATTGTTTGTCGTCTTGTCATCTGCGCTGGTGCTTGTGGCCGAAATGCTGCGTGTGCGTCTCGAGCGTGAGCGCTTGTTCCATAACCTGATCAGCTACTTGCCTGAAGGGGCTGCCCGCAAAGTCGCTTTTGAGGGGCCTAGCGCCCAAGTGCAAGCGCAGCGTCAAGACGCCACGGTCATGTTTGTAGACCTGCGCAACTTTTCAGCCTATTGTGAAGGCCGCTCGCCCGAAGACTCGGCCACCGTGCTCCATTTGTTTTACACCACCCTGGACCGCGTTGTTTCTCAGCACGGTGGTGTGGTGGAGCAAATGGTGGGCGACAGCATCATGGCCGTCTGGAACGGCTCCACCCCTTGTGCCGACCACGCCGCCAAAGCTGTGGGCGCTGCCATCCAAATTTGGCAAGAAGGCGTAGCCCAACTGCCCCGAGTGGCTTCCCGCAAAACACCGCCGCTCGACTTGGGCATCGGCATCGAAACTGGCCAAGTCATGGTCGGCTCCTTTGGGCCTGCACATCGCCGAGTGCACTCGGTTCTGGGCGAAACCGTTACCATCGCCTCGCGCCTCGAAGGCCTCACAGCCGAATTGGCCTATCCCATCTTGCTTGGCCCCGAAGTCGTTCAGCAATCGGGCACCTCGCAAGCTAAGCCATTGGGCGACTTTCTGCTGGCCGGCCTGACCCGCCCACGTAAAGTGCACGCCTTGCCGGTCCCTTACGACGCCAACCATTTACACTTGGTCTACAGCGTCGAGCAAGACAAGGCGCTGGCCTACTGATGTTGTTCTTTCCATTTTCAGCCGCTGACCAAGCGGCTGTTTTTCCATGCCCGCCAGCCACTCTGCAGCCTGTTGCCTGTTGACCTTTTCAGCACTTGCCTGTGCAGTGTCAGCTCTTGCTGCTGAGGTGGTGCCGGAAGTCCGTGCGGTCAATTTGACACCTGAGGACACCTGCCCAGCAGCATTGTTTGGCGCCAGCCTGCCCAAGGGCAAAGACGCCATTCGTACACAACTTGTTCAACTCAGCCCATGGGCCCAAGCATGCGACATGCGGGCAGATTTCCATGCTTACCGAGGAGCGCTGCTTCTCAGTGCAGGCTGGCCGCAAGATGCTGCCATCTCACTTGAGAAGGCATTGTTGCTCAACCCCGAACTGCCAGGAGCGCAGCTCGACTTTGCCCAAGCGCTGGCTCAGCAGGGGCAAGGTACACCGGCGCGGGAGTTGGTGCGCCAAGTGGCTGAGCGTTCAGACATACAGCCAGACCTAAAACATTGGTTGCAAGACGGCTTGGTCCAAGGGGCTTCACTCCAGACTCTGGCGGCGACTGCAAATGCTATCCCTGACCGTGGCTGGAATTGGTCCAGCCTCATGCAGTCCAGCATGGGTCATGAATCCAACCTGGCCAGTGCCACGCACACCACATCGCTCACGCTTTACCTAGCCAGTGGCCCTGTTGAAGTACCGCTGGCAGACAGCGAGCGCCCCAAGGCTGGGGCAGCTGTCAAAATGCTGGTGGCCACCCAAGGCCTACGCAAGCTGGGTGATGGCGAGCTGCGCCTGAACTTGGCTTTGCAAGGTCGCCGCGCCGAAGGCGCCACCCTGGCCAACAACCAGTTGGCCGAAGGGTTTGCAGCCTATGCCCACCCACTGGGGCCGGGCGTTCTGCAGGGTGCTTGGGGTGCGCATTCATTCAGCCAGCCCGGTGTTTACAGCTACAAAGACCAGGTCTTCAGCCTCAAATACGAGCCCAGCTGGCGTTTTGGCGATTGCAAAAGTTCAATTGCACACAGTCTTACCGCGCAACGGTACCTCAGTGCCCCCAGCCTAGATGGCACTTACCAGCAGCTTCGGCTGGAAGCGGGCTGCGGACCTGCGGAAAAAACAGGCATCGATGCATCGACAGAGACCATTTGGGGCCTGACCACAGGACGCGACACCCCCTCCAACACCAACCGCCCAGGTGGCAACAAGCACCGGGTGGAGGCTTACGCCCGCCACGAGCGGAACATGGTGCTGCCATTGAGCAACCGGCAGGGCCGGCTGACCGCTTGGTATCGGTACAGCGTCAGTCAGGATGAGCGGGTTTTCAGTGGTCTGTTGGGGATTGATCCGACCCGAACCCATCGCCAAGATGGCGGCCTAGGCTATTGGTTGCCAATTCGTCAAGCTTGGAGTGCTGGGGTGGATGTGGAATCAACTTCACAAAAATCGACTAACACCTTGTTAAATATCAAGAATTTAACAACCTATGTGGGACTGCGCTGGGCGTTGAATTGAACGCGTCAGGGTTTATTTAAAACCAAATAATTCATAAAAGTGAGGCTGTTTTGCAACAAACCTCAAAATATGTCGATAGTGTGATTCGAATCACAAAAAAACAAGATAGTGCTAGTTAGAATCCAACGATGTCAAAGTGTTGGGGTTGCTGGGTGATAAGCCGAATTGCATCACTGGTACTTTGAGCATTTACCGGATTGGCTTGAGAGCCTTCGTGCGCGGTGTCTAAGCTGCTTGTACAGAAGAGGACTTTCAAGCGAGTGTGGGTGTTCCAACTCGTGCTCGGCTTTCTTTGCAAAGAAAACTGAATTTTTTCAATACTCAAAAGGAAATAGATATGTCATTTACATTGGTCAATGCACAAACAGTCGTTGCTCGCAACGCTGGTGCACTTTACGGTCTGGCAGTTGGTGCAGCCAACATGGCGCAGTACTCCAGTCAAATCGGTAGCAACACAAATGGCTTTTTGAACACGGTTTACACAAACAGCGTTGGTGAAACCGGTACCGATGTGGTTGCTGATACGTTGATTGCCAACCTCGGCATCACAGGTGAAGTTGCTGTTGAGGAGGCAAAAACATACATTGTTGGCAAGCTGAATGCTGTGGACTACACAGCACGCGGTGCAGTGATCAACACAATGTTGGCACGCTTTTCCAATCTGACCGATGACGCGATGTTTGGTACTTTTGCTGAGGCATGGAATGCCAAGGTAAGCAATGCAATTGCCTATGGTGCTTCAATTGGCACGGGGGATGCTAATTTCTCTGATGCCACAACCTCGACAATTGGTATGCCATTCACCCTCACTGTTGAATCGGATGCTATCAATGGCACTGCTGGTAACGACACCATCACCGCAACTGCGGCAGTTGTGTTTGATTCGACTGCTTCAGCAAAATTTGTTGATGTGATTCAAACCGTTGACGTTATTGACGGTGGCGCTGGCATCGATACGCTGAACATCCGTCCTGCATCCGCATTTGATACGACCTCTGCTGCTTTGGCGGGCCTTTCGCTCACCAATGTTGAAAAAGTCAATATTGACAGCGCTTTCGCTGTTAAGGCTGTTTCGCTGTTGTGGACTGGTCTGACTGACCTGGGTGTCAAGACAACGGCTTCCGCTGTTGATGTTACTGCCGCTACTACCACAAACATCACTTCCTCGACTGCAGCTGCAGCAGGCATGACAACAGCAGTCAACGGCGGCGCCAATGTGTCCGTCACAACTACCGGCGCTAACGCATCCACCGCAACGATTGCCGTTGGTGCAGTGCTTGCGCCTGTCGGTACGGTGAAGGTTGTTGAGAATTTGGCTGCTTTGGATGGTGGCGTCACCACTGGCAAGATCGATGTTACAGGTGGCACTTCTGTAAACGTCACTACTGTTGCTGTTCAAGGAACCAAGGTTGGTGTTTCTGCTACGCCCATCGACGCGACCAATGGTGCTGTCACCGTGACTGGTACTGCTTTGACGACAAATGCTGTGGTTAATCAGGGTATTGCTACCGGAGTGAAAGAAGTCTTTACACTGAAGATACCGGCTGCTGGTACAAAGAACGACGAATTGAAATTTGATACTTTAACTAGTTACAAATCCGCCGGCGGTCTGACTGCTATCACAGAAGCTGCAGCATTTGCGGCAGCCTACAATCTTTCGACAAGTCCTAACTGGGTTGCTTCTGCGTCAGATGATACGATTACGTTTACTGCCAAAAAGACCGGTGCAGTGACTGATGCCGCTAGCACAGACTTTACAGGTACTGCTACAACCCTCAAGATTACAGCCGCTGAAGTGGCAACGACAACGCAAGGCCTCGCGGGTGTTGTGGCTGGTGCAGTTACTATCAACGATGTAAACGCTGCCTCGACAGTGCTGCCTGGTTCGATCACATCTGTCAGTCTCACCAATTTCGGTGCAGCCAAAGCGACATCCAACGCCTTGGCATTTGTGACCTTGGCTGGCGCGGGCACAAGCTACACTGGCTCCAGCGGTGTCTTGACCAAAGCAACCGCAACCACACAAACCCTGACACTGGCTGGCGTGACAACGACAGGCGCTGTTGATGTGGGTACAGTGCCAACGACCTTGAACATTGCGGCTGTTTCTGCAGCAAACACCGTGGACACACTTACCGCAAGCAAGGCAACGGCTGTGAATATCAGTGGTAACCAAGCTCTGACAGTTTCGAAGGCTTTCACTTTTGATGCCAAGGCTGCGATCGTCAGTACTTCTACCGCTGCCGTGACCATCAAGGCTGATCTTGGTGCGACCCAGTCCTACGTTGGTGGCGCTGGTGCTGACACCATTCAATTGGCCACAACTTCGACAGTCGCCATCAGCACTGGTGCTGGTAATGACGTAGTGACTATCGCAGGCCTGGCTGGCAAAGGCGGTTCTGTGAATGCAGGCGCCGATACTGACACCCTGGTGGCTGCTTACGCAACATTGTCTACTGCAACTGCTACTGATACAGCAAACTACATCGGCTTCGAGGCCATCCAAGCCAATACTGCTGCAACTGGTACAGTGGATGCCACAATCTGGGGTGTCAACAGCGTCATCCTCGACAAGGGCTTGGCTGCTGGTGCCAAAGTGATTGCCAATACAGGCGCAACAGTGACATTGAACGGCACTGCCAGCGCGAACATCACCACTGTTGAAATGAAGGCAGACAGCAAGGCTGATTCCGCTACGGTTGTTCTGAATCTGGGATGGACAGATGACAACAATACAAAAGCAGCTCCTGTTGGAACAACAACAGCGATTACTGCAACCGGCATTGAAACGCTGACCGTGCAGAGTTCAGGCAAGTCTTCGGTGGCAGTTGCTGATCAAGTTTCTGGCTTTGTGCCGGACACCAACGTAAACACCTTGACTCTGGTTAACAACGATTTGAAGTCTTTGATCGTCACCGGCGGAGATTCGATTGTTTTTGCGTCTGCAGCAACTCAGACCGGCCTTGGATTGGTTGATGCTTCCGCAAACTTTGGTGCGTTTACCAAAATCGACGTCAGCTTGGCGGTTGATAACACCACGAGCCCCGTAGTGCCAACAGCGCCAATCACCATCAAGGGTTCCTCTTTGGGTAACACATTGATTGGTTCGGCTAACGCTGACGTGATCATTGGTGGCGGTGGCGTGGACACAATCACCGGCGGCAAAGCTGGTGATACCTTGTCCGGTGGTGCTGGCAATGACACGTTTGTGTATGCAGCTGGCCATTCTTCGATTGGTACAGGTACATTCGACACAATCACTGACTTCGTGGCGAACACAAAAGGCAACGGCGTATCACCGATCCTGGATTTGGCTGCTACTCCTACTGCTACTGACTTGACAGGTGACGTCTTGGGCTTCACACACACGGGAACTGCAGTTGCTGCAAATGGCTTTAAAGTGTTTGTGGCATCCAACGCTGCTGATGCGACGACTTTCCTTGCCAACACAGCGTCAGCATCCAACACGCAAGCCTCTGCTGCACTTGACTCGACAAGTAACAAACTCTACGTGGACGTGTCTGGTGACGGTGTTACCGACTTCTACATCCACTTGACAGGTGTGACGACAATTACTGCAGCCGCGTTCACCTTGGCTTAATCGATCTGAGGCGCAGTCTTTGGACTGCGCCTTGGTTTGATACCATCACACCTCATCCCTCACAAGGGGATGGGGTTTTTTCTTAGTGCATTCCTCAATGCATTCAGAAAAGACCTCGATACAAAAAAGGAAAAAAGATGAGCGACTGGACAGCTGGCTACGTGGCTGAGATCGATTACACCTATGGCTACTACCCTGAGTTGAATCCACTCAGAATCAAGCTCGCATTTTTGAATCAAGGTCTTGAGTTTCCCGAAGTGGGCACGGCCTGCGAGCTCGGATACGGCCAAGGCCTGGGCACCAATATGCTTGCTGCCTCATCCAAAGTGGCATGGTGGGGTACAGATTTCAATCCGAGCCATGCGGGCTTTGCACAAGAGTTGGGCGGCATTTCTGGCGCACAACTTTTCGATGAGTCATTTGCAGAGTTTTGTGGCCGAAGCGATTTGCCCGAATTCGACTTCATCGCACTGCACGGCATCTGGACATGGATTTCTAACGAAAACCGAGCCATCATCGTTGAATTCATTCGACGTAAACTCAAGGTGGGAGGCGTGGTTTACATGTCTTACAACACACTGCCAGGGTGGTCAACCGCCGCGCCATTACGGCATTTGATGAGCGAGTACAAAACCAAGATGACTGCACCAGGCCAAGGCATTGTGAGCAGCTTGGAGAATGCGCTGGAATTTACGCAAAAACTGTTTGATTCTGAACCGCTGTGGACCAAAGCCAACCCTTCGGTGATTGAACGCTTTAACAAAGCCATCAAGCCACAGAACAAACACTATCTGGCCCACGAATATCTGAACGGCCATTGGGACCCTCTTTACTTTGCATCGATGGTGAATTGGCTCGAGCCCACCAAGATGCAATTCGCCTGTTCTGCCAATTTGCTAGACGCCGTCGATGTGATCAATTTGACAGCACAACAACAAGCGCTGCTCGCTGAAATTCCTGACCCCATGTTCCGTCAAAGCATTCGCGACTACATGGTTAACCAACAATTCCGCAAGGATTATTGGGTCAAAGGCGCGAGAAAAATGACGCTGCTGCAGCAAGCCGAGGCATTTCGTTCATTGCGGGTGCTATTGGTCACTCGCCGCGAAGACGTCCCGTTAAAGATCAATGCTGCACTTGGGGAGGGATCGCTGCAAGAGACTGTGTACGAGCCAATCCTTGATCTCCTGTCTGACCTCAAGCCAAGAAGTTTGGGCGAAATGGAAGCTGCGCTCAATGGTAAGAATATCCAATTCAGCCAACTGATGCAGGCGATCATGATCCTTAGTGGCATGGGCCATGTTTACTCAGTGCAAGAAGAGTCTTTGCAAAACAGCAAAAACGCCAAAGCGCTGAATGCTGCTTTGATGGATCAAGCCCGCGGAAATACGCAGTTGAATTATCTGGTCAGCCCCGTAACAGGTGGCGGCCATGTGTTGAACCGCATTCAACAGCTGTTTTTGCTGGCCATCCGAAATGGCAAAAAGTCTCCCGACGAATGGGTTAAGTTCGTGTGGGAGATTCTTGCCATGCAAAGTCAAAAATTGGTCAAGGCGGGCAATACCTTGTCCACGCCAGAAGAGAACCTTGCAGAGCTTGCCGAGCAAGCGCGTACCTTTGCTGAAAAGCAATTGCCAGTCTTGAAGGCGCTGCAAATTGCTTGATCTGGCGTTGCGCTGAACCTGCAAATAGATAAGGAGAGTCATGAGTGTTTTGACCCAAGAGAACATCACACGCCCAGAGTTTTGGCAAGAACTTGCCCCAGCGTTTCATGTCGTCGATACAGCGTTCTTGCAGAGTCAAACCATTTGGGAGGCCGATGCACAGACACTGGATACTCTGCGTGAGTTGATGAGGGTGGAGGGCTATTTTCAGCTGCCGCCACAGCAGTGGGGTTTGCCCATTGAGGCCATGGCTGAACTGGTGAAGACTCTTGACAGCGAGAATTTGCCTCTGCCTTTTGCCTTCGTCTATGACGAGTATTGGTGTTTATTTGTGCGGATGCACCGGATTTTGGGCGGTTTGCTGGGGGATGGGTATTTGCGTCGTCCAGATTTCTGGACCTGGATGGTGAATCCTCAAAAGAACGAAAGTGGCTGGCGGCCACACCGCGACAACACGCATGAGACCTTGTTTCCTGACAAACTGCCCAAGACCTTGACGGTGTGGCTGCCATTGACAGATGCCACGCCGCTCAATGGCTGCATGTACATTGTTCCAGCAGACCGAGACCCAACCTACAACACGGTGGATGAAAAAGAGTGGCGGTACCACCCAGCGGATGTACGAGCATTGCCAGCACAGGCAGGCAGTCTTTTCATGTGGAACCAAGCTGTGCTGCACTGGGGTTCGCACTCTTCGCCGCGTGCTACAGATCCTAGAATCTCCTTGGCCGTGGAGTTCCAGTCGGGCAATGTGCCGCCATACAACCAGCCGCTGTCAAAGCCATTGGATATGCCATCATTGCCTGTCAGGCTGAAGTTGGTGGCCAAGCAAATTCTGCAATACAAGCACATGTATCCCCTGAGTGCAGAGACAGAGACTTTGGCGCATTCTTTGATGCAGTTGCCGACGACATAATCGACTTCAAAGATAGATTTGATTTCACCGCCAGTGCATGTGTTTAATCCTGGGGCGCTTGCACAGCCCGTGTTTGGGTAAGTCGCATTGATGGCAACAACATCTCTTTGATTGTTAGCTTGAACTTCTGAAACAACCAGCCAACGCCCCCGGCTGCGCGCCCTGACGGCTTCTAGCGCACATTCGCCTTCATCTGCGGGTGGTTGAGTGTGACCTTGCGCTTGGAGATCAGGTCAATCACGATGTATTCCTCGGCCACCGCGTTGCCGCCACAGGCCGGTGCGTCCACGATGACCACCGACGACGCCCCTTTGTAGCGGGCGCAATACATTTCGGCATAACAAGACGCAGGCAGCAGCACCTCGTCTGAATCGTTGATGGTGATGCTGACGCCGTTGTTGGCGGGAGCCCAACGCCCCCCCCTTGCAAACTGAACATTGCCAGCAGGGCAGCAGGGCAGCAGGGCAGCTGATGCGCTTGACACTCTCGCAGTCAGTGCTCAATGTTTTTCAGATCACGGTAGAAGTTTTCGTGTGCCCCAAACGTCAACAGCTTGATCGTGTTTTCATCCAAGCTCCTGTACGACAGCAAACACAGTTGATGGCTCATCCGAAATTTATAGACACGCACACCCGCCAAATCACCTACCTTGGCCTCTCCAATAGCTGGGTCCTGTACAATGGCCCGAACTGCCCCATCGAGATCCAGCTTCTGAGGTTTGTGTAGCTTCTTGAGTGCCCGTTCGAACGTGGGCGTAAGAAGGATTTTCATCAGCTGAACTGGTACTCACCGACGGGCTCTTCCTGATCGGCAATCAAGATTTCACGAATCATCGCGAATGGCAGATCTGGATTTTCTTCAGCAATGCGACCAATCTGGGACCAATATTCGATTTGCTTAGGTACAGAACGATGTGCCACATTGGCGTAGCGCCTAGCCTGATCAATCAGGGTGTCGGCGAGTTTGACTGCTGTAGACATAATGACTCCACTAGGTTTCTTTAGGTTGTATTTTACTCCCTTTCGGAAAAGTCCCCAGCCCGCGAAGGGGTCAGGGACGACCAAAGACCATCTCCTTGGATGGTTGGTTTGAACACCAAAATAGCCAGGCCAGTTCAACTGCTTGCCACCTTGATGTTTCCTAGCTTGATCCAAGTGTTCAATTCAGCATCGCATCATGCGTGTGCAACTTCGGTGTGAATCTGCACGCCGAGCGCGTTCATGACTTTCAGGATCGTAGAAAAGCTGGGATTGCCTTCGCCAGACAGTGCTTTGTAGAGACTTTCGCGCCCCAGTCCGGTTTGCTTTGCCAGCTGTGTCATTCCCTTAGCACGAGCGACTACACCCAATGCGTGAGCAATTAAAGCGGCATCATCGCCAGCAACTTCGAAGCAGGCATCTAAGTATGCCGCGATGTCCTCATCAGACTTGAGGTGCTCTGCAGAGTCCCACTTTGTGAGTTTTTCGATCATTTCGATTCCTTCAATTCACGGGCCATTTCCAAAGCAGCTTTGATGTCTCTGGCTTGAGTGCTCTTGTCACCACCTGCCAGCAGCACAACAATTTCCATGCCTCTTTGCGTCAAATACACACGGTAGCCTGGACCAAAGTGAATGCGCATCTCTGACACGCCTCCACCAACGGGTTCGCAATCGCCAAAATTTCCAAGCTCGACACGGTCAATGCGCGCTTGAATGCGAAAACGTCCCCTTGAGTCTTTGAGACCGATGAACCATTGGTCAAAAGTCTTGGTGGTGTAAATTGCGGGCATGACTGATTGTATCCCAAAAGGTACAAAACAATGCTTGGACAAAAGTGATGGAGCTGAGTGCACTGAACAGCAGCAAGACCATCATCACCTTGACGTTTCCTAGCGCACATTCGCCTTCATCTGCGGATGGTTGAGCGTGACCTTGCGCTTGGAGATCAGGTCAATCACGATGTATTCCTCGGACACCGCGTTGCCGCCGCAGGCCGGTGCGTCCACGATGACCACTGACGACGCCCCCTTGTAGCGGGCGCAATACATTTCGGCATAACAAGACGCAGGCAGCAGCACCTCGTCTGAGTCGTTGATGGTGATGCTGACGCCGTTGTTGGCAGGTGCCCAACGCACCCCCCTTGCAAATTGAACATTGCCCGCAGGGCAGCTGATGCGCTTGACCATCAGGTCGCTGTCCGAAAAGCTGTTCAAGGTCGCTCTGTTTTGCGTAAAGGCTGCGTGCGCCAAAGCCATGCTGAAAACGACTCCCAAGAAAAGTCTGGTCGTGAAGTCTCGGTTGAGTTGAGTTGAGGTGGTTTGTCGCAGGGCTTCGCAGCGGTAGATGGCATAGAAGGCCAGCCCGTGCACGGGAAACCTGATTTCAAATTGCAAACTGAATTCACTGGAGCTATTTTAATTTTATGCATTTGAGTAATAAAATTAAAAAATTCATAAATTTTGATAATTAACCATGAACAAGCTTCGCCCCACCTCAAAACTTCGCAAAGACACCGCATGGTGGGTTGCTTTCATGGCCAGCACCTTGGCATGGTCTCAAGTCAATGCCCAAGCGATTGCCGACGGCCAGACCTTGACTGTGGGCAGCGCTGTCGTGGGTGCGGCTGGTTCAGCTGGTGCAACGGGCGCATCGGGTGCAGCGGGCACAGCAGGTGCCGCTGGCGTTGCCGGTGTTGCCGGTGCTCACGGTGTTGATGGCACTTTGATGAGCCCGTCGGGTGGCAACGGACAAGCGGGTGGCAATGGCATGTCGGGTGGCAACGGCACTGCAGGGGGCAACGCAGGGTCTGGCGGTGTTGGCTTGTCGGGCAGCGCGGCCGCCACTTATTCGGGCACCAGCGCTTCAACCGCTGTGTTGATTGTCAATTCTTCGCTCACGGGCGGCGCAGGTGGCGCGGGCGGCGCAGGTGGCGCGGGTGGTTCAGGCGGTGCTGGCGGTGCCGGCGGTGCTGGGGGCAACGGGGGCAACGGGGGCAATGGAGCCGCGGGCATGAATGGAGCATCTTCGGTGGGTGACCCAGCGGTGGGAATGGATGGCACTGATGGCGGCAATGGCGGCACCGCAGGCGATGGCGGCCATGGTGGCAGTGGCGGGAGCGGCAGCAATGGCGGCTACGGTGGTAACGGCGGGGCCGGTGGTCATGGGGCCGCTGCTGTGTTGCAAACAAATGGCGCATTGCGCATCAGCAACCACAGCAGCATTGTGGGTGGATCAGGGGGGGGGCTGGGCGCAGCAGGTCGCGCTGGCGCGGCAGGCGCGGCAGGTGCGTTGGGTGTCGCTGGTGCAGCGGGTCTGGGCGGCAATGGTGGCGCCGGTGGGAACGGTGGCAGTGCAGACAGCACAACGGGTGCCGCGACTGCTGGCAACGGTGGCAATGGCGGGGCAGGCGCCAGTGGCGGCAATGGCGGTTCCGGTGGCAATGGTGGCGCTGCCACTAGCACCAGCGGTGGCGCTGCTACGGGGGGCAATGGCGGTAGTGGTGGCAGTGGCGGTTTTGGTGGTGACGGTGGTTCAGGCGGCGCAGCGACTTCCGCGACAGGCACAGAATCGGCGGGCAATGGTGGCGATGGCGGCTCTGGTGGTACTGGAGCGGGGATTGGGGGGAATGGTGGTGCGGGAGGTGACGTTTCGACCGCGCCGGGCTCAAACGGTAACGGGGGCAATGGAGGCGCTGGTGGTACCGGCGGGACCGGCGGGACCGCAGGTACTGGCGGTACGGGAGGTACCGCTGGTTTGGACGGCACGGTGGGTGGGATCACCATCACGTATGCCACGGCCGGCAACGCGGGGGCTGGGGGCACATCGGGCATCGGTGGTATCGCAGGTGTTTCGGTGGGCACGCGTGGCAATGGCGCGGCGGCCATCCAGAGCGATGCAGGCAGTGTTTACCTCGAAGTGGTCAACGAAACGCTGGGTGTGATCCGCGGTGGTGATGGTCTGATCGGTGGTGCAGGCATCCAGTCGGCCGCGGCCACAATGGTGGTGAACAACCAATCGGGTGCCAGCATTCAAGGTGGATCGGGCAGCGCCGAGGGTCGATCAGGCATCGAGGTGACGGCCGGCCATGCCACCATCACCAATTCGGGCACCATCGCGCCGGGCGCTGCCTCGGACACGATCGGTCGAGGCGTGGCAGCCATCCAAATCACGGCAGGCAGCACTCGCCTGGAAGTGACCAACGAGGACAGCGGTGCCATCCGTGGCGGCAATGGCCTGACGGGCGGGGCGGCTGTTCAGTCGGCATCTGCCGAAACTGTGGTGACCAACCAAGGCAGCGCCAACCTTCAAGGGGGGGCGGGCAGTGCCGGTTCGGGGGCTGCAGCCATCGCTTCGACTTCTGCCACGTTGGTGCTGACCAACAAGGCCGGTGCGACCATTGTGGGTGGTGCTGGCAGCGCCCAAGGCGGCGCAGGTGTCGAGACAACGGGCACATCGACCATCACCAACCTGGGCGTCATCAGTGCGGGCGCCAGTGGCTCCGGTTCAGGTGCTGCGGCCGTCCACAGCATTGTGGGCAGCACCCGCCTGGATGTTCTCAACGACGGCAGTGGCGTCATCCGAGGCGGCGCAGGCACAGTGGGTGGTGCAGCCATCGCTTCGACTTCTGCCACGTTGGTGCTGAACAACAAGGCCGGTGCGACCATCGTCGGTGGTGCTGGCACCACGCAGGGCGGCTCGGGCATCGTGACCACGGGCACCACCACCATCACCAACCTGGGCACCATCTTGCCTGGCGCGGGTGGCAATGCCTTCGGCATCGTGGTCGCTGGCGGCACAGTGACCCAACTGACCAACGCCCAAGGCGGCACAGCGGCCCTGAGCTACAGCGGCAAACTGCCCACGGCCTACAACATCGTCATTCAATCGGCCACCAACTACGGCCAATTGCAAGCTGCCAACTCCGGCGCATCGCAGACCACTTTTGGCATTGACAGCAGCAGTGCGTTCAACCGCTCAACGCGCCTTTATCAGGCCGTCATCTCTGGCGTGAGCAGCAGCCAATTTGGCAATACCACCGACAGCCGTGGCTGGTGGGGTGTCGTGAACCCGGTCGGCCTGGGCCGTGGCCTGTGGAAGCTGCAATCAGAAAGCGATTCGCCCACCGTGTGGGACTTGATCATGCAGTTCGGCCCCGACGCTGCCAACACTCGTGCAGCCCTTGCGGCCAATGCCAGCGCCTTGCGCTCACTCATGGATCGGCGCTTCAGCG
>NZ_JAXITC010000019.1:0-54479 GCF_034680285.1 Limnohabitans sp.
AAAAACGGCACAAGTCAGGTGATCGGTCAGTTTCGCGCGCTACGGCGGCAGTTTTCAGTTTGTTGTGCTTTCGGGACCCCATCGCTTTGTTTTTTTGTATTTCTGAGGAGTCCTCCATGGGCAATAAACTTTACGTCGGCAACCTGCCGTACACCGTTCGCGACGAAGACCTGCAACAGGCATTCGGCGAATTCGGCGCCATCACCAGCGCAAAAGTCATGATGGAACGCGACACAGGTCGTTCTAAAGGTTTCGGCTTTGTCGAAATGGGCAGCGATGCCGAAGCGCAAGCTGCTATCGCTGGCATGAACGGCCAGTCTTTGGGTGGCCGTAGCATCACTGTGAACGAAGCCCGTCCGATGGAGGCACGTCCTCCACGCACCGGTGGTTTCGGTGGTGGTGGCGGTTACGGCGGTGGCGGTCGTTCCGGTGGCGGCGGCTACGGCGGCGGTGACCGTTCAGGTGGCGGCGGCTACGGCGGTGGCGGCGATCGCTCCGGCGGTGGCGGCTACGGCGGCGGCGGTCGCGGCGGCTACTAAGCCCTGCACCCTGTCAACGGCACAAACGCCGTTACAAAATTTCTGGCTCAGCTCTCGTTGAGCTCAGACATCAAAGGCTTCAAGACTTCGGTTTTGAAGCCTTTTTTGTGGGCGTTACGCCATCCAAGCTGCTGACTAAAAGTCAAAAAGCCAACGCCACCCGAAGGTGGCGTTGGCTTTTGGGGCTTGTCTTTGTAGATCAGGCTGTTTTGGCAGCATCCAGATTGCGCAAACGGATGTGCAGTTCGCGCAATTGCTTCTCGTCAACAGGGCTTGGCGCTTGCGTGAGCAAGCACTGGGCGCGTTGTGTCTTGGGGAAAGCAATCACATCACGGATGGACTCAGCGCCGGTCATCAAAGTCACGATGCGGTCCAGACCGAAGGCCAAACCACCGTGAGGAGGCGCGCCATATTGCAATGCGTCGAGCAAGAAGCCGAACTTGAGCTGGGCTTCTTCGGGCGTGATCTTCAAAGCATCAAACACTTTTTGCTGCACGTCGGCGCGGTGGATACGGACTGAGCCGCCACCCATTTCCCAACCGTTCAAAACCATGTCGTAGCCTTTGGAGATGCACTTTTCAGGGGCGGTGACCATCCAGTCTTCGTGGCCATCTTTGGGCGCGGTGAAGGGGTGGTGCACAGCGGTGTAGCGCTGGTTCTCATCGTCGTATTCGAACATCGGGAAGTCCACCACCCACATCGGGGCCCAGCGGTCTTCAAACAGACCGTTGGCTTTGCCGAAGGCGCTGTGGCCGATCTTGATGCGCAGCGCGCCGATGGCGTCGTTGACGATTTTTTCTTTGTCGGCACCGAAGAAGATCAGGTCGCCGTTTTGAGCGCCCGAGCGCTCCAGGACAGCATTCAAAGCGGCATCATGGATGTTCTTGACGATGGGGGACTGCAAACCTTCACGGCCTTTGGACAGGTCATTGACGCGGATGTAGGCCAAGCCCTTGGCACCGTAGATCTTGACGAACTCGGTGTAGGCGTCGATTTCGCCACGGCTGATGCCTCCGCCTTCGACCGAGCCATTGGGTACGCGCAGGGCCACCACACGGCCGCCTTTCATGTTGGCAGCGCCAGAGAACACCTTGAAGTCCACATCGCCCATGACGTCGGTGACTTCGGTGAATTGGAGTTTGACGCGCAGGTCAGGCTTGTCAGAGCCATACAGGTGCATGGCATCTTGGTACGTCATGACTGGGAACTCGCCCAGGTCCACGCCAATGGTTTTGAGGAACACGCGCTTGATCATGCCCTGGAACATGTCGCGGATTTCTTCTTCGGTCAGGAAGGAGGTTTCGATATCGATCTGGGTGAATTCGGGCTGGCGGTCAGCGCGCAAATCTTCGTCACGGAAGCACTTGGTGATTTGGTAGTAACGGTCATAGCCCGCCACCATCAACAACTGCTTGAACAGCTGAGGGGACTGAGGCAATGCAAAGAACTGGCCATCGTGCACGCGGCTGGGCACCAGGTAGTCGCGGGCACCTTCGGGCGTGCTCTTGGTGAGCATGGGGGTTTCAATGTCCACGAAGCCGTTTTCATCGAGGTACTTGCGCACTTCCATCGACACTTTGTAGCGCAGCATCAGGTTGTTTTGCATGTACGGACGACGCAAGTCCAAAACGCGGTGCGTGAGGCGGGTCGTCTCGGACAGGTTTTCTTCGTCGATCTGGAAGGGTGGCGTCACCGATGCATTGAGCACGATCAACTCGTGGCACAGCACTTCGATCTTGCCGCTTTTCATGTTGTCATTGGTGGTGCCTTCAGGGCGGGCACGCACAACACCTTTGATCTGCACGCAAAACTCGTTGCGCACGTCTTCAGCGACCTTGAACATGTCAGGACGGTCTGGGTCACACACCACTTGGACATAACCTTCACGGTCGCGCAAGTCAATGAAGATCACGCCGCCGTGGTCACGGCGACGGTTGACCCAGCCGCACAGGCTCACGGATTCGCCCGTCAGGGCTTCGGTCACCAGACCGCAGTAGTGGGAACGCATGGACATGTTGTACTTTCAGGATTCGCAGGAACAGGATTCAAAAAGGGTCAAACAGACTTGGGCAATGGACCGTCGTTTGCAGAAGCAGGGGCAGGCGTGCCAGGCACCACCACACCCATGGAGATGATGTATTTCAAGGCATCGTCAACACTCATGTCCAGCTCGATCACATCGGCCTTGGGCATCATCAGGAAAAAACCTGAAGTTGGGTTGGGCGTTGTCGGCACATAAACACTGACCAAGGGCTGATCGAAGTGGCTTGCCACTTCGCCACCGGGCGTGCCGGTCAGAAATGCGATGGTCCAAGAACCATGTCGCGGGTACTGCACCAACAAAGCCTTGGAAAAAGCATTTCCACTGCCCGAAAACAAGGTGTCGGCCACTTGACGGACGCTGGTGTAAATGGTTCGCACCACAGGGATTCGGTTCATCAAACCATGCCAGCTGCGCAACCACCATTGGCCAAACATATTGGCCACAAACACACCCGTTAAAAAAATGAACACGGCCACAATGGCCACACCCAGACCGGGCACGCCCCTCAGGTATTCGGCACTGACGTGGATGCCAGGAATCAAGGTGTCAGCCGCATGCAGAACAGCCAAAAAGACGGCATCCAACAAACCGACCAACCACATGAGCACCCACACGGTGATAGCCAAAGGCAGCCAAACCAACAAGCCGGTGATGAAATACTGTTTGAAGCTGCGGTGTTTCATGATTTTTTGCAATCGGTGAGTTCAGGCACAAACGTGCTCAGTGGCAGGCGCAAGAAGCTGCGCAGCCACCCGCGCTCGATGTCGTTGCTGCGGGAGAAGCTGCAGCTGGTGCCGCAGACTCCGCGCTCGGTGAGGGTGCGGGGCTCGATACCACATCAGCAGCAGTGCCAGAAGCCGCAGGCACAGCAGCACCTCCGCCTTTGAAGTCGGTGGCATACCAGCCCGTGCCCTTGAGCTGAAAGCCTGGTGCGGTGAGTTGTTTGTTGAATTGAGGTGCCGCACAAACCGGGCAAACGGTCAGGGGGTCATCGCTCATTTTTTGCAGAACATCCTTGGCATGGCCACAGGCGTCGCATTTGTAGGCGTAAATGGGCATGGAGAGGTTCCTGGGAATTTTTTTCAACCCTAAATTGTAAGTCGAACCTTTGGTCTTCCCAGATATGCTCCGTCAGATGCCTCGCCCCGAACATCACAAGAGCCCCCCAGACAATGGGAAAGTTCCTTCTTATACAATCGCGCGATAGTCTGTTGGGTATTAGCATGCCCCACCATTTATGGAGTTCTAACGATCATGAACAAACGTTTTTTACTGACCGCTTTGTGTGCATTGACCTTGGTGGCGTGCGGCAAAAAAGAAGAAGCACCTCAGGCGCCAGCCGTTGCAGCAGCCCCGCCCGCCAACACCGAAGAAAAAGTGTTGAACATCTACAACTGGCCCGATTACATTACCCAAGACATGGTGGCGAATTTCGAAAAAGAAAGCGGCATTAAGGTCAACTACCAAACGTTTGAAAACAACGAAGCACTACAAGCCAAGTTGATCGCTGGTAACTCAGGCTATGACCTGGTGGTTCCAGGCGCTGTTTTTGCCAAATCCCAAATTGAAGCGGGTTTGCTGCGCCCTCTGGACAAGGCGCAAATCCCGAATCTGGCCAATCTCGACCCAGCCATCATGGCCAAGCTCGACAAGGTCGATCCAGGCAATTCACACTTGGTCCCTTGGGCCTGGAGTTTTACCACCGTCGGTATCAATAAAGCCAAAGTCGCTAAAGCACTAGGAAGCACCCCCATGCCCGAGAACGCCTGGGATCTGGTGTTCAACCCCACATACACTAGCAAACTCAAATCGTGTGGCATTGCCTACCTCGATTCGCCCACAGAAATTCTGCCACCAGCCCTGCACTACATTGGCAAAGATGCCTATTCTGCAGATGCAGCCGACCACAAGGCCGCAGGTGAGATGCTCAGCAAAGTCCGCAAAGACATCCGCTTGTTCTCCAGCACCATGATCGATGATCTGGCTGGCGGCAAAGCCTGTGTGGCCTTGGGCTGGGCTGGTGACATCAACATTGCAAGCGCACGCGCACAAGAAAACAAGAGCGGTCAGGAAATTGAAGCCTTGCTGCCCAAAACCGGTGGCCTGCTTTTCTTCGACAACTTGGCCGTGACCAAGGATGCAAAGCACCCCAACAATGCCATGGCATTCATCAATTATTTCCTAAAGCCAGAAATATCCGCATCTCTGACCAATGAGCTGAGCTATGCGACAGCCAACAAGGCCAGCGTGGCACAGGTCACCCCCGAAGTGGCGCAAAATAAGGCTGCTTTCCTGGATGAAGCAGCACTGCAGGTGGCGGTGTCGCCTTCCAGCCTGTCCAATTCCACACGCGAATCCATGACATCTGTATACACCGCCTTCAAAAAAGGCAAGTGAGCAATCATACGAATCTCCGTGAATCAAATCAGGCTGTGCACACGGGATGTGCACAGCCTTTTTCTTGAGTTGAGAAAGCTGACATGACGCTCTCTGTGCCCTCCGACAAAGCCGGATTTCTCCAGATTCAGAATCTGTTCAAGCGATTTGAGAGCGTGACAGCGGTTGACGATGTGTCGCTCACCATTGACAAAGGTGAAATTTTTGCCTTGCTCGGGAGCTCCGGTTGTGGCAAATCCACATTGCTGCGGATGCTGGCAGGGTTTGAGACGCCCTCATCAGGCCAAATCTTTCTGGGGGGGCAAGACATCAGCCAATTGCCACCTTATGAGCGCCCCATCAACATGATGTTCCAGTCGTATGCACTTTTTCCCCACCTCAGTGTTTGGGAAAACATCGCCTTCGGCTTGAGACGCTTGGGGATGGACAAGGACAGTACCGCAGAGCGTGTGAAAGCGATGCTTGATTTGGTACAACTGCAAAATTTCGCTAACCGCAAGCCACATCAGCTGTCCGGAGGGCAACAACAACGTGTCGCACTGGCCCGTAGCCTTGCACGTAAGCCACAATTGCTTTTGCTGGACGAGCCTTTGGGTGCACTGGACAAGAAACTGCGTGAACAAACACAGTTTGAACTGGTCAACATCATCGAATCGATTGGTGTGACATGCGTGATGGTGACCCATGACCAGGAAGAAGCTATGACCATGGCTTCGCGCATCGCCGTGATGAGCCACGGTCGCATCCTTCAGCTGGGGAACCCCACCGAGGTTTACGAAGCACCCAGTTGCCGTTTTGTGGCCGACTTCATTGGCAATGTGAATTTGTTTGAAGGGCATTTGTCGCGCACCGAAGCCAGTGAATCCGAACTCAACACGCCCCAAGGTCGTTTCACACTTGGCCCTGGAATCTCACACCCCCAAGGCATGGCCTTGGCATTGGCTGTGCGACCGGAAAAAATACTGATAGACAAACGCCACCCCATGGCCAGGTCCACCGATGCCGCCAACGTGGTCACAGGCGTGGTACGTGAGATTGCCTACATGGGCAGCTACAGCACCTACGTGGTGCAACTGCCCGATCAAAGCGTAATCAAAGCTACCCAGAGCAACCGCAGTCGCAACCACGAAGGAGACATCTTATGGGGCGATACGGTCTATTGCTCGTGGAGCACCCAGGCCGGGGTGTTGCTCTCCTCATGATCCAAATATTGTCTCAATTGCTTGAGCGGCTGCGTCTGGGTCGACGAACGGTGCTGGGTATTCCTTTTGTATGGCTTGCGATTTTCTTTGCAATGCCTTTTTTGATTTTGATGCGTCTGAGCGTCACTGACATGGGAGAGCAACTCAACCCGTTTGCCAGCTTGCTTTCTCACACCGAGGCGGATGGCTGGCAACTGCATCTCAAACTGAGCCACTACATCAGCCTGTTTGTCGATGACAGCGGAGACTTCGGTCAGACGCTTTACACAGAGTCATACCTGTTGTCGATGAAATATGCTTTCTGGACCACGGTTTTCTGCTTATTGCTGGGCTACCCGTTTGCCTATTTCCTGGCCCGCTCAGCCTCATCCGTGCGTCCAGTCTTGCTGCTCATGGTGATGCTGCCTTTTTGGACATCCTTCTTGCTGCGCATTTACGCTTGGAAAGGCATCTTGGCCGATCAAGGAATTATCAACAATTCACTGATGGCCTTGGGGCTGATCACAGAGCCAGTGCAAATGCTTTACACCGACATTTCAATGCTCGTGGGCATGACCTATGTTTACCTGCCCTTCATGGTCTTGCCGCTATACGCTACCTTGGTCAAACTTGATACAAGGCTGCTGGAAGCAGCCTATGACTTGGGCGCCAACCCTTGGAAGACATTCTGGTTGATCACTGTACCCCTGAGCCGCTCCGGCATCATGGCAGGCTCCATGCTGGTGTTCATTCCTTGTTTGGGTGAATTCGTGATTCCCTCCCTGTTAGGTGGTGCAGAAAATGTGATGATCGGCCGCGTGGTCTGGGACGAAATGTTCAGCAGCAACAATTGGCCCCGAGCATCGGCCCTGGCCATCATGATGATTTTGTGGGTCATCCTTCCACTGGCCTGGTTCAACGCAAGACTCACGCGTCAAACGCAAAGGGAGCACGCATGATGCGCCGTATCCAAGCGCACATTGGCAAAGTGTGGATGACCTGCATTTATGTTTTTTTGTATGCACCCTTGATGTTTTTAGTTCTATTCTCATTCAACAGCACCCGGCAAGACAGCCATTTCACCGGCTTTTCCTGGCGCTGGTATGAGGCGCTGGCCCGGGACTCTCGCCTATTAGAGGGCTTTTGGCTATCCCTCAAGGTGGCTTTGATCAGCGCATCATTCTCGGTGGTTTTGGCGACCCTGGCTGCTTATGCATTGGTCCGATACACACGCTTTAAAGGGCGCAACCTGTTCAATGCCATGCTCAGCGCTCCTCTGGTCATGCCCGAAGTGATCATCGGACTGTCACTGCTGCTGCTTTCGGTGGGGACGCAGCGGATTTTCGGATGGCCCGAACGCGGCATGACCACCATTGTCTTGGGCCACGCGCTTTTAGGTATGGCCTTCGCGACCGTGGTGATCCAGTCAAGGTTGAAAGAAATGGACAGGTCCATCGAAGAAGCCGCCATGGATTTAGGCTGCAAACCCAGCCAAGTGTTTTTTCTCGTGACATTGCCGAATATTTCGCAGGCGCTTCTGGCCGCATGGCTGCTGACTTTCACCTTGTCATTTGACGATGTGGTGATCTCGGAATTTTTGTCAGGCCCTGGGGTAACCACCCTGCCCCAAGTCATCTTCAGCTACGCCAGGCGCGGGGTTAACCCCTCTGTTTATGCAGCGGCCAGCTTGCTCATGCTGGTGGTGACATTGGCTGTGGTCAGTTTTGGGATTTACACAGCAAGACAAGCTCGTAAAGCGCGTCTGTCACTTACGGCTTGAATGAGCAGGCACTAAAGCATCCAACAATCGGGTTTCATTTGTTTGACCAATAGACCCAAAGCTGAAATACAAACAAGCTCGTGACGAAGCCCAAACATAGATAGAGGACTATCTGCAGCAAATGGTTTGTGCGGCGTTGTTCAGCGAACAACTTTTCCAGCTGATAGACGTCTTGTTGACGCGGCTGGTTAAGGTAATCGTGCAACAAGCGTGGCAACTGCGGCAGCAGTTTGGCGTAATGCGGGGCTTGGGCCTTGAGCTCTTCCCAGAGTTTTTTGGGCCCGATTTGCTCCAGCATCCAAGTCTCGAGGAAAGGCTTGGCCGTGCTCCACAGGTCCAACTCCGGGTCCAGGTCGCGGCCCAGACCTTCGATATTGAGCAGGGTTTTTTGCAACAGCACCAGCTGCGGCTGAATCTCAACCTGAAAGCGGCGTGAGGTCTGGAACAGACGCATGAGCACCATGCCCAGAGAAATCTCCTTGAGAGGCCGGTCAAAGTAAGGCTCGCACACTGCGCGGATGGCCGACTCCAGCTCATCCACCCGCGTCTCAGGGGGCACCCAACCGGACTCGATGTGCAGTTCGGCCACTCGCTTGTAGTCGCGGCGGAAAAACGCGGTGAAGTTTTGCGCCAGGTACTCCTTGTCGTACTCGGTGAGCGTGCCCACTATGCCGAAGTCCAAGGAGATGTAGCGACCAAAAGTCTCCGGAGCAAGGCTCACCTGGATGTTGCCGGGGTGCATGTCGGCATGGAAAAAGCCGTCGCGGAACACTTGCGTGAAAAACAGTGTCACGCCATCGCGGGCCAGCTTGGGGATGTCCACGCCCGCTTCGCGCAAACGGTCGACCTGGCTGATGGGCACACCATGCATGCGCTCCATGACGATGACCTCGGGATGGCAAAAGTCCCAGATCATTTCGGGGATCAGCACCAGATCCAGGCCTTGCATGTTGCGGCGCAGCTGTGCCGCGTTGGCGGCTTCACGCACCAAGTCCAACTCGTCGTGCAGGTATTTGTCAAACTCGGCAACCACCTCACGAGGCTTAAGACGTTTGCCGTCGGCGCTCAGGCTCTCAACCCAGCCCGCCATCATGCGCATGAGGCTCAGGTCTTTGTCGATGACAGGCAACATGCCCGGGCGCAACACCTTCACGGCCACTTCGCGAACGTCACCCGATTTGCCGCGCAAGGTGGCAAAGTGCACCTGGGCGATCGAAGCGCTTGCCACGGGCTGGCGCTCGAAGGTTTCAAAGATGTCTTCGACTTTGCGGTTGAAAGCCCGCTCGATCGAGGCCACCGCGATGGCCGAACTGAATGGCGGCACGCGGTCTTGCAGTTTGGCCAGTTCTTCAGCAATGTCGGGGGCCAGCAAGTCACGGCGTGTGGACAACACCTGACCAAACTTCACAAAAATCGGACCCAAGCGCTCAAGGGCTTCACGCAGACGCACGGCCCGTGGAGAGCGCAAATCGCGCCCAACCGACAGCACGCGCGCTAATACACGCAGCCATGGTTTTTGGAAGCTCGAGAGCACCAATTCGTCCAGGCCATAGCGCAAGACAATGAAAATAATGAAGGCACCGCGTCCAAAACGGCTCCAGCGCATCATGCTGCGCCGCCCGTGCGCAGTTCAGTGCCAGGGCGCTTAGCCAAAAAGCTGCGCAAAGCGCTCGCAGCTTGACGGGCAGCTTGCGTCAAAGTGTGTGCCGGCGCATCACCGATCAAACGGCTCAAGTCCTCCTCGGCGTCCCAGCGCACATGATCGATCAGCCAATTGACTTCGGCCGCCAGTTGCACATCGCCTTCAATGCGCACCTTGGGCTTGTCGCCCCGTGCCAAAGCCGACACCAGTGTTGAGGCCGACTCTTCGGTCACGGTCAGGCGCAAATCGAAGCCGTCAAATCGGCCGCGCTCCAGCAAGCCAGCAGGGGTCGGCGTCAATTGCAATTCAAACCGCTCCCACACCAGCGCGATACGCTGGTTTTTTTGGCGTGCCAACCGTGCCATGGCTTCTGGCTCACTTATCAAGACATGATTGAGAAACAGGACCAAACGGTTCACGGTTTCATCGATCACCCATTCAGGGGGGTGAAATGAAGTGCTGAACTGTTTGGCCATTTGAGCGGCCAGGTCGGGTAGCGCCTGAGCGGCCCAAGAAAAAGGGGACTGTGTTGCCATAATCCCCGATTATTCCCGAAAGTACAGGCCCCAAAGAGCCAGGGCTTTATTGCAGTGCTTGCACGCCAGCCACCAGCCAACCACCACCCTGCTTGGACTTGGTCATGTTCCAGACTTCGCGGAATGGGCTCGGGCCAGAAGCAGCATCCTCACGGATCATGCCGTTGAACTCAACACTGGCCATGTAAGCATCGGCCTGCTCTTCAATACCCAACAGCTGGGCGTCGAGCATGACCACCTCGGTCTTGTTAGGCTGGCCTGGAAATTGGGCTTCGCGCTCAGCCAGCTGGTTGCGGATTTCCACCACCATGGCGTCCGTCATCATGGAACGCAAGGCGCTGATGTCCGAACGATCCCATGCATCTTGCAAGGTCACGAAATTGCGCTTGGCGGCCGTGATGAAGCTGTCCACATCGAATCCAGCTGGGATGCCCCAAGTTTGCGAACCACTCAGACCAGAGCCAATGCCCGAGCCAATCATGGAACCGGTCGAGGCTGACGCAGCCGAGCTGTCAAAACGGGTGTTTTGACCTTCCCATGGACGGGCAGAAGCATCGTTGCCCACGTTTTGCGGGCTGTATTGTTTGTAAGTAGCAGGATTTTCTGCAGAGGCACCTGCACCTTGATAGGCCAAGCCACCCATTTGGCCAGCATTGCCACGACGTGCTCGCATGATCATGCCAATCACGGCGATCACAGCCACACCGATCAGCAAAGCCATCAGAATGTTGCCAAAGGCTTCACCCATACCTAGGGAGCTGGCCAACCAAGCCAAGCCCAGACCGGCGGCCAAACCACCCAGCATGGCACCCCATGGACGCTTGGGGGCAGCGGCAGCGGGGGCTGCAGCAGGCTTGGCAGCATTAGCAGGCGCCGCATTTTGTGCAGGTGCAGCCGGGGTTTGAGGCGCAGCATCGCGCTTGGTAACCTGGTTTGATTGCTGACCAATGGATTTGCCACCACCCATGCGGCGTGCGGCTTCAGCATTCAGACTGCCCAGTGCCATCACGCCTGCGAGCATCAGGGTCATCAACTTGTTGTTCATGGTGTCTCCAACTCAGGAAATTCAGTTTGCGGGCCTCAGCACTTGATGCCCATGTGCAAGGCTACCACCCCGGCCGATAAATTGTGAAAATCCACATGCCCAAATCCGGCATTTTTCATAAGGGTTTTCAAATCTTCTTGACTGGGATGCATGCGAATCGATTCCGCCAAGTAGCGGTAACTGTCGGCGTCACCCGCCACCAGCTTGCCCAACTGGGGCAATATTTTGAAGCTGTACCAGTCGTAAGCTTTTTCCAGGGGTTTGGCCACTTTGGAAAACTCCAGCACCAGCAATTTTCCGCCTGGCTTGAGCACCCGGCACATTTCCTTCAGCGCCACGTCTTTGTGGGTCATGTTGCGCAGACCAAAAGCCACGCTGACCACGTTGAAATGCGCGTCAGGGAAAGGCAGTTTTTCGGCATCACACACCAAAGTGGGCAAAGCCAATCCGTGATCGACCAAGCGGTCACGTCCAGTGGACAACATGGCTTCGTTGATGTCGGTGTGGACCACGCGACCCGTGGCACCCACTTTTTTGGCGAACGCCATGGACAAATCGCCCGTACCACCTGCGATGTCCAGCACCTGATCGCCCTCTTTGAGGTTGGCCACCTGCACGGTGTAGGCCTTCCACACCCGGTGCAAGCCCATGGACATCAGGTCGTTCATCACATCGTATTTGGACGCGACCGAGTCGAACACGCCACGTACATGCTTGGCTTTTTCTGTTTCATCGACGGTTTTGAAACCGAAATGGGTGGTGCTCATGCCAGGGCCCTCAATGTTGGTGACCGCAGCTGCCGCCTGCAGCAGCCTCGACCATCGGTGCATCGCGGCTCATGCCTGCGGCTTGCAAGCGGTCTTCGTATTGCTTCCACAAAGCGTCTTGTTGGTCGCCCAAAAAGTACAGGTATTCCCATGTGAACAGACCTGACTCGTGCCCATCGGTGAAAGTAGGCTTGACGGCGTAGTTGCCCACGGGCTCGATCTCGGCAATGCCGACCTCGCGCTTGCCGGTTTGCAGCACTTCCTGGCCTGGGCCATGGCCCTGCACTTCGGCGGAAGGCGAGTACACACGCATCAGCTCAAAAGGGATGCGAAACTGCGCACCATCGGAAAACCCAATTTCCAGAACCCGGGTCTGACCGTGCACCGTCAAGGACTCGGGGGTGGGCATGTCTTTTTTCAATCCGGCCATGTTCCGCTTTCAGATTTAAACCAGCACACGTTCGATGCCGCCCGCATTGGCAGCACTCACGTACTCGGGCATCCACTCTTCGCCGAGGATGTGTTTGGCCAACTCGACCACGATGTAGTCGGCTTCGAGCAGGCCGTTTTTCATGTCGTCGCCAAAGCGCGACAAGCCTTGCAGGCAGCTGGGGCAGCTGGTCAAGATTTTTACGTTGGCCTGGGGGGCCAGCGCACCGCTGCTGCGCAAAGCGGCTTCGCCTTTGAGCAGCTCTTCTTCCTTGCGAAAGCGCACCTGGGTTGAAATATCTGGGCGCGTCACGCCCAGCGTGCCCGATTCTCCGCAGCAGCGTTTGCTTTCCAGCACGTTGTCACCCATCAAGGCCTTGACGGTCTTCATGGGCTCTTGCTGCTTCATGGGACTGTGGCAAGGGTCGTGGTAGAGATAGGCACCGCCCGCATCGAGCTTCATGCCTTTTTCGAGCAAAAACTCGTGGATGTCGATGATGCGGCAGCCCGGGAAGATCTTGTCGAACTGGTAGCCCTGCAACTGGTCGTAGCAAGTGCCGCAACTCACCACCACGGTCTTGATGTCCAGGTAGTTGAGCGTGTTGGCCACGCGGTGGAACAGCACACGGTTGTCGGTGATGATCTTCTCTGCCTTGTCGAACTGGCCCGAGCCTTTTTGCGGGTAACCGCAGCACAGATAGCCCGGTGGCAACACCGTCTGCACGCCCACATGCCAGAGCATGGCTTGGGTGGCCAAACCCACCTGGCTGAACAGGCGCTCCGAGCCGCAACCGGGGAAGTAAAACACCGCTTCAGATTCAGACGTGGTGGCCTTCGGGTTGCGGATGATGGGCACGTAGTCGTTGTCTTCGATGTCCAGCAAAGCCCGCGCCGTTTTCTTGGGCAGGTTGCCCGGCATCTTTTTGTTGATGAAGTGGATCACCTGCTCTTTGATGGGCGCGGTACCCACCGAGGCGGGTGGTGCGCTGGTTTGCTTACGGGCCACGCCCTTGAGCAAACCAGCCACAAAACGCTGTGCACGCATGCCCACGCCGACCATGGCTGCACGCGCCAGCTTGATGGTCTCGGGGTTGGTGGCGTTGAGCATGAACATGGCCGCAGCGTTACCGGGGCGGAAGCTTTTCTGCCCCATCTTGCGCAGCAGGTTGCGCATGTTCATGGACACATCACCAAAGTCAATGTTGACAGGGCAGGGTGTCAGGCACTTGTGGCACACGGTGCAGTGGTCGGCCACGTCTTCAAACTCTTGCCAGTGCTTGATGGAGATGCCGCGGCGGGTTTGCTCTTCATAAAGGAAGGCCTCGACCAGCAATGAGGTCGCCAAAATCTTGTTGCGTGGGCTGTAGAGCAAATTGGCACGCGGCACATGCGTGGCGCACACGGGCTTGCACTTGCCGCAGCGCAGACAGTCTTTCACGCTGGCGGCGATGGCACCAATGTCGGACTGCTGCATGATCAGAGACTCGTGGCCCATCAGGCCAAAGCTGGGGGTGTAAGCGTGCGTCAGGTCGGCCGCATGCACATCGTCGCCCAGCCCCGTGAGGGCCGCGCCGCGCAGCAGCTTGCCTTTGTTGAAGCGACCTTCGGGGTCCACTTTGGCTTTGTAGGCGGTGAAGTTGGCCAACTCGGCGTCGGTCAAAAACTCCAGCTTGGTGATGCCAATGCCGTGTTCGCCCGAGATCACGCCGTCCAGGCTTCGGGCCAGCACCATGATGCGGGCCACCGCCTCGTGCGCGGTCTGCAGCATCTCGTAGTTGTCACTGTTCACCGGAATGTTGGTGTGCACATTGCCGTCACCCGCGTGCATGTGCAGGGCCACCCACACGCGGCCTTTGAGCACGCGCTGGTGAATGGCAGTGACTTCGGTCAGGATCGGCAGGAAAGCTGAGCCTGAGAAAATATTCTGGAAAGCCGGGCGAATTTGCGTCTTCCAGCTGGCCCGCAGGCTGTGCTCTTGCAGCTGAGGGAACAGCGCGTCGACATCGGTCAACCAGCCCTGCCACTGTGCACGCACCTCGCGTACCACCGCCAGGGCTTGCGCCACGCGGTCTTCCAGCAACTCGGCCGATGGGATGTCACTGGCATCGTCTTGCTTGCCCAAGGGCAGGTTTCCCTTTTGCAGGAAATCTTCCAACTCACGGCAAAACTGCAGCTTGTTGCGCAGGCTCAGCTCGATGTTGATGCGCTCGATGCCATCGGTGTACTCGGCCATGCGCGGCAATGGAATCACCACGTCTTCGTTGACCTTGAAGGCGTTGGTATGGCGGGAGATGGCGGCCGTCTTTTTGCGGTCGTGCCAGAATTTTTTACGCGCTTCGGGGCTGATGGCGATGAAGCCTTCACCACTGCGCGAATTGGCGATGCGCACGATCTCAGACGTGGCCTTGGCCACATCGTCGGCGTTGTCACCTGCGATATCACCGATCAGCACCATCTTGGGAAAGCCGCCGCGCTTGGACTTGGTGGAATAACCCACGGCCCGCAAATAGCGGTCGTCCAAGTGCTCCAGGCCAGCCATGACGGTGCCGGTGCGCTTTTGCTCGGCAAACATGAAGTCCTTGATCTCAACGATGCTGGGCACCGCCTCACGGGCATGGCCAAAGAACTCCATGCACACGGTGCGGGTGTGTGTGGGCATGCGGTGCACGACCCAGCGGGCGCTGGTGATCAGGCCGTCGCAACCTTCTTTTTGCACGCCAGGCAGGCCGCTCAAGAATTTATCGGTCACGTCTTTGCCCAAGCCTTCCTTGCGGAAAGTCTTGCCCGGGATCACCAGGGTTTCGGTGCGGATCGGGGTTTTGCCGTCAGCTTTGAAGTAGCGCAGCTCAAAGGTGGCCACTTCGGCGTCGTGGATCTTGCCCATGTTGTGGTCCATGCGAACCACATCCAGCCATTCGGCGTCGGGCGTGACCATGCGCCAGCTGGCCAGGTTGTCGAGCGCGGTGCCCCACAAAACCGCCTTTTTGCCGCCCGCGTTCATGGCAATATTGCCACCAATGCAGCTGGCTTCGGCAGAAGTCGGGTCTACCGCAAAGACAAAACCGCCGCGCTCGGCCGCATCGGCCACGCGCTGGGTCACGACCCCAGCTTCGGTGTAAATGGTGGGAATAGGGTGGGCGATACCGGGCAGGTCGACCATTTCGACCTCGGTCATGGCTTCGAGCTTTTCGGTGTTGATGACCGCGCTCTTCCAAGTCAACGGAATGGCGCCACCCGTGTAGCCGGTGCCGCCGCCCCGGGGCACGATGGTCAGGCCCAAATCGATACAGCCCTTAACCAACCCCGCCATTTCGGTCTCGCTGTCGGGGGTCAGCACCACAAAGGGGTATTCCACGCGCCAGTCGGTGGCGTCGGTCACATGGCTCACACGCGAGAGGCCATCGAACTTGATGTTGTCCTTGGCGGTCAGGCGCCCCAGGGTCTTTTGCACCTGGCTGCGCAGCTTGGCCATGCGGGTAAAACGTTCGCTGAACTGCGTCACAGCCTGGGCAGCCATGGCCAGCAGTTGGCCCACCAATGCATCGCGGGCCGCGTCGGCCTGTGGCGTGCGGCGCTTTTGCACCTCAGCCAGGCGGTGCTGCAAGGCCTCGACCAGCAATTTGCGGCGGGCCGGGTTGTCCAACAGGTCGTCTTGTAAATAGGGGTTGCGCTCCACCACCCAGATGTCACCCAGCACTTCGTACAACATCCGAGCGGATCGACCCGTGCCCCGCTCTTGGCGCAGCTGGTTCAGCAAGTCCCAAGCCGATTCACCCAGCAAACGCAGCACGATTTCGCGGTCAGAGAAGCTCGTGTAGTTGTAGGGGATCTCGCGCAGGCGCGGCGCATCGGCGTCGGCTTGCATCAAATGTTGGAGCGTGGTGGGTGCATTCATGGGTATGGCGCAGTCAAAGGCGTCACTCAAGACGCTGTCAGCCAGACCCGAAACCAATGTCAAACCGGCTGAGCGTGAATGTTACCGCAGTGCAACAAACACACGCCGGGGGTGGGGGCACCTGTCACCCAAAGGTCTCAGCTCATGGAAACCCCGGATTGTCCCGGCAATGTCACACAGTTTTAATATATTTGACATCAACAGCCCCCAAAGTGAAGCATCGGAATTGCCCTTTGAAATTGGGCAAATCAAAAAATCCGTATTTTTTAGGAACCGCGATGAAACTCAAACTTACCATTTCCGCCTTGGCTTTGGGCCTGGCCAGCCTCTCAGCCCAAGCACAGACAGAGATCCAGTGGTGGCATTCCATGGGCGGCGCCCTGGGTGAATGGGTCAACGACCTGGCCAAGGACTTCAACGCCAGCCAAAAAGACTACAAAATCGTGCCCACCTTCAAGGGCAGCTACGACGAGTCCATGACCGCCGCGATCGCCGCCTACCGTGCGGGCAATGCGCCGCACATCCTGCAGGTGTTCGAAGTGGGCACCGCCACCATGATGGCAAGCAAGGGCGCCATCGTGCCCGTGGGCAAGGTCATGACCGACGCAGGCCTCAAATTCGACCAGAACGCTTATGTGCCCGCTGTGGCCGGTTATTACACCGCCCCGAACGGCCAAATGCTGAGCTTCCCTTTCAACAGCTCCACCCCCGTCTTCCACTACAACAAAGACGCCTTCAAGGCCGCAGGCCTGGACCCCAACACCCCGCCCACCACCTGGCCCGAGGTAGCCCTGGCCGCAGCCAAGCTCAAGGCCAGCGGACACAAATGCCCCTTCACCACCAGCTGGATCAGCTGGACGCAGCTGGAGAGCTTCTCGGCCTGGCACAACACCGAGTTCGCCACCAAAGGCAACGGCATGCGCGGCATGGACGCACGCCTGTCCTTCAACACCCCCCTGCATGTGCGCCACATTGACAACTTGGCCAACATGGCCAAACAAGGCCTGTTTGTTTACAAAGGCCGCGGAAACGCAGCCGATGCCACTTTTGTCTCGGGCGAATGCGCCATGGCCACCGGCTCATCGGCTTTGTATGGCAGCGTGACGCGCAACGGTAAATTTGGCTACGGCATCGGCACACTGCCCTACTACCCCGATGTGAATGGTGCCCCCCAAAACACCGTGATTGGCGGCGCGAGCCTCTGGGTCATGAGTGGTAAAAAAGCCCCCGAATACAAAGGCGTGGCAGAGTTCTTTGCCCACCTGTCCAAAGACAGCGTGGCCGCCGCCAGCCACCAGCGCACCGGCTACCTGCCTGTGACAAAGTCCTCTTTTGAAGTGACCGAAAAGTCCGGCTTCTACAAAAAGAACCCCGGCACCGACGTTTCAGTCACCCAAATGATCCGCAAGACCACCGACAAGTCACGCGGCGTGCGTCTGGGCAACTTTGTGCAGATCCGCACCATCATTGACGAGGAACTCGAAGGCGTGTGGAGCGGCAAAAAGGGCACCAAAGAAGCCCTGGACATGGCCATCAAGCGCGGCAACGAACAACTCGAACGGTTCGAAAAAGCCAACAAGTGATGCATTCGCCGCGCTCTTGGGCGGCGAGCACCTGAAAGGAGCAGAGGCGGTGCCTCTGCTTTTGCGCATTTTGGGGTGACACTTCAGACCCCAGCTTTGCAAAGAATTTATGGAAAAACGCGTCCGCTTCAAATCCCGCTGGCTGCCCTGGCTGCTGATTGCGCCCCAGCTGAGCATCGTGCTGGTGTTCTTTTTTTGGCCAGCCGGGCAGGCGTTGTACCAAAGCGTGCTGCAAGAAGACGCCTTTGGCGCTTCGCGTGAATTTGTGGGCCTGGAGAACTTTTCTCGCCTCTGGAACGACAGCGGCTACTTAGACTCATTCAAGACCACTGCGGTGTTTTCTCTCTTGGTGGCAGTCACGGGCCTGTCGGTGTCGTTGCTGCTGGCCGTGATGGCCGACCGGGTCGGGCGCGGCGCGGGTCTGTACAAAACCCTGCTGATCTGGCCTTACGCCGTGGCACCGGTGGTCGCGGGCGTGTTGTGGCTGTTCATGTTTGCATCGCCCATGGGGGTGGTGGGTTACGCACTTCGGGCCATGGGCATCGAGTGGAACCACCTGCTTAACCCCAACCACGCCATGGCGCTGATCGTGATGGCTGCGGTGTGGAAGCAAATTTCCTACAACTTTCTGTTTTTTCTGGCGGGCTTGCAGTCGATCCCCAAGTCATTGATCGAGGCGGCCGCCATTGACGGGGCCAGCCCTTGGAAGCGTTTTTGGACCATCGTGTTCCCGCTCTTGTCCCCCACCACCTTCTTTTTGCTGGTGATCAACATTGTTTACGCCTTCTTTGACACCTTCGCCATCGTGGACGCCACCACCCATGGGGGCCCTGGCAAAGACACCGCCATCCTGGTCTACAAGGTGTATTACGACGGCTTCAAGGCGCTGGACATGGGCAGCTCGGCCGCACAGTCGGTGGTGCTGATGGTGATCGTGGTCTCACTCACCGTTTTGCAATTCAAGTTTGTCGAGAAGAAAGTTCAATACTGACATGATCGAACGCCGCCCTGGCCTGCAAATATTGCGGCATCTCATCTTGCTGATTGGCGTGGCCGTCGTGGCCTTTCCGCTGTACCTCACTTTCATTGGCTCGACCCAAACCGCCCAGCAAATCAACCAGAGCGTGCCCATGTCCCTGGTGCCAGGCAGCCACTTTTGGGAAACCTACCGTCTGACGCTGTTTGGCGGCCCCAACTCTCAAGGCAGTCCGCTGCCCGCCATGTGGCCGATGATGCAGGTCAGCTTGATCAGCGCCTTGGGCATCGCCATTGGCAAGATCGCCATCTCGCTGCTGTCGGCCTTTGCCATCGTGTATTTCCGCTTTCCGCTGCGGAACATGGTGTTCTGGATGATTTTTGTCACCCTGATGCTGCCCGTCGAAGTGCGCATCAGCCCCACTTATGAAGTGGTGGCAGGTCTTGGCCTGCTCAACAGTTTTGCAGGTCTGACGGTGCCCTTGATCGCCTCGGCCACCGCCACGTTTTTGTTCCGGCAGTTTTTTCTGACCATTCCCGACGAGTTGGTGGAAGCCGCCCGCATGGACGGTGCCGGACCGATGCGCTTTTTCAAAGACGTGTTGCTGCCCTTGTCGGCCACCAACATCGCGGCACTGTTTGTGATCCAGTTCATTTATGGCTGGAACCAATACCTCTGGCCCCTGCTGGTGACCACCAACGAAGACATGTACCCGGTGGTGCTGGGCATCAAACGCTTGATTTCGGGGGAGTCTTGGACGGAGTGGAATGTGGTGATGGCCGCCGCCATCCTGGCCATGCTCCCGCCGGCACTGGTCGTGGTCCTGATGCAAAAATGGTTCGTCAAAGGACTGGTAGATACAGAGAAATAAATACGCCGGGGATAGACCAATGCGAAGCGTTGCTCTATCCCCGTCTGAATAAACCCGGGGACAGTCCCATTTGAAGCGTTGCTCTGTCCTCGTCTTATCAATGAATTTATGGCTGCAATTACCCTTTCTCACATCCTCAAAACCTACGGCACTGGCGCCAAGGGCAACACCGTCATCCACGACCTGAGCGCCAGCATTGCCGATGGTGAATTTGTCGTCATCGTCGGCCCCTCGGGCTGCGGTAAATCCACCTTGCTGCGCATGGTGGCCGGCCTGGAAGACATTTCTGGCGGCACCATTTCGATTGGCGACCGCGTGGTGAACGAGCTGGAGCCGGCTGAGCGCGACATCGCCATGGTGTTTCAGAACTACGCGCTGTACCCGCACATGAGCGTGTTCGACAACATGGCTTACGGCCTGAAGATCGCCAAGCGCCCGATCGAAGAAATCAAAGCCCGAGTGGACAAGGCAGCAGGCATCCTCGAATTGAGTCACTTGCTGCAGCGCAAACCCCGCGAGCTGTCCGGTGGCCAGCGCCAGCGCGTGGCCATGGGCCGCGCCATCGTTCGCCAACCGCAAGTGTTTTTGTTTGACGAGCCACTGTCGAACCTCGACGCCAAGCTGCGCGCCCAGACCCGGCTGGAGATTCAAAAACTGCACCGCGAACTCGGCATCACCAGCCTATTTGTGACACACGACCAGGTCGAAGCCATGACGCTGGCCCAGCGCATGATCGTGATGAACGGCGGCCACATGGAGCAGTTCGGCACGCCCGAAGAGGTCTACAACCGTCCAGCCAGCACCTTTGTGGCCAGCTTCATCGGCTCACCGCCCATGAACCTGCTCAAGCATGCCCCGGGCACACCTGAGGGGCAAATCTTGGGCATCCGCCCCGAGCATTTGGACATCACCCCATCGGGGGGCTGGACCCTGACGGTGGACACGGTTGAACTGCTGGGCGCTGAACGTTTGGTGCATGCCCGACTGGGCGATGAAACACTCACCTTGCGCGTGGACGAATCGGTCACGCCGCCGCAGCCAGGCAGCACCTTCCACGCCACACCCCGCCCAGACCGTGTTCACGGGTTTGACGCGAAAACCCAAAAACGCATCGCCCCATCAGCACCATGAAACATTGGCCCTACCCGCGCTGGATCGCCCACCGGGGCGCTGGCAAGCTCGCCCCAGAAAACACCTTGGCGGCCTTCAGGTTGGGGGCATCGTATGGCTACCGCATGTTCGAGTGCGACGCCAAGATCAGCGCTGACGGCGTGGTGTTCCTGATGCACGACGCCACGCTGGATCGCACCACCAATGGGCAGGGCATTGGCGGCAATTTGCCTTGGCACGCCTTGTCCCAGCTTGACGCAGGCACCTGGCACTCACGCACCTACGCAGGCGAAGCATTGCCTACGCTCGAAGGGCTCGCACAGTTCTGTCTCGCGAATGGTCACTTGCTGAACATCGAAATCAAACCCACACCGGGCACCGAGGCTGCCACCGGAGAAGCTGTGGCACGACTGGCGAAACGCCTGTGGGCAGGCGCTGATGTGCCGCCACTTTTGACCTCGTTCAAACCCGATGCACTGGCCGCCGCTCAGCAAGCCGTCCCTGAATTGCCTCGCGGCTTGCTGATCGACACGTTGTGGACGGGTTGGTTTGAAAAAGCACTAGATCTAGGTTGTGTGGCTGTGGTGGCCAATTACGCCTTGTGGGACGTGGCCACTGTGGCCCGCGTGCAAGGGGCAGGCATGCGGTGCCTGAGCTACACCGTCAACGACGACTGGGCCGCTCAGCACCTGCTGGAACTGGGCACCGACGGCATCATCACCGACCGGGTGGATGTGTTCAGCCCGGTCTGAGTACCTCTTAATCGAGCTTGGCCCCCGACTTTTGAACCACCGCCGCCCAGCGCGGCATCTCGGCCGACAGAAATTTAGCGAAGTCATCGGCCCCCAAGAAAGCCGGATCAGCCCCTTGCGCCACCATGCGTGACTTGATGTCGGGCTGGTTCATCACGGCCTTGAACGCATCGCTGAGCTTGTTGACCACGTCCTTGGGAGTGCCTGCCGGGGCCAAAAAGCCATAAAAGCCGACCACTTCGAAATTCTTGATGCCGGTTTCCATCACGGTGGGGATATCGGGCAAGGCCGGGTTGCGCTCGCGGCTGGTCACGGCCAGTGCCCGCACTTTGCCTTGTTTGTGGTACTGGGCAGCTTGCGGAATGCTCTCGGCCATGAATTGCACCTGCCCTGCCATGAGGTCGGTGAAGGCGGGTGCGCTGCCACGGTAGGGGATGTGCACCATGAACAGCCCTGTGGCAGACTTGAACATCTCGGGCACCAAGTGGCTGCTGCCGCCGTTGCCCGCAGAGCCGTAGTTGATCTGGCCAGGCCGGGCTTTGGCATAGGCCACAAACTCCTGCAGGGAGTTGGCGGGCACTTTGGGGTTGACCAGCAAGGCCAGTGGCTGCATGGCGGTGCGGGCCACGGGCACAAAGTCACGCAAGGTGCTGTAAGGCAACTTGGTGTAAAGCGCCGGGTTGATGACCATCACGCCTGTGTTGGCCAGCATGAGGGTATGGCCATCGGGGGCAGCGCGCATCACCTCTTGCGCGCCCACGGTTCCACCCGCTCCTGCTTTGTAATCCACCAAGATGGGCTGCCCCAGCTGGGCCTGCAACCGGTCGGTCAGCAAGCGGGCATGCTGGTCAAGTGGCCCGCCTGCAGGAAAACCCATCACCACGCGGATCGGCTTGGTCGGGTAAGCCCAAACATTCCCCAAAGTCAGGGCCAAGCCCAACCCACCCAGAGCCAGCCCAGCACGGCGTTTGATTCCTCGCATGTTCATCTCCCTTGATTGATTTTCAAATGTGCAGCCCGCACATCGGTTTTCAGTGACGGGCCCAGCCCCGGTGCATGAGCCATTCGAGCGTGGCGGCCACCAACACCAAAGCGATGTAGGTGCTCATTTTCCCATCCTGACCATGTAGCCATAAACCGACGACCAAGACAGCCACACCACTGACGGCATGGACCGCTGAATGGCGTCGCATCGTCATGGAGCCAGGACCCATGACCCATCGCCCAGCCATAGGCATGAAAACAGCCATGGCCAGCGCGGGCATGACGAACCCCAAAAGGTGCAACAGCAACAAACCCAATGTCATGTGGCCTCTCATTGATACAAGTGATAGGCTCATTTGGCGTAGCCCATTCGGTCAAATTGTGCCTCGAATGCCACGTCAACATCGGAACCCATTGAAAGTGTCAAGCAAAGTTGACATGCTGTGCCTATAATTGCTTTCATGGCTGTCTGGACCTTGGGTTTGAACCACACCACTGCACCGCTGGATCTGCGCGGTCGGTTTGCGTTCGCCGTGGACAAACTGGTGCCCACCCTCCAAGGTCTGCGGCGCGATCTGGCCCATCGCATGGCACAAGAGCCTGAAGCGGCGATTCTTTCGACCTGCAACCGCACCGAAATCTATTGCGCCGCCGACCAGGCCGCCACCAACGACACCCTGCGCTGGCTGGCCCAAACTGGTGGGGTGAGTGCATCCGAATTGCACGCTCATACCTATTTGCTTGAAGGCAATGAAGCTGCCCGTCACGCCTTTCGCGTGGCCAGCGGTCTGGACTCCATGGTACTGGGCGAGGCCCAGATTTTGGGTCAGCTCAAAGATGCTGTTCGGGCGGCCGAGCAAGCCGGCGCTCTGGGCAGCACCCTGAACCAATTGTTTCAGCGCAGCTTTGCGGTGGCCAAAGAGGTGCGCAGCGCCACCGAAATCGGTGCCCACTCGATCAGCATGGCCGCCGCTTCGGTGCGACTGGCCAGCCAGTTGTTCGAAGACCTCAAAGACATCCGCGTCCTGTTTGTTGGCGCAGGTGAAATGATCGAGTTAGTGGCTACCCACTTTGCAGCCAAGCAACCCAAAAGCATGGCCATCGCCAACCGAAGCATGGACCGTGGGGAATTGCTCGCCAGCCGCTTCGGGGCCGAAGTGATGCGCCTGGCCGATCTGCCCGACCGCCTGCACGAGTTCGATGCGGTCATCAGCTGTACCGCGAGCACCCTGCCCCTGATCGGTTTGGGCGCGGTTGAACGGGCCTTGAAGAAACGCAAATACCGACCCATGTTCATGGTCGACCTGGCCGTGCCCCGCGACATTGAACCTGAAGTGAAATCGCTGGAAGACGTTTACCTTTACACCGTGGACGATTTGGCCAGCGTGGTTCAAGCCGGTCAGGCGCACCGACAGGCCGCCGTGGCCGAGGCAGAAGTCATCATCGACGCGGGTGTTCAAAGTTTCAGCCACTGGCTGGGCCAGCGTGACACCGTGCCGCTGATCCAGCAACTCCAAAACCAAGCCGATGCTTGGCGCGAAGCCGAGTTGGCCCGCGCTCGCAAGCTGCTGTCACGGGGCGACGACCCGATTGCGGTCATGGAAGCCTTATCCAAGGGTCTGACCCAAAAAATGCTGCATGGCGCCATGGCCGAGTTGCGGGGGGCAGACCCCGAGCACCGCGAGCAGACCATGCACACAGTGCAACGCGTTTTCTTGCGCAAAGAGCGTTAGCGGCGGGTTCAGTGAGTCGGGGTTTTGAACCGACAAACTCTTCTTGGCACGCCGCTTGGAGCTTGACCTCCGGCCTCCACAACACCGCTCGCATGAAACCCTTTTTGATCCAACAACTCGAACGCTACGCCCTGCGCTTGACGGAGCTGGACTTTCTGTTGTCCCGCGAGGACATCATGGCCGACATGACGCAGTTCCTGAAGCTCTCACGGGAACATGCCGAGGTCAGCGCCGTGGCTTCGCGCTTTGCCCGCTTTCAGCTGCGCACTGCCGACTTGGCCAGTGCGCAAGCCCTGCTGGTCGACGAGGATATGCGCGAGATGGCCGAAGAAGAAGTGGTCAGTGCCAGTGCCGAGTTGCAAACATTGGAAGCTGAGTTGCAGCGCATGCTGTTGCCCAAAGACCCCGATGACGCACGCCCGGCTTTTGTAGAAATCCGTGCTGGCACCGGGGGCGACGAGTCGGCGCTGTTTGCGGCCGACTTGCTGCGCATGTACACCCGCTACGCCGAGAGCCAAGGCTGGAGGTGTGAGATCGTGTCGGAATCGGTCAGCGAGTTGGGCGGCTACAAGGAGGTGGTGGTGCGCGTTGAAGGTGACAACGTGTATGGCGCACTCAAATTTGAGTCGGGCGGGCACCGGGTGCAACGCGTCCCTGCCACCGAGACCCAAGGCCGCATCCACACCAGCGCCTGCACCGTGGCAGTGCTGGCCGAGCCGGACGAAGCTGAGGCCATCAAAATCAACCCCTCGGATTTGCGCATCGACACCTACCGCGCCAGCGGCGCGGGTGGTCAGCACATCAATAAAACCGATTCGGCCGTGCGCATCACCCACCTGCCCACAGGCATCGTGGCCGAATGCCAAGACGGCCGCAGCCAGCACAGCAACAAGGCTCAGGCCCTGAAAGTGCTGACAGCCCGCATCCAAGAAAAAGACCGATCTGAACGCGCCGCCAAAGACGCGGCCGAGAGGAAAAGCTTGATCGGCAGCGGCGACCGCTCAGACCGCATCCGCACCTACAACTTTCCGCAAGGGCGGCTGACCGACCACCGCATCAACCTGACTTTGTACAAGCTGCTCACCATCATGGAAGGCGATTTGCAGGACGTGGTCCACGCGCTGCAAAGCTACGAAGCCGCTGAACAGCTGGCCGCACTGGAAATCGGGGCCACCGCCTGATGCCAAACCCTGCAACCGTCGCCGAGTGTCTGCGCCAAGCCCAAACCCGGGGTTTGGCCAGGGTGGACGCACAAATGTTGCTGCTGCACAGCCTGCAGCGCCCGCTGCACGACCGCGCCTGGCTCATGGCCCACGACAGCGACACCTTGACGGCGGCGCAATCGACCGCGTGGCAAGACGCACTGCAGCGCCGCTTGAGCGGCGAACCCGTGGCCTACATCACCGGCCGCAAGGACTTTTTTGGCCTGAATTTGGCCGTGGACGCCCGCGTTCTGGACCCTCGCCCCGACACCGAAACCTTGGTGGAATGGGCCCTGGAATGCCTGCCAGAAACCGGCACGCCGCGCATTTTGGACCTGGGCACGGGCAGCGGCGCGGTGGCCTTGGCACTGCAACACATGCGGCCCAATGCCACGGTCTGGGCCGTGGACGCCAGCGAGGACGCATTGGCCGTGGCCCGTGCCAATGCCACGCGCTTGCACTTGGGCGTGCAGTTCATCGCCAGCAACTGGCTCAAAGCGGTGGATGTGCAAGGGACGGGCCGCTTTGAGCTCATCGTCTCCAACCCACCCTATGTGGCCGAAGGCGACCCGCACCTGGCCGCCCTGAGGCACGAGCCCCTGCAGGCGTTGACCAGCGGCCCTGACGGGCTGGATGACATCCGCCAGATCATCGCCCAAGCCCCTGCCTTTCTAGCCCCGGGCGGCTGGCTGCTGCTCGAGCATGGCTGGGACCAAGCCGCCGCTGTGCAAGCCCTGTTGAACGAGTCCGGTTTTGTGCAGGTGCAATCTCGCCGAGACTTAGGCGGCATGGCGCGCTGCACCGGCGCGGCCTGGCCTGTTTGACACCAACACCCCTGTGACGGTTGCAGACATTCAATCAGAGAGATAATCTCCCCTACACGATACCGACCCCATTTGGAGCAACACCATGAGCGACACCCAACAACGCATCGACGAACTCGTCAAAGGCCACGAAATCACCCTGTTCATGAAGGGCAGCGCCAGCTTCCCCATGTGCGGCTTTTCCGGCCGTGCCATCCAGATCCTCAAGGCCGTGGGCGTTGACCCCAAGACCGTCAAAACCGTGAACGTGCTGGACGACGCCGAAATCCGCCAAGGCATCAAGGAATACAGCAACTGGCCCACCATCCCGCAGCTGTATGTCAAGGGTGAGTTCATCGGTGGTTCGGACATCATGATGGAGATGTACGAGTCTGGCGAACTGCAGCAAGTGATCAACGGCCAGGCCTGAACCGGGCCAGGCGAGTCCGCCCCTTGACCGCAAGGGGCCATCCAAGCAAGCCGCCACAACAAAAAAAGCCAGTCAACAGACTGGCTTTTTTGCTTGGAGGTGACTCAGATCAACGGAATTTGGACTGAGGCACCACTTTCATGTCGCCATCCAAAGAACCGATGTAACCGGCCATGGCCTTCAGTTCGGCATTGGAGAACTGCTTGGCAATGCCACCCATCACGCCGTTGTTGCGGCCCCATGTGGATTGGTTTTCAACTTTGTAGGACTTGAGCGCCACAAAGAGAAAGTCTTTGTGCTGACCGGCAATTTTGGGGTAGCTAGGGTCAATGGGCTTGGCGAAGTTATCGCCGTGGCAAGAAATGCAAGCGCCCTTTTGCAGCAAAGCGGCCACTTTGGCATCGGGTGTCTTGGGGGTTGTAGCCACTGGCTCCGTCTTGCCATGCTGCTCGTAATAAGCGCCCAGATCGGCCATATCCTGGTCGCTCAGGGTATCGGAAATGCCGCGCATGGTGGGGTGCTTGCGCTCACCTTTTTTGTAGGCATTCAGGGCCGACACGATGTATTTGGCGTTTTGGCCAGAAATCATGGGCACGCGGTAAACCTCTGGGAAACTGGCTTGGTAGCCTTTGATACCGTGGCAGCCGATGCACATGGCAATCTTTTGCTCAGCGGCTTTGGCATCGCCCTTGATTTCTTGGGCTTGGGCGGAGATGGCGGTCACGGAAGCGACAGCCAAGGCGAACATCGAGGTCAACAGCTTATTCATTTTGCTCACACAATCCAAATGATTGATAAAAATCAACTGCGGATTATATCGGGCTGGCCCTCATAATCCTGACAAGCTTTATTCCTGTTTTTGAGAACTGCTCACCATGAAATTCCAAGGTACCGAAAACTACGTCGCCACACCGGACTTGATGCTGGCCGTGAATGCCGCCATCACCCTCAAACGCCCACTGCTGGTCAAAGGCGAACCTGGCACTGGCAAAACCATGCTGGCCGAAGAAGTGGCCGAGGCATTGGGCCTGCCGCTGCTGCAGTGGCACATCAAATCGACCACCAAGGCACAACAAGGCCTGTACGAATACGATGCGGTGAGCCGTTTGCGCGACAGCCAGCTGGGTGAGGAAAAAGTCAAAGACATCGAGAACTACATCATCAAGGGCGTTCTCTGGCAGGCGTTCACCTCTGAAGTGCCCGTGGCCATCCTGATCGATGAGATCGACAAGGCCGACATCGAATTCCCGAACGACCTGCTGCGCGAGATCGACCGCATGGAGTTTTATTGCTACGAGACGCGCCAGCTGATCAAAGCCAAAACCCGTCCGCTGGTGTTCATCACCTCTAACAACGAAAAAGAGTTGCCCGACGCCTTCCTGCGCCGCTGCTTCTTCCACTACATCAAGTTTCCCGAGGCGGAAACCATGAAGCAGATCGTGGATGTGCACTTTCCGACGCTCAAAAAAGACCTTCTGGCCCTGGCGCTCAAGACCTTTTATGACGTTCGCGGACTGCCCGGCCTGAAGAAAAAGCCCTCCACCAGCGAGCTGCTGGACTGGCTCAAGCTGCTGGTGGCCGAAGACATTCCGCTCGAAGCCCTGCAAAGCGCCGACCAGAAGGTCTCGGTGCCACCACTGGTGGGCGCCCTGCTCAAGAACGAGCAAGATGTGACCTTGTTTGAAAAGCTGGTGTTCATGAACCAGCGCAACCGCTGATCCAGACGCCATGACCACACCCAACCCCTTCATGGAAGGCATCTCGGATGCCGTGGGCTTTGTCGGCGGCGCCCTGACCGGTTATTGGGCTGGTCAATGGCTGGGCCTGAACATCTTCAGCGCCGGATACGACAACGCCAGCATCGGTGGCATTTTGCTGGTGGGCTTGGGCGGTGGCGCGGGCTTGCATTTGGCCCGCTATTGGCGCGGCAAACAAAAAGCCAAAGACTCTGACACAGACGCATCATGAACCCCTGGATTTCGCCCATCTCGCTATCAGCTCGGCATGTGCAGCTGGTGTCGCTGTCGCACGCGCATCACGACGCGCTGGTTGAAGCTGTGCGCGACGGCGAACTCTGGAACCACTGGTACACCACCATCCCCACGCCCGAAGCCATGGGCGCCGAAATCACCCGCAGATTGGACCTGCAAGCCAAAGGCAGCATGTGCCCCTTCGCCGTGATCGATCCGGCAACCAACCAAGCGGTGGGCATGACCACCTACATGAACATCGACGCGGCCAACCGCCGTGTTGAAATTGGCTCCACTTGGTACCGCCAAAGTGTGCAGCGCAGCCCCCTCAATACCGAAGCCAAGCGCCTGCTGCTGGCCCACGCCTTTGAGCAACTGAACTGCATCGCGGTGGAATTCCGCACGCATTTCTTCAACCAGCAAAGCCGCCGCGCCATCGAACGCTTGGGTGCCAAGCTTGACGGTGTGTTGCGCAGCCACCAGATCAACCCACATCCCATGGCTCCCGGTGCACTGCGCGACACCTGCGTCTACAGCATCGTGGCCAGTGAATGGCCCAATGTGAAAACGCATTTGGACTACCAACTCGCTCGCGTTCGGGCTTGAGCACGGAGACACACCATGCTGATCGATTTTTTCTACACCCTGCGTGCAGCCAAATTGCCTGTTTCGGTGCGCGAGTACCTGACGCTGCTCGAAGCCTTGCAAGCCAATGTGGTCGGCCCGGCATCTGACGCCTGCAGCATCGACGACTTTTACCACCTGGCCCGCACCGTGATGGTCAAGGACGAAAAGCATTTCGACAAGTTCGACAAAGCTTTCGGCGCTTACTTCAAAGGCGTTGAAATGCTGACCGACTTCACCAAAGAAGTGCCCCTCGACTGGCTGGAAAAAATTCTGCAGAAAGAGCTCACACCCGAGCAAAAAGCCGCCATTGAGAAGATGGGCTGGGATGAGCTGATGGATACGCTCAAGAAGCGCCTCGAAGAACAAAAAGAGCGGCACGAAGGCGGCAACAAGTGGATCGGCACAGGCGGCACCTCGCCTTTTGGCAACGGCGGCCACAACCCGCAAGGCATTCGCATTGGCGGCAAAGGCGGCAACCGCAGTGCAGTGAAGGTGTGGGAGCAACGCGCCTACAAAGACTACGACGACCAACAAGAGCTGGGCACACGCAACATCAAGGTGGCGCTGCGACGCCTGCGCCGTTTTGCCCGCGAAGGCTCGGTGGAAGAGCTGGACTTGGATGGCACCATCCGCAAAACGGCAGCCAACGCGGGTTACCTCGACATCTTGATGCGGCCCGAGCGCCACAACAACGTGAAAGTGCTGCTGCTCATGGACGTTGGCGGGACGATGGATGACCACATTGCCCGCGTCGAAGAAATGTTCTCGGCCGTCAAGGCCGAGTTCAAGCACCTGGACTTTTACTACTTCCACAACTGCGTCTATGACTTCATGTGGAAGAACAACAAACGCCGCTACGCCGAGAAGTTCCCGACCTGGGACATCCTTCGCAAATACAACAAAGACTATAAGCTGATCTTCATTGGGGACGCCACGATGAGCCCCTACGAGATTTTGCAAAAAGGCGGCAGCGTTGAGTACAACAACGAAGAGGCCGGAGCCGAGTGGCTGCAGCGCTTGACGCACACCTTCCCCAAATTCGCTTGGATCAACCCTGAACCGCAAGGCGTGTGGCAATACCGCCAGAGCATTTCGATCATCCAGCAGCTCATGAGCCAGCGCATGTTCCCGCTGACGCTCAAGGGCTTGGAAGACGCGATGCGCATGCTCAGCAAGTGAGTTTTGCCTGAAGCGGTCATCGCTTGTGCCCGCTTACAATCTCCCATGCTCAAAGCCACCGTAGTTCAATGGATAGAACTCTCCCCTCCTAAGGGAGTGATACAGGTTCGATTCCTGTCGGGGGCACCACACCTCAACCCCTTATCGGTCCCACCGCGACCAATCGCTCGATAGCTCGGCGCAACGGTGCTGACCTGGCACCTTGTCCAACAGACTTCACGGTATAGCGGTGTCCAGCGGGCAGCAAATGCAACTGCACACCCAACATTTCAATTTGATCGAGAGTTTCCAAATCGTCCACATTGGATTGCATTTGTGATGGATCGACAAGGGTCACTGTACCTTGGCCAATCACTTCAATGCCCTCACCCCGTTCGATCACCAAAGCCGTATCTTCGTCGATGCCCACTCCCAACAAATCTGGCCGCATGGCCAAAGTGGACAACAAACGAGGCAAGCGTCTGCGCTCTGAAAAATGCTGATCCACCACGGCTTGTGACAGAAAACCCAAACCAATATCGGTATCCACTGCTTCCTTGCTGGGGCGAAGCACCGATGGCCCCTGGGCAATCATGTGGCGCGACATGACAGCAGCCCCTGCGCTGGTCCCGCCAATGCAGCAAGCGTTCATATGAAATGATTGGTGCAAAGATTGATAAGCCAAGCTGTCCCACAAAATCGCCATCAGTTTGGACTGGTCACCACCACTCATGAAGATACCATCAGCCTGCAGAATTTCTGCTTGAACAGCGGGTGCTTGAGCGCTCTCGCGGTCATCGATGGCCAGCCTCTCAACATCCCTCACACCCAAAGCGTGAAACGCATCGCGGTAACTTTTCCAAACACCTTGTGGATCACCACTTGCCGCTGTGATGATCCGTATCTTGGCCTGAGGGCCACCACAATAGTCTGAGAATTTGCGCAAGATGATGCGATCTTGTAATCGATCCTCTGCACCCCCCACGATGACCAGCCGGGACACCTTGGGCATCTGCGCCCAGCTCGGTAAAACACCCGCAGCGGTCATGGCCAGACCGCTGACCATGCTCCCTATAAATTTTCTTCGGCTCATGCTGTCACTCTAACCCATGCCTGTGAATGTATGGGTGGGCGCAGTACTTCTACAATAAGACGCATTGCAGCCTAGATTTATTTCCCATCGGAGCTCTATGAAGTTTGTGCAAGATTACTGGCCCATGATTGCTTTGGGCCTTTGGCTGGCTTACAAGTGGTGGAACACTCACCGCGTCAAGGGGATGCTGCCAAAACTCAAGGCTGAGGGCGCGACGCTGATCGATGTCCGTTCCCTGGCTGAATTTTCATCGGGTAACGCCCCTGGCTCGGTCAACATACCACTCAATGAACTGGGCCATCGCTTGAATGAGATTTCCCGCGAGACACCTGTCGTGGTTGGCTGCGCCAGTGGTACCCGCAGCGGCATGGCCAAACTGCTCTTGAAAAAGAATGGGTTCAAGCAGGTTTACAACGTGGGGGCATGGCGTAACTTCATCGTTTGAAAGAAGCGACAACTGCTTTTTGCGTGGCAGGCATGTGTGCCACGTGAACAGGCTCTTTGCTCGCCACGCCTCCTTAAAACGCTTCTTTTTCCGCCTCCAGATAGGCCAAGCTGGTGTACTTCCCGATGTTGCCTTCATAGCCCTGCATGGTTTTGGCGCGCAAGGCCACACGAGGGTCTTTCAGAACTGCCGCTTTGGCCTCAGCTTCCGACTTGCCATCTTTGACGGCTTGTAAGCAAGGCTCCCAAATGCCCGCCAAGAACTCGCCATAAGTCTTGAGCAAGTCTTTGCTGCCCAAGCCATGGCCGGGCACCCACATTTGCTCTCCAGCGGCCGCCACCAAGGCCTTGTAATACTTGAAGGTGCCGACATAAGAGCCCTCGTCCATGTTGGCAATGCGGTTGGCCATGGCGATGTCGCCGACCGCTGTGAGCTTGTCTTGCACGACCTCGACACACAGGTCAGAGGGGGTATGGGCCGTGCCGTAGTGGTGCATGCGAAAACTCACGTCACCGATTTGAATGACCTGGCCATGCTGCACGGGCGTGTTGGGAAGAACCACTTGAGTGCCTAATGTCGACTGGTTGGTCCAGCGCTCCATCAGGCTGCGCCACAAATTGCCTTCGGCCCCTTTGAGTTTTTCAATGGTGCTGGGCAGCGCATAAATGGGCAGCTTGTCGCCATAAGTTTTGACAAAAGCGTGATTCCCCAGCCAATGGTCACCGTGGTAGTGGCTGTTGAACACCGCCACCACGGGTTTGTCGGTCACCTTGCGGATCATGCGGATCGCCATTTGACCGATCTGCAGGGAGGCACCTGAATCGATCACCACCACGCCTGCAGAGGTCACCGCAAAAATCACATTGGACATCATGCCGCGGTTTTCAACGGTCGGGAAACCATCCGGAGAGAACACCATCCACACGTGCGGCGACAGCTGTTTGGCCGGGATATCCCCCACAGGTGGCCCCTCGATGAATTCCTGCGCTTGCTGCGCCAGCAATCGCGCTTCAGGCCACAGGGCTGCGCTGCCTATGGCTGCGCTGGCCCACAACAGTTGTCTTCTTTGCATGGTCACTCCTCCTTCACATGCAGCCCCTGCTGTTGCTGGGGGCGCTGCACACACACCTCAAGCCGCGTAGCCTTTGTTGGGCAATGCGCCCATGATTTTGGGGGCGTTGAGTTTGCGGGGTTTGACACGACCACCTTGCGCCTTGAGCCAGGTCTCGACCACTTCCCACACCTGCTTGTTGCCTTGGTGCCGCGCCTCTTCGGCCACAGGCGCCCAACCCGCCACCTTGTATTTTTTGCCCGCCTCGATGAGCTGGCCCTTCAAGCGCAAATCGCCAATGCGTGTCCCCATGGTGCCCACGGGGTTGCAGCTGTAGCTCAAGCCGCCTACGCGCACCATGTCACCGCCTTGCTGGTAATACGGATCCGGGTTGAACAGGTTGTCGGCCACGTCTTCCAGCACCGTCTTGATGGTCTCACCCGTCATCTCGGTCACGGTGGCATACGAGTAAGTGGTGGCGGTCATGTCGAGCAACCACTCGCGCGTGATGGCTTGGCCTGGCAAAAGCGTGGTGCCCCAACGGAAGCCCGGTGAGAAAGCGATCTCTGCACCTTGCACGTCAAGCAGCGCGTCCACCAGCAACTGGTCGCCCGTGCCATTGAAGTTGCCACGGCGGTACAACAAACCATCGGTCACGGCCAGTTTTTCAGCCAGTTTGGACTCGTAGGGTGCGCGGATCTTGTTGATCAGTGCATCCATCTCAGGATCGGCGGGCAGCATGTTGGAGAACACGGGCAGCAGCTTGTAGCGGAAGTCGCTGACCTTTTTGTCTTTCACATCAAAATCGAGCACACCCAAGAACTTGCCGTTCGAGCCCGCGTTGGTCACCAAGGTTTTGCCACCCTTGTTGGACACGATGGAGGCCACGGGCATGCCATCGTGGGTGTGGCCACCCATGATGGCGTCGATGCCGCTGACGCGACTGGCCATCTTCAGGTCCACGTCCATGCCGTTGTGGCTGATGACGACCACGACCTGCGCGCCTTTGCCGCGGGCTTCGTTGACCATCTTTTGCATGTTCTCGTCTTGGATGCCAAACTCCCAATCGGCCACCATGTAGCGTGGGTTGGCAATCGGGGTGTAAGGGAAGGCCTGACCGATGATGGCGCAGGGCACGCCATTGATTTCGCGGATCACATAGGGCTTGAACACCGGGTCACCAAAGTCGCTGGTCTTGATGTTTTGCGCCACAAAGTCGACCTTGCCGGCAAAGTCTTTTTCGACGATTTCCTTGACGCGCTCCATGCCCAAGGTGAATTCCCAGTGGCCGGTCATCACGTCTACGCCGAGCAGTTTGCAGGCGTCCACCATGTCCTGGCCATTGGTCCACAAGCTGGTGCCCGAGCCTTGCCAGGTGTCACCACCGTCGAGCAGCAAAGCGCCAGGGCGGCTGGCCTTCATGCGCTTGACCAGGGTGGCCAGATGCGCAAAACCACCGACCTTGCCATAGCGCTTGGCGGCTTTTTCGTAGTCCAAGAATGTCAGCGCATGGGCCTCTGCTGTACCAGGACGGATCTTGGCCACCTTGAGCAAATACTCACCCACCAAATGCGGCAAATTGCCTTCCATGGAGCCAATGCCCATGTTGATGCTGGGCTCGCGGAAATAGATCGGCTTGAGCTGCGCGTGGCAGTCGGTCATGTGCAGGAATGAGACATTGCCGAACTTGGGAATGTCGTAGAGCCCATTGGATGCAGTGGCTGCACTGGCTTCGGCAAAAGAGCCCATGCTCATGCCGGCCATCGTGCCAGCGCCCATGACTTGGATAAATTCGCGTTTGGAGAGATTCATATTTGCAACCACTGATATATAGAAACTTTAAAAACCCGGACCAGCCGGGTTTTCAAGGGATTACTGATTGACGGGCGATTTTGGATCGAGCAACAAGCCCACGATGTGGCGAACCTGTGATTCATTCAAAATGCCCATGTGGCCCGCGCGAGGCATGTTGGAGCAGGCGTTGTAGGCCTTGGCGTTCCAAATCTTGCCCCAGGTGTATTCCACAATGGCCTTGCTGGCGGGGTCGTTCGGATTGGACACGCCGCGGATCTTGCCGTAGTTGTACAAGCTCGGCCCAATGGTGCCGTAAGAAATTTCTTTCTTGTCCATCTGGTGGCAGTTGTAGCAATTGCCACCGTTGACTGCCGTTGCCGAATCGGTCCATGTCAGGCCCCGGCCACTTTGCGCGATGGCTTCGCCCTGCTTCCAGTCACCGATGAATTTGCCGTCCGATGGCCATTTGATGGCTTTGAGGTTGGCTTCTTCGATGCGCTTGGCGGTTTTTTCGTCCAATGGTTTGCCTGCCACATCTGCATCACTGCAAGCCCGGTTGGTTTCGTCCGTGGCGGTGATGCGCTCCACCTTCACGTGGCTTTCATCGCGAAAAGAGGCCTTGACGATTTTGTCCGTCAAGTCATTGAGTTCGGCCACAGAAGGGCCGGAAGCGCAGCCAACAGCCACCAAAGCAGCGGCCAAGCTGGTCAATACGAGTTGGGTCTTTTTGTTCATGTGTTTCTCCTGCTCAGATCAGCGTTTGATGGCCGGTGCAATCGAGGCAGCACCCTTGGCATTGACACCCAGGTATGTGGCCAAGGCCACAGTGGCATCACTGGCAAAACCTGGATAGGGAAACCGCTGCTGGCGGTAGCAATCGTTCAGGCGCAATTGCATGCTCCACATTTGACCGTTCGAGACACGGTAAGCAGGCCACGCAGCGAAGCCAAGACCATCACCCGGGTTTTTGGTCAGAATCGGCAAGTCTTGCAAGCGGATGCGCTTGCCTTCTTCACCGTGGCATGAGGCGCAAGAAAAGTCGTGCGGGCCACCCCGTTGGAAGAACAAACGTTTGCCCACTTCGTAAAACGTTTTCTCTTGCGCGTGCGATTGCGACAAGTTGAACTTCATGCCCTTGGACTCTGCGGCGATCCAAGTGGCCAAGGCCGTGACGTTGGCCATTTCACCACGACCAAACGGGGTCTTGGAGATTTCAGCAGCATTGAAACCTTGCAAGGTTTCCATGCACGTGACCAAACGGGATTCCAAGTCTTGCATGCGCTGGGTATCAGCAAAGTAACGAGGCAAAGACACAAAAGCGCCCTTGACCACACCTGGCCCTTGACCCAAGTCGCATTTTTCCAGCGATGCATTTTTGGGTCCGCGGGCTTTTTTCCAGAGATCTTCGCCTTTGGCTTCAAAAAGATCCGCCGGGTTGCCGTCTTGCAGCATGGCGCGGTATTCGTCGATGCCTTGGCTGGCTGTTTTTTGGGCCATGACAGGCGATACAGCCAAGGCCAAGGCCGCTGCTGCACAAAGGGTCGCTACTTTTTTCATTGTCACCTCGTTGTTGGTTCAAACGCAAAAAGGGTGAAGTGGTCACTTCACCCTTTGTTCACTCAGGTCACGATCAAGACACCGTGGCTTCGTCGGTGCGTGTGTCGCCTTTGTTGTCTTTCCAGGTCACTGCAATTTTGTCACCGGCTTTGGCGCCTTTGACGGTGAATTGCAGGAAGGGGTTTTTGGACACTGCGGGGCCCCACTCGGCCGACAAGACTTGTTTGCCGTTGAGGTTGGCGGTGACTTCTTGGATGAACCAAGCAGGCACGGTTTTACCAGCGGCGTCTTTGCGCTGACCGGATTCCATTTCGTGGCTCATGAGCACGCGAACGGTTGCTTTGTCACCAGAGGCCTGGGCACGAATGCGCATTGGATCTGCCATGTTTTTCTCCTAAATCTTTCAGTGAATCAATGTGAGTGTGTTGTGTGGACAGGGGCTTAGCCGCCGCAACCACCCAAAGTGACTTTGACTTCTTTTTTGGCCCACAAGGCCTTGCCGTCGTTCATGATGGCCACGGCGTAGACATCGGAAGACTGGCCCATCTTGGCGCGTGTGGTGAAGTTGGATTCCACAGCGTCAGAGGCGTGGAACATGGCCACCAGCGCAGCAGGATTTTTCTCGACCAAGATCAAGACATGCTTGACGCCAGCCAAAGAAGTGCTGGCACCCAAAGGAACAACGGCACCGTTTTCAGCGATGTCTGGACCTGTGATGGTCACATCTTTGCTCTCGGCCATGCTGGCAGCACCAGCGGCTTTGGCGGCGTCTTGCACCGATTTGGCTTCGAACGCAGCTTTGTTGAAAGCAGCTTGGGCGAACTGAGGGAAGCCTGCGGTGGCCAAGAGGCCAGCCACAACAGCGGTTTGCTTGAGTGTCTCGCGACGGTTTTGCATCTGATATCTCCTTGATGTTTGAGTGATGCTATAGAAACAGGTTCAGCAGTGCATCGGGTTGACCCCGAATTACTTGCTGGCCCCCTTGGAAATCCATTCGGCAATTTGCTTGGCGTCGGCATCAGGCAGGGCTTGGGCAGGCATGGGGATTTGACCATACACGCCCACGCCACCGGCCTTGATTTTACCGACCAGATAGTCGGTTTTACCGGCTTGCTTTTTGGCCACCTCATTGAAACCAGGACCGACAATTTTCTTGTCCACACCGTGGCAAGCCGTGCAGCTGTGTTTGTTCAAGAGCGCAATGGCCGCTTTGGCTTCGTTGTTTTCAGGCTTGGCTGCTGCGGCAACCGGCGCTGCTGCGGCCACGGGCATGCCCGCTTTGGGTTCTGGCTTGCTGGTGTCGGCACCTCGCTGGGGACCCACAGTGCGGTTTTGCTCTTGCAAATTGCCGTGGGCATTGCGAGCAAAGTCGGGCAAGAAAGATGCGACCTTGGGTTCAGGCGTGCAGTCTTTCATGCACAGCTTGTTGGCTGTATCGGGCTTTTTCACGCCGCCAAATTCGTTGCCAGGCCACATGGCGTGTTGGGTCATCATGCCGTTGCGGTTGGGCATACGCGCTTGGACTTCGGCGATGTTTTTGTCCGACAGGACAAAGTTGTCCGGCACGATGTTGGCCAAATTCAACAAGAACGCCGTGACCGAATACACCTCTTCCGTGGTCAAGGTCTTGGGGGCAGTCCAAGGCATTGCACGGTTGATGTAATCCCACAATGTCGACACGGTGGCCACCTTCATGATGGTGGTGCGACCAGGATAGTCAGCGCGGTTCAAATTGGCCACGCGGCCAGTCTTGATGTCTTCGGCTGTGGTGCCGCCAATCAACGGACTGAACACCTCACCCGACTCACCAAAAACGCCGTGACAGTGGGCGCACTTGCCTTCCCACACATCTTGACCTTTGGCTACCGAACCAGAACCCGCGGGCAAGCCCTTGAAATCGGGGCGTACATCGATATCCCACTTGGCAACTTCTTTAGGGGTGGCATCACGGCCAACTCCGGGGTATTTGGCACCTTGTGCAGCGGCTACACCGGCTACCGCCAACAGCGCAACCGTCAAAACGGCATTACGAAACCTGGACATTTTTCACCTCACCGTTTTCCTGCACCAACCACGACTGGATGGCGTTGTTGTGATAAATAGAGCGCGTGCTGCGCACACCGCGCAACTGCTGGTAAGTAGGCTGTACGTGGCCTGTTTCATCTTGCGCACGGCTTTGAATGATGGCGGGCTTACCGTCCCAAACCCAGTCGAGATTGAAACGTGAAAGGGCTTTCGACAAAACAGGCGTTTCCAGACGCGCTTGACGCCAGTTACGGCCACCATCGGTGGACACATCCACACGTTTGATCTTGCCTTTGCCCGACCAAGCCAATCCAGTGATGTTGTAAAAGCCTTTGTCCAACAACACTTGGCCGCCCGAAGGCGTAGTCACCACGCTCTTGACTTCCTGGATGTTGGTGTATTGGCGATGCATGCCACCGGGCTGCAGGTCGATGTAGTGAATCGCTTCATCTTTGGCAGCGTAAGGCTTGTCACCCACTTCAACGCGTCGCAGATACTTGACCCAGCTCACACCTTGCACGCCAGGAACCACCAATCGCAAGGGGTAACCGTTTTCTGGGCGCAACATTTCACCGTTTTGACCATAGGCCACGATAACTTCACCGGATGTGATCAAGCTCATGGGAATGGTGCGGGTCATGGAAGAGCCGTCACCGCCCTCAGCCAAAACGAATTTGCCGTTTTTCAGGTCAGCACCAGCAAGTTCCAGCAAAGTGATCAAAGGCACACCCGTGAACTCGCTGCAGGACAACATGCCGTGGGTGTACTGCACTGTAGGTACGGCCACATTGCCCCACTCAGTCGCACTGTTGGCTCCACACTCAATGAAGTGGAAACGCGAGACAGATGGCAAACGCATGATCTCGTCCATGGTGAACACCATGTTCTTTTTGACCATGCCGTTGATCATGAAACGGTGTTTTGACGGATCGATATCCCACCAACCTTGGTGGTGACGCTCGAAGTGCAAACCGCTGGGCGTGACGATGCCAAACAAAGACTGCAGTGGCGCGAACGACACCGAAGCTTGTGTGGTTTGTGTCAGGCCAGGACTTTGGCGGCGCTGCAAGTTGCCTTCAAACTTGGATGGCTTGCCATAACCTTCAGCAGCCACCCCTTGACCCAAGCCCACAGCGTGCTCTGGCAAATTCAAAATGTTGGGATCACCGCCCTCAACGGGCACCGGGTTGCCCTGTGCCATGGCCATGGGGGCAGCGGCACCTGCAGCAGCCGCTGCAAAGGCATTGCGAATGAAATCACGGCGGCCTTTTTTGCCTTCGGCAAAGACCTCCTTGATGCCACTTTGGGTCAGGAAATTCTCAGGCGCTTTTTGCACCCTTCCTGAGTTGATGCTGTCTTCTTTCACACAAACTCCTCTTTTTGAGTTGTCAATTCACGGCTGTATCGATGGCCACCTGCGTGCACACGGCACGACAAACTTTCACAGCAGTTTCGTCTGCAATCCGATAAAACATTTGGGCGCCTTCGCGACGCTTACCCAAAATGCCCGATCTGTACATGATGTTCAAATGCTGAGACATGTTGGGTTGAGCCACACCAATGTTGCCCAACAACTGCCCGACATTTTTCTCACCTTCGCACAGTTCACTGATGATGCGCAAACGAACCGGCGTCGAAAGTACGGCAAAAAGTTCTGCCGCCTTGTCGTACACCTGATCGCTTTCATCTTTCATGGGTCGCCTGCTAGTAGGTTCTTATATTCGGATATGCGAATATAAAGGATAACGGACCTAACTGAACCAAAAATTACACCGAGACCCGAAAAGGATCAGGATAAACCCTGATCCCTCTCATTTTTTGAAGATCAAAACTTCCAGCCGTACTGAACACCCAGCGATTGCTGAGACATGCGTACGGTTTCTGTTATTCCAGAAGCACCGGGCATCATGCCGTTGTACATCGAAGGGCCTGTGACCGTGTTCTTGGGTGCATACATATAGGCCCAAGTGAACTCGGAATCCTTGGACAAGGCATAAGTGCCACCCACGGTGAAGTGCTGCTTGATCACACCGGGCGCCAAAATGTTGAAGGTCACGTTTTCAGCTTTGACTGGATTGGTCGTCTGGTTGTAACCAGCACGCAACACCATGGTCGAAGTAGCTTGCCATTGAACGCCCAACTTCAACACGTTGACATCCGACCAACCAAAACCAGGACCATTGGTGGATCCCATGGGATTGCCCATCATGAGGTTGCTCATGGGGTTACCAATGGAAGTCACACCGCTGTAGTTGATTCGGCTGTAATCAGCTGCCACGGACACAGCAGGAGTGACCTGCACATTGATGCCTAAAGCGTAGTTTTCAGGAATGTCGAACGCACCTTGACCTGCAAACAAACCTGAGTACTTGTCGAATTTGCTCATCTTGATTTTGGGCGAATAGGTCGCACCAAATTTCAAGGTTTCAGACAATTGACCCAAATAACCCAAACGAACACCCAGACCTGTGCTTCGATCTGTTCCAGTGTCACTCATCTGGGAAGGTGCCATGGAGAAACCCGCAAAGGCATCCAGCCCGCTCGCTTTGAATTGCTGCAAAACCAAAAGTGGCGATACACCAAATGAATGCTGTGCGTCGACTTTGTAGGCCAAAGTCGGTGCAACAACCAATTGCATCAAGTCCACACCAAGCTTGCCTTGACCACACAACAAGTTGCCTTGGTAAGGCTGACCATTATTGGGGTTCATGCAAGTGACGTTACTGCCAGGCAATTCGGTGTTCATGCCGCCGTTGCCATAGACCGTGACACCCCAACTCATGCGATCGTCAATTTTTTTGTTGTATGCAAATTCGGGAATCGCAAAGGCACTGCCGTCACTCTTGACATCACCTTCCAGCATGCCGCCGAAACCTGGCGCTGAGCGAGCTGCACTGCGCTTGGGCATGAAAATATCAAGACCCATCTCGGCGCGGTTGCCAGCCCAGACAGATGCAGCAGGGTTGTTGATGCCGGCGAAAGCGTTGTCCGTAACCGCTACAGAAGCGCCACCCATGCCTTTGGATTTGATGCCAAAGCCATGTGGAAAGTAACCGTCAGTCGCCCAAGCTGCAGAGCCTGTAGCCAGAACAGCCGCCACCACGGTGGCACGCAAAGTGTTCATTGTTTTCATTGTTGTCTCCTTATTTGTAAGATCAGAATTCACCCTTGTGGCCACGTTCCATCATTTCCCAGATGGTGTCGCGCACGGCTTTGGCTTCCTCTTTCAAGGGGGAAGGCAACTTGCGGCCCATCTTGACCATCATGTCCATGTTGAGGGTGTAGAGCCAAAGACCGTCTTCTTTTTCCACCATGGAAATACGGCACGGCAGGTAGGCGGCCATGTGCGGGCTGAAGTCCACCATCTTGCGGGCCGTGGTGGGTGAGCAAAAGGAATAGACCGTCAGCAGTTTTTCTTTCTTGCCGGAGCGGGCTTCGAGCTCTTTGGACAGCGGCAAGGTGCCGACATCGCGCATATTGCGCTCTGTGGCCACTTGTTTGAGGACCTGTTCGACCTCTTGGGCAGTCACGCCCTTCTTGACTTTGCGCTCCCAAGTGGTGGCCACGGCGATGTCGCCTTCGCCCTCGACCCATCGATCCCACATGCGGCTGGCTTCAGCGCCTGCGCCAGACTCAAGTTTGCCCAGCGTGTTGATCGTGCCGCAGCCGGTCAGCCAGATCGAACTGGCCAATACGGCCCACTTGAGCCATGTGAATGATTTGCGCATTGTTTTCTCCTGTAGACATGCATTGATGAGCCCCAAACCCACACCATCGGTGTCCGGCTGGATTGACGTCGATCATCCATGACAGAAGAAAATTTGGGTATTGGCAGATACCCTATACCCCACGGGGTAAGGTATTTGTCAGCTCAATTGAACTTGCAAGCCAAAGGGTTCACTTGAACTTGTAATGGTCGCGGTTGAGTACGGCCGCCACCGATGTCACATCTTCTGGGAACATGCCCAGGTTCAATTCGGTGTTGCATTGCTCCACCATGCCCCGCAACAAAGAGGCGTTGTTGATGCGCCCTTGCGGTTTGTAAATGGCGCTGCCATTGCCGCCGACTTTGGAGACATGGCAAGCCACGCATTTGCCATCGGCGATCAGGGTTTCGCCCAATTTGTAGTCGGCCTCCTTGAAGATGGCTGGCTGCGCCTGGACCACTGCGCAAAGCAGTGTGCTGGCCATCAATGCGGCCACCTTTGCGTGTAATTTCATGGAATCCACCCATTAAAAAAGCCGCTCAAGGGCGAACCCCTGAGCGGCAAACAAAAGCCACGAGTACCAATCGAGCTTTAAATCATTCACATTGTTTGACCAAGCCAGAAATGGCCTGTGCTTACTTGGCGCCAGCCAAAATCCAATTGGCCAAAGTCAAGGCATCGGCTTCGCTCAGAGCGGCTTGTGCGGGCATGGGCACGGGGCCCCACTTGCCCGAACCACCGGCTTTGATGCTCTTGGCCAAATTGGCCGCAGCGTCTTTTTGACCACCGTATTTCTTGGCCACGTCTTGGTAGGAAGGACCCACCAGTTTTTTGTCCACAGCATGGCATGCCATGCAGGCGTTTTTCTTGGCCATGTCCAAGTTGGCAAACGCAGGCGAAGAAGCCAAGGCCGCCACAGCAGCCACTGCAAAAATTAATTTCATGAGAACTCCAAATGAGGGGTTTAAATATAACCAGGCGCTAATTTAACCGAAATCAAGCTGTCATTGCGCACCCAAACACAGGTTTTGCGTTGGGGATTTTACTGAGGGCCAGCCTTAAAAAGTCACAAAGCCATGACCCTAACGCGGCCATCGGGCTCACTCAAATGCAGGCTGCTCGGGTTTGACCACCGCTTTGCCGGCAGCGTTCCAAGCGTCAAATCCACCCGCAATCGAAGAGACATTGAGGTAGCCCATGCTCTGCATGGTTTGCGCAGCCAGGGCCGCACGACCGCTGGTTTTGCAATAAAGCACGACCTTCAAGTCGCGGCCAGACAAAGCGGGCGTGCTGCTGAGCTTGAACTCCAACAAACCCCTTGGCACCAAAATTGCGCCAGGCAAGTGGCCTGCAGCAAATTCGTCGGCTTCACGCACGTCCATCAACACATCGGCTTGGCGAATGGCTTCTTCGGCATCCACCAAAGTCACTTCTTGGGTCGCAGCTTTGGCCTGCATCACCAGATCTTGGGCAGTTTTCATCTCTTGTCTCTCATTTCCAAAAATGGCGCTCAAGGCGCCAATTGCGCATTCAATGTCTGCAGACTTTGCAGGGTCAAGCTACCGGTCAAGGCATCGAGTTGCAAACGCGCCATCAGCACTTCAGATTGTGCACGCAGCCAGGACAACTCGGCCTGCGCCGCATCGTTCTCAGCTTGCAACAATTCGAGAGTGGTGCGGTCACCAACTTGCCGCCCTAAACGGGTCGCATCGAGCCGTGCTGCGCTGGCTTTCCATGCCGCCTGCATGGCCGACAAACGGGCTGGGCCCGATTGCAGCGCCAACCAGACAGACTGCGCTTGCGATTGCGTTTGTTGCAACGCCAAATCCAGTTCTGCCTGCGCTTGGGCTAAGGCGCCCATCGCCTCTTGAAGCTTGGCACTGCGCCAGCCCCCTGTGTACAAAGGCACATTGAGACTCAAACCCACCATTTGCTGGCTTTGCTTGCTGGAAGAAGCCCCAAAGTCACCATCGCCGCTCAAACGGTCTCGCCCGACCGAGGCGACCAAGTCCAAGGTGACACCGCCACTGCGCTGGTGCTTTTTGAGCTCCTGCCGGGCCACGTCTTGCTGGGCCTTTTTCAGCAACACGCCCGTATTGGCCTGTTGCACTTGCGCCGTCACCTGATCCAAAGAAGGCAGAGCTGACACGGCCACCTCTGCTTTGAGGGCCTGCAGTTTCAAGGCATCTGAACTCAAACGGGTGGAGTCCATCAGCACGCGGCGAGCCACTTGCACATCGTTGTCAGCGGCCAACCATTGCGCTTGCAAGCCCGCGGCACGCGCAGAGGCCTCATGCGTGTCCGTGACTGGCAAGTTCCCTAAGGCAAAGCGGTCTTTGGCTTCAGTCAAGGCACGGCTAACGGCTGCATATTGCTGGCGTAAAACCTGCTGCTGGCGCTCGGCCAGCAACAAATTGAAGTACCTTTGCACGGTGAGCAGCATGAACTGTTGTTGGGCCAGATCGGCGCGCAACTCAGCGACGCCCGCTGCGCTGTTCAGTTGGGCTTGCTGGGCTTGGCGTTCTGGACTGTACAAGGGCTGTTTGGCCTGCATCGACCAGCGCGTGGAAGTGGCTGCACTGGCCGAAGTGGCGAAGCTGCCAAGCGAAGGGGCTTGACCGCCCACGGCGAACTGTGCACCGTTCGTGCTGGTGTCGGCCGACATGGCACCCACCGTGGCACTGCCCATCAGGACGGGACGCCACAGGGCTTGGGCTTGTGCTTCAAAGGCTTGCACCGATGAGCGCGTAGCGGCCACCACCTGCATTTGCGGATCGTGCGCACGCGCCTGCTCCCAGGTTTGCAACACATCCAGCGCCTGCACAGAAGGGCTGGCCAAGACAGCCGACAAGACCCAGCCGCTCAGGGGCCGGGGTTTGAACAAGGGAGAACGCAGGGAGGGCATGTCGTCAGCTCAGCTGCCAGCCTGCACGCCCATTTTGCGCAAGATGCTCTCCATCAGGCACCACTTGGTCAAGGCGCTTTGCAGCAAGTTGGCCCCCACAAAAGCGGTGAAAGCGAGCCACCACTGGCTCACAAACATGGGACTGCCCTGAACGCCCAATGCCAAGGACAACAACACAAAAGTGCCAGCGACCAAACGAACGATTTGCCAAGATTTCATGGTTAAAACTCCTAGGGGTTAAAGAAAAAAATTCAAGCGCCGTACTTTTTGCGGTACGCCACAAAATACAAAGTGGGGATGACGACCAAGGTCAAGACGGTCGAAACAAAGATGCCAAAGATCAAAGAAATGGCCAGGCCATTGAAGATCGGGTCATCCACAATGAAGAAGGCGCCGATCATGGCCGCCAGGCCCGTGAGCATGATGGGCTGCGCACGGGTGATGGCCGACTGCACAATCGCCCGCTTGAAGTCCATGCCGCTGTTGACCTGCAGGTTGATGAAGTCCACCAGCAAAATTGAATTGCGCACGATGATGCCCGCCAGCGCGATCATGCCGATCATGCTGGTGGCGGTGTACTGGGCATTCAGCAAAGCGTGGCCCGGCATCACGCCAATGATGGTGAGCGGGATCGGCGCCATGATGATGAGCGGCGTGAGGTAAGAGCCAAACTGCGCCACCACCAACAAATAGATCAGGATCAGACCCACCCCATAGGCCGCGCCCATGTCACGGAAAGTCTCGTACGTGATTTGTGATTCGCCATCCCACTTGATGCTGTAGCCGCGCCAGGCGTCATCGGGCTGGCTGATGAAGTACTCTTCGATCCGCTCGCCGTCCGGGCCATGGATCTGGGCCACGTCACCGCGCATCTTGAACAGACCATACAAGGGGCTGTCCACCTTACCGGCCATGTCGGCGTTGACAAAGTTCACGGGCAGCATGTCTTTGTGGATGACGGGCTGCTCACGCAGGGTGTCGCTCACGGTGACCAGCTCGCGCATGGCCACCACCTTGCCGGTGGCGCTTTTCACGCCCAACTGCAGCAAGGCGTTCAAATCGCCATGCAGCTGCTCGGGCAGTTGGATCAAGGCGGGCACCGGGTACTTGCTGCCATCGTGCAAATAAGTCACCGACTCACCCGCCAAACCGGCTCGCAAGGTGGTCACGATGGCTTGCTGCGACACACCCAGCACAGCCGCTTTGCGGCGGTCCACCAGCAGCACCTTGCGCGGTGCATCGGCGATGGAACTGTCATCGATGTCCACCACGCCTTCGGTCTTTTCAAACACGGCTCGTACCGACTTGGCCACTTGGCGGCGGCCTTCGGCATCAGGCCCATAAATTTCGGCCACGATGGGCGACATCACGGGCGGGCCAGGGGGCACTTCGACCACTTTGACGTTGGCGCCGTGTTTGCGGCCAATCTCTTGCAAGGCCGGACGCACACGCGTGGCAATCACATGGCTCTTGTCGCTGCGCTCGGACTTGCGCACCAAATTCACCTGGATATCGCCCAACTCGGAGCCTGCACGCAGGTAGTACTGACGCACCAGGCCGTTGAAGTTAATGGGCGAGGCCGTGCCCACATAGGCTTGGTAATGCGTCACCTCGGGCACGGTGGCCAGGTGGCCGCCCAACTCGCGCATCACGGCGGCGGTTTTTTCGAGCGGTGTGCCCACCGGCATGTCCACCACCACCTGGAACTCCGACTTGTCGTCAAAGGGCAGCATTTTGAGCATGACCAGGCCAGTGGCCGGCAGCACCAACGACATGGCGATCAAGCCAGCAATACCCAAACCCAAAAACTTGCGGTTGCGTCCACCCGATTGGGTGTCAAGCAAAGGCTTGAAGATTTTTTCAAACAGGGGTTCGAGCTTGGCGCTCAGGCCACTGTGTCCGCCATTTGTCGCACCGTGCGCATGGGCCGATGACGGCTTCATCCACATGCCCGACAACCAAGGCGTGATGACGAAGGCAATGGCCAGGGACAGCAACATGCCCAAGCTGGCATTGATCGGGATCGGGCTCATGTAGGGGCCCATCAAGCCGCTCACAAAGGCCATGGGCAACAAGGCCGCGATCACCGTGAATGTGGCCAAGATGGTGGGGCCGCCGACTTCGTCCACCGCGCCGGGAATGATGTCGCGCAGACTCTTGCCAGGGTAGAGCTGCTGGTGGCGGTGGATGTTCTCCACCACCACGATCGCGTCGTCCACCAAAATACCGATCGAAAAAATCAGGGCAAACAGCGACACGCGGTTGAGCGTGAACCCCCAGGTCCAGGAGGCGAACAAGGTCGCCGTCAAAGTCAAAATGACCGCCACGCCAACGATGGCCGCTTCGCGACGCCCCAGCGCCATGAACACCAGCGCCACCACCGAGGCGGTGGCAAACAGCAGCTTCTGGATCAGTTTTTGGGCCTTGTCGTTGGCGGTTTCACCATAGTTGCGTGTCTCCACCACTTGCACGTTGTCAGGGATCACGGTGCCCTGCAATGTCCCGACCCGGTGCTTGACGCCATTGGCCACATCGATGGCGTTCTCACCCGATTTCTTGGTGATCGACAGCGTCACGGCGGCAAACTCTTCGCCACCATTTTTGTCATTGTTGCCGTGCCAGACGTAGCGCTCGGCGGGCATGGGGCCGTCTTTCACACTGGCCACATCCTTCAAAAAGACAGGTTTGCCCTGCACCACTTGCACAACCAGATCGGCCACATCGCTGGCTTGCGCCAGGTGTGGGCCCGCTTCGATGGCCACGCTTTGGTTGGCCCCCAACAACTCACCCACGGGCAGACCCAGATTGGCCGATTGCAAGGCCATGCGCAAATCGTGCACCGTGACGCCCGAGCCGTTCATGCGCTGCGGGTCGATTTGCACCAACACCGCACGCCGCGGGCCACCGATGGTGACCACATCGCGGGTGCCCGGCACGCGCTTGATGTCGGCCTCGATGCTGTGCGCCACACGCTCCAGATCAAAAGCGCTCACGTCTGCTGTTTTGCCATGCAAGGTGAGGGAGACGATGGGCACATCGTCGATGCCCTTGGGTTTGATCAAGGGCTCAGGCAGCCCCAAGTTGGTGGGCAACCAGTCGGCGTTCTCACGAATCGTGTCATGCAACTTGACCAGCGCCTCGGTGCGCGGCACGCCCACCTTGAACTGCACCGTCAAGATGGCCACGCCTGGGCGCGAGACCGAATACACATGCTCCACCCCAGCGATTTTGGAGAGCACCTGCTCGGCCGGGATGGCCACCATTTGCTCCACATCGCGCACCGATGCACCCGGGAAAGGCACGATGACGTTGGCCATGGTGACATTGATCTGCGGCTCTTCCTCTCGGGGCGTCACCATCACGGCAAACACGCCCAACAAAAATGCCACCAGCGCCAGCAAAGGCGTGATTTGCGCGCGCTGGAAGGCCGCTGCGATGCGACCCGAAATGCCCATTTTTTGCTCGCTCATGGGTCAGCTTTCAGAGTTTTTTGACAACATGGGCAGGCTCGGTCACCACCTGCTCACCCGCGCTCACACCCGACAGCACCTCGACGGTCTGGCCGGTGGTGCGCCCCAAGCGCACCTGGCGCAAACGTGGTTTGCCTTGCGCGTCCATCACATACACGCCGGTCATTTCTGCGCGGCGCACGATGGCTGTGAGCGGCAAGAAGACGCGGCCGTCTTTGGCACCCGTCTTGACCGCTTCGCTGCTGGCGCTGACAGGCACCCACACCCGGACAAACATGCCAGGCACCAGACCTTCAGCACCCGCAGGCAAAGCCACGCGCAATTGCGCGGTGTGCGTTACCGGGTCCACGGCGGGCAGCAGTTGCGCGCTGGCGGCTGCGACGCTGGTGTGACCCGCGATCTCGTAGCGTACCGTTTTCAACTGCTTGCGAACGTCTTCAATCATCGACTGCGGCACGGCAGCGCTCACGCGCAAAGCCGAGGGGTCGTGCAAAGTCACCAAGGGACGACCCGGCATGGCCATATCACCCAGCGTGACGGGCACATCGGAGACCACGCCATTGAAGGGGGCACGCACACTGAAAAAACCCGTCTGGGTTTGGGCTGCGCGGGTTTGGGCTTGCTGGGCCTGCACCTGGGCTTGGGCCGCTTCGTATTGGGCTTGAGCGCGTTCAAGCGCGCCCTGGCTGATGTATTGCTTTTGGAAGAGTTGCTTTTGTCGGTCCAGCTCTTTGCTGGCCACGCGCAAATTGGCCTGTGCGGCTTCGAGTTGGGCCGTGTTGCCCACCACGTTTTGTTGGGCAGCGCTGGCATCGATGCGCAGCAACTCCTGGCCGGCTCGCACCCGGTCACCAGCCTTCACGTTCAAACTGACAATGGCCCCGGGAACCTGGGCTGACAGGGTGGCTTGGCGCACCGCCTCGACCACGGCGTCCAAACTCGCCTCTTGGACATCTGCCACACTGGTTTGGGCGGCCACACTTTTGACCGCTGCCGCCTCGGCATTGGCCCAAACCGGGGCGCTGGTCAAGCCTGCAAGTGCCATGGCCGCAGCCAAAATCGATCGTCTGTTCATCAAAGCTTCTCCGTCAAACCGTTGGTTTTGCACATTTGGTTGTTTGCGTACATGCGCAATGATACAATCAATTACATCACCACGTCAAACAGTGTCCTTCGTTGTTTGGATTTGTTGTGTAATGGAGCGCCCATGAAAGACCTGCCAGCCAAAGCACTCGAACAGATTGCCGCCTATTTTCAGGCGCTGTCGGAGCCTACGCGCCTGCAAATCCTGAACCTGCTGCGCGAAGCCGAACACAACGTGGGCGAGTTGGCCCAGCTGTCGGGCTACTCCTCGGCCAACGTGTCGCGCCACCTGTCTTATCTGGCACAGCACGGCATCGTGGCCCGCGAAAGCCGGGGGGCAAGCGTGTTTTACAAAGTGAGCGACCCCTCCATCTACGCCCTGTGTGACCTGGTCTGCGCCAACATCGCCAGGCAATACGAACAAACCTCCAGCGACCGGGCCTTGTTCACGCCGGGCTGAAAGCCAGGGCTGGCCATCCATGGCTGGCCGCATGGGCCAAGCCCCTTGGCAACATTTGCCCATTTCCCTTAAATTCAGGCCTCATCGCAAATGGCTATCATGGCGCTCCAACGGCCCCGCCCTCTCATCAGGGGCCACTCAGGAGATCTGCATGAGCCGCATCGTGAACGCCGAGAAGAAAAAAAACCTGTGCGCCCGCCTGGCCCGCATTGAAGGGCAGCTGCGCGGTTTGCAAAAACTCATCGAAGCCGATGCCGATTGCGAAAAAATTGCCCAGCAAATGGCCGCTGCCCGCAAGGCGCTGGACAAATCCTTTTTCTCCATGGTCGGCTGCATGATCGAGCAAGGTGATCAATCGCCCGAACACGTGGCGGAAATGCTGACCAAGTTCGCCTGAAATCCGGGTGCAGTCCATTCAGGACTTGAGCACCACCCCATCGGCGTCGAGCACCCGCACCTGGATTGGGATGCCCTGCCCCACGCTTTGGGTGACCGTGCAAAAACCTTCAAACTGACCCAACACACGCTCGAGCTGCTCGAGCTGGGCGGCGCTGACACCCAGGTGCAAAGTGGCCACCATCTCCAGCACGCGCATGCGGCCATCGGCATTGCGGCCCACTTGCGCTTGCACCTCGCAGCGCAAAGGCTCGGGGGCTTGTTTGAATTTGCGCAAAGCAAACAGCAACGAATCGCTCAGGCAATTGCCCACTGCAGCACACAGCAACTGCACGGGCGACGGCCCTAGGCCCGTGCCCAAGGGCGCGGGCTCGTCGCTGGTCAGCACCGGCATGCTGTCGTCAAAACGGATGTCGAAGCGGTAATCTTGCTGCTGGGTCAGCGTGACCGAAATGCTTTTCTCGCCCATGACTCAAGCCTGCGCTGCCTGCAGGTCATCCCAGGCTTTCACGGCTTCAGCGGCATACATCAAAGCGGGGCCACCGCCCATGTACACACAGACCGCCAACATTTCCTCGAGCTCGGCCCGCGTGGCACCGAGTTTGATCAAAGCTTTGACGTGAAAGCCAATGCAGCCGGAGCACCGCTGCGTGACACCGATGGCCAAAGCCATCAGCTCCTTGTGTTTGGTGCTCAACGCCCCCTCCGCCATGGCCGCTTGGGCCAATTGGCCAAAGCCTTTCATGGCGTCGGGCTGGCTTTTGCGAAACGGGACCAGGCATTCGTTGATGTCTTGCATCAAACTGGGGTGGTCAAACGTGCTCATGGGACTTACCTTTCTGATGGTGACGACAAACTGAAACCAGGCCCGGGGTGTTGGGATGCACCAAAAGGCCTTATATAAGTATCAGTTTATGTCTGCCACTGAAATCCCGATTTGCTTTACATCAAGATTTGGGCGGCCCCACCAGATCTTGTGGTTTCACCATGGGCCAGCCACGTTTGGCCCACTCGCTCATGCCGCCGTTGACATAGCGGATGTTGGTGAAGCCCTGCTCATGCAGCGCCTGGGTCACGGCACGCGAGCGGTTTTGGGTGTTGCAGATCAGCAAAACCGGTTGATCGGTTTGTTTGGGGATTTCGGCCACGCGCTGTGCCACCTGGCTCATGGGCAGCAAGACCACGCCCTGTGCCACACCCGTGGCGTGCTCTTGCGGCTCACGGATGTCAATCATCAACACCTTGCCCGCCTCGTGCTCGGCTCGGGCTTGATCCAAGGTCACATTGGGCAGTGGCGTCTCGGGGCTACAGGCAGGTAAACCGAACACAAAAAACAACAAGCCCAAAGAAACAAAAAAACGATGCAAAACAGTCATCAACAAACACCTCAAGGACATCAATAAGCAACAACTAATATACTGAATTTAACGCACGGCGTCACTTGACCTTATCCAGACCCATTTGGAATTCACATGAGCACCTTTCAAAACCCCCAACAAACTTGGAACCAACGCTTTGCTGCCGAGCACTATGTGTTTGGTGAAGCACCCAACGCCTATTTGCAATCACAAGCGGCCCACTTGGTGCCAGGCACCGCGCTGGCCGTGGCCGATGGCGAGGGCCGCAACGGCGTCTGGCTGGCCCAGCAAGGCCTGCAGGTCGATGCCTTTGATTTTTCGGACAACGCCGTCCGCAAAGCCCGTGCTTTGGCGCAAAGCCGACAAGTGGCTGTGAATTTTGTCTGCAGCGATTGGCAATCGTTTGACTGGCGGCCTGCACATTACGACAACGTGGTGGGCATCTTTTTTCAGTTCGCCACACCCGAAGAGCGCGGCACCCTGTTTGCTCGCATGCTGGACAGCCTCAAGCCCGGCGGCACCCTGATCATCCAGGGCTACACACCACGCCAACTGGACTTCAACACGGGAGGCCCCGGCAAGTTGGCGCATATGTACGACGAATCCCTGATGCTGGACGCCTTCGGCGAACTGGACATCCTGGACCTGCGCACCTACGAGGCTGAAATTGCCGAGGGCACCGGCCACCAAGGCATTTCGGGCCTGCTGGGCCTCACCGCTCGCAAGCCCATCGGCTGAAGCTCAAGTCGGCTGTGTTTGGCGTCTTGCGCCCGCTGTGCACTCAACAATTGGCGCAGACTGATGCGCTGAAGTTCTTGTTGGATTTTTTGGTTCAACTGCTGCCATAAGCGATCACTGACCAGAAAATCCTGAGCCTGGCTCGTGCTTGGCTCTGCCGGCTCCATGGCCTCAACAATGTCGGCCAAGCTGATTTTTTCTGAGGCCATGGCCAGGCAATAACCACCGCCCGGACCTCGGGTGCTGTCCACCAACTGAGATCTGCGCAATTTGCTGAAAACCTGCTCCAGCCGCGTGGTCGATAGGTCGTGCCGTGACTGGATGGCAGCCAAAGACACAGGACCCTTGTGCTCGTGCAGACCCACCTCCATCAAGACGGTCACAGCCAACTGGCTGTCTTTGCTCATCCGCATCACAAGCCGCCTTGTGACGTCGCAAAACAGTTTGTCTTATTGGGCAGTTGCACAGCCAGCTCACCAGTACCCATGAATGATCTCCTGTTCTTGGGGGGATGGGGTCATTGAAAAAAAGGGGACTCCTTTGACGGAGTCCCCCAATCAGGATGTGTGTACCAAACACAACCTAAACCACTACCCTCCAACCTTATAAGAAATCACTTCATTCGCCTTGATCTGCCTCAATTCGTATAACGAGCTGCCATGGCGTCCAAGCTAAGAGGACGGATCTTTTGAGCTTGGCCGGCGCAACCAAAAGCTTCAAAACGGGCCTTCACAATGCCCGCTGCCGCCTTTTTCGCAGCCGCCAAGGCTTTGCGTGGATCAAACTCTGAGGGTTGCTGAGCAAACAACTGGCGCATGGCACCGGTCATGGCCAAGCGGATGTCGGTATCGATGTTGACCTTGCGCACACCGCTTTGGATGCCGCGCACGATCTCTTCAACCGGCACGCCATAGGTTTCCTTGATGTCGCCGCCGTATTGGCGAATGATCTGCAACCACTCTTGCGGCACGCTGGAACTGCCGTGCATCACCAAATGCGTGTTGGGAATGGCAGCATGGATGGCGGCAATGCGGTCCATGGCCAAGATGTCGCCTGTGGGTGGACGGGTGAACTTATAGGCACCGTGACTGGTGCCAATGGCAATGGCCAGGGCGTCCACACCGGTTTGGGCCACAAAGTCCTTGGCCTGCACGGGGTCGGTAAGCATCTGATCGTGGCTGAGTTTGCCTTCGGCACCCACGCCGTCTTCTTCGCCCGCTTCGCCAGTTTCCAGAGAGCCCAGGCAGCCCAATTCACCCTCAACCGACACGCCCACGGCGTGGGCCATCTCGCAGACCTTTTGCGTCACGCCCACGTTGTACTCGTAGCTGGCGGGCGTCTTGGCGTCGGCCATGAGGGAGCCGTCCATCATCACGCTTGAAAAGCCCGAACGGATGGACTGCTGGCACTGCGCGGGCGTGGCCCCGTGGTCTTGGTGCAAAACCACCGGAATGTCGGGGTGCGTCTCGATGGCGGCCAGCACCAAATGGCGCAAATACGCCTCACCCGCGTATTTGCGGGCCCCGGCCGAAGCTTGCAAGATGACTGGGCTGTCAGTGGCTTGCGCCGCCTCCATGATGGCCTGCACTTGTTCGAGGTTGTTGACGTTGAAAGCAGGAATGCCGTAACCGAATTCGGCCGCGTGGTCGAGGACCTGGCGCAATGAAACCAATGCCATGTGGGGCTCCTTGAAAAGTAAAAAAGATGAAAAAAGTCAGTCCGCCGCTGCGCGCCGGCTCAGAATTTCGATGGCGGGCAAAGTCTTGCCTTCCAGGATCTCCAGGAAAGCACCGCCGCCTGTGGAGATGTAGCCCACCTGCTTTTCGATGCCGTATTTGGCAATCGCGGCCAGTGTGTCACCACCGCCTGCAATGCTGAAGGCGCTGGACTCGGCAATCGCCTGGGCAATCACCTTGGTGCCGTTTTCGAAGGCCGCAAACTCG
>NZ_JAXITC010000020.1:0-38637 GCF_034680285.1 Limnohabitans sp.
TCGGCCAACTACGAGTCAAAGGCCAGCTACAGCTTCAACGTGGTGGCCACCGACAACGGCACGGGCACCCTGACGGACACCAAGGCGGTGACGGTCAATGTGACTAACGTGAACGAAGTGACGGTGGTCATTAGTTCTGAAGTGTTTGTGCCAACGGTTGTTAGCAATGTGTTACCAGCTGTAGAACCGTTAGCCGTGATGTCAGTTATTCCTGTAAATTTGGTGAGCGTGCCTGTTGCAGCACCCGTGTTTTTGACATTTGAGCGTGATGTGCGGTCTGACGTTACCGCGGATGCCCGTACATTGCAGGGCTTCTCGGTACCGGTGGTTAACAGGGGGTCTACTGCATTGCCCGAGGTATTGGTGCTCCGTGATATGGCGAATCAGTCTGCGACACGGATGGGCAATCAGTTGATTGTGAATTTTGATGTACCAGCCACTACGTTTGCTCACACGGATCCTTCAGCATCAGTGACGCTGAGCGCTGCCTTGGCAGATGGCAGGCCCTTGCCGGGCTGGCTGAAGTTCAATCCGATCACTGGTGAGTTCCGTGGCATTGCACCTGAAAATTACGAGAGTTCGCTTGAAATCACTGTGGTGGCCACAGACAATAATGGCTCAAAAGCGGTGACTCGGTTCAGGGTTGATTTGACAGGAAAGTCGGACAAAACCTCTGATGCAGGTAAGCCACGGTTGCAAGCAGAGATGATGAGTCAGAGTTCATTTGCCTGGAAGGCTGAGCGTGATGCGTGGATTCGTCACGCACGGGAAGCCAGCAAGGTGAACCGGACGGCTGCAGCCACATGATGATCGGAAAGTCGCAGTCCCAGTCAGCCGAGGTGGCGCTGGGTACTTTGCTGCATTTGGGCAAGCGTGCGCGCCAGGCACAGACGACAGCGGATTTAGGTTTCATTTTGGCAAATGAGACTTTTCATCTGGTGCCTTATAGACAAGCGGTCCTCTGGCTACAGGCTGGCGGGGTATCTGCATTGTCAGGGGTTGTGACACTGCAGAAAACCGCACCTTACGCGCAGTGGCTGGAGCGTTGGTGTGAAGCTCATCCCGTTTCATCAGAGCCAGTGATGTGGGATTTGCGCGATGCAGCGCAGGAAGATATTTGGAAAGACTGGTCAGACTGGTTGCCTCCGTGGCTGTTGGCTGTGCCTTTGCGACACCCTGATAAGGAAGCTGACGACAACATCGGCATGTTGTTGTTGGCGATGGAGGAACCCTGCACACAAGCCCACTTACAGTTGCTGCAAGAGTGGGGTGAGACTTGGTCGTGCCACTATCGGATGCGCTTGCCACGCAAGCAGATGCGGTCTTGGGTGCATCTGAAGACCCGCTTAAAACAAGCCCCACTCAAATCCCGCGCCGCATTGGCAGCGGGTTTGGCGTTTGTGGCGCTTTTCCCGGTTGACTTGACGGTTCTAGCTCAGGGGGAATTGGTGCCGTTGCAACCGGCCATCATTGCCTCTCCGTTGGATGGGGTGGTGCAAAAAGTATTGGTGCTGCCCAATGAGCGAGTCAAGGCAGGGCAGCCTTTGTTGGAATTTGACCGCATCAGTTTGCAAAGTAAATTGCAGGTGGCGCAACAGGCACTGGCAACGGTAGAGGCTGATTACCGGCAGCGTTCGCAACGGGCCGTTTTTGATCCTGAGAGCAAGTCATTATTGGCAGTGGTGCGTTCGCAGTTGCAAGAAAAGGCGGCCGAAGCTGCGTACCTGAAGTCCCTCAACGAGCGTGGCGTGGTGACGGCACCGCGCGACGGGTTGGTGCTGTTTGACGACCCGAACCAATGGGTGGGGCGTCCGGTGGTGACGGGCGAGCGCATTATGGTGGTAGCTGACGAGACCAAGGTGGCGATGGAGGCATGGCTGGCACCTGCAGATGCAGTGAGTTTGCAAGTTGGATCAGACATGACCTTGTATCTGGCGTCAGATCCGTTGAGACCGGTGCAAGCAAATTTGGACTATGTGTCACATGTGGCGCAGTTCCGCCCAGAGGGTCAGTTTGCCTATAAGGTCAGGGGCTCATTAACAGAAGAGGCCTTAAATGATCTGCCCCGTGTGGGGATGAAGGGTACCGTCAAGCTGCATGGTGAGTCGGTGCCGTTGGTGTACAGGTTGGTTCGTCGCCCTTGGGCCAGCTTCCGCGCTTGGGTGGGTTGGTAATGGCCACAATGACACAACTGGTGTGGCCGCAATTACGCGATGAGTTGGCCATCTTCAAAGCACCGAACTCGGCAGATGGTGCACCGGCCTGGTCTTTACATGATCCTGTGCGCAATCTGTTTTACCGTCTTGACTGGGCCACTTTTGAAGTGCTGGCGCGCTGGCACCTGGGCAACCCTCAGGCGATCGTGCAGGCTTTGCAGCAAGAGACGACGTTACGAGTCAAGGAAGAGTCGGTTTTGCAGGTGGCCGAGTTTCTGGTTCAAGGGGAGTTAGCTAAACGATTGTCGCCTGGATCCATCACCGCGATGGGGACTGAGTATCGCCGCCGGCAAGCTGGCTGGATGACTTGGTTGTTGCATCACTATCTGTTTTTCCGCGTGCCATTGTGGCGTCCAGATGCTTGGCTGGAGCGTGTGTTGCCACATGTTCAGTGGGTATTCAACAAAAGCTTTGTCTGGATGACTGGACTTGCCTTGGCCGTTGGCCTGTATTTGGTAGGGCAACAGTGGGAGCGGTTTGCGTCGACGCTGGTCGATTTTTTTTCATGGCAGGGCCTCATTGCCTATGCAGTCACGCTGACGTTCGTCAAGTTTCTGCATGAGCTGGGTCATGGCTTCACGGCCAAGCACTATGGCTGCAAGGTGCCTGTGATGGGGGTGGCATTTTTGGTGATGTTTCCGGTCGCGTACACGGATGTAAACGATGCTTGGAAGCTGGACAACGCCAAACGCAGAATGGCTATTGATGCAGCTGGCATCGTCACAGAGCTGGTGGTGGCGGTTTGGAGCACGCTTGCTTGGGCATTGTTGCCTGATGGTGCATTGCGGCATGGTGCGTTCTTGCTGGCCACGACGACTTGGGTTTCAACAGTGGTCATCAATGCTTCTCCGTTCATGCGTTTCGATGGGTATTTCCTGTTGATGGATGCGTTGGATATGCCCAACCTTCATCAGCGGGCATTTGCGATGGCGCGTTGGCGGTTGCGTGAGTGGCTGTTTGGACTGGGCGAACGCAAGCCTGAGGAGCTGCCTAGGGGGCGTTACCTGTTTGTGTTGGCGTTTGCCTATGTGACATGGCTTTACCGTCTGGTGGTTTTTTTAGGAATTGCGTGGTTGGTGTATTCGACTATTCCGCAGCCTTTGGGTGCGGTGCTGGGTCTGGTGGAGCTTGTCTGGTTTTTGGGATTGCCCATTTGGAACGAGATAAAGTTTTGGATTAAAAATTGTCCTGTCAAAGCTTCCCGTCATCGCATAAAGACCACATTGTTGATTTTGGGTGGATTGGGTTTGGTGGTATTGCTTCCTTGGGACACCCGTGTGACCGGATCGGGCCTGCTCAGACCAGAAGTCAGTCAACCTTTGGTAGCGCCAGGCGCTGCATTCTTGGAAACGATCACGGTCAAGCACGGTCAAACAGTGAAAGCTGGGGACCTTTTAGTACGACTACGCCTGCCGGATCTGGACTATCAGCAGCAGGTGGCCAGTGCTCGAGCGTCAGGCCTGCAGTGGAGGGTGGAAAACGCTGGGCTTGAACCTAAGCTTCACGAGAATCAGAAGTTGCTTCAAGCATCGTTGGGTAAAGCCGAGGCTGAGGTAGCGGGCCTGAGCCGCGAGAAGAATCGGTATGCAATGCAGTCGCCGATAGATGGCGTTGTCTATTGGATGGATCCTGATTGGGCGCCTGGTGCTTGGGTTCGTGCAAACGCCCCGATCGTTGAGGTGGCCGATGTGCGTGCCTGGCAGGGGTATGCCTACTTGTCGGAAAAAGAAGTCAAGCGGGTGCAAGTGGGCGATTCGGCCAGGTTCATTGCCGAATCAGGGCAATGGGGTGCGGTGCCGTTGGTGGTTAGCCGTGTTGATCAAGATGCGTCGCATGTCTTGCAGGACGGAATTTTGGCTTCGGTCTACGGCGGTGAAATTCTTGTGCGAGAAAAGGCAGGTCGGCTGGTGCCGGAGCAGGCAATTTACAGGGTCACGTTGCAGGTGCCTGTTCAAGAGGCTGCAGTTCTGGCCGAGTTGGCCAAATCTGCCACACCCGTGCTCAGGGGCAAGGTTGTGATCTCTGGTGAAGGCCAATCATGGTTGGGGCAGTACTGGCGAACAGCGCTGTCGGTGATTCGGCGAGAGATTGGATTTTGAAAACTTTAAGTAAGCGGGCATGAACATTAAATTGACCAGTGAAGAGAAAAGAGCAAACCAATGAACATCGAACGATTAAAAGAGTTGCTGCGTCCGTGGCTTGTTGTGAGCACTTGGCATACACCACATCCGCTTGACGAAAGACGGTTTCATCAAGCACTTAAAAATGCCTTTTTTGAACTGGGAACACAGATCGCACTTGAAGATTTCATGGAAGCCATGGATCAACTCTCTGCTGAGCTACACCCGAACATGCAAGAGGAATTTCGCAATGAACTCATTGATGATTTTGCTAAGCGTGCGGCTGAGATTGCCGCTTATTTGCAAGATACTGGGTTTGCGTAATGTCTACTTGCTTGGTCTTCATAAAGTAAGCCGAGTCGAATACAGAGTTATATTTAAATCTAAAAATGCTTTTGAGTACTGAATGCATCACAAAAGAAGCTGAGAATGCAGTGAAAAACTAAGCATTGAAGGTATGTGATAACAAACACATCATCAACAAGGCTGAGTCTCTGGAGATCCTCCAAATACATTCTTCTAATGCTTGTGTACTAATATGTTCATTGTAGATTATTGTTGCAATGCTTAGCCCTTCAACAAAAGAAATCAAAAATTTCAAACATGTAATTTTTCATATTTAAACAACCTATTATATTTAGTAGCTGACATATCTAACTCAGATGCGTAACATGTGGTAAAGAGGTCTTAAACACCACAGGAATATGTCGAAATGTCAAATAGGATTAACCAGAGATTACGTTTTGAAGATTTGAGTGCCTTACTCAATTGTGGAGGCTACTTGCCTGGTATAGGCTTTTGTATAAGCTCAGCGGCAGCATTTATCGCTATGTCAGGAATTGTGCGCAATGACGGTCCTGCTTTGGCTACTTTTTTGACATATGGAATTACTAGCATTTTTTTTATATTCATAGGTTTTCATCGTGCATTAATTTGGATTAAATGCGCAAAAAAGGATGTGTTTAATCTTCTGCTGATAAACACTCTAACAATAGCAAATACTTTTCTGGTTTATTTAATCCTTTTGAGTGTATCGGCCTTCACTTATGTTATTGTGTTTTTTGGAGTATTGCCTGCGTGTTCAGCGATGTTGTTGGTTATTTTACATAAAACTAAAGTAAATATTTTACCTTATTTAATTTTGATGGCATTTATTATTTTTGCTGCCTATGTTTCTTCTCAAAGTGAATCCTTGGCGTCGCTGACTGGCATAGGACTTAGTGTAGTTTCGGCTATGGCTGGAGCTGCTTATCTTGATGTATCGAAAAAATTTCAAATTAAAAATAATATCAAAACTTCAGATGTTTTGGCGCTACGCTTTATAGGAACGATACTTATATCAGGAGTACTGGTTGCAAATACACCTAATATGCCCGTATTATCGATTGATTATTTCCTGGTATATGGATTTATAGCTTTAATAGGTAGCATAATACCTCTTTTCTTACTTCAAAAATCTAATGAATATATAGGGCCAGTTCGTACTGCAAGGATGATGCCTTTGATTCCACTTCTTTGCATTTTACTCACTTTCATTGTTTCACCAAATCCTCCGCGTTTAATTGATCTAATTATCATTGTCGCAGCGACTTTGGTTGTTCTTATTGTTGTCCATCGACTAAATGATTACAGCGGAGACTAATCATGACTTTTCGTGTCGCCATAATTGGTGGTGGTCCATCTGGCTGTGCTGCTGCAGTTGCCTTATGTGCGGCAGCTGAAAGTGTTCATAGTCCTATTGAATTGACGGTATTTGAAAAGCAATATATTTATAAAGGACGAGCATTAAATACTGGTGACCCTTTATTGCTGCTCAACACAAGCGCAGGTGTCTCTTCTATTCGTGGAGATAACGAAGACGACTTTGTATCTTTTCTTGCATTGCGACGTCCAGTAGATAAAGCTGACTTTGCCTCTCGAACCGAAGCTGTAGCGTACATTCGGCAAACAATGAGTAGTCTTGATAATCGCTTTTCAAAGATTCGAGTAGTTTTATCAGAGGTACAGGGTATTGATAAATTATCAGAATTAAATGTTGGAGTTCGAACTGAAGGAAGTCGGTATATATTTGATGCCGTAGTACTTGCTATGGGAACACCTTTTAAAAATCTTGAATCAACTTCTTCCATACCGTGCATCAGTCCATATCCAGTTCGCCAATTAGTTGATGTAGAGAATAATAAATCAATTCTGATTATTGGCTCTCACCTCAGTGCAATTGATGTTTGTGTATGGCTATCATTGAAGCGGCATCAGGGCCCCATTACTATATTGAGTCGATCTGGCAGACTGCCAGCGGTTCGCAGATCCTTATTGCACAGTGACGCTGGTAATGAGGCTATGTGCTATTTTAAAAGTCTTGCTGCTCAGCAAGGTTTAAATCGCTTGCAATGTTTAGGTTCAGTTTTAGTTCAAAAAGGTGGTGAATCAATTGGACGTGCACTTAAACATAGATCTACTGGTTTTCGGAATGGGGCGGAAGAATTTAACGTAGCTTGGCAGGAAAGCGAACTAGGGCCGACTCCTTGGGAGTGTCTAATGATGTCCACTATTGATACTTTAAATGAAGAATGGCCATTGACTAGTGCTGATGATCGAGAAAATTTTCAAAAGGAAATAGGCATTCAACTTGGGCGTTACATTTCTTCTATGCCTTTACGCAACGCTCAGATTTTGGCGAAAATGTTAGATAGTGGCCAGTTAACACTGTCTTCAGGTGGACTCGACCATGCTGGGATTCCGTTTTTTGTTCATGGATTTTGTCGAACTTCACCAAAGCATTTTGATTTAATCATCAATGCAACTGGTATGGGTCGTCCTGTTGATGATCCCTTTGTTGCAAACCTGGCCAGTAAAAATTTGGTTAGTATAAATATTGATGGTGGCATAAATATCAATCCAGTTACTTGTAAGGCAAGCTCAAACTTACCAATATATGCTCTTGGCCCCGTTGTGCAGGGGGCGATTTATACGCCAAATTTTTTGTATTCGTCAGTGCGAAGTGCGCAAAATCTGAGAAATATTATTCCGAAATTTACGTCTTAATGTGTAATTATTTAAATTTGTATATATTAAATCATGATTACAGTAATAATTTTATCTTCTCGCCAACTTGGCTATTTGAAAATTCCTCAGCAGATTCTTCAAGCTGTTGAATTTATTGCTTTTATTTCAAGTGCTGAGCATGAAACATTAGCTTCATCTACTAGGGACTGGTTAACTAAAATAGAGTGTGTGCCAATAATTTCTCACGATGGTGTACTTTGGAAATATAAAAAAGAATTCATATTAGATATTATCAATAATCTTCCTCGTATACCTGGTGCAATTATAACTTTTGATGAAGGCTCGACTTTTCTAGCTTCGCAATTACGCGATGAACTACGTATTCCAGGTGCTAGTGCTGAAGAAATAAAATTTTATCGGGACAAATTAATTATGAAAAGTTGTATTTCCAACGCGGGCCTAAAAACTCCTACTGCCGATCTATTACCAACTGTTGCTGAATGGCCACCCTATGCAGTTTTGGAGCAGCGCTATGGTTCACGCATGGTGATAAAGCCAATAGATTCAGCCGGATCAAATTCAGTTTTTATTATAAATAATAGCAAAGATCTAGGTGAAGCTTCAGATCAAATTAGAAATATTAATTTAAAATTTGAGGTTGAATCTTATATCGATGGAAAACTATATCACTGCGACACAATCTGGTTGGATGATAAACTAATTTTTGCCGCTTGTACCGAATACGTGGCACATACTGTCGAGCTGCAAAATGGTTTTCCTTTAGGTGGAAGAGTTTTAAATCCTAAGTTGAATCTTACACAAAAACTAGTTAATTTTTCAATAAAAGCCGTTAAAGCATTAGGATTGACTAGTATCGTTCAGCACACTGAATTAATGGTTAGTCCTAATGGCATAATAACATTCATTGAAAGCGGAGCTAGACCTCCCGGGATGTTGGTAGTCCAGATGTACGAACGCGCCTTTGGGCTTAATATTTTGACCCTCACGCTTGCTGTCAACTTGGGTGACGCTAGGCTGGCTCTTTCAATGACATCCAATACACCTTATCCATCACTAATTCAAGATGCTTTTTATCTTGTTTATCCACGCGGTCACGGTCTTGTGAAAAAATTGAATCCGCTACCAATCGGCCTGACTGATAATATTGATATTATTTTTCATGCTAAAAAATATGACATTCACAACGGTTGTCGATCCAATTTGGATTTCACCACTACGGTTCTTTGTAGTGGTGGTAAAAATTATGTTGATGAAGTCTTTGCTAAGTTGATAAATTTTAAGCCAATTGAATATTTTTCTTAAAGGAGCTTTGCCATGTCACTTTCATTTCCATCTGATACATCTGATTCGATTTTATTCGAAAAAAAATTAAGCCGCATGGTTCATATTAGACCTATCAATAGTGTTATTCAAAAATTTTTACGAAGTATTGAAAAAATTACCATCGATGATCTTAAGCTAATTCCTTATAAACGATTTATTTGTGCGCATGAAATGTTATCTTTTTTTGGTGATGATTTCGGTGATCGTCTTGTTTCTATAGTGAACGATTACAATACGGGGTGCGCAGTGATTCACTTTGGTGATTTTGGCGATCTAAGTACTAATATAAAAATAGCAACTGCTGTAAGTCATTTACTTAGCAAGCCTATTCCCGAGCCATCTGGTAATTATTATGGTATTACTACGGTGGTTCATAACAATGAACCTGCTTTCAAGATACTTGATCCTTATAATTTTTTTAGTTTACATACAGATGGAATTTTCTCTGATAATCCAGTAGATTGGATTATGATGATGAAAATCGAGGAGGAAAATGCTATTGGAGGAGAGTCTCGTCTACTTCATATGGCAGACTTTGATTCTTTTGAGCATATATATAACCTTAAGGGGAATGCAATTAAATTTTCATTTGGTCTTGATGCTAAAGACAGAAGATATGATATCTTTAGTAAAGTTAGTAATATGGAAAAAGCATATTCAAATATTTTGAAAAAAACTGAGGATCGTAGGCAAATAAAATTTGTGGATCAATTCATATTAACTGAATCAATTAATGAGGCAAAATTTATTAATAATGTTCAAATGGCACTTGAGAGTTGTGAAGCAATTATCTCTGAGCCACTTCCTGTTGGTTCGATGTTGATTTTAAATAATTCATTTTGGGTTCATGGCAGGGCTCCGTTTGAACGAAATTTAAATCTGCGACGTTCACTTTTGCGTCAATATGGATATTTCTCTTAGATTGATTAAAGAATTAATGGAAAATTAATTTAAACATTATTTGATTATTAACTTATTCTATTGTTATTTGATGCACATAATGCTCATACCTTTAAAAAACCGTATCGCGCATTAGCATTGGTGTTCTGTTTGTAATCCAGATGGTCAAAACTCTAAAATAGATACCAAGGGATCTTGTTTTCTGGGAGTTATGAAAGCAGCGTCATTACCGTTAACTTTTTGCGCAAATGCTTGATCCAATGATCGATTTGCGCCACTCGCTGGCAGTGCTGGGTAATTGAATGACTTTCTATAATCGAAGTTTCCCTTGCGTAGTGCTGGGTACTTCGGGTCAAGGCTAGCAAGATGATCGAAGACTTGGATTTATTTGTCCCGGTCCCGTCCGTTGCCGGTGGTTGCGTCTCTATTGCTGGCCGGTCTTGTCTAGACGGCCCTCAGCCCGACGACGAGCGAGTAGCTGTTTTCGGCCATCTGGTAATCGGTCAATATTACATACAGCCCAGTGCCGGAGTACTTCGAGTCAACACTAGTCAAATCATGGATGGTGGCATTCCGCCAAGCCTGTAGACACTTTCCATAGCGAAGTTTGTCGCTGACGCGAACTCATTGGGGCTGAGTTGATCGAGATGCTTGTGGCGTCCTACTCGATTGTAGAACCCTCGATGTAATCAAAGATTTCTGACTTGGCTTCAGCCCTTGTTTGGTAATTCCGCTTTTTGATCTGTTGGATCTTTAAACTACTGAGTCCCCCCTGCAAAACCCCTCCAACCCGCATGAATGCTTGTGATGTGGGGTGAATCCGGATGGTCAGAACTCTCAAATAGATATTCAATGGAACCTGTTTTCTGGGAGTTTTTGAAAGCAGCGCCATGACCGATGACTTTTTTCGCAACCGCCTGGATCAGATGATCGATTTGCGCCACCCGCTGGCGGTGCTGGCCAACCGTATGCCTTGGCAAGAAATCGAAGCTTCCCTTGCGCAGCGCTGGGCACGTCAGGTCAAGTCTGGCAAGAAGATCGAAGACTTTGACCTATTTGGCCCGGTCGCGGCTGTTGCCGGTGGCGGCCTCTCCAATGCCGGGCGTCCTCGTTTGCCCACCCGTCTGATGGTGGCCCTGCTGTACCTCAAGCATGCGTTCAATGAGAGCGACGAAGACGTAATTCAACGCTGGGGCGAGACCCCCACTTGGCAGTACTTTTCTGGCAACGAGTATTTTGAGCACCAGTGGCCGTGTGACCCGACACAACTGGGGCGATTCCGTAAAGCTTTGGGCGAAGAAGGCGTGGAAGAGCTGCTGGCCCGCACCATGGAGGTGGCCGTCACGCTCAAGCTGATCGCCAAGAAAGAATTGACTCGTGTGATCGTGGATTCCACGGTGCAAGAGAAGGCGGTGGCGCACCCCACCGACAGCAAGCTGCTGGAGACGGCCAGGTCCAAGGTAGTGGAGGCGGCCAAAGCCAATGGCATCGAGCTCAAGCAAACCTACGCCAAAGAAGGCCAACTGCTGGGCTACAAGGCTGGGCGCTACGCCCATGCCCGGCAGTTCAAGCGCATGCGCAAAGTCATCAAACGCCAACGCACCATCGTTGGCAGGCTGCAGCGCGAGGTGGGTCGCAAGATGACCACGCTCAGCCAAGCCGTGCAGGAAACATTGGGCCAGACCTTAGGCAAGGCCAAGCGTCTGGTCACGCAGACCGGCAGCCGCAAAGCGGTGGACAACCGCGCCAAGCTCTACAGCTGGCATGCGCCCGAGGTGGAGTGCATCTCAAAAGGCAAGAGCCGCAATCCGTACGAGTTCGGTGTGAAGGTGGGCCTGGCCAAGACGCTCAAGGGCAATCTGATCGTGGGAGCCAGGAGCTTTCCCGGTAACCCGTATGACGGGCACACGATGGATGAGCAAATTGAGCAAAGCGCCATCCTGATGCAATGCTTGGGCGTCAAGCCCGAGGTGGTGTATGCCGACCTGGGTTACCGGGGTGTGGACAAGGACAACCCGGACATCGAGATCAAACACCGTGGCAAGGACAAGCGGCTCACCGATGAAGAGCGCAGGCTGCTCAAACGACGCCAAGCGATCGAGCCGATCATCGGGCACCTCAAAGCTGATCACCGTATGGACCGCTGTCACCTCAAAGGATCAGAGGGCGATGCACTGCACGCGGTGCTGTGCGCGGCGGGCTACAACATCCGCTGGTTGCTGCGGATGATCGTCAAAAAAGGCCTGGGCCTTTTGTTGTGCCTGCTGCAGGTGAGCGGTCTGACGGGCTTGTTTGAGAAATTGGCAAAAATCTTCGGCCTCAACCGACTGCAAAACTCAGATCAGCGCTGGGCGATGGCTTGAAATGAATTTTGCAGGGGTGACTACTGAGGGGCGATTAAGCCACCGCGTTATCCCAAAAGTTACCCCAGCGGCTCATACTCGAGCTCAACCGGTTGTCTTTGCACCAGCGATTGAATTCGTCACTGCCAAATTGACTGCCTTGATCTGAATGGATGATTACCGAATCCTTTGGCTTCCTGCGCCAAACCGCCATCGTCATGCGCACAGTACCAAGCTCGTCTGCATGTGAGCGCCCATGCTCCATCCAGCAACTGCACGCGAATGTAAGTCCAGCACAGCATCCAAATACAACCAGCCCTCGTGCATGCGGATGTAGGTAATATCTGTGACCCATGCTTGGTCTGGCTCACCCTGCTGAAATTGACGCTCCAGTTGATCGGGATGTTGGCGCCGATTCAATATTGACCACCGGTCGGCGTCAAAACCTATCAATTTAAGTAGTTGTATGAAAATTTTTCAAGTGATGTAATGGCTTAATGATCATCGAATGCCCTCACTGTGACTCCCGTGTTGAATGCCTTGTGCGCGGCGAAATTCAGGAAGATGTCGAATTTGGCGGGCCTCCTACTAAGGTGGTTCTATTGGAGTGTAAGGTCTGCCATAACCCTTTACTCGGCATAACGGAATCACTGCAGGTAGGCGAAAACGAATACGAGTGGGACACCCCAGGTAGGCTCTGGCCTGAGCCAGAAACCAATCTTGATTGGGGCATTCCTGAAATTGCTCGTAATTCACTGATCGAAGCCAAGGTTTGCTTCAAAGCAAAGGCTTATAGCGCCTGTGCCGTTATGTGTGGTCGAGCGATTGAAGGCGTGTGCCAACACCATGATCCAAAAATTCGAAATCTTCAAACCGGTCTTCAAAAGCTCAAGAACGATGGCGTTATTGATGAACGAATTTACAACTGGGGCGAAGCACTGCGCCTAAGCCGAAATTTAGGTGCCCATGCTACTACCGAAAAGGTAATCCGGGAGGATGCGCATGACCTCTTGGATTTCGCGCTAGCGATCTGTGAATATGTTTTTGTGCTTAACGAAAAGTTTGACAGGTACCAGAAACGGAAATTGAACCAACCCAATCCTTGAAGGCGAAAAATGGCAAGAAATCGTAATGCTGATATCGCAGGCATGCAGTTCGCCAACACTACTGTCGAAGCTGTTTGGAATAAAGGTGCAAAAATTTCAAGCCGCGACTCCAAATTGTGGCGGCGCGACATGTGTGCCGCAGAAGAAATCGCAAATTAGGGAGCTCACGTGCCAACCCAATCTCCGCAACTGACTCCGCACGACCTGTCGCCGTACAGTAGCCACATCATTGCCCGGCGGCTGACGCCGATACCGAATCACAGACTGCGGGAAGCCGAGATCGATGGCGTGTTGATGAAGGCGCTGACCGTCATCGGCGGCATCGCGGCGCAGCCTCGCGCGGTCACTGGCAAAGTCAAGGTGGACGGCCGTATCGTCGACTACGAGTTGTTACCTTCCTGGCAAAGCCAACCCGGGTTGGACAACGCGGCCTGTCACTATGTCGAGGAACGCCCCGTGACCTGGCTGTCGGGCCAAGCCATGGACAAGCTCAACCATCTCCTCGTAGTGACTATCACCGCGGACGGACTGATGTTGCTAACGTCGACGGACGCGGAGCATCGTGCCGCGCTGCTTCTCCATCTGCAGCATGACTTCTTCGATGGATGGGAAGCGGTGTCGCAAGCAGTGCTGGTGAAGGCGATGGTTGAGAGATTTGCCATGAGGACCCTGTGGCTCGCCGGCATCCACCGCGATACGGCGATCAAGCCCAGCTCCAAGATCTTGTCCGGTTCAAGCCTGGCCGAGGCGATTGACCCGTTGAACGATTCGAGCTTCCTCGCCGGGGCGGTGCGATCGAGCGAAGGGGGCGTAAGCCTGCGCAACTCCTCCGTCTGGACGGGGCCGAATGACACCATGCGGTCCTTCGAAGCTCGCTCGATTAAGTTGCTGGATGCGGTTCGCGCCGCGATCGCGGCCTCGCCGCCCGACGACCTTCCCGTACATAGCAGTCTTGCGCGTTGGATCACTTCGATGGACGACACCGCTGACTGCTATTTCATCGCGCATGTAGATCCGGATACGCTGGATGGTGCAAGTGGCAGGCGTAAGGCGCAAGAGCTGGTGAATGCCTTCGACGTTCAGTTGGATCAGCCAGGGGCGGCCGTAGGCAAGGCCAGCTGGTCGTTCACAGCCAGGGTCACTGACGCCGCCTCGGCGACCAGCGCGACGATCGACGTCGTGCCAGATCTAGCCAGCGACAGTAACCGCGTGGTGTACGTGATTGATCCCCTGCCGCCAGCGCCTTTCGACGATTGGGCCACCGCCGTCATGGAATCGCCGTCCCTCCTGCGGGCCTACTACAACAGCGGGCACACAATCGCTAGTGGATCCGTATCGCAGGTGCGGATTCAGGATGCTCCGTTTGGCAATTTCGTATTCCTCGATTTCACCAACTACCTCGTAACTCAGGAGAAGCCGATGCTCGGCAAGGGCATTCCGGCACCCATCCAGGACATGACGAGCCAAGAGGATGTGAGCCTGTTCAAGTGGATCTTCAAGGAAGGGCTTGGCCTCTTGAATCTCGCGCAGCCCTCACAGGGCCAATGCTGGCTTTACTGCGACGACGGCTCCAGCGAGGTTGCGGATTTTGTGCATCTAGACATCGGCTCCACACCAAAGCGGCTGACCCTGTTCCATGCCAAGGGCGCAGGCAGTGCGGAGCTGACCCGCCGGTCGGTGCCTGGGCCTTACGAACTGGTCGCTTCGCAGGCGGTTAAGAACCTGCGCGCGTTCGACGCCAAGCAACTATTGGTCCGGATTGAGAAGCGGCTGGCGGATAACGGCACTGAGCGGATCTGGGATCAGCCTTGGGCGATCGGGCTTCAGCCGATGCCAGACGCTGCCGCCTTCAAGGCCGCGCTCGAACAGCTCGGCACGGACTACGACTGCGAGGTCATCATTGTTCAGCCGCACGTGCGGCGCAGCGACTTTCTTCCGGCATGGCCGCAGGAACTCCCGCAGAGCGTCACCGTCGGCGCCAAGCAATTGCGGACCCTGCTATTCAGCGTGGAGTCCAACGCTCGCGCGGTGAATGCCAGGTTTCGGGTCGTCGCGGAGGCAATCTAGGTCGACCTGGGCGGCTTTCCAGCGTCCTTTCGGAGTCGTAGGAAAACCGGCAGTCAAGGCACCAGAGACTGCCGTTCTTTGAAGTCGACCTTTGGGGTTTGCGTGTCAACGGGGCACGGAAGACAGCTGCGCAGTCCAGACCGTGCATTAGTGGAGGGGATACCACTGGCGGCAACCGCTGCCAAGATGACTATCAACTAAGGGTGCCGATGTTCGATCTGAGGCAGCCCTTGTGTGGATGAGAGTTCAATTCCCCAGGTCGGATTTGAACTTGAGTCGGTGAAGTGTGCCGATGTAAATGTGTGCAAAGCAGACACCATTGGGCTTGCATAGACTTACCTCTGAGTGCCGAATCTGATGCACTGCAAAAAAGATGGAGTTTTCCAACTTTACGAACTTGACAAATCAATCGTAATGATCCAAAATATTCCCTGTGAGTTGCAATAGAGCACCTCGTGAGCTGGAGAAGCACACATGTTGACTTGGAAAGAAACATCCTTTTCGGAGCCTGCAGGAGAGATCCAAGCACTGGCCCATTACCAAATCATTCGCCGCAACGCCGCAGTGGTGCCGTTTGAGCCCAACAAAATTGCCCACGCCATGATGAGGGCGTTCATGGCGGTCCATGGTGTCTATGCATTTGCTCGAAGCATTTGCAGTGGATGGCTTCACGGCTTTTGGCGCGCACTCAAGCCATCCAAGCTCGGTGCCCGGTCCGGCGATCGTGCAGCATGCCTTGATCGCCCAATTCACTTGGTCCCACTGCAAGGCCAATCGAGGCTGCAAGGTTTTTTCGGTAGCAGCAAACCCGATATGCGCAACGCACCTTAAGTGGGTGTCTAAGACTCAATCGCCATGAACACATTAACTTCCCCTTTTTCTGTTGCCTTTGACTCCTTCAGCACACGTCGCACCAGCACAGCAGACCCGTATGCCACTGAGGCGCAGACTGCTGCGTTGCTGAGCCGTGGTGCGGATTACAGACGTCAACGAATCAATGCTTCGGACATGATTACTACCGATGAAGCCGCTGAACTAAGCGGGACGACTCGTGTCACGATCAACTCTTGGATCAAGAGTGGCCGTAGCATTGGTGTTGCGCATTTGCGTCGTGGTTTCAAGATGCCGAAATGGCAGTTTGAGCCCTATGTTTTCCCAGTGATTCAGTCACTGTCCGAAGCGTTGGGCACCACCGATGGGTGGCAAATGCTGTCGTTTTTGGAAACACCGCACGAAGCACTTGACGGACTGGCGCCACGCATTGCCCTGGAGCAGGGCGTGTCTGGCCAATGCATTGTTGACCTGGCAACAGCAGAAGGGCATTGAGCTTGACTGCCCATGAAATTCAAAGACCTCAACCCAACTATTATTGAACTTGCTGCCCCCTACATTTTTCACCGTATTCAACTGATTCGGTCACGAACCACGAGCGTGCAAATGAATGGAGTGGCCATGCCGCCAGTCGGCTTGATGTATGGCCGCTATTGCTTACCGGATGAGCCCGTTGCTTATTTGGCCGACAGCCCGGAGACGGCGCTGTACGAGACACTGCTTAGGCGAGATACGGTAAGCAGAAGCTTGTCGGAATTGCGTCGAAGATGTCTGGTCGAATTTGTGACTACTGGTCCCTTACGTCTTGCCGATTTGCGTGGTTTGGCTGAGCCATACCCTGTGCTGCAGTCGCTTCGCGTGGCACAAACTCAGGAACTGGCTACCGACTGCAGAGCCATGAATTTGAATGGGATAGTCTACGCTTCAGCCCAGCACCCGCATCACACATGCATCGCTTTGTTCCAGTCGGGCATCAATCAGTTGAGTAAGCGTAACTCCCAGCGACTCATCAAGCCTGGCACGAACCGCATGCTGCATGTCTTGCACACCGCGCTGTGGCGGTCTGGTGTTCCGTTGGATCAAAGTTGAGACAGCCCATCACTTTTTGATGTGCATTTCGCAGAACTATGAATTTTATTTTGAGGATTTCAAAATGATTCTTGAAAGAGCAATTCAAAATCGCCATCTGTTGGCGTTTACCTACGATGGTTTTTCTCGCACGGTTGAGCCGCACACCTGCGGAATTGATTCCAAGGGACACAAAGCACTGCGAGCATTCCAAGTTGGTGGTGGAAGTGAATCCGGGGAGTACATTGGGTGGAAAATGTTCCACGTCGATGAAATTCTCGGCTTGTCTGAGTTGCCACGGTCTTTCGATAGCCCACGCCCTGGGTTCAAAAGAGGTGACAGCGCCTTCAGGGTTATCACTGCCGAGCTTTGATCCGATCCGATCCGTGGTCCGATCAAAATCTCTTCCTCGCATTCACGCTCTAGCACTCGCTTTCACGTTTGAGTGCGAATAGAATGTTCATGAGTGGTGAACCATACACCACCAAACCTGAAAAGGCCAACCGTCACCGGTTGGCCTTTTTTCTTGTTTCAATTGCAAGCGCGAGATGTCGCTTGTTCAGGCTCTCACGCTTGACGGGCACGCCCAGCATGCAGCTTCTTGTAGCTGTCCATCAAGCGGTGGTGTCTGTCCAGGCCTTCGAGCTTCATGCTGGTGGGCGTGAGTCCAAAGAAGCGCACGGTGCCGTTGACGGAGCCGATGACCGCGTCCAGGCGGTCGTTGCCAAACATTCGGCGGAAGTTGTGCTCGTAGTTTTCCAGGTCGAGGTCTGGATCGAGTTGCACTTCCAGCACCACGTTCAGGGCCTGGTAAAACAATTTGCGCTCAACGGTGTTGTCGTTGTATTGCAAGAAGGCGCCCACCAGGTCTTGGGCCTCTTCAAATTGCTTCAAGGCCAGGTGAATCAAGAGCTTCAACTCCAGCACCGTCAGCTGACCCCACACGGTGTTTTCATCAAACTCGATGCCGATCAAGGTGGCAATGTCCAGGTACTCATCGAGCTCGTTGTTCTCTAGGCGGTCTAACAACGCTGACAAGCTGGCATCGTCCAAGCGGTGCAGGTTGAGGATGTCTTCGCGGAACAGCAGCGCTTTGTTGGTGTTGTCCCAAATCAAATCTTCAACCGGGTAAACCTCGGAATAGCCCGGAACCAAAATTCGGCAGGCGATGGCACCCAGCTGGTCATAAACCGCGGTGTAAGCCACTTTGCCCAGGTTTTCAAGAATGCCGAACAAGGTCGCTGCTTCTTCGGCATTGGCGTTGTCGCCTTGGGCAGAAAAATCCCATTCTACAAATTCGAAATCGGCTTTGGCGCTGAAAAAACGCCATGACACGATGCCGCTGGAGTCAATGAAGTGCTCCACAAAGTTGTTGGGTTCGGTGACGGCATTGCTCTCAAAAGTGGGGGGCGGTAAATCGTTCAAGCCTTCAAAGCTGCGGCCTTGCAGCAGCTCGGTCAAGCTGCGTTCCAGTGCTACTTCAAGGCGGGGGTGTGCGCCGAATGAGGCAAACACGCCGCCTGTGCGCGGATTCATCAAGGTGACGCACATCACGGGGTAGGTGCCGCCCAAGGACGCATCTTTCACCAACACAGGAAAGCCCTGTTCTTCTAAGCCTTGAATACCCGCCAGGATGCTGGGGTATTGGGCCAGCACATCTGGCGGAACATCGGGCAAACAAATTTCGCCCTCCAAGATTTCGCGCTTGACGGCACGCTCAAAAATCTCGGACAGGCACTGCACTTGTGCTTCGGCCAAGGTGTTGCCTGCGCTCATGCCGTTGCTGACAAACAGGTTTTCAACCAGGTTGGATGGAAAGTAAACGACTTGGCCATCCGAGCGGCGCACATAAGGCAATGAACAGATGCCCCGCTCGGCATTGCCAGAGTTGGTGTCGATCAGGTGTGAGCCGCGCAGCTCGCCATCGGGGTTATAAATGCCTAGGCAATAGGCGTCCAGAATGTCTTTGGGCAGTGCATCTTTTTTGCCCGGCTTGAACCAGCGTTCGTTGGGGTAGTGAACAAACGGCGCGTTGGCAATGTCCTCGCCCCAGAATGCGCCCGCATAAAAATGGTTGTTGTTGATGCGCTCGATGTATTCGCCCAGCGCAGAGGCCAAGGCGCTTTCTTTGGTCGATCCCTTGCCGTTGGTGAAGCACATGGGCGAGTGCGCATCGCGGATGTGCAAAGACCACACATTGGGAATGATGTTGCGCCAAGAGGCAATTTCAATCTTGATGCCCAAGTCAGCCAAGATGCCGGACATGTTGGCGATGGTTTGCTCCAAGGGCAGGTCTTTGCCGAGGATGAAAGTGTGGCTGTCTGTGCTGGGCTTGAGGGTCAGCAATGACTGTGCATCGGCATCCAGGTTGTCAACTTCTTCGATGACAAACTCGGGGCCCTCTTGCACGACTTTTTTGACGGTGCAGCGCTCAATCGAATTCAAAATGCCTCTGCGATCCACCTCTTGGATGTCCGCTGGCAATTCCACCTGAATCCTGAAGATCTGCTGGTAGCGGTTCTCGGGGTCAACGATGTTGTTTTGCGAGAGTCGGATGTTTTCCGTGGAAATCTTGCGGGTGTCGCAATACAACTTCACAAAATACGCGGCGCACAGCGCTGACGAGGCCAAAAAATAGTCGAAGGGGCCAGGGGCCGAGCCATCACCTTTGTAGCGGATGGGCTGATCGGCAACGACGGTGAAGTCATCGAATTTGGCTTCCAGACGGAGTTTGTCCAGAAAGTTGACTTTGATTTCCATGGGCGATCTTCAATAGGGACTCAAAACAATGCGAGCGCTCGGGTTCGCCATCATGTGGGTGCCCAGTATATAAAGCCCAGCTGGAAAAAAGAGGGCCCCACCGAGAATGACTTCCCGATGGGGCCCGTTCTCACCCGCTGTGTCAGTGGGCGGACGTGTCAAGAACTCATGCTATTTGCATGGCATCGTTGGCATGGGTGTCGGCATAGCGACTTGCCAGGAAAGCCGTGAAAAAGCCGTTGAACCAATCCATGTTGATGGGTTTGGCCATGAAGATGCTGCCCTCTGGCAAGCCGCCGCGGCTTTCAATTTCCTCCGAAGTCAGCGCCGACAACACCAAAGTGGTCATGCGGTTGAATTGCGGGTTTTGGCGCAGGGTGCGCAGCAATTCGAAACCGTCCACGCCTGGCATGTCCAGGTCGGTGATCAGCACGTCAGGCTTGATGCTGGAGATGTCGATCAATGCCTCCAGACCCGATGACATCGCGGTGCAATCCACGGGCATGGTGGAGCGGTTGCAGTAACCGCGCAGCATTTCACGTGTGACAGCGTCGTCTTCCACCAGCAAGACGCGCAAGCGGGTGTCACGCGGTTCGCTTTGGATGGTCAGCATGTTGTGCTTGCGTTGGTATTCGCGGATCGAGGGCATCGAAATTCTTCGATGACCTCCTTGCGTTTTCCAAGCTTGCAGCTCGTTTTTTTCGACCAAGGTCTGGATCGTACCGACAGACAACCCGAGCAGCTTGGCTGCATAGGTGGTGCCGCAGTAGTCTTCAGGGGTGTCAGGTGTGGTGTTTGTTTGCATGGTATTTATTTTAGTAATAAAAGTATAAAAAACAATCTTTATGGGTTCTTAAAAATACTTAAATACTGAAATTATTTGATTGGGATGCGGACATGCGGGGTAGGGCATTGGGTTTTTGAGCCGCAGCGCTGAGGGATTGGGCAGGTTGCGCGTCTCCCCTGTGACAAAGTGAGAAGTGAAGCCATACCGCGGGGGGCTTAACATGGATTCAAACCACACTTGGAGACTGTCGATGCCCGCCCATGCCGCTGTTTGGCCCGTACGCTTGCCTGCCAAGATCACCCCGCCAGCCACCTCACTTTGGATGAACTTGGCCGTCAGTGCCTTGCGTTACCCTGAAAAAGCGGCCTTGGTGTTCATGGGTCGGGTCTGGACTTACCGGGAGTTGATGGCCCATGCTGAGCAACTGGCAGGGCAACTCAAAGCTTTGGGCGTGCAGGCCGGAGACCGCGTGGTGCTCGACATGCAAAACTGCCCCCAGTTGGTGATCACACACTTTGCTATCTTGCGTATCGATGCGGTGGTGGTGCCCGTCAACCCGATGAACCGGGCTGAAGAGCTCAAGCACTACATCACCGATCCCGATACGCGGGCCGCCGTGACCACCGCCGACTTGGCCCCGGAGCTGGCGCAGGCCAGTGCTGCCCTGCCGCCTGAGCACCGTCTGAAGCACTTGGTGGTAACGCAGTTCACCGATGTGTTTGACGGCCAGAAGGTCGGACCCGAAGACATGCCGGAGGCATGGCGTCCCTGGTTGCTGCCTGTGCGCGAGTTGCCAACTTTGTCCTCGGGTCAAGTGCATGCGTGGTCCGATTTGATGGCCGCCCCTGCCGCAGACTTGCCGCCACCGCAAGCCAAACCCGATGACTTGGCTGTGCTGCCTTACACCAGTGGTACCACGGGCTTGCCAAAGGGGTGCATGCACACCCACGGCACCCTCATGCACAACGCCATGGCCAGCGGCTTGTGGGGCAACGGCACGCCGGAGAACGTCACGCTCTGCGTGGTCCCAATGTTCCACATCACCGGCATGGTCAGCGTGATGCACACCAGCATTTTGTTGGGGGCCAGTTTGGTGATCATGCCCCGCTGGGACCGCGATGTGGCGGGGCATTTGATCTCCAAATGGAAGGTGACCCACTGGACCAACATCCCCACCATGGTGATCGATTTGCTGGGCAGCCCGAACATGGACCGCTATGACCTCAACAGCTTGGTCTACATTGGCGGCGGTGGTGCTGCCATGCCCGAAGCTGTAGCCCAGCGCTTGTTGGACCAGTTTGGACTGCGTTACGTGGAGGGTTATGGCTTGACGGAGACGGCGGCCCCATCGCACACCAACCCACCCGATGCGCCCAAGAAGCAGTGTTTGGGCATACCCTTCATGAGTGTCGAGTCGCGCATCGTGGACCCCGAGACCTTGGTCGAATTGCCGCCAGGCGAATCGGGCGAAATCGTGATCAGTGGGCCGCAGGTCTTCAAGGGCTATTGGAAACGCCCCGATGCCACGGCGGACGCCTTTTTTGAACGAGATGGCTTTCGGTTTTTCCGCTCGGGTGACATGGGGCGTGTCGACGAAGCGGGTTACTTCTTCATGACCGACCGACTCAAACGCATGATCAATGCCAGCGGCTTCAAGGTCTGGCCTGCCGAGGTCGAAGCACTCATGTTCCGCCACCCCGCCATCCAAGAGGCTTGCATCATCGCGACGCGCGATGCCTATCGGGGGGAGTCGGTCAAAGCCGTGGTGGTCTTGCGCCAGGGCCAGCAAGGGCTTGTGAGCGAGCAAGACATCATTGACTGGTGCCGTGAGAACATGGCGGTTTACAAAATGCCCCGCGCTGTGAGTTTTGTGGATGCGTTGCCCAAGAGTGGCAGCGGCAAAGTCATGTGGCGAGCATTGCAAGAGGCCGAAATGGCCACTTTGAGCACCGAAACCAAAAGCCCATGAGCCTGAAACTTTCTGTCCTTGACCAATCCGCCGCGGCCAACGGGCGTGGTCAGGACGCCACCATCCGTCAAACCCTGGGCCTGGCACAAAAGGCCGAGGCTTGGGGCTACCACCGTTTTTGGGTGAGCGAGCACCACAGCCACCCCAGCATCGTGGGCAGCGCCCCCGAAGTATTGATGGCCGCGATTGCAGCCCGGACACAACGCATCCGCATCGGCAGTGCGGGCGTCATGTTGCCGCACTACGCCGCTTTGAAAGTGGCCGAGCAGTTTCGGGTGCTGGATGCGCTGGCCCCTGGCCGCATCGATCTGGGTGTCGGCCGTGCCCCCGGCAGTGATGGGCGCACGGCTCAACTGCTCAACCCTGACCGCAGCGCCTCTGAGCGGTTTCCTCAGCAGGTCATGGAACTGCAAGCCTGGGTGGCTGGTCACAACTTGCCGCCCGGTCATCCGGGCCACAACGTGTTTGCCTACCCCCAGTCGGAGACCTCGCCAAACGTTTGGATGTTGGGCAGTTCGGACTATGGCGCTCAGCTTGCAGCGCATTTGGGCCTGCCCTATGCGTTTGCCTATTTCATCACCGACGGGCAGGGTGCTGACGAGGCCTTGCAAATTTACCGCGAGAGTTTCCGTCCGAGTGCTGGGTTGGCCAAACCAACGGCCGCTTTGTGTGTCTGGGCGCTGGCTGCCGACACCGACGAAGAAGCGCTGCGCCTGTTTGAAAGCCGCGCCCGTTGGAAGATGGACCGCAATTTGGGCCGCATCGGGGCACTCTTGCCGCCCGAAGAAGCGGCCCGAGACTACAGCCCCGCTGAGCAGTTTGCGCTGCAGCGCCTGCGTGAGGGAGCCTTGATCGGTTCGGCCGCCACGGTGGGCCGCAAGCTCCGCCAACTGGCGGCGCGCTTGGAGGTGGAGGAACTCGTCGTCATCACTTGGACGCATGACCCTGCTGCACAATGCCGATCTTATGAATTGCTGGCCCAAGAATTTGGACTTGCGGCACACTCCTGACTTTGTTTTTTTCACCCAAGGAAATCCCGATGTTTACCACTGCGATCGCTGGCAGCTTGCCCAAACCCGCTTGGCTGGCCGAGACCGAAAAACTCTGGCCCCAGTGGACCACCCAAGGCCCTGAGCTGCAGCAAGCCAAAGCGGACGCCACTCTGCTGTGGATCAAGGCGCAGGAAGACGCAGGTCTGGACGTGATCGGCGACGGCGAGCAGGCTCGCCAGCACTTTGTGCACGGCTTCGTGGAGCAGGTCGAGGGCATCGACTTTGTGAACAAAGTCACCATGGGTATCCGCAACAACCGCTACGACGCGCAGGTGCCGCAAGTCATTGCGCCGCTGCGCCTGAAGGGCCGCGTACACGCTTTTGAGGCCCAGCTGGCCCGTGCCCATACCAAGAAGAAACTCAAATTCACCTTGCCTGGCCCCATGACCATCGTGGACACCGTGGCCGACCGTTTTTACGGTGACAAGGTCAAGATGGCCATGGCCTTTGCCGAGCTGCTCAACCAAGAAGCGCTGGCGCTGCAAGCCGATGGCGTGGACATCATCCAGTTCGACGAGCCCGCTTTCAACGTCTACATGGATGACGCAGCCGATTGGGGCGTGAAGGCGCTGGAGGTGGCTGCACGGGGCCTGACCTGCACCACGGCCGTGCACATTTGTTATGGCTACGGCATCGAAGCCAACAACAAATGGAAAGAGACGCTGGGCCACGAGTGGCGTCAGTATGAAAAGGTGTTCCCAGCCTTGGCCAAGAGCAGCATCCAGCAAGTGAGCCTCGAGTGCATGCACTCGCATGTGCCCATGGAAATGATGAAACTGCTGGAAGGCAAAGACGTGATGGTCGGCGTGATCGACGTGGCCAACCCGGCCATCGAAACCGCCGAAGAAATCGCGGACACCATTGGTCGTGCGCTTCAGTTTGTGCCCAAGAACCGCCTGATCGCTTGCACCAACTGCGGCTTGGCTCCCATGAGCCGTGCAGTGGCCGAGGCCAAGCTCAAAGCCTTGGCTGAAGGCGCCAAGCTGGCCAGCCAACGCTACGCTTGATACTGAGACTCTTCATGCCCCAACAAATGCTGCAGCCCCCACTGACATCACCCGACCTGCTGAACGCCACGCTGGCGGACCAAGGGTTTGCAGTCTTGGGCGCTGCCAGCGTTTGCGCTTTGGCGGGCATACAGCTCGATGCGTTGAAGGCGCTGGAGCCCAGTTGGCATGATTTGCCGCCTGACCAGTACTTGAAAGACGGTGGTCGTTACCGCCGTCGTCGTCATGCCAGCTTTGAGGTCACAGGCGACCTGGCCCTGGCCATGCCCCACCGCGCCCATTGGCAGCCCCTGTCGTACAACGCCTTGCATGGCGGCATGCAGCGCTGGTTTGAGCCCATGGCCACCGAGGTGGTGCAGCAAGCCGCTTGGTCGCAATTGCTGTGCTGGTTGGCCCGAGTGGCTTCCAAAGCGCAGGGCGATCAGACCTGGTTCACCGAAGCGCACCAGTTCCGCATCGACACAACCGACGGCATTGGCCGCCCCACACCCGAGGGTGCGCACCGCGATGGCGTGAATTGGGTGGCCGTGTTTTTGGTGGGCCGCCACGGCATCAAAGGCGGCGAAACGCGGGTGTTTGACATGGATAGCCCGCGCGGTCAGCGCTTCACCTTGACCGAGCCTTGGTCCGTGCTGCTGCTGGACGATACCCGTGTGATCCACGAGACCACGCCTATCCAGCCCGAGCAACCGGGCGGATGGCGTGACACCTTGGTGGTCACTTTGCGCTCAGAGGGCTTTTTGGATCAGCCCACACCCAAGGCCTGAATTCAGAGCGTTTTAATCCCTGAAGTTGTCGAAGGACAGCGGCAACTCGGTCATGTCCTTGCGCAGCAGCGCCATGGCTTCTTGCAAGTCGTCGCGCTTGGCACCGGTCACACGCACCGCATCGCCCTGGATGGACGCTTGCACTTTGATCTTGCTCTCTTTGATAAGTTTGGTGATTTTCTTGGCATCTTCGGTCTCGATGCCGTTTTTGACCTTGATCACTTGCTTGACTTTGTCGCCGCCGATTTTCTCGACTTTGCCAATGTCCAAAAACCGCACGTCCACACTGCGCTTGGTGAGTTTGTTGCGCAGGATGTCTTCGACTTGTGTGAGTTGAAACTCGGCATCGCCGAACATCGTGATCTCTTTGTCTTTGAGCTCGATCTTGGCCGATGTGCCTTTGAAGTCAAAGCGGGTGCCGATTTCTTTGGCTGAAGTGTCAACGGCGTTGCGCACTTCGGCCATATTGGGTTCGCAAACGGTATCAAACGAGGGCATGGCAGGAAATATCCGAGGTTGAGAATGCGACAATTCTCCCATGAACCTGGAGAAAAATGTCCCCCTGCAGCCGTACAACACGTTCGGCATCGCCGCCAAAGCCCAGGCTTTGGTGCGGGTGCGCTCCGAAGCCGACCTTTTGGCGGTGCTGGCCGACCCCGCTTTGGCCACTTTGCCCCGGCAAGTTCTGGGCGGCGGCAGCAACATCGTTTTGACGGGCGACGTCAAGGCGCTGGTTCTCAAAGTCGAGGTGCCGGGCATGCGTTTGGCGTCAGAAACGGACAAACACTGGGTGATAGAGGCTGGCGCTGGTGAGGACTGGCACACCTTGGTCGAGTGGACGCTGGACAACGGTTACCCGGGTCTGGAAAACATGGCCCTGATCCCCGGCACCGTGGGTGCCTCCCCTGTCCAGAACATTGGGGCCTATGGGGTGGAGTTGCAAGACCGCTTCGATTCACTCGACGCGATGGACATGTTCACCGGAGAGTTGTTCAGCCTGATCGCCGCGCAGTGCGGCTTCAGCTACCGCGACTCGGTGTTCAAACACGCCTCCGTTGGCTCCGGCGGCCCGGATGGCCTGGGCTTGGCGGGCAGGGCGGTGATTTTGCGGGTGCGCTTTGCGCTGCCCAAGCGCTGGAAGCCAGAGTTGGGCTACCTGGACCTAGAGCGCAAGATGGCCGAGACGGGCATCCAAAGCCCCGATGCCCGGCAGATTTTTGACTGGGTGGTGGCGATCCGCCGTGCCAAATTGCCTGACCCTGCTGTGATCGGCAACGCGGGCAGCTTTTTCAAAAACCCCACAGTCACCCCTGAACAGTGCGCCGACATCATCGCCCGCGACCCCAAGGTGGTGCACTACCCCATGCCCGACGGCAGCATCAAGCTGGCGGCGGGTTGGCTGATCGACGCCTGCGGCTGGAAAGGCAAGACCGTGGGCCATGCGGGTGTCTATGAAAAGCAGGCGCTGGTGCTGGTGAACCGGGGTGGGCGCGAGAACCCTTGTACCGGGGGCGAAATGATGACTTTGGCCAAGGCGATTCAGACCAGTGTGTACGAGCGGTTTGGGATTCGGTTGGAGCCCGAGCCTGTTGTGATTTGAAGTTCTGGGTTCGTGGTTTTGTTCCGCACCGGGTTGTGGCCTGAGCGGTCCGCCTCATAACTCGCTTCGCTCGCCAAATCGGCCGATCCGCTCAGGCCCCAACCCGGCGCTACGCTGATGGACAGTTCAGGGATTTCCTGATGCGCAAAAACTTTCTGACGGTTACAGTTTTCCGGATTCACAGGAGCACCCTCAATGACACCAGAACAACTTGTCCGCAAAGTCACTGCCATCACGGGTTACACCCATGCGGCAGGCGTGGAGGTGGTGTCCGCAGAGTCGGGTCAGGTGACGCTGTCATTGGCCAAAAAGCCTGAACTCTTGCAATTCAATGGCTTTTTCCATGGGGGCGTGGTGTCAGGCTTGGCCGACCATGCAGCGGGTGCAGCGGCCACTACCGCATTGCCTGCGGGCAAGATCGCGGTCACGGTCGATTTGCATGTGAACTTCTTGGCCCCGGCCAAAGGGCAAACCTTGTATGCCAAGGCGCGAACCCTGCAGGTGGGTGGCACCATTTGTGTGGTGGCCGTTGAGTTAGAAACCAATCCAGTCGAAGGCCAAGGGCCCTGTGCGGTGGCCCATGTCACCCTGCGGGTGGTGGACATGCCACCGCTGAAATAAAAAAACGGCCCGCAGGCCGTTTTTTTATGGAGCAAGGCAGAAATCACTTCTTGCCGCTGCCATCCAACTTGTAGATGTGCGGGCCTTCACCCACCGACAACAATCCAGCGTGCGCGTAGATGCCGAGCTTGGCACGGGTGTCGACGATGTCGAGGTTGCGCATGGTCAGCTGGCCGATGCGGTCCAGCGGGCTGAACGGCGCGTCTTCCACTTTTTCCATGCTCAAACGCTCTGGGGCGTAAGTCAGGTTAGGGCTGTCGGTGTTCAGGATGCTGTAGTCGTTGCCACGGCGCAGCTCCAGCGTTACGGTGCCGGTCACGGCGCGGGCCACCCAGCGCTGGGCGGTTTCTCTCAGCATGATGGACTGTGGGTCAAACCAGCGGCCTTGGTACAACAAGCGGCCCAAGCGCAGGCCGTTGATGCGGTACTGCTCGATGGTGTCTTCGTTGTGGATGCCGGTGACCAAGCGCTCGTAAGCGATGTGCAACAACGCCATGCCGGGGGCTTCGTAGATGCCGCGGCTCTTGGCTTCGATGATGCGGTTCTCGATCTGATCGCTCATGCCCAGACCGTGGCGGCCACCGATTTCGTTGGCTTTGAGGAACAGCTCCACCGGGTCGGCGTATTCCACGCCATTCAGAGCCACTGGCATGCCTTCTTCAAAGCGCACGCTCACTTCTTCGGCCTTGACTTCCACTTCGGGCTTCCAGAACGCCACGCCCATGATGGGGTTGACGATCTTCATGCCGCTGGCCAGGCTTTCCAGGTCTTTGGCTTCGTGGGTCGCACCCAGCATGTTGCTGTCGGTAGAGTAGGCCTTTTCGGCGCTCATCTTGTAGCCAAAACCGTTGGCGGTCATGAAGGCGCTCATTTCGGCGCGGCCACCCAGCTCGTCGATGAACAGCTGGTCGAGCCAGGGCTTGTAGATCTTCAGGCTCGGGTTGGTCAGCAGACCGTAGCGGTAAAAGCGCTCGATGTCGTTGCCCTTGAAGGTGCTGCCGTCGCCCCAGATGTTGACGTCGTCTTCCTTCATGGCGGCCACCAGCATGGTGCCGGTCACGGCCCGGCCCAGCGGGGTGGTGTTGAAGTAGGTGATGCCGCCTGTGGAGATGTGAAAAGCGCCGCACTGGATCGCGGCTATGCCTTCGTGGGCCAGCTGGGTGCGGCAGTCTACCAGGCGGGCTTTTTCGGCGCCGTATTCCATCGCTTTGCGGGGAATCTCGTTGTAGTCCGACTCGTCAGGTTGGCCCAGGTTGGCGGTGTAAGCGTAGGGCAGGGCGCCCTTTTGCTTCATCCACAACAGGGCGGCAGAGGTGTCCAGGCCGCCCGAGAAGGCGATACCGACTTTTTGCCCTTTGGGCAGATTTTGCAGGATGGTGCTCATATCGTTTCGTTCGGCGGGTTCAACCGAAGTGGCAGATGTAGTGGTAGGGCTCGGTCACGCGGATTTCGAACTTGGAGTTGCCGGGGATGCTGAACTCTTCGCCTGCGCTGGACTTGACCCATTCGGTGCTGCCGTCGAGCTTGTATTCGCAGGAGCCGCCCACGCATTCCATGATTTCGGGGGCACCGGTATTGAAGGTCAGGGTGGCGGGCAGGATCACGCCGACCGACAGCTTGGTGCCGTCAGCCAAGGTCAGGCCGTGGCTGACGCACTTGCCGTCAAAGTAAACATTGGCTTGGGTGTTGACGGAGACGCCGTCGATGGTTTGGGTGGTCATGGCTAGGGCTTTTAAGTGGCGGTTTTTTCCGCATCAAACAAAAAGGGCGTCTGAAGACGCCCTAGAAGGCAAATCAAGCCCGCATTTTAGGCCAGTCGGCCGGGGTGGGGCGCTTGGGGCGCACCCTTTAGCGCCAAGCACCGTGCCTGAAACCGGGGGGGTAAGGTTGAACGTGGCGATGCCCGGCACTCCAGCCCAAGTTGATGCTGGTGTAGCTGGGTGGGTAGTTACGGTAAACCGGGGTGGGCACGTAGACCACGCGCGACTCGGTGATCACGGTGGCAGGTTCTGTCACAGAAGGGGTAGAAGAGTAGTAAGTCTGAGCAGGCGTTTCTGAGCGTGGATCGACCATAGGCGTGACTTGAAGGGGAATGGTCGTGCCCGGATTTTGTGGCAGTTGCACGTTGTATTGCTTGCCCGCAAATTCATAAACCACGTTGTAGCCTGTCAAACGGTTTTCGTAGACGGTTTGTGTGGTGCAGGTGGTGGTGGGCTGGGGGCTGTTGCTTTGGCTCTCGGCCTTGTCACCCAACACGGCACCTCCGATTACGCCCGCCATGGCGGCAATACCTTTGCTGTCACGTCCGCCCAGTTGGCTGCCGATCAGGCCTCCCGCGATCGCACCGATGATGGCGCCACCGCCAGAGTTTTGGGCTGGAACCACCGCAGGGCTTTGGGTGCAGGTTTGGCGTGGCACGGCCACTTGTTGGTAAACCGGGGTGCGCGAGATCACTTGACCGACCTCTTGCGCTTGGGCTGCCAAGGCCGAAAGAAGCAATGCACTGGTGGTGACCCAAGTTTTCATGATTTTTGCGAATTTGGAGTTGATGGCAAGAGTTTAAGTCGGACCGAATCAACAGACACGTTTTGAAAAGTAAAGATTTGTGACCAGTGTGTCAAAGCGGCCATTGTTCTGGTGTGTAGCCCACCGTGACCTTGCCGGAGGGCCACGCGATGACTGGCCGCTTGATGGTGCTGGCGTGTTCTTGCATCACAGCCTTGGCCGAGGCGCTGTCGGTCACACCCGCTTGCACCGCTGGGTCGAGCTTGCGCCAAGTGGTGCCTTTGCGGTTGAGCAGGGTTTCCCAGCCCACGGCGGCCAGCCAAGTGTTCAGTTCAGCTTCTGGCACGCCTTGTTTCTTGAAATCATGGAAAGGGGCCTCCAGGCCTTGGGCTGCCAGCCAAGTCCGGGCTTTTTTGACGTTGTCGCAATTGGGGATGCCGTAAACAATCGGGTGCATAGGTGAAATCGGGAAATAAAGGGACAGGACTGGGCGACAATCGCCGCCATGAAGACTCTACAGCAATGGCTCGACTGGTGCGAGCAGTTACACCCCGTGGCCATTGACATGGGCCTGGACCGTGTGAAAACCGTGGCCGACCGCATGGACCTGCGTTTTGAATGCCCCGTGATCACGGTGGCGGGTACCAACGGCAAGGGGTCAACATGCGCCATGCTCGAGGCGGTGCTACTGCAAGCGGGCTACCGAACGGGCGTTTACACCTCTCCCCACTTGGTGCACTTTGAAGAACGCTGCCGTTTGCATGGCGAGTCGGCTTCGGCCGAGGTGTTTGCCGAGGCTTTCGCCGCTGTGGAAGCGGTGAGGGGCGATGTCAGCCTCACTTATTTCGAGTTCAGCACCTTGGCCATTTTGCACATGATGGCCCAAGCCAACCTGGATGTGGCGATTTTGGAAGTGGGTTTGGGCGGCCGACTGGACGCGGTGAACATCATTGACGCCGATTGCTCTGTGATCACCAGCATCGACATCGACCACACCGCCATTTTGGGCAAAGACCGCGAGAGCATTGGTTTTGAAAAGGCCGGCATCATGAGGGCTAGGCGTCCGGTGATCGTGAGCGACCCGGTGCCACCCCAAAGCGTTTTGGACCATGCCGCCGCCTTAGGGGCAGATGTCTGGCTTTTTGGCCGGGACTTCAACTTTTCCGGTGACAAACAGCAGTGGGCGTGGGCTGGCCGGGACCGCCGCTACAGCGGCATGGCCTACCCGGCTTTGCGCGGGGCTAATCAGCTGATCAACGCTTCGGGCGTTCTGGCCGCGCTCGACGCCTTGCGCCAGCGCATTCCCGTCACGGCCCAGGCCGTGCGCAACGGTTTGGCCATGGTGGAGCTGCCCGGGCGCTTCCAGATCGTGCCAGGACAGCCTGTTTTGGTGCTGGACGTGGCGCACAACCCGCATTCGGTGGCCGCGCTGGCCGCCAACTTAGATGCCATGGGTTTTTACCCCAACACCCACGCGGTGCTGGGTGTCATGGCCGATAAGGACCTGCTGCCCATGCTGCAAAAGGTCAACCCGATGGTGGACAAGTGGTATTTCACCGATTTGCCCTTGCCCCGTGCGGCTAAAGCGGCCGATTTGCAGCAGGCCTGGCAGGCGCAAAACACCCGCACCGACACCGCATCCAGTACCCATCTGGACCCTCTTTTGGCCCTGCAAGCGGCCATCGATGCGGCAGACCCGGCTGATAGAATTGTTGTCTTTGGCTCCTTCTATACCGTGGGCGGTGTTTTGAAAGACGGCCCCCCGCGTCTGCAAGCCAAACACCTCACCCCGTGAGCACCCGTTATGGCCTTTTTTAAGTTTCGAATGTCTGGTCAAGCCGCCTCTGCTGAGGCTGTGAGCGCCAGCCCCAATGAAAACATCGAAGTGGTCCGTCGCCGTGCGCGGCACCGTTTGATGGGGGCTGTGGTGCTGGTGCTCGTGGCCGTGGTGGGATTCCCGCTGTTGTTTGACACCCAACCCCGCCCTGTTGCAGTGGACACCCCCATCGTGATCCCTGATCGGCAAAACACACCGCCATTGGCCAGTGCTGCCCCTGTACCCTCTGAGCAGGCGCCCGCCATGCCTTTGTTGCCTGCGCCACAGGCCGTGTCTGCCCAAGCCAGCTTGGATGCCCGTGAAGAGGTGGTGGTTTCGACCCCGCCCGCCGCCATTGCCGCTGCCAAACCAGAACCGGCCAAAGAAAGCCCGCCTGCTGAAAAAGCCGCAGAAAAACCAGTGGCTGCTAAACAAGAAACCAAGCCAGCAGCGCCGGCCAAAGCCGAAAAGCCTGCGCCAGTGGCCAAGCCCAAAGACGATGGCAACAAAGCCCAAGCTTTGTTGGAGGGCAAAGCAGCCAAGCCCAGCGCTGGTCGCGTAGTCATTCAGGTAGGCGCCTTCAGTGATGCAGCCAAGGTGCGCGATGTGCGCAACAAGTTGGAGCAAGCGGGTGTGAAAACCTACACCCAGGCGGTGGAAAAAGACGGTAAAAGCACCACCCGCATCCGTGTGGGCCCTTTTGAGACCAAAGAAGAAGCCGACAAAGCAGCCGCTCGAATCCGCAAGCTCGACTTGCCCGTGTCTTTCTTGAAGATCTGACATGTCGGTCAGCCTCACCGATTGGGTCTTGCTGGGTGTCTTGCTGGCGTCCATGCTGGTGGGGCTTTGGCGTGGCTTGGTGTATGAGGTTCTGTCCTTGGCTGGGTGGGTGGCTGCATTTGTGGTGGCGCAGTGGCTGGCCGTGGATGCGGTGGCTTGGTTGCCCATGATCCACGGTGCGCCCGAGTCGATCCAATACGCCGTCGCTTTTGGCGTGGTCTTTGTGGCTACTGTGTTTGTCGCAGGCTTCGTGTCTTGGTTGATCAAGAAACTGGTCGAAACCGTCGGTTTGCGTCCGGTGGATCGCACTTTGGGTGCTTTGTTCGGTTTGGCTCGGGGCGTGGTCTTGTTGCTGGCCTTGACCGTGGTGCTGCAGTTGACCGGGGTGGCGCGTGAGGCCTGGTGGGCCACCGCCCAAGGACCGGTTTGGCTGCAAGTGGTGCTCACTGGATTGAAGCCCATGCTGCCCCAAAATTTCGTGGAATATTTGCCTTGAATGATTCAAGGCCATTCGGCTCATTGAACGGATAAAACTATGTGTGGAATTGTCGGCGTGGTCAGCAGCGCCCCGGTCAACCAGTTGATTTACGACGCCTTGTTGCTGTTGCAGCACCGGGGGCAGGATGCGGCGGGCATCGTCACGCAGCTGGACCGCAAATTTTTCATGCACAAGGCCAAGGGCATGGTGCGCGACGTGTTCCGCACCCGCAACATGCGCAGCTTGCCGGGTAATTGCGGCCTGGGTCAGGTGCGCTACCCCACTGCAGGCAATGCCTTCAGCGAAGAAGAGGCCCAGCCTTTCTATGTCAATGCCCCCTTTGGTTTGGTGTTGGTGCACAACGGCAACCTCACCAACGCGCACGCCTTGAAGGCCGAGTTGTTTTCCAACGACCACCGCCACATCAATACGGACAGCGACTCTGAGGTGCTGCTGAACGTGCTCGCCCACGAATTGGAGAAAACCACCCGCGGTTTGCCTCTGAAGCCCATGGATGTGTTTGAGGCCGTGCGGGGTGTGAACCGCCGTGTCAAAGGCTCCTATGCGGTGATCGCCTTGATTGCTGGCCATGGTTTGGTGGCATTCCGCGACCCGCACGGTATTCGCCCTCTGTGCATGGGGCGCAGCGAAGACGGCACCATCATGTTGGCGAGCGAGTCGGTGGCCTTGGATGGCACCGCACACCAGTTTGAGCGCGATGTGGCCCCGGGTGAAGCGATCTTTGTGGACCTGGACGGCCAAATGCACACCCAGTCATGCGCTGACAAGTCGCAGTTGAGCCCCTGCATTTTTGAGTACGTGTACTTGGCCAGACCTGACTCCACCATGGATGGCATCTCGGTCTACCAAGCCCGCTTGAATTTGGGCGAGACATTGGCCAAGCGCGTGATCTCCACTGTGCCCCCGAACGACATTGATGTGGTCATTCCGATCCCCGAGTCCAGCCGCCCCAGCGCCACGCAGTTGGCGCATTTGCTGGGCATTCCTTACCGTGAAGGTTTTGTCAAAAACCGCTACGTGGGCCGCACCTTCATCATGCCGGGTCAGGCGGTGCGCAAAAAATCAGTGCGCCAAAAACTCAATACCATCGTCAGCGAGTTCAAGGGACGCAATGTGTTGCTGGTCGACGACTCCATTGTGCGCGGCACTACCAGCCGTGAAATTGTGCAAATGGCGCGGGACGCCGGGGCCCGCAAGGTCTACATGGCGAGCGCCGCGCCGCCCGTGCGCTTTCCCAACGTGTACGGCATCGACATGCCCACGAAAGAGGAGCTTGTGGCGCATGGCCGTAGCATCGAGGAAATCCGCGAAATCATCGGATGTGACGCCTTGATTTACCAAGACGTCGATGCCATGAAAACCGCAGTCGCTCAAGCGCGTGTGAACGCTGCAGGTGCGCTGTCCGACTTCGATGCCTCTTGTTTTGATGGCGTGTACGTGACCGGCGATATTTCTGCCGACGACATCAGCCGCTTGAACCAAACCCGTCCTCAAACAGAAGAGGGCGATGATGACAATTCGCGTTTGGCTTTGCCCAACGCCAGCGTGTGAGCCTTTAACATGACAGACCCCAAGCGATTTGACGATTTGCACATCGAAACTTTGGCCGTGCGTGCCGCAGTCGAGCGCAGCCAGTATGGCGAAAACTCCGAAGCCCTTTACCTGACCAGCGGTTACGTCCAGCCCACAGCCGAAGCCGCTGCACGCCGTTTTGCGGGTGACGAAGAAGGCTTCACCTACGGGCGCTATGGCAACCCCACCGTCAGCAGCATGGAAATGCGCTTGGCCGCTCTTGAAGGTACCGAGGCCGCCATGGGCACGGCGTCGGGCATGTCGGCTATTTTGATGATGTGTATGGGCTTGCTCAAGGCAGGCGACCATGTGGTGTGCTCTCGCTCTATGTTCGGTTCAACCATCAAGTTGATTGGCTCGGATCTCGCCAAGTTTGGCGTTGAATCGAGTTTTGTTTCTCAGACCGACTTGAAGGAATGGCAAGCCGCTGTTCGGCCCAACACGCGATTGCTGTTTGCCGAAACGCCGACCAACCCCCTGACCGAGGTGTGCGATATCCAGGCTTTGGCCGATATTGCCCACAATGCAGGCGCTTTGTTTGCTGTTGACAACTGCTTTGCTACACCTGCTTTGCAGCGCCCTGCGCAGATGGGCGCTGACATCATCACGCATTCGGGTACCAAGTATTTGGATGGACAGGGCCGCGTGATGGCAGGTGCTTTGTGTGCGTCGCAGCAGATGATCACCGAGAAATTTTTACCCGTGCTCAAAAGCGGTGGCATGACGCTGGCGCCTTTCAACGCTTGGGTAGTCCTCAAAGGGCTGGAAACACTGGACCTGCGCATGCGTGCTCAAACCGCCCGCGCTCAAATTTTGGCCGAGTGGCTCGAAAAGCATCCCGCCGTCGCCCGCGTTTTTTACCCCGGTTTGGCCAGTCACCCGCAACATGACTTAGCCATGCGCCAGATGTCGGGCTTGGGTGGCCCCGTCCTGTCTTTTGATGTGAAAGCAAACGGGCCTGAACAGGCCAGGCAAAACGCTTTCCATGTGCTTGACTCGATGAAGATGCTGTCGCTTTCCACCAACTTGGGGGACACCAAAACCTTGGTCGCCCACCCAGCCAGCACCTCGCACGGCCGCTTGACCGAAGCGCAGCGACAAGCTGCCGGTATTGGCCAAGGCCTGATCCGCGTGGCGGTGGGCCTGGAATACCCACAAGACATTCAAAAAGACCTGTCCTTGGGTCTTGATACCTTCTGATATGAGCAACACCTTGACCCGTACCCGCACCCGTTTTGCACCATCGCCCACCGGCTTCATTCACCTGGGCAACATCCGCTCGGCTTTGTACCCTTGGGCCTTTGCCCGCGCCACGGGTGGCGACTTCATTTTGCGCATCGAAGACACCGACCTAGACCGCTCCACGCAAGCGTCTGTGGATGTGATCATCGAAGGCATGGCCTGGCTGGAACTGAACCACGACGAGGGCCCGTTCTACCAAATGCAGCGCATGGACCGCTATAAGGCGGTGCTGGCCGATTTGATCGCAGCTGGCCATGTTTATCCTTGCTACATGAGCATGGAAGAGCTCGATGTCTTGCGTGAGCGCCAGATGGCCAACAAAGAAAAACCCCGTTACAACGGCACCTGGCGCCCGGCAGAAGGTAAAACGCTGCCCGCGATCCCCGAAGGTGTGAAGCCCGTGTTGCGCTTCAAGAACCCGATCGGCGGCGTGGTGGCTTGGGACGATAAGGTCAAAGGCAGCATCGAGATCAGCAACGACGAACTCGATGACCTGGTCATCGCTCGGCCTGACGGCACGCCCACTTACAACTTCTGCGTGGTGGTGGACGACATCGACATGCAAATCACCCACGTCATCCGTGGCGACGACCACGTCAACAACACACCGCGCCAGATCAACATCTTCAAAGCCCTGGGCAAAGAACCGCCCGTGTACGCCCATTTGCCCACGGTGCTGAACGAGCAGGGCGAGAAGATGAGCAAACGCAACGGCGCCAAGGCCGTCACGGCGTACCGAGACGAAGGCTATTTGCCTGATGCCATGGTCAACTACCTGGCGCGTCTGGGCTGGAGCCACGGCGACGATGAAATTTTCAGCCGTGCGCAGTTCTTGGAGTGGTTCAACTTGGATCACTTGGGCCGCAGTGCCGCGCAGTTTGACGAAGCCAAGCTCAAGTGGGTGAATGCCCAGCACCTCAAGGCCATGGACGATGGTTCATTGGCGCGGCATGTGCAGCCCTTCCTCGCCAAACTGGGTGTGGTGGCCGACGAACGTCTTTCTAGCATTTGCGGCCTGTTCAAGGACCGTTGTGACACGCTGGTGGTTTTGGCCCAGTGGATCTCTGCTTTCTATCTGGATGTGGTGCCCAACAACGAAGAGAAGGCGCTGCATGTGACCGATGCCGTCAAGCCTGCTTTGGCCCTGTTGGCTGAGAAGTTGTCTGCCTGTTCATGGGATAAGGTTTCGATTGCTGCAACGATCAAGGAGACTTTGACCGAGACAGGGCTCAAGATGCCGCTGTTGGCCATGCCTGTGCGGGTGTTGGTGATGGGCACAGCCCAAACACCCTCCCTGGACGCCGTGTTGGCCTTGAGTCAGCGTGAAAAAATTCTGCAGCGCTTGAAAAACGCCTGAATTTCTGTCTATAATTCAAGTCTCGACACCAACGAGGCATAACGATAAAGCAATCAGCTTTGCGTTGTACCAAAGGGGGTATAGCTCAGCTGGGAGAGCGCTTGCATGGCATGCAAGAGGTCAGCGGTTCGATCCCGCTTACCTCCACCAAAGTGTCGAGACGATTCGCAAGAATCAGTCCAGGTTATGACCCTATCGTCTAGAGGCCTAGGACATCACCCTTTCACGGTGAGTACCGGGGTTCGAATCCCCGTAGGGTCGCCAAGTTTTGTAGCACTTGGCTGGTTTGTGATAACAAACCAGCAGAAGTTACAGCTACCAGGAGTGGTAGTTCAGTTGGTTAGAATACCGGCCTGTCACGCCGGGGGTCGCGGGTTCGAGTCCCGTCCACTCCGCCAAAAGCATGAATAAACGCACCTTCGGGTGCGTTTTTCATTTCTACGGCCCCTATCTCAAGCGTTCTCATGGCCACCAATGAATCTGGGAAGTGATTCCTTCATTCCTGAGCGATGGAGCCTGATGGAATGGTCGCTCCAAGACCTCAATCACTCCAGACGAGGCTTACTTTAAATCTCACCGTTTCTCCGAATTTGTTATTTTTCCAGCATTTATCGAGTTAAGCGCGAAAACGCATAGAACTTACAGCGGCAAACAATGAAAATTTTCCCCTTCAAAGGGAAATATGAACGACTTGTATGCGGTTGTTGAAGGCCGATTTGGAGTCGTGGAAGTTCGCACGATCTCTCACAACCTTTCCAATCATGCCCATGCCAATTTACACATGCAGTTTAGCTACTGGATGGGGGGAGGGACGGCCCATGCCCAAATTGGCAATGAACGCGCCAACTACAGCGATGACTATGTCGTGGGCATTAACCGCTATGAATCACATGATTTCAGTTTAGATGACCCCAATTCACCTGCCATTATTTTGGAGTTGTCACTCCAACTGTCTTGGCTCTATGAAGTTCAGAGTGGTCTGGATCAACCTGTATTGCACGCCATGCAATCCATTGCTTCCTCTCCAGAAATCCAACAAGCGGCTTTTCAATTGATGCAGAACACCTTGGCTCCTCATCTTCAGGATGCCCAAGCAATTGAATCTTCCGTAATCAACTTGGTAAGACTGACTCTGGGAAGGACCGTTCAAAGGTTGCGGCCGGTTGTATTGCCTTTGCGCAGAAAGCTGATTGATTACCGGTTGCGGTTGGCGCTGGCCTACATGCAAGACCCAGCAATGACTGTTCATTCCATCAACGATGTCGCCAAGCACGTCGGTCTTTCGCGCAGTCGTTTGTATGAA
>NZ_JAXITC010000021.1:0-36649 GCF_034680285.1 Limnohabitans sp.
CGGGTTGACCCTGATAACGACTCGCTAGAGGATTCCCATGAGTGACACCCCAGTCGACAGCAGCAAGCGGACCTGGCTGATTGCCTCCACTTGCGCAGGTGCCGTAGGCGCTGGCTTTGTGGCCACCCCCTTCGTCAGCAGTTTCCAACCCTCCGAACGAGCCAAAGCGGCTGGTGCGGCGGTCGAGGTGGATATTTCCGCCCTCAACCCGGGTGAAAAACTGACCGTCGAATGGCGCGGCAAACCCGTTTGGATCATGAAGCGCTCGCCAGAGCAGCTCGAATCCCTCAAGAAGATCGAAGGTCAGCTGGCCGACCCGGCATCCGACCGCACGGCATATCCCACACCCGAATACGCCAAGAATGGTCACCGTTCGATCAAGCCAGAAATCATGGTGGCTGTGGGTATTTGCACCCATTTGGGCTGCTCGCCAGGCGACAAGTTTGCCACTGGCGCCCAGCCATCTTTGCCCGATGATTGGGCGGGTGGTTTCTTGTGCGCCTGCCATGGCTCGACATTCGATTTGGCCGGCCGTGTATTCAAGAACAAGCCAGCGCCAGACAACCTCGAAGTGCCGCCTCACATGTACCTGTCGGACACCAAGTTGATCATTGGTGAAGACAAGAAGGCTTGATGGAGAACAACATGGCTGAATTCAAAGAAATCTCTCCGAACGCCCCTGCTGGCGAAAAGTTGCTCAATTGGGTGGATAACCGCTTCCCGGCATCCAAGCTCTACAAAGAGCACCTGTCCGAGTACTACGCACCGAAAAACTTCAACTTCTGGTATTTTTTCGGCTCGCTGGCTTTGCTGGTGCTGGTGATCCAGATCGTGACCGGTATTTTCCTGGTCATGCACTACAAGCCTGATGCGGCTTTGGCTTTTGCTTCGGTCGAATACATCATGCGCGATGTGCCTTGGGGCTGGTTGATTCGCTACATGCACTCCACAGGCGCATCCGCGTTTTTTGTGGTGGTCTACCTGCACATGTTCCGTGGCTTGATTTATGGCAGCTACCGCAAACCGCGTGAGTTGGTCTGGATCTTTGGTTGCGCCATTTTCCTGTGCTTGATGGCCGAAGCTTTCATGGGCTATTTGTTGCCATGGGGCCAAATGTCCTACTGGGGTGCCCAGGTGATCGTGAACTTGTTCTCGGCCATTCCTTTCATTGGTCCTGATCTGGCTTTGCTGATCCGTGGCGACTTCGTGGTGGGCGACGCCACCTTGAACCGATTCTTCAGCTTCCACGTGATTGCTGTACCCCTGGTTTTGTTGGGTCTGGTTGTGGCGCACATCATCGCGTTGCACGAAGTCGGCTCCAACAACCCAGACGGCGTTGAAATCAAGGGCCCCAATGCGCCCAAGGACGCCAATGGCCATCCTTTGGACGGCATTCCTTTCCACCCTTACTACTCGGTGCATGACATCATGGGTGTGAGCGTCTTCTTGATGGTCTTCACCGCTATCGTGTTCTTTGCACCTGAGCTGGGCGGATACTTCCTTGAGTACAACAACTTCATCCCAGCCGATCCGCTGACCACGCCTTTGCACATTGCGCCCGTTTGGTATTTCACGCCCTTCTATTCGATGTTGCGTGCCATCACCAGCGAGATGATGTACGCATTGATCGCTTGCGTGGTGATCGGTGCTGTTTTGGCTGTTGCCAAAGGCAAGCTGCCCACATTGCTCAAAGGCGCTGTGGTGGGTGCTGCGGTCGTGATCTCTGCCCTGATGTTGGCCATTGATGCCAAGTTCTGGGGTGTGGTGGTCATGGGTGGTGCGGTTGTGATCTTGTTCTTCTTGCCATGGCTCGACAACAGCCCCGTCAAGTCGATCCGTTACCGTCCTGACTGGCACAAGTACTTGTACGCTGTGTTCGTCATCAACTTCCTGATCTTGGGCTATTTGGGCGTTCAACCTCCATCACCCATCGGTGAGCGTGTCTCCCAAGTCGGTTCACTGTTTTATTTCGGCTTCTTCCTGTTGATGCCTTGGTGGAGCAAGCTGGGCACGCCCAAGCCCGTTCCTGACCGCGTGACCTTCACGCCTCACTGAGATCACGGAGATTCAAGAACATGAAAAACATCAAGAAACTCGCTTTGGGCTTTGTGATGGCCCTCGGTCTGATGGCCGGTGCCCACGCCGCTGGCGGCGGCATCGCTTGGGATAAAGCACCCAAGAAAACCAACGATTTGGCTGCGTTGCAAAACGGTGCCAAGTTGTTCGTCAACTACTGTTTGAATTGCCACTCTGCGGCTTTCATGCGTTACAACCGCCTGAAAGACATCGGCTTGACCGATCAGCAAATCAAGGACAACTTGTTGTTTGCAACCGACCGCGTCGGTGACAACATGAAAGTGGCCATGGACCCTGTCCTGGCCAAGGACTGGTTTGGCAAGAACCCACCCGACTTGACTTTGATGGCCCGTTCGCGTTCAGGTCATGGTGGCACAGGTGCGGATTACCTCTACACCTACCTTCGCACTTACTACCGCGACTCGACGAAACCTACAGGTTGGAACAACTTGGCCATGCCCAATGTCGGTATGCCCAACCCACTTTGGGAACTTCAAGGTGAGCGCGAGCCGGTTTACACAGAAAAAGAAGAGCATGGTCATACTGTTCAAATCTTCTCTGGCTGGAAGCAAGTCAAGCCCGGCACCATGACGCCTTTGCAGTACGACCAGGCGATTGGTGACTTGGTGGGCTACATGCAGTGGATGGCAGAACCTGCTCAAAACACCCGTGTTCGCATCGGTGTCTGGGTCCTGATTTTCTTGACGTTCTTCACCTTTATCGCTTGGCGTTTGAATGCCGCGTACTGGAAAGACATCAAGTAATTGATCTTTTACCCGGCCATTGAATCGGCCGGGTCTTGTGGAGTGGCAGGCCTTGGGGCCTTCCACTCTTTTTGATTTTTTGAGGAGCCTCCGCCATGATGGTGCTTTATTCCGGAACCACTTGCCCTTTTTCCCACCGTTGCCGCTTTGTGCTGTTTGAAAAGGGCATGGATTTCGAAATCCGTGACGTTGACCTCTACAACAAGCCTGAAGACATCAATGTCATGAACCCTTACGGCCAAGTGCCGATTTTGGTGGAGCGTGACCTGATTTTGTACGAGTCGAACATCATCAATGAATACATTGACGAGCGTTTCCCTCACCCTCAGTTGATGCCTGGTGACCCAGTTGACCGTGCTCGCGTGCGCTTGTTCTTGCTCAATTTTGAAAAAGAACTCTTCGCCCATGTGTTGACACTGGAAAACCGCACGCTCAAAGGCAACGACAAAGCCTTGGAAAAAGCCCGTGCGCACATTCGCGACCGTTTGACGCAATTGGCCCCCGTGTTCTTGAAAAACAAGTTCATGTTGGGTGACAACTTCTCCATGCTCGACGTGGCCATTGCACCGCTGTTGTGGCGTTTGGATTACTACGGCATTGAGCTCAGCAAAAATGCCGCGCCTTTGCTCAAATACGCTGAGCGAATCTTTTCGCGCCCCGCTTATATTGAAGCATTGACCCCCTCAGAGAAGGTCATGCGCAAGTAAGTTCTGCTGGAGCCGACGATGATCAGTGCCACCGAATTGCCCTCCACGCGCCCCTATTTGATCAGGGCCTTGTACGATTGGTGCTCCGAAAACGGTTTCACACCTTATGTGGCCGTTAAGGTCGACGCTTCCGTGCAGGTGCCCCGTGAATATGTGCAAGGTGGCGAAATTGTGCTGAACGTCAGTATGGACGCCACCAGCTCACTCAAGTTGGGCAATGACTTCATTGAGTTCAAAGCCCGCTTCGGTGGCAAGCCGCGTGACATCATGGTGCCGATCCACCGTGTGATGGCCATTTATGCCCGTGAGAACGGACAAGGCATGGCGTTTCCTGTCAATGACGATGATGTGCCGACGACAACTTTGACGGCGGTGCAGCCCCATGAAGCGGAAGCACTGCCGGATGATGAGCCAACGCCACCCAGCGCATCGCCTTCGCGTCCTGCCTTGAAACGCATCAAATAAAAAATTAACAGCATGGGGCTCAGAAAAGGCCCCAGAGCACGTTAGAATTCAGCCCGTGCCGCTTTAGCTCAGTTGGTAGAGCACCCGCCTTGTAAGCGGTAGGTCGTCAGTTCGAATCCGACAAGCGGCACCAAATTTAAAAGGCCCTGATCTCTGATCAGGGCCTTTTTCTTTGGGCTTCTGGCTGGAAGCAGTCGATCAACAGCCTTTAGTCAGCCCTAGCGGTTTTGAACCTTGATCCGAATGGAGGTCACGGGCAGACCATTTTGTGACAAATGCGCTTGCAATGCCGGCAGCATTTGGCGAAGTTTGGCTGCCACAGCGTTGGAGCTGACCAACAAGCACCAGCTGCCCTCATCCATTGGCCCTGCCTGGACACTGGCACGTAAGGGGGCTGGCAGTAAGCTGCGAATGGCCTGCAGACGATCGCTGGACGCCCGGATCAATTCAGACAAACGTGCAAACGTAGGCGACTCTTGTGCCGCTTGATGCAGGGGAATGGCTTGGTGGCGTCTTTGCATGTTCAAAAGGTTAACACCGGATTGTCCGGCCGTGCAGGATCGCAAGGCATCAGACCCGCAAACCCGATCGCCTAGCGGCTAAAATCAGGGCATTAGACGGGTGCGCTTTGATGGTGCCTGTTCATGGGCGTGGGGGATTGAATCCCGCAGGGCCCGTAACACTTGAAACCTTAACTAGACAGGATTGACGGTCTGTTTCTCAACCTTGAGTTTGAGAGAGGATCTCGTAGACATGGCCATCCCTTTCCTCACCAAAATTTTCGGCAGTCGCAACGATCGCCTGCTCAAGCAATACCGCAAAACGGTGGAGCGCATCAACGCACTTGAAGCCGGACTGGAATCACTCAGCGACGATGAGCTGCGTGCCAAAACCCAAAACTTTCGGGATCGTTTCGCCGCTGGCGAAACACTGGATGCGATGCTGCCAGAAGCCTTCGCAGTGGTGCGAGAGGGTTCCAAGCGCGTGATGAAGATGCGCCACTTTGACGTCCAATTGTCGGGTGGTATCGCCCTGCACAACGGCAAAGTCGCTGAGATGCGCACTGGCGAAGGCAAAACGCTGACCTCCACGCTGCCAGCCTACCTCAACGCTTTGGCGGGCAAAGGCGTTCATGTGGTCACCGTGAACGACTACTTGGCCAGCCGCGACGCGCGTTGGATGGGCAAGCTGTTCAACTTCCTCGGCTTGTCGGTGGGCATCAACTTGGCCCAAATGTCGCGTGAAGAAAAGCAAGCGGCTTACAACTCGGACATCACCTACGGCACCAACAACGAATACGGCTTTGATTACCTGCGCGACAACATGGTTTATGAAGCCCATGACCGTGTGCAGCGCCCACTGAACTACGCCATCGTTGACGAGGTGGACTCGATCTTGATCGACGAGGCCCGTACGCCCTTGATCATCAGCGGCCAAGCCGAAGACCACACGGCCACTTACCTCTCGATGAAGCAGGTTGTGCCTTTGCTCACCCGCCAAGAAGGTGAAGCCGATCCCCGTACGGGCGAGGGCGTCATCACCCCCGGTGATTTCACGCTGGACGAAAAAGCGCATCAGATTTTCTTGACCGAGCAAGGCCATGAAAAAGCTGAAGGCGTATTGGCCCAGTTGGGCATGATTCCAGAAGGCGCGAGCCTGTACGACCCGGCCAACATCACCTTGATGCACCACCTGAACGCGGCCTTGCGTGCGCAGCACCTGTACCACCGCGACCAACACTATGTGGTGCAAGACGGTGAAATCGTCATCGTCGACGAGTTCACAGGCCGCTTGATGACCGGTCGCCGCTGGAGCGATGGCCTGCACCAGGCTGTGGAGGCCAAAGAGGGCGTGGACATCCAGGCTGAAAACCAGACCTTGGCCTCCATCACCTTCCAAAACTATTTCCGCCTTTACAACAAGATCGGCGGCATGACCGGCACGGCAGACACCGAGGCCTATGAGTTCCAGGAAATCTACGGGCTGGAGACCGTGGTTGTTCCTCCGCACCGCAAGAGCCAGCGCGAAGACCAGCTGGACCGCGTCTACAAGACCTCGCAAGAACGTTACACGGCCGCGATTGCTGACATTCGTGAATGCCATGAGCGCGGGCAACCTGTTTTGGTGGGCACCACCTCGATTGAAAACTCCGAGTTGATCGCCCAGCTGCTGACGCAAGAGAAACTGCCGCACCAGGTGCTCAACGCAAAACAGCATGCCCGTGAAGCGGACATCGTGGCCCAAGCCGGACGTCCTGGCATGATCACCATTGCCACCAACATGGCAGGCCGCGGAACCGACATCGTCTTGGGTGGCAACATCGAAAAAGACATCCAGGCGGTGGAGGCCGAAGAGGCCCTGTCCGAAGAGGCACGTCAAGCCCGTGTGAACGAATTGCGCGAGCAATGGAAAGTCGTGCACGAGCAGGTCAAGGCCTTGGGCGGTCTGCGCATCATCGCCACCGAGCGCCACGAATCACGCCGTATCGACAATCAGTTGCGTGGCCGTTCGGGCCGTCAGGGTGACCCAGGCTCTTCACGCTTTTATTTGAGCCTGGACGATCCGCTGATGCGCATTTTTGCGGGTGACCGTGTGCGCTCCATCATGGACCGGCTGAAAATGCCCGAGGGCGAAGCCATTGAAGCGGGCATTGTCACACGCAGCATCGAAAGTGCCCAGCGCAAGGTGGAGTCCCGTAACTTCGATATCCGCAAGCAATTGCTGGAATACGACGATGTCTCCAACGACCAGCGCAAGGTGATTTACCAGCAGCGCAACGACATCCTCGATGCCCAGGATTTGAACGGACAAATCGCCTCCTTGCGCGAAGGCTGTTTCAGCGATCTGGTGCGCCAATACGTGCCTGCCGAAACGGTGGAAGAGCAGTGGGACTTGGCCAGCTTGGAAAAAGCATTGGCCGAAGAATGGCAGCTGACGCTGGATTTGCGCGGCAAGGTTCAAGCCTCCAACGCCATCACCGATGAGGACATCCTCGAAGCCGTGGTGGGCGCAGCCAATGCCCATTTCCAAGCCAAACTGGACAGCGTGGGCGCGGGCAATTTCACCTCGTTTGAGCGCATGATTTTGTTGCAAAGCATCGACACGCACTGGCGCGAACACCTGAGCTCGCTCGACTACCTGCGCCAAGGCATTCACCTGCGCGGTTATGCCCAAAAGCAGCCCAAGCAAGAATACAAGCGCGAAGCCTTTGAGTTGTTTGGCCAGTTGCTCGACGCCGTCAAAAACGAAGTCACCCGCACCTTGATGACCGTGCGCATCGATTCGGGCGACCAGATCGAGCAAGCGGCCCAAGCCATTGAAGAGCGTGCTGAGCACATCAGCAATGTGACCTACAGTGCGCCGGACGAGTCTGGTGAGCCACAAACTGTGGCGGCTGATTTGGCAGGTTTGCAAGAAGCTTTTGGCCAAGTCGGTCGCAATGACCCCTGCCCATGCGGCAGTGGCAAGAAGTTCAAGCACTGCCACGGCAAACTCGCCTGAATGGGGCAGCGCGGATGAAACGGGCTTCGGCCCGTTTTGTTTGTGTGAAACCCGAAACGTTTTTTTCAAAGGACCACCATGCCTGTGAACCTGCCTCCTCTGGATCCCGCCCAACTCAGCCCCATCGCGGGCGTGCGCATCGGTGTTGCCGAAGCGGGTGTTCGCAAAGTCAACCGCAAAGACCTCACCGTGTTTTTGCTGGACGAAGGCACCAGCGTCGCGGGTGTGTTCACGCGCAACCGTTTTTGCGCCGCGCCTGTCCAACTTTGCCGTGAGCACTTGGCCGCAGGAAGTGCCGTCCGTGCACTGGTGATCAACACAGGCAACGCCAACGCAGGCACCGGTGCACCGGGCCTGGCCCATGCACGCCAAACCTGCGAGGCCATGGCCAGTTTGCTGCAATGCACGCCCGCACAAGTGCTGCCGTTTTCCACGGGTGTGATCATGGAGCCGCTGCCCGTGGACCGCATCGTCGCAGGCATGCCTGCTGCACTGGCCAGCGCGCAAGCCTCCCAATGGGCTCAAGCTGCCGAAGGCATCATGACCACCGACACCGTGCCCAAAGCGGCGAGTGTGCAGGTCAAAGTGGGTGGTCAAACCGTCAGCATCACCGGCATCAGCAAGGGCGCGGGCATGATCCGCCCCAACATGGCCACCATGCTGGGCTTTGTGGCCACCGACGCGTGCATCGAACCGGGGTTGTTGCCCGCTTTGGCCAAACAACTGGCCGATGGTTCGTTCAACCGCATCACCATCGACGGCGACACCTCGACCAACGATTCCTTCATGCTGATCGCCACGCACAAGGCAGGCAACACACCCATCACCTCGTTAGACAGTGCTGACGGCCAGGCCTTGGTGCAGGGCTTGATGCAAGTGGCCCGCCAGTTGGCGCACGCCATCGTGCGCGATGGCGAGGGCGCGACCAAGTTCATCACCGTGCTGGTTGAAGGAGGCCGCTCGGGCGAGGAATGCCGTCAGGTGGCCTATGCCATCGCGCATTCGCCCTTGGTCAAAACCGCATTCTTTGCCAGCGACCCGAACCTGGGGCGCATCTTGGCCGCCGTAGGTTATGCGGGCATCGACGACTTGGACCAAGGCCTGATCGAGTTGCACCTGGACGATGTGCATGTGGTCTCGCAAGGCGGGCGCCGCGCCGAGTACCGCGAAGAAGATGGTCAGCGCGTCATGAAGGGCAGCGAGATCACCGTGCGTGTGGGCCTGGGCCGAGGCACCGCCAGCGACACCGTGTGGACCTGCGACCTGAGCCACGATTACGTCACCATCAACGCGGATTACCGTTCATGAACTCTCCTGCATCCTCTGCCCTGGACCAACTGCTGGCCAAAGTCAGCCAGCTGGTGGACCGCATCGAGTCGGTCTTGCCCCAGCCCCTGTCTGCGCCCGACTGGACGCATGCCATTGCCTGGCGCTACCGCAAACGCTCGTCCGGCCACGGCGTGTTGGAGCCGGTGCGCCATGTGGCGGCCATGACGCTGGCCGACCTGAAGGAAATCGACGATCAGAAAGAAAAACTGCAGCGCAACACCGAGCAGTTTGTGCACGGCCGTCCGGCCAACAACGTGCTGCTCACAGGCGCACGGGGCACCGGCAAGTCCTCGCTGATCAAGGCGTGTCTGAACACCTATGCGCCCCAAGGCCTGCGCTTGATCGAGGTCGACAAAGAAGACCTGACTGACCTGCCTGACATCATCGAAGTGGTGGCGGGCCGCCCCGAAAAGTTCGTCGTCTACTGCGACGATCTGAGCTTTGAAGACGGCGAGCCGGGCTACAAGGCGCTCAAGTCGATTCTGGACGGCACTGTGGCGGCTTCGACCCCCAATGTGCTGGTGTACGCCACCAGCAACCGCCGCCACCTGCTGCCCGAGTACATGAGCGAGAACCTCACTTACAAGCACACCGACGACGGCGAGGTTCACCCGGGTGAAGGCGTGGAAGAGAAAATTTCTCTGTCCGAACGCTTTGGCTTGTGGATCAGTTTCTACCCCTTCTCGCAAGACGAGTACCTGACCATTGCCGGACAGTGGCTCAGCGCTCTGGGTGCCACGCCAGCGCAAATCGACGCTGCCCGCCCCGATGCTTTGCTCTGGGCCTTGGAGCGCGGTTCGCGCAGTGGTCGTGTGGCCTACCAGTTTGCGCGGGACATGATGGGCCGCCAACCCACCTCACCGTGAGCCCCGCATGAGCGCAGGTTTGCTGGTCGCCGATGGCGAACGCGCACGCGAAGACCTGAGCGCAGGCCAGGCAGAGCGTGCCGTGGTCGATGTGGCCGTGGGTGTGCTGCTGCAAGCCGATGGCCATTTTTTGCTGACCTCGCGCCCCGAAGGCAAGGTGTACGCAGGCTATTGGGAATTCCCGGGCGGCAAACTCGAAGCGGGCGAGTCGGTCGAGCAAGCCTTGCGCCGAGAGCTGCAAGAAGAGCTGGGCATCACCATCGGTGCCGTCCAAGTCTGGAAAACCCAGATGGTCGATTACCCGCACGCCTTGGTGCGGCTGCATTTCTGCAAAGTGTGGGATTGGCAGGGCGAGTTGCAAATGCGCGAAGCGCAATCACACGCTTGGCAGTTGCTGCCGGTGGTCGTGACGCCGGTGCTGCCTGGCACCGTTCCCGTCCTGGCTTGGCTGGCCGAAGAGCGCCAGTTCACGGCCGCCACGCACGCTTGAAACCCCAGCGGTTCCTGGCTTCTCACTGCAAGCGCGGATCGCCAAAGGGCTCGTCGGGAGGGGTTTCGTCGGGCAGCTTGAATTCTTCGCTGGCCCAAGCCCCCAAATCCACGCCTTTGCAGCGGGCGCTGCAAAACGGTCGGTAGGGGTTTTGAGGGCTGTAAAGGCTGGTGCCTGCGCAGGCAGGGCAACGCACTTTGCGGGGTTCGAAGGCTTGGGGCTGGTTCGAGTCGCTCATGCGCACAAAGACATCTCAAAAGGTACATCTTCGGTGGTGGCCACCAATTTGCCGTCGCTTTGCTGGCGCATCATGCGGATCACCACCAGCAAGCGGTTGCAGCTGATTTCGGGCGTGATGCCCAGCGCAGGATCAATTTTCAGCCGCAGCAATTGGAAAGTGCGTCCTTGCGGCAGGTTTTGTTGCAGCTGACCGGCTGTGGCCATGACTTTCTGACTGCTGCCCGATTCGCGCAGCATTTGCAGCAGCAGCTTCACGGCCTGGGCCAAGGGGCCAAAGGGTGCGACCCATTGCGACAGGTCTTGGGCACGGCTGGCGGCGTCGTGGTGTTGCCATGCGTGGTAGGCGGGCAGGTCAAACTCGCAAGTACCCCCCGGGATCACGGCGCGGCTGCGCAAGGCCATCAGGAAGTCGTTCTCGTTGAGGCTTTGGCCAATTTTTCCGCTGATTTGGTTCAGCGCTTCAAAGTGTTCGTCCAGTTGGGCGATCAGGCCATCCAAGGCTTTTTCAGAGATGGCCGGGTTGCCGCGGTAGCCGTTGTACAGCTGCTTTTGGCGTTCTAGGTCTTTGAGCACATCGGATTTGAGCTCAGAGCGCGAAGCCACTTCGATGATTTCGAACAAAGTGGTCAGCGCAAAGTGGTGGTCCAAGGCCTCGGTGCGGCCCATCAATTGGCCCAGGCGGTTGAACAGCTGTTGCAAGCGCAGGTAAGTGCGGATGCGTTCGTTAAAAGGGTATTCGTACAGTATCACGCGGCGTCTTCCAGTGCCGCCATCATAGCCCGAAGTCAGCAGCCACTTGAGCCACTTTGGACTCTAATTGGGAGAGATTCAGCCCTTGATTGAGGATCACCAGATCGGCGCAAGCCAGACGCTGCGCACGGGAGGCTTGCAAGGCGATGATCCGGTCAATTTCCTCAGCAGCCAAGCCACTGCGGGCCATGACCCGTTGCCGCTGGGTCTCGGCATCGCAGTCCACCACGATCACCCGGTCCACCTGTTTGCGCCAGCGTTCGCCCGATTCGACCAAAAGAGGCACATCAAACACCAAAACCCGATGACCACTTTGCACCGCTGCTTGTGCTTGCTCTGCGGTGATCTGGCTCACCAGCGGGTGGATGATGGCCTCGAGCTTTTGTTTGGCTTGCGGGTTTTGAAACACCGCCTGCCGCATGGCTTGCCGGTCCATAGCGCCTTGGGCATCGACCATTTGGGGCCCAAAGGTTTGGGCAATCGCGGCCATGGCCCGCCCGCCCGGAGCGGTAAAGCTGCGCGAAATCGCGTCAGCATCGATCACAGCCGCACCTTTGACCGCCAACATGCTGGCCACGGTACTTTTGCCGCTGCCGATGCCGCCCGTGAGGCCCAAGCGCCAAATGTGTGGAGTGTTCATGTTTTAAACCAGAATGAAAGGCAGGGGGCCCAAAACCATGACCCACAGGCCCGCCAAAGCCAAAAAGGGACCAAAGGGCATTTGACCGTCTTGCGGCATGCGCTGGCGCAAGCGCAACCACAGCCCATAGGCCACGCCTGTCAGGGAGGCGATCAACACCAAAGACAAGAGGGCGGGCCAGCCTAGCCAAGCGCCCAAAGCCGCCAGCAGTTTGAAGTCGCCTTGGCCCATGCCTTCTTTCCCCGTGACGAGTTTGAACAGCCAATACACCGACCACAAAAACAAATAGCCCACCACCGCCCCCCAAAGCGCGGTGCTCAGGCTCACTTGGCTGAGTCCCAAGCTCGCCGCCAGCAAACCGGCCCACACCAAAGGTTGGGTGATGGCATCGGGTAACAAGGTGGTGTCGGCGTCGATCGCCGCCAAAGCCACCAGCGCCGCGGCAAATCCGGCCCATGCCAAGGCGCTGGCGCTCGGGCCATGCTGGGCAAAAACCCATGCAAACAAGACCGCACACAAGACTTCAATGACGGGGTAACGCCAGCCAATGGGGGTGTGGCATTGTTTGCAACGGCCTTTGAGCCACATATAGCTGAGCACTGGGATGTTCTCCATCCAGGACAGTTCGTGCTGGCAGTGCGGGCAATGCGAGTGGGGCACCGCGATGTTGTAAGGGCCTTCAGACGAGGCTTGGGCGTCTTGGGCCATCTCTGCAGCCCATTGCGCGGCCATCATGCGCGGCAGGCGGTGGATCACCACGTTCAAAAAGCTGCCGATGGCCAAGCCCAGCAGGACCACCAGGGTCCAGGTCAAGAGGTCCAGGTTCATTTCAAAAGACCTGACCCAGGCGGAAAATGGGCAAATACATGGCCACAAGAATACCGCCAATCAGGCCGCCCAGCACCACGATGATCAAAGGTTCCAGCAAACTCGACAAACCATTGACCCGATCGTCGAGTTCGGTTTCCATCAAAGCGCCTGCTCGCGCCAACAAATGGTCCATGGCGCCAGTCTCTTCTCCCGTGGAGCAGAGCTGTACGACCATGGCGGAAAAGCGCCCGCTTTGGGCCATGCCCTCGCTCAGGCGGCTGCCTTGGGCCACTTGTCGTTGCAACTGCCAAGTCAAGCGCTCATAAATGGCTTGATCGCAGGCCTGTGCCACAGGCCCCAAAGCCTCAGCCAAAGGCACACCCGCTGCCAGCAAGGCCGACAAAGTCTGGGCCCAACGCGCCACCACAGCCGTTTCCACCAGCCTGCCGATGACCGGCAACTTGAGCAGCCAGCGGTCTTGCCAAAGCCGCGTAGCGGCGGCGCTGCCTTTTGCTTTTTGCTGCGCAGACCCCCGCCACACAAAACCGAGCAACATGAGCCCCAGCACCCATGGGCCTGATGAGCTCAGCCCCCCGCTCAGCGCCACCACCATTTGGGTGGCCCATGGCAATTCGGCCCCAAATGACTTGAACACATCCTCAAAGACCGGCACCACCAACACCAAAATCAGCACCAGCACCGCGATGGCCACGCCCAGCACTGCCGTGGGGTACATCAATGCCGATCGCACCCGCGAGCGCAGTGCTTCGTTTTTCTCCAGAGTCAGTGCCAAGCGCTCCATCATGGTGTCTAAGATGCCTGCCGACTCGCCCGCATGGACCATGCTGATGTAGAGCCCGGAAAACTGCTGAGGGTGCTGGGCCAAAGCGTCGTGCAAGGCCATTCCCGAGGCCAGATCGTTGTGCACCTGCCGCATCACCTCGCTCAAGGCCAAAGACGGCAGGCTGCGTGACAACATGTCCAGCGACTGCAGCAGTGGCACGCCCGCCCGAAGCAAGGCAGCGAGTTGCCGGGTCATGAGCGACAACTCGTTGGGCCGCACCCGGGGCATGCGGTCCCACCAAAGCCGTTGAAGCCGCAAGGGCCGCACGCCCTGTCTGCGCAATTGGGCCCTTGCCAGTCCAGCGCTGGGGGCCTGCAGCCGACCTTGTCTTTGGCGACCCTGAGCGTCTTGTCCTTGCCAAGCGAAAGTGCGGGGCGGGCTCATGCGTCATACCGGGTGTTGGCCAAGACTTCGTCCAGAGAGGTCAGGCCTTGCCGCACTTTGCGCAGACCTGCCAGGCGCAGGGTGCTCACCCCCTCGCGCTGGGCCTGTTCGGTCAGCGCTTGGCCGCCCGCCTCTTGCAGAATCAGGCGCTGCAGGTCGGCGCTGATGGGCATGACTTGAAAAATCCCGGTGCGCCCTGCGAAGCCTTTGTGGCAGTGCGCACAACCGACAGGCTGGAAGACTTCGACCGTAGGCCCGTTCAGCCACGATTCGGGCCAACCGGCTTTCAGGCACACATCGGCCGGCAAATGCACAGACACTTTGCAGCGAGGGCACAAGCAGCGCACCAAGCGTTGCGCCGTGATGAGGGTCACACTGGCGGCAATGTTGTAGGGTGCTGTGCCCATGTTGCGCAAACGCACCAAGGTGCTGGGGGCGTCATTGGTGTGCAAGGTCGACAGCACCAGATGCCCAGTTTGAGAGGCCTGAATGGCGATGTTGGCTGTTTCCAGGTCGCGCACTTCGCCGACCATCAAGATGTCCGGGTCCTGCCTCAAAAAAGCCCGCAAGGCGATGGCAAAGGTCAGTCCTGGCTTGTCTTGCACATTCACCTGGTTGATGCCTTGGAGCTGTATTTCGCAGGGGTCTTCTACCGTGGCAATGTTCACTTCGGCCGTGTTGAGCCGGTTCAGGCAGGCGTAAAGCGATTGGGTTTTGCCGGAGCCCGTAGGGCCGGTCACCAACACCATGCCGTGTGGACGATGAATCGCCTCCACCAAACGGGCGAGGTCTTCGGGTTCGTAGCCCAGTTGCGTCAAGTCGAGCTGGGCTTGCGCGGTATCGAGCACCCGGATCACCAGCTTTTCGCCAAACAAAGTGGGCAAGGTGCTCACACGCAAGTCCAAATTGCGCCCGCTCCCCAAGACCAATTTCATGCGGCCGTCTTGTGGCAAGCGCTTTTCGGCAATGTCCAGCCGCGACAGCACCTTGATGCGCGAGGCCAAGCGATCTTTCAGTGCTGCAGGGGGTGTGGCCACCTCTCGCAACTCGCCATCGATGCGCAGGCGCACGCGGTACTGGTGTTCGTAGGGCTCAAAGTGGAGATCAGAGGCTTTGAGTTCGACCGCCTGCTCCAGCAGTTGTTGCACCCACTGCACGACCGGGGCATCGTCCACGGCGGTCATGGGTGTACGGTTGTTGAGCTTGTCCTGCATGGCGCCACCTTGAGCTATTTTGTTTGCATGGAGGGGGCATCATGGTCCGAGTTTTTGGTTTTGTAAATCGCGAGGCGGGTGGGTGCGCTAAAGCACCGGGCAAAGCCAACTAAGATTGATAATCTGATCAAAACTCTTAGTAGTTTTTTCAGTTTTCTAGATTGAGACTTCGCATGAAATTCACGGGACTCCTTGCACTGTTGTTTTGCCTCCCGGTCTGGGCCGACCACTACACCCCGATCACGGTGTGGCAAACCGTGCCCTTCATCAAAGGCCAAGACCTGTGCCAGTTCCAAGATGCTTATGGCAGCAGCGCGCAAGAAAGTCAGAAAAAACTGAGCCAACAGCTCGTTACTTTGCTCGATGCCGGTGCTGACCCCGCGCAATTGATCGATTTGATCAGCGCACTGGACCGTTACACCCAGCAAAACCGGGATCGCGCCAGTGCTGGCAAAGGCATGGACACGCTGCTGGAAGGCAGTCTGAAAGCCGCTTTGGACGCCCAGTACACCAAGCTGCAGCCACGCAACCGCAACATCACCTTCTTCAACCCGGCCCCGATTTTTGCTTTGGCCCGTGACCTGCGTGAAGAAAAACGCCAAGGCTATTTGGACGCCAGCATGTTGGGCAAACTCAATGCCATGGCCTGGGGCACCTATTCCTATGCGCCTTCTTGTAAGGGTGATTTGGTGGTGACGCTGCACATTCAAGTCTCGTCCGGCAGAACCTACAACTACCAAGCCATTGGTCGTCCTGAGTTGGTCATGCGGGCCATCAGCACCCAACTGTTTGCTGAGTTCCAGCACACCCAGTTTCCATCCAAAGTTCAGATCGGCCATCGAACCCTGGAGTTGGTGGGGGCGCCAGGTGTGCCGATCAGCTACACCCGCAGCGCAGAAGCCGCAGAGCGCACTTGTAAAGGGATTCAGGCCCGACTGCCGACCGCCGAAGAATACGAGTTCATGTCGAACTTGGGCGATTGGAACCAAGGCATTCGCACGGTGGGGCGGATTTGGGCCTTGGCCAACAAAATGGTGCTGGCGCCAGAGTTGCCCAACCCATCACCCGTGCGCACAGAGAGCGAAGTCCGTGCCCATGAGATTTATTACTACTGCGTTCGCTGAGCGGTCAGGGCGAGCCTGGATTCTTGGAGTCGTCTGACCCCAAGCGGCTGAGCCGCATTAAACGAATTTGACCGGTTGGTACTGAGGCTCGGTGTGCTCGCAAGCCTCGGCTTTGGCACACGGCATGTGGCACAGATCGCGGTCGTTCACCGGACAATCCCGGTTGAAAGTTACCACATGGTCCACTTCGGCCCGGATACCGATCCATTCGCCCAGCTTGTGATCGTGGTGACTGGGCACATGGGCCATGAGTTGCTCGCCTGAGGCCAAGCGCAGGGTGTACAAAAACTCTGAACCTCGGAAGGCCTTGCGCACAATTTGCGCTTTCACAGGGGCGTCGTCGTCGTGCACGATGTCGTCCGCCCGCAGCAGCACGTCGCACTGCCCATTTTCAAAGGCGCAGGGCAGGGGGCATTCGGCCACATCGCGCAGCTCGCCCACGGGGGTGCTGACCCAAATATGCCCATCCACCTCACGCAGGGTCGCAGGGGTGAAGACGCCGTGGCCAATGAAGTCGGCTACAAAACGGGTGGCCGGGCGGTGGTAGAGGCTGTACGCATCGTCCCATTGGTGCAGTTGGCCTTGGTTCATGACGCCGATCACGTCGCCAATGGCGAAGGCCTCCAATTGGTCGTGCGTGACCAACAATGCCGTGGCATTGGCTGCCTTCAAGATGTTTCGCACTTCGTGGGCCAAGCGTTCGCGCAGGTCCACATCGAGGTTGGAAAACGGCTCGTCCAGCAGCAGCAGGTCGGGGCGCGGTGCCAGTGCGCGAGCCAAAGCCACGCGTTGCTGTTGACCACCTGAAAGTTCATGCGGAAAACGTCGGTCAGAACCTTCGAGGCCTACCAAAGTCAGCACCTCGGCCACGCGCTGTTGGCGCTCGGCTTTGGGCAGGTGTGCCAGACCAAACCCGACGTTGTGGCCCACGTCCATGTGAGGAAACAATGCGTAGTCTTGGAACACCATGCCGATGCGGCGGCGCTCGGCGGGTTCGGTGTGGTTTTTGTCGCTGACGACCCGGTCGGACAGCAAGATTTGCCCACCCGATACCGGCTCCAGCCCTGCGACTGCTCTGAGCAAAGTGGTCTTGCCGCAACCCGACGGCCCAATCAAGACCCCAATGTCACCAGCCTGCAGGCTCAAGTTCACACCCTGCACGGCGGGCGAGGTGCTGCCGGGGTATTGGATGTCCAGTTGGCGCAGTTCTAGAAACATGCTTTGGATTGTAGGCAGGTTGGCCCGCGCTCCTACAATCCAAGACTATGTTGTCCACCATGGCCCGCCGTTTATCGGGCCTCCCCTCCTTGTTGTTTGCCCTGTTGGCACTGGCTTTGGCCTTGCCCGTTTTGGCTGTATTGGGCTCGTGGCTGCAATGGAATGGTGAGAGTGCCAACATTTTGCGAGAGATGGCCGCCACCGTGCTGCCCGATTACGCACTGACCACGCTGGGCCTGTGCCTGATGGTGGCGGTGGGCGTGACGGTTTTGGGCTTGGCCACGGCGGCGCTGGTCACCTTGTTTGATTTTCCGGGACGCGGCGTTTTTGAATGGCTGCTGCTCTTGCCGCTGGCCATGCCCGCTTATGTGGTGGCTTACGCCTACACCGACTTTTTGCAGTTCAGCGGCCCCCTGCAAGTGGCTTTGCGCGAGGCGCTGGGTTTGCAAGGCCGCTTGTGGCCCGATGTGCGCAGCGTGTGGGGTGCGGCGCTGGTGTTCACCCTCTCGCTTTACCCGTATGTGTATTTGTTGGCCCGCACCGCTTTGGTGGAACGGGCTTCGGGTTTGATGGAAGCGGCCCGCTTGCTGGGGGCGCCTTTGTCCCGACGCATTCGCGAAATTGCCTTGCCTTTGGCCCGCCCAGCCGTGGCTGCAGGCGTAGCGCTGGCGCTCATGGAAACCTTGGCCGACTTTGGCGTCTCCAGCTACTTCGGTATCCAGACTTTCACGGCGGGCATCTACAAAGCTTGGCTGTCCATGGACAACCGCATTGCCGCCGCACAGCTGGCCACTTTGCTGCTCGCTGTGGTTCTGTTTTTGCTGCAGTTAGAACAGCGTGCCCAAAAGCGCATGCGTTTCAACCAAGGGCGCGGCTCGCGCCAAGGCTCGGCCGAAGCGAAGCCGTTCCAGCTGCATGGCATCCGCCGCTTCTTGGCGTGGACTGTGTGCAGTTTGCCCGTGCTGCTGGGCTTTGTGCTGCCGGTGCTCATCATGTTGCGGGCTTTTGTCGGAGAGACGAGCGACATGCCTTGGGATCGTTTTGGCCAATGGGCCTGGACCAGCTTGCGCTTGGGCGCGGTCACGGCGGTTCTGGCTGTGGGCGTGGCGCTGGCGCTGGCTTTCAGTGTGCGCACCCGGGCTGACCGCATCAGCCAGGGCGCTATTCAGTTGGTGGGCTTGGGTTATGCCATTCCTGGTGCCGTGGTGGTGGTCGGTCTGCTTTTGCCGGTGGGCTGGATTCAGCAAACCTGGCCCGCCTCGTCTGCGGGGGCCTGGATCACGGCCACCTCGCTGGGCCTGGTGTGGGCCTACTTGGTACGGTTTTGTGCGGTGGCTTTGCAGTCGGTGCAAAGCGGCTATGCGCGCATTCCTGGCAGTTTGGACGACTCAGCAAGGATGTTGGGCGTCACGGGCTGGGGCCTGATGCGGCGTGTGCATGCGCCCTTGTTGCAGCGCACCACCATCGCCGCTGCTTTGCTGGTGTTTGTGGACGTGATGAAAGAGCTGCCCGCCACCATGGTGCTGCGCCCCTTCAACAGCGACACACTGGCCGTGGTGGCCTACCAGTTGGCACGCGACGAGCGCTTGGGCGAGGCCGCTTTGCCTTCGCTGGCCTTGGTACTGGTCGGTTTGATTCCGGTGATTTTGCTCAGCCGGACATTGCGACAAACGGCGCCCTGAAACTTGCCCGGGCTCTTGGCGGGCCCATCAGAGCTTGGCGTCTTTGGGACGCATCAGCGTTTTTTCTTCCAAAATTTGCCGGATGATCGCCCGAGCATGCTCTTCGGTGATGCTGAATTCGCGGCGCAAATGCTCGATGGTTCGCCGCTCTTTGGGGTCCACTTGCCCATCTTTGAGCAGCTCTTCTACCTCGGTAGTGAACTCCAACTCGTGTGTGCGCACCCGGGTGGCAAAAGCCGAGGCCACGATGCCGGTGAGCAATGCCACGGTGAAAACGCCGGACAAGGCCGTGAACGCGCCAATCACTTTGCCCCAGTTTGAAACAGGCGTCACATCGCCATAGCCAACGGTGGTGATGGTGACGATGGACCACCACATGGCATCGGGGATGGTGCCCAATTTGTCAGGTTGCAAGGCGTGTTCCGCAAAGTACATCAGGCACGAGGTGATGAGAATGGACAGCGCCAACAGGTAAAGCGCGGAGATGAAAGCGTCTCTTTCGGCGTAAATGGAGGCCAGCAGGTCTTCCAGCGCGGTGGAGTAATGGGACAACTTCAGGATGCGCATGATTCGGATGACCCGCAAAAAGCGCAAATCCAAGCCTGGCAACAAAGCCTGCAAAAAGAAAGGCAGGATGGCCAGCAAATCCACCAAACCATGAAAACTGAGCACATAAGCCCAGCGACGGCGAATGTCCGAGGCGTGCTTCTGAGGGTTCCGCTCGGCCGCTGTCCAAATGCGAAGCAAATATTCCACAGTGAAAAATACCACCGAAAACATGTCAAAAAAGGCCAAACGGGTGCCGTATTGGTGTTCGATCGACGGGACAGACTCCAACATCACGGCCAACACGTTGCTTAAAACCATCAAGGTCAACAACCAAGAAAAAGCCCAGGCTGCTTTTTTGTCTCTTTGACTTTGAAGCTCCAGGATTTGGAACAGGCGGCGCCTGAAAGAGTGGTGTGCGTGCATAAGGCCCATCTTAGACAAGAAAACAGGGCGTTTGACCCGCGTGTCTTGCTCCTCTTATCCCAATTTGGTTATAAGCAAAGAACCAATCAATGGTTGGGGGCCCTGTAAAAATAGTCACAATCAGACCTCAGGGCAGATTGCCTGACCTCAAGCCTCAGTGATCTAAATACAACCATGTCCAAAATTGCACAAGAAGAAGACCACGTCCTGACCGAATCGGAAGAGGTTTTTGAAAAAGCCGCCGAGGTCTTTCGTGTCATGTCGGCCCCCATGCGCTTGCGCATCATCAGTGCCCTGTGCAACGGCGAAAAGAACGTGGGCGAATTGCTGGCCGAGATCGACACCACCCAGCCCAACATGTCGCAGCACTTGAACACCCTTTACCAGTCGGGTGTGCTCGGTAAGCGCCGCGAAGGTGTACAAATTTATTACCGCATCATCAACGACCGCGTGGTCACGCTGTGCCGAGCCGTGTGCGTGCAGATCGCCAGCGAAAGCGATTGAAAGAACAACGTCAGTTTCAGGCCGGGTTTTCACGGGCACGCTTTCGCCATGGACACGGCTAACATCCATTCATAAGGAGTAACGAATGAAGAAACATCTGCTATTGATTTCCGGCCTGCTGGCTTGCACCCTGAGCTGGGCTGAGGTCAAGGTGGTTTACCACCTGAGCGAAGGCATCCCCCAAGCCTCGCGGGCCATCGGCAACATCCGCAACCACCTCAATGCCGATCCGACCGCCAAAATCGTGGTGGTCACCCATGGCTTGGGCATTGACTTTTTGATCAACGGCGCGACCAATCAGATGGACCAGCCCTTTGCTGGAGGTGTAGCGGATCTGGTCAACAAAGGCGTGGAGTTCCGTGTGTGTAACAACACCTTGGTCTCGCGCAAAATTTCTGCCGACAAGCTGCTGATGGAAGCCAAAGTGGTGCCCTCGGGTGTGTCCGAAGTGGCCAAGCTGCAGGCCAACGAAAAGTTTGTGTACCTGCGTCCTTGATGGCGCTCCTATTTGATTGATTTTGTCGAGGAAAACCCATGAAGATTCAACACGCTCTGACAGCGGCCGCTTTGGTCGCATTGTCCGGTCTGGCTCAAGCCCAGGTCGACCCGCTGCACGTTCGCAGCTGGGCCGCATCGTGCGCGGCTTGCCACGGCACCGATGGCCGTGCCCAGCCAGGCATGGAGTCTTTGGCCGGTGCCAATAAAGATGACATGGTCAAGAAAATGCTCGACTTCAAGGCTGGCCGCAAGCCTGCCACGATCATGCATCAGCTCGCCAAGGGCTATTCTGACGAGCAAATCGTCGCCATCGCAGGCTACTTTGCTGCACAAAAGAAATAAGGAAAACCGCCATGCAACGTCGTCATTTTTTGCAGACTGGCTCCGCTTTGGGTGCCATGGGACTGGTTTCGGGCTGTGCCACCGTGGGTGGCGGCAGCGGCCCCAAGGTGGTGGTAATTGGTGGGGGCTATTCCGGCGCCACGGCCGCCAAATACCTGCGCATGTGGTCTGAGCACAAAATCCAAGTCACACTGGTCGAGCCCAACGATGCCTTCATTTCTTGCCCCATCTCCAATTTGGTGATTGGTGGCAGCAAGACCATCGCCGACATCACCACCCCATATGACAACCTGACCAAGCGTCATGGCGTGAAGGTGGTCAAGGACCGCGTTAACAGCATCGATGCTGACAAGCGCATCGTCAAGCTGGCAGGTGGTACCGAGTTGGCTTATGACCGCCTGATCGTCTCTGCTGGTATCGACTTCATGTGGGAAACCTTGCCTGGTATGAACAAAGGGGATGCCAAGGACAAAGTCATGCACGCCTGGAAAGCTGGCGCTCAAACTGTCACCCTTCGCAAACAACTCGAAGCCATGCCCGACGGCGGCGTCTTCGCCATGTCCATCCCGCTGGCCCCCTACCGCTGCCCCCCCGGCCCTTACGAGCGTGCTTGCCAGGTGGCCGAGTACTTCACCAAAGCAAAGCCCAAGAGCAAGGTGCTGATTCTGGACGCCAACGACGACGTGACGTCCAAAGGTCCGCTGTTCAAAAAAGCCTGGGCCGAGCGCTACAAGGGCATTGTCGAGTACCGCGGCAAGCACCGCGTGACCGATGTGGACGCCACCACCAACACTTTGAAGTTCGAATTCAACGACGACCTCAAGGCCAACGTGCTCAACGTCATCCCCAACATGCGTGCCGGTGACATCGCCGTCAACGCAGGCCTGGCCACCGCCAACAAGCGCTGGTGCGAAGTGGACTTCCTCACTTTCGAATCCAAGGCCGCCAAAAACGTGCATGTTTTGGGTGACTCGATCCAGATCGCGCCGGGCATGCCCAAGTCGGGCCACATGGCCAACCAGCATGGCAAAACCTGCGCCGCTGCAGTGGTGGCCTTGTTGATGGGCAAAGAGGTCAACCCTATGCCGATTTACAACAACACCTGCTACAGCTTTGTCAGCTCGGAAGACGTGGTCCACGTCGCCAGCGTGCACAAGTACGATGCCGAGAAGAAGACCATGTTGACCGTTCCCGGCTCGGGTGGCGTGTCGAGCGCAGCCAACGAGCTCGAAGGCCGTTACGCTCACGCTTGGGCCCGTAACATTTGGGCCGACACACTGGCTTGATGGCACTGGCCCAAAACGCCGCAGTCACCTGACTCGCGGCGTTTTTTTACGACAAATATTTGTCTGAATTTTTCTCTCCCATGCGTTCGATGTCGAGGTGGATCATGAACACACGCTTTACCCCAGGCCGTTGGGCCCCTGCCGTTTTGTTGCTCTGCGCAGCCTGGTTGTCGCCATCGGCCATGGCCCAGGCCGATGAGGCCCGCGCCAAGAAGATCGTGGGCGGCTCCTGTTTTGTGTGCCATGGTGCCGAGGGCGAATCGTCCAGTGAGGTGTTCCCGCGTCTGGCTGGCCAGCACTGGGAATACACGGCCAAGCAGCTCGAGAACTTCAAATCTGGCAAACGCAAGAGCACCGCCATGGCCGACATGGTGGCCAAACTCACCCCCGATGAAATGGTGGCGCTGGGCAAGTTCTTTGAAAAACAAAAGGCCGAGGTTGAACCTTCGAAAGACGCTGGTTTGGCGGCTGTCGGAAAATACATTTATCACAACGGCAACAAATACAGCGGCTTGGCTTCTTGCGCCAGCTGTCATGGTGCCGAGGCCAAAGGGACCACCGCACTGCCGCGTCTGGCCGGGCAGTATTCGGGCTATACCGAAACCCAGCTCAAACAGTTCAATCAGCGTGAGCGCACCAACGACAACGCCGTGATGCACGCCATCGCCAGCAAAATGTCCCCCTTGGAAATGGCCGCTGTGGCCGAATACCTGAGCGGGAAATAAGTCGCTCATCGCCCGTGGTCGGGGCTGCCGAAAAATGCAGCAAAGCTCCTGTGGGATCGACGCCTTGGTCGCGTGAAGGCTTGCTACCTCAGGGGCGCTTGAAACCCTCAGCGGGCAGGGATGTCGGTTTGTCCGCAGCGCCCCCATCTAGCCAGCGGTCTGTCAGGCCTGCGCCCACCCACATGCCCACCAGACTCAGCCAAGCGGTCAGCGCAAATATGGCACCGCCCGTCACGCCCGCGCCCACCGCGCAGCCGCCTGCCAGCATCGAGCCAAATCCCATCAGAATGGCCCCGCTGATGTAGCGGCGCATGCTGTAACCGTCAGAAAAACCTTCCAGCTTCCAGTCGCGGCCTATCAAGGCCCCGATCAGAGATCCAACAAACACACCCGGCATGAGGCCAAAGTCAAAGCCCACTGCCGGTGCTGGCCAGTGCATTATCCGCATCAGCCACTCAGCCGAGGGGCCGCTGAAAGTGAGTCCCTGAATCTGAACCGGGTCAAAAGACTCGGCAGCTACCCATTGGCTAAAACCCCAAGCGGCAGCCACGGATAAACCGGTACCAATGCCGCCCAGCCACATCCACATATTGCGTTGGGGGCTGCGCAGGGCAAAAAACAAGGCCGCAGCCAACCAGATGCCGCCCATGGCCAAACCGGCCCAGTGGTTCATGCCCGTCAGGGCCAACAAGTCGCGTGGCGCCCCCCCCTCAACGGTCCACCAACTGCTGATGTGCGCGCGCAGTGGTGACAAAGCCCCGCCCAAAGCAGCCTGCGCCGTGACTGCAAAAATCAAACCGGAGAGAAGGGCGCGTAAATTGCCATTGGCTGAAAGCACCAGTAAACGGCTGGCGCAACCCCGCGTCATGACCATGCCCACGCCGAAAAGTAAGCCGCCCATCAAAGCACCTGAGATGCTGCCCTTGGCCGAAATTTGCCGCGCGGTGCCCGTGTCCAACCAGCCTAGCAAGACCATGAGTTGAACGCCAATGACCGCAGACGAAAAGGCCAACAACCAGACCGAAAGTTTGTCGCCAAAGCGGCGGTGCCAAAACTCAATGACCGCGGCCCGCAGGCAAAAACGCGAGCGCTGCGCTAAAAAACCAAACGACAAACCCAGTAAACCACCGCCAGCAGCCAGAACCGCACCCTGTCCATATGTCTCTAACCATTGCGCCATCGACATGGTTTTCTCCATTCATATCCGTCATTACTGATATGGAATGTACGCCTTAACGGGTAGTGCGCAATTGACGCGCATCAAGCGTTCAGATTTGCCAACCCATTTGACGGTGAATGCGCCAAGATAATCCTGCGCCCAGCCAGATCGCGATCAGGGTCAGCCAAGCTGTGAGCGAGAACAGGGAGCCCCCAGTCATACCCGCACCCACGGTGCAACCACCAGCCAACACGGCCCCAAAACCCATGAGCACAGCGCCTGTGAGGTAGTGGCCCAGTTTGTTTTCGGTTTTGAAGCCTTCAAATTTGAAGTCTCCGCCCACCAACGCACCCAGCAAAGAGCCCACAAAGGTGGCGGGCAACAAGCCAGCATCAAAGCCCCAGCTGGGAGATGTGTTGCTGGAGAGGGTCCGCATCAGCATTTCTGCCGACGCACTGCTGAAGCTCAAGCCTTGAATTTGTACCGCCTCAAACGACTGGGATGCAATGGCTTGCGTCAGGCCCCAGCCCAAGGCAATGCTCAAACCGGCCACGATCGACCCCAGCGCCAAGCCCCAACGGTGTTGGTGGGTTTTGAAGAAAAAATACACACCGATGAGCAAGGCCAGCAAAGCGATCACCATGCCGCCGTGGGGGCCTAAGCCCGAAATTTGCAACAAATCGCGCGAGGGCCCACCGTCGACGAGCCACCCATTGGCCAAAGCTTGACGGGCGGGAGCCAGCCAACCGGCGATGCTAGCTTGCACCGTGACCGCAAAAACCAAACCCGACAGAAGGGCCCGCAAATTGCCGTTGGCCGACAAAATCAGCAAACGGCTGGCACAACCGCGCGTCAAGATCATGCCCGCGCCAAACAACAAGCCACCCAGCACCGCACCAGAAATGCTGCCTGCGGGTCCGATGTAGCGCGAATCTGAAGGCTTGAGCCAGCCCATCAGCACCAGCGCCTGCACACCCACCAAACAAGCCCCAAATGCCAACCACCACACGCTGAAGCGATCGCCTGTGCGGCCTTCACAGCACTCGACCACGGCAGCTCGGGCGCAAAATCGGGTGCGTTGCGCAGCCAAGCCAAAAATAAAGCCGACCAAGGCGCCCGCCATGGCCAAGACATTTGAATCGCCCCAGGTTTCGAGCAAGCTTGCGAGATTCACGGATGACTCCAATAATTCACTGTTTTCTTATATAGCAAGGGCATTGCGTGTAAAGTCGTATTCAACCCCACGCAAAACCCTCTATTGTCCACGGTTCGCAATTCATGGCCATTCATTCAAGCTTATTTCCCTTGTTGACCCCGCGTCGCCGCGAGTGGCTTTTGTGGGTAGGTGCGTCCTTGACAGCACTGCCGGTAATGGCCCAAGTGCAGGCATCCAGAAGCGCGGCCGCCACCTTGCCAGCAGCCCAATCGCTGCCCGACGAACTCGCCCGCGCCCTGAAAAACAAGCAGCCCCTTATCGTCATGGTCAGCCTTGATGGTTGTGTGTTCTGCCGTCAGGCGCGCCAAAGCCACCTCTCTCCCATGCAAAAAGCCGGTACGCCTATCGTCCAAGTAGACATGCGCAACAACCAGCCTGTGCTGGACTTTGCCGGTAAGCTGACCACGCACGATGAGTTGACTCGGCAGTGGAAAGTCTCCATCACGCCCACGCTGCTGTTTTTTGGGCCCGGCGGCAAAGAGGTCGCCGAACGCATGGAGGGCGCTTATTTGCCCGACTTTTATGGCCCGTATCTCGAAGAGCGTATGGCACGGGGTCGCCGAGCGCTTTGATACCCAAACCACAGGCCATGCCCCTTCAGTTCTCAGGCGTGGCTGCGGCGTGCTAAATTCAAAACATGATCCCCATCAAGATTGACTCGGCTTGGAAAGGCACCTCGGACTGCCGCAACTGCGGCATCCGAGACATGGTGCTCTTTGCCGACCTGAACGAACAGGACTTTGGCGAAATCCACACCCCCATCGACGACATGGTGTTCGCGGCTGACGCCCCCCTTTACACCGAAGGCCAAACGGCGGTAGGCGTGTTCACGCTGCGAAAAGGTATGGTCAAGCTGGTGCGGGCCACCGCTGACGGCCGTGAACGCATCGTTCGCGTGCTGCGCCCCGGCGACGTGATCGGACTCGAAGCTCTTGCCACAGCCCGCTACGACAGCGAAGCCATCGCTCTGGTCGAAGCCCAAGTCTGCCGCATCCCCCTGTCGGTGTTGCACCATCTGTCGTCGAATTCGCCGCGCCTGCACAAACGCCTGATGCAAAAGTGGCAGCAAGCCCTGAAAGACGCCGACGATTGGCTTGCAGATTTGAACTTCGGCTCGGCCCGCCAACGCGTGGCCGCCTTGGCTCTGAAAATGCGCGACCCCGACCAACCAGACTTCACCTCGTTTTTTGCGCGCGACGACATGGGTGCCATGCTCGACATCAAACTAGAAACCGTCAGCCGCGAAATCAGCAGCCTGGTTCGCGATGGTGCCCTCAAGCCTTGCGACAAACAGGGCCGGCGCTATGAAATCACCAACGAAGTGTTGTTGCAGCGCCAGTGATTGAGGTCAGGCAACTGCTTAAAACTCGTCTTTGACGCTGGTCAGGCCCAGGGCGTCCCAGTCCAACATGCCGCCGCGGTAGTAATAAATCTTGTTGGCCGGAAAGCCATCGCGGGTCATGGCTTTGATGGCCATGGGGCTTTGGGGGCAGACGGGGCCGTTGCAAAAGGCGTATACCTTTTTGGCCGATTCGCAGTTCCATTGGCTGCCATTTTTCTTGCAACCCAATTCGTTCATGCGGGCCGCCACTTCGGTGTAGGGAATGCCGACCGAGCCGGGAATGGTGCCTTTGACGCGGTCGTTGGTGTCACGCATGTCCAGCACGATGGCGTTGCGGTCACTCAAGGCCTCGAGGATTTCAATCTCACCCACCGGATGCACGCCGGCCACGGGCACCAAGGGCTGCAAGTTGCCGCCGTTTTTCGCGCAAGGGGTCATGGTGCGGGTGATGGTGACGGGCCCTTTCGCGGTTTGGACCACGACCGATTTTTGGGTGTCGATGATGTTCAACGGCGTGCCCACGGCGATGGTGGCGGCTTGACCAAAGGCCAAGCCAGACAGGCTCAGGCCCAAAATCCAGGCAGCGATTTTTTTCATGTGTTGTCTCCGTTCGATCGCCATAAATGGGCCTATGGCCCCGCTTGTCCGGGATTTTAGGAGCGCGTGATTCAAAATAATTGATTCAAATCAATCGATCAAACGTTGGGAGAAGGCTTGAATGGAAACGATGCGGCCTTTGGTGGTGACCGGACCACTGCGGTCGGTTGGGCGCTGGTGGTTTGACCAACCCGACCTCAGGTCTTGGGCCAGTGCATACCAAAGCGTTGCGCCAGGTGGCTTTCGGCTTCTTCGAGCATGAAGTAGCGAAAGGCCTCGGCCGCAGGCGAGAGCATTTTGGATTGGGTGTGCACCACGTTCCATGAGCGCACCACGGGTGCGCCTTCCACATCGAGCATGCAGATCAGCTTGTGCTCCAGCTCCAGGCCAATGGTGTGCAGCGACAAAAAGCCCAGGCCCAGCCCCGCCATCACGGCCTGCTTGATGATCTCGTTGCTGTGCAACTGGAGTTTCAAGCGAGGCTCGACATGCGTGTCTTCAAAAAACTTCTCCATCGCAGCGCGGGTGCCCGCGCCTTTTTCGCGCACGATGAAGTCATAGGGGCGCAGGTCTTCTACACGCAGGTGATCGCGCTGGGCCAGTGGGTGGTCCACGGACGAGACAAACACATGCGGGTGCGCCGCAAACGGCTCGGCCCGGGTTTGCAGCTCTTTGGGAGGGCGGCCCATCACGGCGATGTCGACCTCGCTGTTTTGCAACATGCCCACGAGCTGATCGCGGTTGCCGATCAGGATCTGGATGTCCACACCTGGGTGCAAATTGCGAAAGTCGGCCAGCATGTTCATCAAAAAATACTTAGCCGTGCTGACAAAGCCAATCGTCAGCACACCGGTTTCGGCCCGCTGCAACCGGGCAGCGGCGTCTTCGGCGTCTTTCACGGTGGCCAAAATTTTGCGGGCATAAACCAGCATGTACTCGCCCGTGGTGGTCAGGCTCACTTGCTTGCCGCGCCGGTCAAACAAGGGCATGCCCACATGGCCTTCGAGTTCCTTGACCTGCATGGTCACGGCGGGCGGGGTCAGGTGCAGGTTTTCAGCGGCACGCACAAAGCTCAGGTGACGGGCCACCTCGTTGAACACGCGAAGTTGGCGGAAGGTGGCGTTCTTCATTCAGTCTTTGCTTAATTTAGTTGCGATTAATATTGAATTTACCTTATTGCAGAAGATTTTTAAAGTCCAGTCATTGCTTCAACCCACAAACTTGACTGGAGACTGAAAATGGACCAAAGCGCACGTTATTCCGACCTGAGCCTCAAGGAAGAGGACCTCATCCAAGGTGGTCGCCACATTTTGGTGGCTTACAAAATGAAGCCCAAATCGGGTTATGGCTACTTGGAAGCTGCAGCGCACTTTGCTGCTGAATCTTCCACCGGTACCAACGTCGAGGTGTCAACGACAGACGACTTCACCAAAGGCCTGGACGCTTTGGTTTACTTCATCGACGAAGCCACCGAAGACATGCGCATCGCCTATCCGATGGATTTGTTCGACCGCAATGTGACCGATGGCCGCATGATGATGGTCTCGATCCTGACGTTGGTCATTGGCAACAACCAGGGCATGGGCGACATCCAGCACGCCAAGATCCACGACATTTATTTCCCCGAGCGCGCCATCCAGTTGTTCGATGGCCCGAGCAAAGACATCTCGGACATGTGGCGCATCTTGGGCCGCCCCATCAAAGACGGTGGCTACATTGCCGGCACCATCATCAAGCCCAAACTGGGCCTGCGCCCCGAGCCATTTGCACAAGCCGCTTACCAATTCTGGCTGGGTGGTGACTTCATCAAGAACGATGAGCCACAAGGCAACCAGGTGTTTGCGCCCATGAAGAAAACCATCCCGCTGGTGGTCGATGCCATGAAGCGCGCCATGGACGAAACCGGCCAAGCCAAATTGTTCTCGGCCAACATCACCGCCGACGACCACTACGAGATGTGCGCCCGCGCCGACTTCATCCTGGAAGCCTTTGGCCCAGATGCCGACAAAGTGGCTTTCCTGGTGGATGGTTTTGTGGGTGGCCCCGGCATGATCACCACCGCACGCCGTCAATACCCCAACCAATACTTGCACTACCACCGCGCAGGCCACGGCATGGTCACCAGCCCCAGCGCCAAACGCGGTTACACCGCCTTTGTGCTGGCCAAGATTTCGCGCTTGCAGGGGGCCTCGGGCATCCACGTGGGCACCATGGGCTACGGCAAGATGGAAGGCGAAAATGACGACCGCATGATCGCCTACATGATCGAGCGCGACGAGTGCCAGGGTCCGGTCTACTTCCAAAAGTGGTACGGCATGAAGCCCACCACCCCCATCATCTCGGGGGGCATGAACGCGCTGCGTTTGCCAGGTTTCTTCCAAAACTTGGGCCACGGCAACGTGATCAACACCTCCGGTGGCGGCTCGTATGGCCACATCGACAGCCCAGCTGCTGGCGCGATTTCTCTGCGTCAGTCGTATGAGTGCTGGAAGTCGGGTGCTGATCCGATCGAGTTCGCCAAAGAGCACAAAGAGTTCGCCCGTGCGTTCGCTTCGTTCCCCGGCGACGCTGACAAGCTCTTCCCAGGCTGGCGCGACAAGTTGTCGGCACACAAGTAAGCCGACCCGACGTCCAATAACAGGAGCCCACCATGACCAGCGAACCCCTGTATCACCCACAAGGCGATGAGTTGGCTTTGTATGAAGCCGCTTACGCTGCACGTTTGCCCGTCATGGTCAAGGGCCCCACGGGATGCGGTAAGTCGCGCTTCGTGGAGCACATGGCCTGGCGCTTGGGCAAGCCACTCATCACAGTGGCTTGCAACGAGGACATGACGGCCTCCGACCTGGTGGGCCGCTATTTGCTCGACAGCCAGGGCACGCGTTGGGTGGACGGGCCGCTGACCCAAGCGGCCCGCACCGGGGCGATCTGTTATTTGGACGAAGTGGTCGAGGCACGGCAAGACACCACGGTGGTCATTCATGCACTGACCGACCACCGCCGCTGTTTGCCCATCGACAAAAAAGCTGAAGTGGTGCAAGCCCACCCCGACTTTCAATTGGTCATCTCGTACAACCCAGGCTACCAAAGCGCGATGAAGGATTTGAAGCCTTCGACCAAACAACGCTTTGTGGCATTTGATTTTGATTACCCCTTGCCCGATTTGGAAGCCCAAATCGTGGTGAGTGAAACTGGCATCGACACGGCCACAGCCACGCAGTTGGTGCGAATTGCGGGAGCCGCCCGTGCGCTCAAGGGCCACGGCCTGAGTGAAGGCGTGTCTACCCGCTTGCTGGTGTATGCGGCCCAGCTCATGCGCCAAGGTGTTGCGCCACGCGACGCTTGCCGTATGGCCATGGTGCGCCCCATCACCGATGACTTGGACATCCGACAAAGCCTGGACCATGCCATCGATGCCTGCTGGGGCTGACCCCACCCCCAATCCCAACGCGCCTTGGGCACATGACCCCCAAGTGTTGGCGGGGTGGCAAGCCTTGGACTGTGCTTTGCCCGCCGTGCGCCCTGTGTTTGAAGCCTGCGCACACGAAGCCATTGCGCGTCTGAGCCCGTCCTCTTTGCAAGCCTTTTGGCAGGGCGGGCGTCAGCTTGGCAAACTCGGCCGAGGTGCGGCTCCTGTGCTGGCATGGCTGACCTATTGGCCTGAAGTGGTGGAAGCTTTGGGCGAGAGCGCTGCGGATCAAGCTTTGGAAGCTGTCATGGCTTTGCTGCTGCGCATGAACAAGTCGCCCAACAGTGCTGCGATGGCCCCCTTGCTCACCAGCCTCGGGCCTGTGGCCCAGCGCTTGGGTGGTTTGTCTGTGTTGCAAGCGTATTTGCAGACGGTTGGTCATTTCATGGATCGCACCACCGGATCTATTCATGGCCGACAAGCCACCTTGCCCAGCGCGGGTTTGCCGGAGTTGCTCTTGCAAGCCCCGCGACTGTTGCAAACACTGTCCTTGTCAGGCTGGCAAGCGTGGGTGGATTTTGGAGCACGTGCGTATGCGCACCACCCACCCCAACAAGAAGACTACTTTGCCTTGCGCAGCCCCGACAGCTTGGCTGTGTTGCAGCGTGAACGCCACGGCACTTTGCTGCGTGATGCCGAGCGCACGCTCAGCCTGAGCCTGCAAGCCATGTGGCAATTGCAAGCGCATTTGCTGCCCCTGCCCACCGCACAAGTGAGTGCAGAGCACGGGGTGCAGGCAGTGTCGGTCTTACCTTGCTTATTGCTGGAATCTTCCGACAAAGGGCCCAGCTACGCCATGGGCTTGCCAGATGTGTTGGATGCGCGTGATGGCGTCAGCGCCTTGGACCGTTACCGCCTCATGCTCATGCACATGGCGGGACACATCCAGTGGTCCACGCCCTGCATTGCCGACAACTGGAGCCCGATGCAAAGGCTTGCAGTGGAGTGGTTTGAGGACACCCGCATCGATTGGCTATTGATGCGCACGTGGCCCGGTCTACGACACAGCTTGCTGGCACTGTACCCACCCGTGCAAGAAGGCGGCTGCAACCAGGCCACGCACGCCTGTGTGCTGCACCGTCTCAGTGTGTGGAGCCGCAGCGTGTTGGATGAACGCTTTGAGGTGCAAGACCCGCAACTGCGCGAGTGGCGTGATCGTTTCATGGCCTTGGTCGATGGGCAAGGACAGGGCACGGATGCCGAGCAGGGCGTTGTCACGGGGCAAGTACGCACGGCCCAAGTGGCGCAGTTGGCGCTGCAGTTTGTGGCCCGCACACGCCGCCCCAGCGATGCGCAGGCGCAAGTGTATTTCGAACACACGCAAGTGGACTGGCGTGACGACAACCGACACCTGTGGCAATTCATTGAAGACGGTGACGAAGAAGATACCGCACCTAGCCCAACACGTGTGGATGATGAAGAGCTGCACAGCTTGCCGCCTCAGCTCTACCCCGAGTGGGATTATTTGGCTGGCAGTGAGCGCCCCGACTGGGTGAGGGTGTTTGAATACCTACACCCACCCGGCCATGCGTCAGACATTGACCAGTTGTTGCTGCGTCATGCCGCTCTGTCCAAACGTCTGCAACGTTTGCTCGATCAACTCAAACCCCAAGGTCGCACCCGCGAGCGGCATTTGGAAAATGGCAGTGAGCTGGACTTGGATGTGGCCTTGGCCGCGCACATCGACCTGAAAACGGGCCACACCCCGAGTCACCGCGTGGAGCAACACATCAAACCTGTTGAGCGTGATGTGAGTGTGCAATTGGTGATGGATTTGTCGGCGTCCCTGAATGAAAAAGCGCCGGGTTCGGAGCAAACCGTTTTGCAAATCAGCCAAGAGTCGGTGGCTTTGCTGGCGTGGGCATTGCACCAGTTGGGCGACGCTTTGGCCATTGGCGGTTTTCATTCCAACACACGACACGATGTGCGCTACATGCACATCAAAGGTTTTGAAGAGCCGTGGGCAGACCCTGTCAAGTCCAGATTGGCCGCGCTGGAGCCCGCTTACTCTACCCGCATGGGCGTGGCGATTCGCCATGCCGCACGAACGCTGATCAAACGCAAAAGCACCAAGAAAATTTTGTTGGTGCTCACCGATGGCGAACCCTCTGACGTGGATGTGACGGATCCGAACTACCTCATGCACGACGCCCGCCAAGTGGTGCACAGCTTGCAAGCGCAAGGGGTTTTTGTGTGGTGCATTCAGCTGCACCCTGCGCACGAGGCGAGTGTGCGGCATGTGTTTGGTGACCATTGCACTTTGGTCGATCGAATGGGGCAGCTGCCGGAAACTTTGGCCAATTTATTCTTTAGGCTGACCCGCTGACCCGCTGACCCGCTGACCCGCTTGCCAGCGCTCAAGCCCCGTGAGGCGTTCAACGCCCAGTCTTGCTCGATCCCCATTGGTCCATCAGGCGCTGATCGCGGGCGCTTTCGGCTTCGACGCTGTCTTGGGGCAGTTGGCGCAGGCAGTCGGCCAGCGCTTGGGGGTCCAGTGGGGCGGTCGGGGTGGGCGTGGCGACCACTTGGGGCGATTTACCGTCCCAAGCAAAAGGGTTGCGGAACACGGGCGGCTCGGGCTTGCAGTCGTCCCTGTAAATGGACGGCCCGTCGTTGGCAAAAGGTGAAAACGAAATCGTCTTGTCAAAAATCAGCGGTTTGCCCGTGGGTGTGGGCGGCAGCGGCGGCATGTTTTGAATGGCATGGCGGGCGAGCTGTTCGGCCTTGGCCGATGTGGTCCACAGCGTTTGCACTTGCGTCAAGCGGCCATCCGGGGCGATCTCGATGCGAAAGCGCACCACGCCCTGGTCGGGGCCCTCAACAGCGGTGCCCATCATGCTGCGCACTTGCTGGCCCCAGCTGTAGCGGTAGCCCTTGCTGTTTTTGTTCGTGTAGTTCGCGGCAAAAGCCCATTCTTCGGCGGTGGGTGGCGGGGGCGCGGCTAGGCTGGCGCGGGGGCGATCGGGTGAGGGCGCTGGGGTCGGAGCCGGCAAGGCAGTGTCGGGCGGGGGTGGCGTGGTGGGCGCAGTGATGGGTGTTGTGGGGGGCGCTGATGGCGGTTCAGGCAGCGGCTGGCGCGGCGGCGGGATCAGTTCCAAAAAGACAATTTTTTCAACGGGTTGGGGCGCTTTGGCTGGGCTGACGTGTTGGAACGGGTAGCCACTGGCCAGCAGCCACACGGCTGCGTGCAAAGCCAGCGTGAGGAAGAGCGCGGTGAAATTTTTGTCTCTGGACATGTGCGCCGAGGCTTTTGTGGGAGTTCTTGCTGCCGTTCAGCGACAATATTCGTTTTGACTGATATTACCCGACGAAGTGGAGACCCCTATGCGCTTGCGTACCCTCGCCCTTGTCGCCACCACCGCTGGCAGCTTGCTGTTGGCCTCAGCGGCCCACGCCGACAACAAAGCCATTGCCACCGACGAGATGGAGGCGTATCTGGAGTTTGTGGACTACGGTGGCGGTGTGATTTTTGCCGAGCAAATTCCCAAAGACGAGTGGCCCAAGATGGTGGTGATCGATGCGCGTGACCCGGCGCAATTTGCCAAGGGGCACATTCCTGGCGCGGTCAACATGGACTGGCGGCAGGTGCTGGCCAAGCGCAACACCATCCCCAAAAACAAGCCTGTGCTCATTTATTGCAACACCGGGTCGCTGTCGGCCCAGGCCGGTTTTGCGCTGCGCGTGGCGGGCTGGGAGAACGTGCGCATCTTGCAAGGCGGCATGACAGAGTGGCAGGCCAAAGGCGGTTTTGACGCGGCGGCCAAAGCCGCAGGGCCAGCCAAGCATTGAGGCTTGTGGTTTTGGAGCCATGCATGGCCAAGACCTTGAGGGCTTGCGATGGATCAATTTTGTCGATTTCACGACCGCAATTGTCACTATGCCATTCATTGCGATAACTCATACCCAATACCTTCAGGGGTATGTACAGTTGACCCTGTCGATTGAATAAATCTCTCGATTTCGAAAACCGATAGTCAAACTCAAAGGAAACTCGCCATGTCCATGCCCCTCATCAACGAAGCCGCTCCCGCCTTCAGCGCCAACACCACCCACGGCCCCCGAAGCCTCGCCGATTACAAAGGCAAGTGGCTTATCTTGTTCTCGCACCCTGCCGACTTCACGCCTGTGTGCACCACCGAGTTCATCGGTTTTGCCAAGCGTGCCGAGTTGTTCAAGAGTATGAACTGCGAATTGCTCGGCTTGTCGATTGACAGCATCTACTCGCACTTGGCCTGGATGCAAAGCATTCAGAACAACTTTGGTGTGGAGATTCCTTTCCCCATCATCGACGACATCAAGATGGAAGTGGCCCAAGCCTACGGCATGATCCACCCCGGTGCGGCCGACACCCAGGCCGTGCGTGCCACCTTCTTCATTGACCCCGAAGGCAAGTTGCGCGCCATGGTGTACTACCCCATGAGCAACGGCCGTTCGATCGAAGAGTTTGTACGTTTGTTGCAAGCCATGCAGACCAGCGATGCCAACAAGATCGCCACCCCTGAGGGCTGGACGCCCGGTTGCGACGTGATCGTGCCACCACCCAAAACCCCCGAAGCCATTGCCAAGCGCAAAGGCGAGGGTTACGCCATGAAGGACTGGTATTTCTCCACCAAGTCCCTGTAAATTGAAGGCTTGCCCCCTTGCCGCCCAGCGGCAGGGGGTGTCAAGGACCTTTGTTGTTCCACTGCCAAGGAAGTCACCATGAGTTCAGCCCACATGCACATCGAATCGTTTTTTGATCCGGCCACGTTCACCTTCAGCCACATCTTGGCCGACCTGAGCACCCGGCAGTGCGCCTTGATCGACAGCGTGCTGGACTACGACCCCAAGTCGGGCCGCACCAGCACCGCCAGCGCCGACCAGTTGGTGGCGCGTGTGAAGGCACTGGACCTGCGTGTGCAGTGGATTTTGGAGACGCATGTGCACGCTGACCATTTGTCGGCCGCGCCCTATTTGCAAAAGCAGCTGGGCGGCCAATTGGCCATTGGTTCACACATCACCACGGTGCAAAATGTGTTTGGCAAGCTGTTCAACGCGGGCACCGAATTTGCCCGCGACGGCAGCCAGTTCGACCGCTTGCTGGGCGACGGCGAGACGTTTCAGATTGGTGCTTTGCAGGCGCAGGCCCTGCACACCCCCGGCCACACCCCGGCGTGCATGACCTATGTGGTCACAGATGCCAGCGTCGATACTGCGCGGCAGGTGGCCTTTGTGGGCGACACCTTGTTCATGCCCGACTACGGCACGGCGCGCTGCGACTTTCCTGGGGGCAGTGCCAGCGTGTTGTTCCAGTCGATCCAGAAAGTGCTCAGTTTGCCGGACAACACCGAGCTGTTCATGTGCCATGACTACCCGCCCGAGACCCGCCAGCCCCAGTGCGTGACCACCGTGGCCGATCAGAAAAAAGCCAATGTGCATGTGCACCAAGGCGTGAG
>NZ_JAXITC010000022.1:0-20400 GCF_034680285.1 Limnohabitans sp.
AGCGAGGCCGTCAGCGATTTTCTGTGCCCGTTCGTCGAGCGCTTTTGTGATCGGGGGCCACACGAATTTCATCGTGAACCACACCAGAATCGCAAAAACGATCATCTGAATGAACAGAGTAGCGTTAATGTTCACGGTTCAATCCTTCTTCTGTTGGAAGAGGTACGTGGATTACTTCAAAACGAAGGGGTTGGCGAAGGCGAACAGCAAAGCAATGGCCACGCCGATCAAGAACGCAGCGTCGATCAAACCAGCCAGCAGAAACATTTTGGTTTGCAACTCGTTCATCAATTCAGGCTGACGTGCGCCGGATTCGAGGAATTTGCCACCCATCATGCCGATGCCGATAGAAGCGCCCAAAGCACCCAAACCAACGATCAAACCACAAGCCAATGCCACCAGGCCGAGAATGTTTTCCATGAGAAGCTCCTAAAGTGAGTGGAAAAAGAAAGAAAAAAACAAAGGGAAAATTGTCATCAATGCGCGTCGTGCGCTTGGCCCGTGTAGACCAGCGTCAACATCATAAAGATGAAAGCTTGCAAGGTGATGACCAAGATGTGGAACAAGGTCCACACGGTACCGCCGAGGATGTGACCAATGGCCAAACCCACGCCAGTTGCTGACAATGCCCAGCCGCCGCCCATCAGGGCAATCAACATGAACACCAACTCACCCGCAAACATGTTGCCAAACAGTCGCATGCCATGCGACACGGTCTTGGCCAAATATTCAATCATCTGCATCAAGAAATTGATCGGGTACAGCGCCCAATGGTCTCCAAATGGGGCCGAAATGAGCTCATGCACCCAACCGCCGAGCCCTTTGATTTTGATGTTGTAAAACAAGCAAATCAGCAACACGGAACACGACAATCCCAAGGTTGAAGACAAGTCAGCGGTGGGAACCACGCGCATGTAATCTTTGAAGCCCAAAGCCGGACCCGCTGCATGCCAAACGCCTGGGAGCAAATCCACAGGCAACATGTCCATGGCGTTCATCAGGAAAATCCAAACGAACACTGTCAGCGCCAAAGGTGAAATCAATTTACGGCTGTTGGCGTTATGAATCACGCCTTTGGCTTGGTTCTCAACCATTTCGGAAAGCAACTCAACCGCCGCTTGGAAGCGCCCTGGCACACCCGATGTGGCTTTGCGAGCGGCCGACCACAAGAGAAAACAGCCAACAACGCCCAACAGCACCGACAACACCACCGAGTCGAGGTTGAACAAACTGAAATCGACGATGCTCGTTTGCTTGACGCCTTCAAATGAGAAGTTCATTTGCAGATGTTGCAAGTGATGCTGGATGTACTCTCCAGCCGTTGGGGCATGCGCGCCAGCGTTTTCAGCAGACATAAATCACCAATCAGTTCAATAAAAGGTCGGCTTCGATTTCCGTTGCATCCAGCCCAGCGCCATGGCCAGCCAGTACACCTTAATCGTCACCACAAAGCTGGCCACCAAAGCAAGCCAGCTCAAATCAGATACCACTTTAGGCGCCACCAAAAGCAACGCCACGGTCAAGATAATTTTGACCAACTCCCAAGTGAACAAACCCACCAGCGCAACTTTAGGCTGAGCAACTCGCATTTGTCGGCTCAAAGCCCTGACAAACACCATGGCAGGTATCACCACCGCCACCACACCCCAAGCCACAGAAGCAGCCAATCGCCGCTCATCCGTCAACAGCCATGTCAGCAAAACCATCAAGCCACCTACACCAGCCTGCAACCCAACAATGCGCCAAGGCATCAATGCAGGATTTCTCAGCCGCCAAGCTTTCGCCTCATCAGCTGTCAGGGGCTTGAATTCAGGCTCCGCGACACCATCTGCATCACTTGCTTTCACTTTGTCTGGGACCGGTTGGGAATTTGAGTCGATCTCAGTCATCTCAATGGGCGCCCAAGTTGAAAGTGCGTCAAATGTTGCAAAGCCTCGGATTCTATACGTAAAAACCCGTGCTTTCCATTTTTTTGGCTCTTATGCTCGCAAGTTGCAAAGTTTGCGTGCATTCTCTGATGCCTTCACAAATTTCTTGTGTCTTTAAATTTTCAGACCCCACCACCTTGAGGTCATCTGTATGTACGAATGGTTTAAATTTTTGCACTTAGGCGCAGGCATCGTCTGGCTGGGCGGTATGGCGCTGGTGATTTTGGCACTGCGTCCAGTGGCCATCCAGCGACTGCCACCGCCAGAGCGTCTGGCCTTGATGTCCGGTGTCTTGTCCCGGTTTTTTGTCATGGTCTGGATCTCCATCGCCCTGATATTGATGACGGGTTTTTGGATGCTGTCCTTGACCGACATGAAGCTGGCTCCCCGAGGCTGGCACGCCATGTCGGGTCTGGGTGTCTTGATGTGCCTTATTTTTGGGCACATTTGGTTTGTGCCGTTTCGTCGCCTGAAAGCGGCCGTGGCATCTGAGGACTGGCCCGCAGCGGGCAAATCCTTGGGCCAAATCCATCCTCTGGTGCTGACCAATTTCACGCTGGGCTGGGCAGCGGTCTTGGCAGTCGTCGTCTGGCGTTAAGCTTGCAGACCCAACGGAATCATTCATGAGCGCATCCATCCAACCTCCCGCTGGCATCGACCCGCGCAAAGACACCCTGATCGAATACCCATCGGTCTTTCCTATCAAAGTCATGGGCGCCATGGTCGACGGCTTTGCCGAAGCCATGTGCCAGGTTGCCCTTCAATTTGACCCCGGTTTTGATGCACGCACCATCGAATTGCGCCCCAGCAAGGGCGGCAACTACCTGGGCGTGACGCTCAGCATCACGGCGACCAGCCGCGAACAACTCGACGACCTTTACCGCGCCCTGACCTCGCACCCCATGGTCAAAATCGTGCTTTGAACATGGACATCCGGCTTCTTGGGCAAGTGGACTACTTGCCAATCTACGAAGCCATGCAGGCCTTCACAGCCGCGCGCACGCCTGAGACGCCCAATGAACTTTGGGTCTGCGAACACCCGCCTGTGTTCACCCAAGGGCTGGCGGGGCTAGCCTCGCACCTCTTGATGCCCGGCGACATTCCGGTGGTTCAAACCAACCGGGGTGGGCAAGTCACGTTTCATGGCCCCGGCCAAGTCATGGCTTACCCCTTGGTCAACCTGCAACGCGCCGGGTACTACGTCAAGGAATACGTCTTCAAGCTGGAAGAATCGGTCATCCGCACCCTGGCGCACTTCGGCGTCACAGGCCACCGGGTGGCTGGGGCTCCAGGCATCTATGTGCGCCTCGACGACCCTTTCAGCCACGCAGCCCTGGTGGGCCCAGCCTCAGCCCATGACCCCTTCAAGGGCCTGGGCAAGATCAGCGCCTTGGGCATCAAAGTCAGCCGCCACTGCACCTACCACGGCGCGGCCCTGAACGTGGCCATGGACCTTCAACCCTTTGAGCGTATCAACCCCTGTGGTTATGCCGGCCTGAAAACCGTGGACCTTTTTACAATCGGTGTTGAAACCACCTGGGACGATGCTGCCCGTGTGCTGGCTGGCCAACTCGCCGCCCGCCTGTGAAACGCCCCCTGACCTGCCGCCAAACGGCGACCGAAAGAATCCGATGAGCAATACCCCGACCGAACGCCAAGTGGTTCGCGAAGCGCAAAGCGTTGAAAACTACGACCCCATGGCCAAGCAAAAGGCTGCCGCCAAACTCTCGCGCATTCCGGTCAAGGTCGAGCAGGCCGAGGTGCTCAAAAAGCCCGAATGGATCCGCGTCAAGGCGGGATCTCCCACCACCCGCTTTTACGAAATCAAGGACGTTCTGCGCGCCAACAAACTGGTCACCGTGTGCGAAGAAGCCAGCTGCCCCAACATCGGTGAATGTTTCGGCAAGGGCACGGCCACCTTCATGATCATGGGCGACAAATGCACACGCCGCTGCCCATTTTGCGACGTGGGCCACGGTCGCCCCGACCCGCTGGATGTGAACGAGCCCGACAACCTGGCCAAGACCATTGCGCAGCTCAAGCTGCAATACGTGGTCATCACCAGCGTGGACCGTGATGACCTGCGCGACGGTGGTGCGGGCCACTTTGTGGAATGCATCCGCAAAACCCGTGAGCTCTCGCCCACCACCCAGATCGAAGTGTTGGTGCCCGACTTCCGGGGGCGTGACGACCGCGCCCTCGAGATCCTGAAGGCCGCACCGCCTGACGTGATGAACCACAACATGGAAACCGTACCGCGCTTGTACAAAGAGGCACGCCCAGGCTCGGACTACCAGTTCTCGCTGAACTTGCTGAAAAAATTCAAAGCGTTGTTCCCGAACGTGCCCACCAAGAGTGGCCTGATGGTCGGCCTGGGCGAGACGGACGAAGAGATACTGGAGGTCATGCGCGACATGCGTGCCCACCACATCGAGATGCTCACCATTGGCCAGTACCTCGCCCCCAGCAACAGCCACCTGCCCGTGCGCCGCTACGTGCACCCCGACACGTTCAAGATGTTCGAGGCCAAAGCCTACGAAATGGGCTTTTCGCATGCGGCGGTGGGTGCCATGGTGCGCAGCAGTTACCACGCAGACCAACAAGCCCACTCGGCGCAAATGAGCTTGGCTGACAAGGCCTGACCCACTTTCCCCCGATCTCACCCACCTGAACCTCCAACAACATGACCGACGCCAGCACTTACACCCCGCCCTCCGTATGGACCTGGAACAAGGCCAGCGGCGGTCGCTTTGCCAACATCAACCGCCCCATCTCTGGCGCAACGCACGATAAAGACCTGCCGCGCGGCAAACACCCGCTGCAGCTTTACTCCTTGGGCACGCCCAATGGCGTGAAAGTCACGGTCATGCTCGAAGAATTGCTGGCTTTGGGGCACACGGGTGCCGAGTACGACGCTTGGCTGATCCGCATCCAAGAAGGCCAACAGTTCAGCAGCGGCTTTGTGAGCGTGAACCCCAACTCCAAAATCCCCGCGCTGCTCGACTGCAGCAGCGAACAGCCCGTTCGCGTGTTCGAGTCGGGCGCGATCTTGCTTTACTTGGCCGAAAAATTTGGCACCTTGGTGCCCACAGATCCGGCAAAACGTGCCGAATGCATGTCATGGCTGTTTTGGCAAATGGGCAGCGCGCCTTATTTGGGCGGTGGCTTTGGCCATTTTTATGCCTATGCGCCGGTCAAAATTGAATACGCCATCGACCGCTTTGCCATGGAGGTCAAACGCGAAATGGACGTGCTCGACAAACGTTTGGCCCAGAGTCAATTCATTGCAGGCGACGACTACACCATCGCCGACATCGCCATCTGGCCTTGGTACGGCGCACTGGCCAAAGGTTTGATGTACGAAGCGGGTGAATTTTTGCAAGTGCAGGAGTACACCCACGTCCAGCGCTGGGCCGAAGAATTGGCGCAACGCCCCGCGGTGAAACGCGGGCGCATGGTGAACCGCGTGATGGGTGCGCCCGAATCGCAGTTGCACGAGCGCCACGACGCCAGCGATTTCGCGACCCGGACTCAAGACAAAATCAAACCGGCTTGACATCAGCCTGATCCAGCTGATGTCAGCGGGTCATGCAACTGGCCGGGTCTTCGCTGTCCAAGACCTGGGCAGCCCACTGCGCCAGCTTGGTGCAATCTGAGCGCAGGATCTGTTGTTTGACCGACAAGATCTGAGAAGGGTGCATGGAAAAGCTGCGCAGCCCCAAGCCCAGCAACAAACGTGTCATGGCCACATCACCCGCCATCTCACCACACACCGACACGCTTTTGCCTTGTCGGTGGCTTTCGGCAATCGTGTCGGCGATCAGACGCAGCACGGCCGGGTGCATCGGGTCGTACAAATGCGCCACCGATTCGTCTGCCCGGTCAATCGCCAAGGTGTACTGAATGAGGTCGTTGGTCCCGATCGACAAAAAGTCAAAGTGCTTGAGGAACAAGCGCAGGGACAAGGCCGCCGCCGGGATTTCGATCATCGCACCCAAACGAACAGGACCGTGGGCTGTGCCCCGACGGTCCAATTCTTGGCGGGCTTGCTCGATCAACGCCACGGTCTGGCGAATTTCGCTGCCATGCGCCAGCATAGGGATCAGCAAATTGACTTGGCCATGGGCTGCGGCCCGCAAAATGGCGCGCAATTGGGTCAAAAACATGGCCGGGTCGGCCAAGCACCAGCGGATGGCACGCAAGCCCAGCGCCGGATTCAAGTGCGAAGCTTCGTGCCGCGTATCGTCCAGCGGCTTGTCGGCCCCCACATCCACAGTTCGGATGGTCACAGGCAGGCCGTTCATACCGTCTACCGCTCGGCGGTAGGCTTGGTATTGCGCCTCTTCATCCGGCAGGTGACCTTGCCGGCCCATGAACAAAAATTCACTGCGAAAGAGCCCCACACCCAAAGCGCCCGCAGTGATGGCCGCTTGCGTGTCTTCGGGCATTTCAATGTTGGCAAGCAACTCGATTTTTTGCCCATCCAACGTGACGGATGGCGTGTGGCGCAATCGGGCCAGGCGTTCACGCTCCAGATCACCCTGGCGCTGCTTGAAACCATAGTCGGCCAAGATGATGGGGGACGGGTCCACAATGACCACGCCCGCATCGCCGTCGATGATGACCCAATCGTCTTGCTTGACCAACTGACTCGCGGTGCGAGCGCCCACCACAGCCGGAATGTCCAAACTGCGCGCCACGATAGCGGTGTGTGAAGTTTTGCCGCCCACATCGGTCACAAAACCTGTGAAGACACTTTGCTTGAACTGCAGCATGTCGGCGGGAGACAAATCGTGGGCCACCAACACCAATGGCACATCGATGTCACCCAGTTGAAGTTCTTGCTGTGGGCGTTGGGGGCGTTTGGCCTGCGCCACCAAGGCTCCTGTGCCCTTCAGGCAATGCAAGACCCGTTCACCCACCTGCTCCATGTCGGCTTTGCGCTCTCGCAAGTAGGGGTCTTCCATCTCCTCAAATTGGCGAACGATGATTTCTAACTGGCTGGTCAGGGCCCATTCAGCGTTGTAGAGGCGTGTTTTGATCCACTGCACAACCCCTGCCGTGAGCTCTTCGTCTTGCAGCAACATGAGGTGCACGTCCAGCAAAGCCGCCAACTCGTGTGGCGCATCTTTGGGCATGTCTTTTTGTAATCGCTGCAGCTCGTCGACCACGGCATCACGGGCCACCCGCAAACGATGGATTTCTGCACCGACTTGGTCTGGACTCACAAAATAATGCGCGACGTCGACCCGGCTGGAGGCCACCAGAACCGCACGGCCAATGGCGATGCCGCGCGCCACCGCCAAGCCATGGATGCTGAAAGTCATGGCTTATTCGCCTTCACCAAATTTGTCGTTGATCAGGGCCAACAAGGCCTGCAGCGCCTCTTCATCGCGTTCGCCTGCCGTGTCCAACACCACTTCGCTGCCCAAGCCCGCAGCCAGCATCATCACGCCCATGATGCTTTTGGCGTTGATGCGGCGCTCACCCTTGCTCAGCCACACCTCACAAGGAAAACTGCCCGCCAGCTTGGTCAATTTGGCCGATGCACGGGCGTGCAAACCCAATTTATTGCTGATGGTCACGGTGGCTTGGGGCATGTCTCTGTCCAGTTTGATTTTGGGGTGCGGTGCTGCCTACAGGCATCACGCCTTGGGTGCCGCCCGCTTGGGCGCGTGCTGCGAGCAGCTCTAGGCTTTCGTGGCGGTAACAGACGCTGCGCAACAACATGGGCAAATTGGCGCCGGCCACCAAACGCGTGTTGTGGCCATTGCCCAGTTGCTGCGCCACATTGCAAGGCGTGGCACCAAACACATCGCTGAGCAGCAGCACGTCATCTGTACCCAAAGCGGTCATGGCTTCTCGGGCCAGGGTCAGACTGTCCTCGGGGGCGTCATCCGGCAAAACATCCAGTGCACGGACACCTTCAGCGCAATCGGGGAAGACGTGCAAGGCACATTCCCGCAAGGCAGTGGCCAAAGGGGCGTGGGCGATGATGAGGATACCGATCATGATGGCTTTGATTATCGGGCCTGCGCCGGCTTTTTAAGCATGAAAAAAACCCAGGAGCATACCGAGCTGAGCCCAAAACAGGCCAGTGCCAACTGATAGGCTTGGGTATTGGCCAAGCCCAAGGCGCGTCCGGCATCGACCAAAAGCCCAATGCCCCATTGCACAACAAAGATGCCTGCAAATATCACCAAGTTGTAGGCAGAGAGCGCACGCCCAGCCAAATGCGAGGGGAATGCCATGCCGACCGCCGGCTGTGCCAATGCCACAAAGGTGCTGGTCGTGCAAAGCAATGCCAAGCCCACAGCCGCCCCCCCACCAATGGCAGGCCCAGCCCAAACGAGTGTGCCAATGACGGCAAAACTCAAAGGCAAGCCCCACGCGATCAAGCGCTCCACTGGAATACCTTTGCGGGCCAAGCCGGGCGTGATCAGGCCCCACAACCAAAATGTCACCAGCATGGACAAGTTGATCAGGAAAAGTCCAGAAGCGGCTTCAGAGGCCGTCCACCCAGCCACTTGGGTCATCCAAGGCCCCGCCCACAGTGTCTGAATGGCCACCATGCCGCCGTAGCTGAAAAAGCCCAGCGGCGTCATGCGCCAAAAATACGCACTGCGCCAAATGTCTCGGTAACTGCCATCGTCATCGGCCGGCCTCTGCGCGGCGCCGATTCCAGCCTTCTGCCAAACCGGCACCAACAAGGCAATGAGCAACATGGCGATGGCGATCATCACGCCCAAAATGACAAACAGGGCACGCCAACCCCAAATGGGCATGAGCCACTGAACCGGCAAGGTGGCGGCCAGCATGCCCAAAGAGCCCGTCATCAGCATCCATGAGTTGGTGCGCAGTTGGGTGCTGGCGTCAAACCAGCGACGGTAGCCCGTGAGCGGGGCCATCAAACAGGCGCTCACGCCCATACCGCATAGCACACGCGCCGCCAACAAGCCATGGAAACTGTCCGCCCAAGAAAAGGCCAAGCAACCCAGCACCGCCAAAGTCAAAAAAGCCAAAATGACTTTTTTGGGGCCATGTTGGTCCAGCCAACGCCCCAAAGGCAATTGCGTGAGCGAGAAGCCCAAAAAGTAGCCCCCCGCCAACAGCCCCAAATCTTGAGCACTCAGGTTGAATTCGGTGGTCAATGTGGGTGACAAGGTGGCAGTGATGGCCCGCACCAAGGCTGAAAAAAAGTAGGCCAGCGCAAAGGCCAAGAACACCACCACCGCCATGCGGCGCGGCAAATGGTCGGTGCGCGATACATCGGACGTGCTCATGGCTTGATTCCGTCAAACAAAGTGTTGGCCATCTCGGGCTGGATTTTGGGGTCATACACCACGGCATGGACCACGCGAACACGGTCACCTTCTGCCACAGCGCCCCACACAGCGTCCATGCGCACCGGCTCTCCATTGGCACGCAAACCCGGTGCCTGCAAGCGCACAGAAGCGCTCAGGGGCAACTGCCCAGGACGGTGCCAAGCTTGCTGCCCTGAAGCCAAAGGTTGTTGCACTCGGGCGTTGTCCAAGGTGGCTTTTTGCCACCCGAGCAGGACGGTGTTGGCATCGGCTCCAGCAGGCAAAAGCGCCGTCATCACCGCCACCATGGCCGTGCCACTCTCGCAGCCCACCACTTGCAAGTCAACCGGTTGGCCCCCTAGGGGCACGTTGCGCGTGGTTTTGTCAGGCTTGCAAGGCAATTGCGCTTTGAGAGGACTGCCTTCGAGACTGACATCGCGCCAGTTTTGATCAGGGCTGCAGGCGCCTAAAGTCAGAGCGAGTATCAAACTGGCGGGGAGCGCCAAAAAATGGATTTGCATGGGGTGATTATCCTGAACAGCGGCGGCCTCTGGTTTTGGGGACAATGGGGCCCATGAATTCACTCGACGGTATCCGCGTTCTCGATCTCTCCCGTGTCTTGGCGGGCCCATGGTGTACACAGACTTTGGCCGACCTGGGGGCCGATGTCATCAAAATTGAGCGCCCGGGTACGGGCGACGACACCCGCACTTGGGGCCCACCATTTTTGAAAGACGCACAAGGCCAAGACACGGCTGAGGCCGCTTACTACCTTGGCGCCAACCGCAACAAGCGGTCTTTGACCTGCGACATTGCCCAGCCCGATGGCCAAGCCCTGATCCGCAAGTTGGTGCAGCACTGCGATGTGTTTGTCGAAAACTTCAAGGTGGGGGACATGGCCCGCTATGGCCTGGACTACGCGAGCCTGAGCGCCCTGAACCCCAAACTGGTGTACTGCAGCGTGACCGGTTTTGGACAAACCGGCCCCTACCGCGAACGCGCGGGTTATGACTACGCCGTGCAAGGCATTGGCGGCTTGATGAGCGTGACGGGCGAGCGCGACGATTTGGGAGGCGGCCCCCAAAAAGTGGGCGTAGCCGTAGCCGATTTGTTCACGGGCATGTACGCCACGGTGGCGATTTTGGCGGCCTTGCGCCATGCCGAGCGCACTGGCCAAGGCCAACAAGTGGACATGGCCCTGCTCGACACCCAAGTCGCCATGCTCGCCAATTTGGGCTCGAACTACTTGGTGAGCGGCAAAGTGCCGGGCCGCGCTGGCAATGCGCACCAGAACATCGTGCCTTACCAAGTGTTTGAGGTCATGCCCCCCGAAGGCGCTGCGTCGGGCACCCGTGACCACCTGATTTTGGCCGTGGGCAATGACGGGCAGTTTGCCAAATTTTGCGCTGTGGCTGGGCACCCCGAACTGGCCCAAGACCCTCGCTATGCACTCAACACCAACCGAGTCCGCCACCGCGCCGAGTTGGTACCCCAGTTAGAAGCCATCATGGCCACCCGGACCAAAGCCGTATGGCTGAGCGCTTTAGAGGCCGCCAAGGTGCCTTGCGGGGCCATCAACACACTTGGTGAAGTGTTTGCTGATCCGCACATTCAAGAGCGCGGCATGGTGAGCACCTGGTCACACCCGATTCAGACGGACTTGAAACTGGTCTCCAGCCCGATCAAGATGAGCCTGACGCCGGTGCGCCAAGATCTGCCGCCCCCCATGTTGGGCCAACACACGTCTGAGGTCTTAAGTGAGGTTCTGGGGTTGACGCCAGAACAACAAGGCTCCTTGCGTGGCAAAGGGGTGATTTGATGGCCAATTTTCTGCTCGTACATGGTGCGTGGCATGGCGCTTGGTGCTGGCAGCGTGTGCTGCCGGATTTGGTTCAGGCTGGGCATCGCGCCCACGCGATCACCCTGACAGGCGTGGGCGAGCGCGCCCATTTGCTCAGTCCAGCCATTGACCTGGAAACCCACATCCAAGATGTGATGGCCGCCATGGATGCCGAAGAGATGGACGATGTGGTTCTGGTGGTGCACTCTTACGCGGGCATGCTGGGCACCGCCGTCGCTGACCGCCGACCACAACGCCTGAGCCATTTGGTTTACTTGGATGCGGTGCTGCCCAAACCCGGCGAGAGCTGGAGCAGCACACACGCCAGCGCAACGGGTGATGCCCGGATCACAGCCGCGCAGGCCAACCCCTTGCGCGCATTTCCGGCACCAGACCCCGCAGTATTCGGTTTGAGCGATACCGACCATGCATGGGTGGCGAGACGGCAAACACCGCACCCAGGCGGCCCGTACACACAAGTGCTCGATTTTGATCCCCAACGTGTGGCCAGCGTTCCCCGAACTTTCATCAACTGCACCTCGCCCCCTCTTGGAACCATCGATGTCAGTCGACGAAGAATGGTCGATCCACTTTTTTGGAACGGCGCATGGCTGCCGGGCTCAACTGTTGTGGAAATGGCCACAGGTCATGACCCCATGGTCAGTGACCCTGAAGGCCTTTTGAAATGCTTGACGTCATTGGTTTAAGCCTAGGTGGCTTGGCAATGCGATTAGACTTTGACACATGCACCAGCACCACCATTTCTTGTCGAGTCCTCAACGCTTGAGTCGCCGTCTTTGGATGGGCTTCGGCGCGCTCGGTTTGTCCTTGGCCATGATGGGGTGTGCGGGTGAACGTGCACCCGAATCTTCCTTTGTCCTGCTGGACGGCACCACGCTGACTTCCAAACAACTGCAAGGCAAGGTGTCACTGGTCAATTTCTGGGCGACCAGTTGCACCACTTGTGTCGCCGAAATGCCAGAACTGGTGGCCACTCACCAGAAATTCAAAGACCGCGGCTTTGACACGGTGGCAGTGGCCATGAGCTACGACCCACCCAGTTATGTGGTGAATTTCGCTCAAACGCGGCAATTGCCTTTCAAGGTCGCCATCGACAACACCGGTGCTGTCGCCAGAGTGTGGGGAGATATCAAACTGACCCCCACCACCTTTTTGGTCAACAAGCGTGGTGTGATCGTGAAACGGTTTGTAGGGACACCAGACTTTGTCGAGCTTCACCAGTTGATCGACAAACTCTTGACCGAAACCTGATGTGACCTGCATTTTTGGCCCTCGGCGCCGACATCAGCGCCAATGGTTGGTTTCTCAGTCCTTGCGGAAATTGTCGTGACACGCTTTGCAAGAGGCACCCGCCGGGCCAAATGCGGCCTTCAGTGCATCCACATTCCCCGCTTTGGCGGCCGTGTTGAGTTTGGCAATTTCAGCTTGCATCTTGTCTGATGCTTCTTTGTATTTGCCGGCTTCCTTCCAGATTTCTGGTTTAGCGCGGGTTTCGCCTTTGTCGGTGCCCTCGCCGAAGGCAGCCCATGGCAACTTTGCCAATGTGGCAACGATCTCTGCATTCTCGGCTGCAGCCTTGGCATCGTAAGGCGCACGGCCACTCGCCATGGCGCCCAAGCGTCCGAAGTGCGCAGCCATCACGTTGAAGGTGGCTTTGCGGTACTTGACCGCATCTTCTGGTTTGGCAAATTGCGCGTGAGCAGGCATGCTCATCGCCAAAGCCAACAAAGTACCTATCAGACCCATCGTTTGTTTCATGTTTGACTCCCATCATTTGAAACGGTTGAAAAAGATTTATCCTGTGACAGTCTGGCATAAATTGATGAATGCCGCATCGCTGAAAGTGTTTATGTTCACCCTCCGGATCTGGGATTTGCCCACTCGACTGTTTCATTGGGCTTTGGCTGCCTGCGTATTGGGCTTGATCATCACGGGCAAACTGGGTGGCAACGCCATGGTCTGGCACTTCCGTTTCGGTTATGGGGTGCTGGTTCTTTTGTCATTTCGTCTTTTTTGGGGTTTTTGGGGTGGCTTTTGGTCTCGCTGGTCGCAATTGCCCCTTTCCCCTCGCGAAGTTTGGCGCTACCTCAAAGGCCGCACTTCTGAACACGCTTTTCCCGGTCACAACCCTTTGGGCTCTTGGTCCATTTTGGCGATATTGCTTGTATTGGCGTTTCAGGTGAGCACGGGCTTGATCAGTGACGATGAGATTGCCAATGCGGGTCCTTTGACCGCCTTGGTGTCCGGTGGATGGGTGTCATGGGCCACCAGTTGGCACAAACAGTGGGGACAATGGCTGGTGTTTTTCTTGGTGGTATTGCACCTGTTGGCCCTGCTCTGGTATCGATTTCGAAAGCGCCTGTCGTTGGTGCCTGCCATGGTTCATGGTGATAAAACCTTGACGGTGTCTGTCCCTGAATCACAAGACCGAGTGATTCACCGTGTCCTTGCCTTGGTTTTATTGGCCGTGGCTTCATTGGCGGTTTGGGCTTTGTTGTCTTTGGGCACCTGATCGTTCATTACACTGTGGCTTATTTTTAACGCCTTCCCTATGTCTGCCCCATCTCCACATATTCGCATCAGCCACGCCGAAGGCTTGGAGGAGCTCAACCAAACTCGGGCCATTTTTCAAGAGTACGCTGCCACTTTGGCCGTTGATTTGTGTTTTCAAGGTTTTGAGCAGGAGTTGGTGAAGTTGCCGGGGGAATATGCACAGCCCCGTGGTGCTTTGTTGCTCGCTTGGCTGGATGGTGTTTTAGCGGGTTGTTGTGCTCTTCGTCCTCTTGACTCTTCCGATTACGCCAATGCCGCTGAAATGAAGCGTTTATTTGTGCGTCCGTCGGCCCGCGGCCTGGGCTTGGGGCGCTTGCTGACCGAAGCGATTTTGGACGCTGCCCGTGCAGCCGGATACAGCTGTGTTTTGCTGGATACATTGGATGACATGGAATCCGCTCGGGCGCTCTATGAAGACTTGGGCTTTGTTGAGATTCCGCCCTACTATCACAACCCCCATGCCGGAGCGCATTACCTCAAAGTGGACATTGACTGAACACAGCGGCTTGAGCTGATGAATTGAAAAAGGGACCCGCAGGTCCCTTTTTTTCATCTCAGCAAAGTTTAGCCTTTGGCTTGAGCCAACAACGTGGCTGCATCGCTGACTTCAAATTTGCCAGGGCCTTCCACGTTCAAGGTCGCGACCTTGCCATCCTTGACCAACATGGAATAACGGTTGCTGCGCACGCCCATACCGCGGCTGGTCAAGTCCAACGTCAAACCAGTGGCTTTGCTGAAGTCGGCGCTGCCGTCACCCAGCATGCGCACCTTGGCGCCGGTCTTCTGGTCACGTGCCCAAGCGCCCATGACGAAAGCATCGTTCACGCTCACGCACCAGATTTCGTCCACACCAGCCGCCTTCAAGGCATCATGGTTCTCGACATAGCCAGGAACATGCTTGGCTGAGCAAGTGGGTGTGAACGCACCAGGCAATGCGAACAATGCGATGGTTTTGCCTGCTGTGGCTTTGGCAACGTCGACAGGATTGGGGCCAATGCTGCAACCATTGCCCTCCACTTCGACGAATTCCATCAGTGTGGCTGCGGGCAGGGTGTCTCCGACTTTGATCATGTTGTGCTCCAGTTTTTGAATTGGCGAAAAACGCCGAGGTAAAAAAAAACGACCCACCATTGTGGGTCGTTTTTAGAAAGTTTGCAGCAGTCAGGCTTTTGGGCTTAGACGGCAGCTGCTTTCTGAACCAGGCGCGTAGCGACCCAGTTTTTAGTCTTCGAAATCGGACGGCTTTCCGTGATTTCAATGGTGTCACCCAGGTGGTATTGACCTGTTTCGTCGTGTGCGTGGTACTTGCTCGACTTGGCCACGATCTTGCCGTAGAGCGCGTGTTTCACACGACGCTCGACCAGCACGGTCACGGTTTTGGCGCGCTTGTCGCTGACCACCTTGCCAATCAAGGTGCGCTTGAGGGATGTTTTAGCTTCCGTCATGGTCACTCCTTACTTGGCGGCTTGCTTTTGGGCAAGGATGGTTTTGGCACGGGCGATGGAACGGCGAGTCTGGCTCAGCGTACCGGTGTTACCGAGTTGTTGCGTGGCTTTTTGCATACGAAGGCCAAAGTGAGCTTTTTGCAGCGCTTTGATTTCGTCTTTCACACCAGCAACGTCTTTTTGGCGCAATTCAGCAGCGTTCATTTCTTGTTTCTCCTGAATTATTGGCCAATCATGCGGGCCACAAAAGTGGTACGCAAGGGCAACTTGGCAGCGGCCAATTTGAAGGCTTCGCGGGCCAACTCTTCTGGCACGCCTACGATTTCGTAGAGCACCTTTCCGGGTTGGATTTCGGCCACGTAGTACTCGGGGTTACCTTTACCGTTACCCATACGCACTTCAGCAGGCTTGGTGGAGATCGGCTTGTCGGGGAACACACGAATCCAGATGCGACCACCACGTTTGACGTGACGGGAAATCGCACGACGTGCGGCTTCGATCTGACGTGCCGTCAAACGGCCACGGTCTGTGGACTTGAGGCCAAAGTCACCGAACGCCACCGTGTTACCACGGGTAGCGACGCCGGTGTTGCGGCCTTTCTGTTCCTTGCGGAACTTTCTGCGAGCAGGTTGCAGCATGTTGTTACTCCTTATTGACCGTCAGCTGCTGCAGCTGGCGCGGCGACTGTGCGTACGCGCTTAACGGCGGGTTTGGCATCACCACCTGCACCTGCGGGCTTGTCGCTACCGTCAGTGGGGGCTGTGTTGGTGCCAGCGGGGCGACGTGGACCACCACGACGATCACCTGTTGGGCGATCACCAGGACGGGCGTCACGGCGAGGACCACGTGGGCGGCGCTCTTCTTCGGCACGTGGCTCAGCCAGTGCAGGAGCATCGTTGCGACCCAAGGTGTCACCTTTGTAGACCCAGACCTTGACACCGATGATGCCGTAGGTGGTCTTGGCTTCGGAAGTGGCGTAGTCGATGTCAGCGCGCAGGGTGTGCAATGGCACACGGCCTTCGCGATACCACTCGGTACGCGCAATTTCGATACCGTTCAGACGGCCAGCCGACATGATCTTGATGCCTTGGGCACCCAGACGCATGGCGTTTTGCATGGCACGCTTCATGGCGCGGCGGAACATGATCCGCTTTTCGAGCTGCTGGGTGATGCTGTCAGCGATCAATTGGGCATCGATTTCAGGCTTGCGCACTTCTTCGATGTTGACCGCGACGGGCACGCCCAAGCGAGCAGCGAGTTCTTTCTTGAGCAACTCGATGTCTTCGCCTTTTTTACCGATCACCACACCTGGACGAGCCGAGAAGATGGTGATGCGGGCGCTCTTGGCTGGACGCTCGATCAGCACGCGGGAAACCGCGGCGTTCTTGAGCTTAGCCTTGAGGTACTCACGCACCTTGATGTCTTCGGCCAGCATGCCGGCGAAGTCTTTGTTGCTTGCGTACCAGCGGCTGGCCCAGTTACGGCTGACGGCCAAACGGAAGCCGGTAGGATGGATTTTTTGTCCCATGTTTCTTCCCTGGCTTAGTTGCCGACCGTCACATACACATGGCATGTGGGCTTGCTGATACGGTTGCCACGGCCTTTGGCTCGGGCTGTGAAACGCTTGAGCGTGGTGCCTTGTTCGACGTAGATGGTTTTCACCTTCAACTCGTCGATGTCGGCACCGTCGTTGTGTTCAGCGTTGGCGATGGCGGACTCGAGAACCTTCTTGACGATGCCCGCAGCTTTTTTCTGCGTGAATGTCAAGATGTTCAGAGCTTGATCCACTTTTTTACCGCGAATCAAATCGGCGACCAAGCGGCCTTTATCGACCGACAAACGGACGCCCCGGAGGACTGCACGTGTTTCCATGGTCTTTCCTTATTTCTTCTGGACTTTTTTGTCCGCAGGGTGACCCTTGAATGTCCGGGTCAGTGCGAATTCGCCCAATTTGTGGCCAACCATCTGGTCGGTCACATAAACAGGAACGTGTTGCTTGCCGTTGTGAACGGCGATGGTCAGACCGATGAAATCGGGCAGAACCATGGAGCGACGCGACCATGTCTTGACGGGCTTTTTATCTTTGGTAGCGACGGCTTTTTCAACCTTAGCCAACAAATGGTGGTCAACGAATGGACCCTTTTTGAGAGAGCGTGTCATTGTCTAACCCTTACTTCTTGCGACGCGACACGATCATGACCTGTGTGCGCTTGTTGTTACGGGTACGGTAGCCCTTGGTGAGGTTGCCCCACGGGTCTACTGCATGACGGCCTTCGCCGGTACGGCCTTCGCCACCACCGTGCGGGTGATCCACAGGGTTCATGGCCACGCCACGAACTGTTGGGCGGATACCCATCCAACGCTTGACACCGGCCTTGCCCAATTGGCGCAGGCTGTGTTCTTCGTTGGCGACTTCACCGATGGTTGCACGGCACTCGATGTGGATCTTGCGAACTTCACCGGAGCGCATACGCACTTGAGCGTAGATGCCTTCGCGAGCCAGCAAGGTGGCCGAAGCACCTGCCGAACGTGCGATCTGAGCACCAGCACCGGGCTTGAGCTCGATGCAATGGATGGTCGAACCCACGGGGATGTTGCGGATAGGCAGCGTGTTGCCAGCGCGGATTGGCGCTTCTGGACCCGACAACAGCGTGGCACCGGTTTCAATGCCACGTGGGGCAATGATGTAACGGCGCTCGCCATCGGCGTAGCACAGCAAAGCAATGTGCGCAGTACGGTTTGGATCGTACTCAATGCGCTCGACTTTCGCCGGGATCGCATCTTTGTTGCGCTTGAAGTCAACCACGCGGTAGTGGTGCTTGTGACCACCGCCTTTGTGGCGAGTTGTGATGTGACCGTTGTTGTTTCGGCCCGACTTCTGGTGCTGGGGTTCCAGCAACGGAGCGTAGCCTTCACCTTTGTGCAGGTGGTCACGGGTGACCTTCACCACGCCACGGCGGCCTGGGGATGTCGGTTTGATCTTGATGACAGCCATGATTACGCAGCCTCCCCAGACAGGTTCAGCTCTTGACCTGGTTGCAGCGTGACATAAGCCTTGCGAACGTTGTCGCGACGGCCAATGGTCTTGCCAAAACGTTTGGTCTTGCCCTTGGTATTCACCACAGAGACGCCTTTGACCTCGACCTTGAACATCAATTCCACAGCGGCTTTGATTTCAGGCTTGGTAGCGTCCTGCAGCACTTTGAATGTCACAGCGTTGGATTTTTCTGCAACCATGGTGGCCTTTTCGGACACGATGGGGGCAACCAGCACGGACATCAGACGACCTTCGTCAAACTTCACGGCGCTCATGCAAACATCTCCTTGAGTTTGTCCATGGCACCTTTGGTCACGAGGACTTTCTTGAAGTTCACCAAAGACACGGGATCTGCGTAACGTGGCTCAACAATCAGGATGTTGATCAGGTTGCGCGATGCCAAGTACATGTTTTCGTCGACTTCGTCAGCGATCACCAGCACGTTGTCGAGACTCATGGCCTTGAACTTGGCAGCGAGCTGCTTTGTTTTGGGTGTCTCAACCTTGAAGGAATCCACCACAGCCAAACGGCCTTCACGGGCCAGCTGCGAGAAGATCGAAGCCATACCAGCGCGGTACATCTTCTTGTTGATCTTCTGGGTGAAGTTTTCGTCGGGCATGTTCGGGAAAATCCGACCACCGCCACGCCACAAAGGCGAGGAAGTCATACCAGCACGAGCGCGACCAGTGCCTTTCTGTTTGAAAGGCTTCTTGGTGGAGTGGTGAACTTGTTCACGATCCTTTTGAGCGCGTGTGCCTTGACGGGCATTCGCCTGATAAGCCACCACGATTTGGTGGATGAGGGCTTCGTTGTATTCACGACCGAACACAGTCTCAGGCGCATCCACTTTGGAGGCGGCTTGACCTTGGTCGTTCAGGAGTTCGAGCTGCATCAGTTCGCTCCTTTGACTTTGATGGCGGGACGCACGGTCACGAAACCACCCTTGGAGCCAGGAATGGCACCTTTGACCATCAACAGGCCACGGGCTTCGTCAACGCGGATGACGGCGAGGTTCTGCGTGGTGCAAGTCACGTCACCGAGGTGGCCCGACATTTTTTTGCCAGGGAACACGCGGCCAGGATCTTGCGCCATCGAAATCGAACCAGGCACATTGTGCGAACGGCTGTTACCGTGCGATGCGCGCTGCGATTTGAAGTTGTGACGCTTGATCGTGCCGGTGAAGCCTTTACCAATGGAAGTGCCTTGCACGTCCACTTTCTGGCCCACAGCAAACACGGCAGCCACGGGCACAGTGGCGCCAGCGGCGTACTGGGCAGCCGTGTCGGCGGTCACGCGGAATTCTTGAATGATTTCACCGGCTTCAACACCGGCTTTGGCCAAGTGACCAGCGATAGGCTTGGTCACGCGCGATGCCTTGCGGGCACCAAATGTCACTTGCAAAGCGACATAGCCATCGTTCTCTTGGGTTTTGACCTGGGATACACGGTTGTTGGACACATCCAGCACTGTGACAGGAACGGAATCCCCATCATCAGTGAACAGACGCATCATGCCCACCTTGCGACCCAGCAACCCGAGGGAGTTGCTCAGACTCATTGTTTTCTCCAAAACTTTCACCGAGGCCACTTCAATTGGCAGCCCCGTTTGGTGTGTGAAAGACTGTTAATAAATCTCACCCAAAAGAGGTGAGCCTGAAATTATAGCCCGACTTGCCATTTCTGGCAAGTCGGGGCTTATTTCAAGTTTTGGATGGCCTTTCAGCCACCCCGAACTGCATTACTGCAGCTTGATTTCGACGTCCACGCCAGCGGGCAGATCGAGTTTCATCAAGGCATCCACAGTTTTGTCTGTAGGGTCCACGATGTCCATCAAACGCTGGTGCGTACGGATTTCCAACTGGTCACGGCTGGTCTTGTTGACGTGCGGTGAACGCAGGATGTCAAAACGCTTCATGCGTGTTGGCAAAGGCACTGGGCCCTTGACAATCGCGCCGGTACGCTTGGCAGTGTCAACGATTTCGGCAGCGGACTGATCGATCAATTTGTAGTCAAACGCTTTCAGGCGAATGCGGATTTTTTGCTTGGATGACATGTCAATTCCTTGTGGTGAGTGTTTGCTTGCTGCAGCGCAAAGGCCAGGCCTTTGCGCCACCGATCCACAAAAGAATTAAGCGATGATCTTGGCAACAACGCCAGCGCCAACCGTGCGGCCACCTTCGCGAATGGCGAAGCGCAAGCCTTCTTCCATCGCGATGGGGTTGATCAACTTCACAGTGATCGACACGTTGTCACCAGGCATCACCATCTCTTTG
>NZ_JAXITC010000023.1:0-16590 GCF_034680285.1 Limnohabitans sp.
ACCATTTCCAAATGCTCTCGTCAACCGCCAAAAGGCAGTTTGCTGGTGGAGGAGACTGGATTCGAACCAGTGTAGGCGTAAGCCAACAGATTTACAGTCTGCCCCCTTTAGCCACTCGGGCACCCCTCCAGAAGCGAGTCTTAGATTATGCCATCTTTTTGTGACGCACCGCAAGTCGATTGAACATTTTTACCATCGAACACTCTTTTCATGGTGTAAAGCCCAGAATCGAGCGGCCTGCTCAAAATGCCCGCATCCCAAAAAGGGCACAGGGGGGCGCAAAGCAGACAAGGGCGAAGGGTGATTGGCCTGCAAAATCAAATGCCGACCCGTAGCGTCGGCGGCTTGAATCAGCGTTTTTTTGGCTTGTGCCTGCGCACCCCATAGCATGAAAACGACCGGATGGTCGCTTTTTGCAACCGAAATGATCAGTGCATCGGACAAAGCCTCCCAACCCCATCGGGTATGACTGGCGGCCAGCCCCTCTTCGACCGTCAAACACGTATTCAAAAGCAGCACTCCTTGACGAGCCCAGTGCGCCAATGACCCATCGACAGGGGTTGCAATGCCCAGACTTTGCTTCAGTTCTTTGAAGATATTGCGCAAACTCGGCGGCACCCGCACGCCCGGGGCCACAGAAAAGGCCAAACCTTCTGCCTGCCCGGGACCATGGTAAGGGTCTTGACCCAGAATCACAGCCCTCACTTGATTCAACGGCGTCAGGCGTAAGGCCCTCAATGGATCGGGCGGGTACAGGGTCTTGCCTGCTTTCAGGGCTTCGGTCAAACGCGCCGTGAGAGCAAGTCCTTCGGGCGAAGCCAAAAAGTCCGCGACCAAGGGTCTCCAGGCTTCGTCCAAGGTTTTCAGTTCAGGCGGCCAATCCCGCAAACAAGACGGAACTGGATGGTCCGCATCCAGTGCCAATGCCAGTTGCTCACGGGTATTGGGCATCAGGTAAAGAGTTTGGCCAAGGCCTCGCCAGGTTCGTTGGCGCGCATGAACGCCTCACCCACCAAAAACGCATGCACATGTGCCTCACGCATGCGCTGCACATCGGCGGCCGTTTGGATACCGCTTTCGGTCACCAAGAGACGGTCTTTAGGCACGTCAGACAACATGTCCAAGGTCGTCTGCAAGGACACCTCGAAGGTTTTCAGGTTGCGGTTGTTGATACCGACCAGACGAGTTTTGAGCTTCAGGGCGCGTTCCAGTTCAGCTTTGTCGTGCACCTCCACCAACACCGCCATGTCCAGGCTTCGGGCTACCGCCTCCATCTCGACCATGTGGGCATCGTCCAGGCAGGCGGCGATCAGCAAGATGGCATCAGCCCCCATGGCACGGGCTTCGTACACTTGGTAGGCATCAATCATGAAGTCCTTGCGCAGCACGGGCAGATCGCAACTGGCACGGGCTTGTTTGAGGTAATCCACACTGCCTTGAAAGAACTGCTTGTCCGTCAAGACAGAGAGGCAAGCAGCCCCAAATTCGGCATAGCTTTGGGCAATGTCAGCCGGAATGAACTCGGCCCGCAACACGCCTTTGGATGGGCTGGCCTTCTTGATCTCGGCGATCACCGCCGCTTGGCCTGCGGCAATCTTGGTACGCATCGCGCCCTCGAAATCACGGGTCAGCACACGGCTTTCGGCATCGGCGCGCACCACGGCCAGCGATTTTTGCTTCAATGCCGCAGCCACTTCTTCGCGTTTGACCGCAACGATTTTGTCCAGGATGTCACTCATGATTTACTTTCTGTGCGGGCTCAGTGGCGCCGTTTTTTGAAATGGCTCAAGCCGCTTTCTGGCCAAAGTCCACAAATTGCGCGAGCTTGGCTTTGGCCGCCCCCGACTCAATGGCCACACGCGCACGCGCCAGACCATCGGCGATGCTGCTGGCCACATTGGCAGCGTAAAGGGCAGCGCCCGCATTGATCATGACGATGTCCCGCGCAGCACCGGGCTCATTGTCCAACACGCCACGCAGCATGGCCATGGATTGCTCAGGTGTGTCCACTTTCAGTGCCCGGTTGCTGGCCATGGTCAAGCCAAAGTCTTCCGGGTGGATTTCGTATTCGGTGATCTGCCCGTTTTTGAGCTCGCCCACCAAAGTGGCCGCGCCCAGGCTGATTTCGTCCATGCCGTCGCGCCCGTAAACCACCACCGCATGTTCGGCGCCCAAGCGCTGAAGGGCACGCACCTGAATGCCCACCAAATCAGAATGGAAGACGCCCATCAAAATATTCGGTGCGCTGGCCGGGTTGGTCAGCGGACCCAAGATGTTGAACATGGTTCGCACCCCCAGCTCCTTGCGAACCGGTGCCACGTTTTTCATGGCCGGGTGGTGGTTGGGGGCGAACATGAAACCAATGCCGACTTCTTCAATCGACCGCGCGATCTGCTCGGGTGACAAGTTGATGTTGCCGCCCAAAGCTTCCACGACATCTGCACTTCCGGATTTGCTGCTGACGCTGCGCCCACCATGCTTGGCCGTTTTGGCGCCTGCTGCAGCGGCTACAAACATGGCGCAGGTCGAAATGTTGAAGGTATGGGCCCCATCACCACCTGTGCCCACAATATCCACCAAGTGCGTTGGATCGGCCACATGGACCTTGGTGGAAAACTCGCGCATCACTTGGGCAGCCGCTGTGATTTCGCCAATGGTCTCTTTTTTCACACGCAGACCTGTGAGCAAGGCAGCCGTCATGACAGGAGACAGCTCACCCTGCATGATCATGCGCATGATGTGGAGCATCTCGTCATGAAAAATCTCACGGTGCTCGATCGTGCGTTGTAGTGCTTCTTGAGGTGTGATGGGCATGGCGTTGTCCTTGCGGTTGATCTGGGGCATGTGAAAAGACGTGAATGAAGACCGTCTGAAGAAGTCTGGGGATGTGTTTCAATAAACACCAGCGCTGCCAGTGGCGGCAAGCGTCTTGGCCGAGGGCTGATTCATGAAGTTCTGAATGCATGCCACTGCGTGATCAATACCCGCAGCATCCACGCTCAGGTGCGTCACAAAGCGCAGGCCAATCAAACCTGTGGCCAACACGCCATGGGCCTTCAGATCATCGAGCAGCGCTGGACCACGCCCATCGGCCACATCCACAAACACGATGTTGGTTTGTGCCGAACGCACGCTCAAGCCCGTCACGCCTTGCAGGCCCTGGGCCAGTCGCTGCGCCAGCGCATGGTCATCGGCCAAGCGCTCGACGTGGTGGTCCAGCGCGTGCAAAGCCGCTGCCGCCAAAATACCTGACTGGCGCAAGCCACCGCCCAACACCTTGCGCCAGCGCAGGGCCTTGGCGATCAGTTCACGCGAGCCACACAAGGCCGAGCCCACGGGCGCGCCGAGGCCCTTGCTGAAGCAAACCGACACGCTGTCAAAGTGGTCCACAATGCGCCGCACGCTGGCCGTGACCGGTCCACCTTCGGCTTGTGCGACAGCCGCATTGAAGAGGCGGGCACCGTCCAGATGCACGGCCAAGCCGTGCTGTCGGGCGCTCGCTGTGGCTTGCGCCAAATAGGCCAGCGACATGGGGTGACCGTTCCAAGTGTTTTCCAGCGCCAGCAAGCGTGTGCGTGCAAAGTGGCAGTCCATGGGTTTGATGGCTGCCGCGATGTCGGCCAGCGCCATTTCTCCCACGCTGTTTTGCGCTAGCGGCTGGGGCTGGATGCTGCCCAGCACCGCCGCACCGCCGCCTTCGTAGCGGTAAGTGTGCGCATTTTGACCGACGATGTACTCGTCGCCCCGCTCGCAATGCGCCATCAGGGCGCAAAGGTTGCTTTGCGTACCCGATGGCATGAACAGCGCCGCTTCTTTCCCGGTGATCTGCGCGATGCGCTCTTGCAAGGCATTGACCGTGGGGTCGTCACCAAACACATCGTCGCCCACAGGCGCAACCAGCATGGCTTCGCGCATGGCGGCTGTGGGCTGGGTCACGGTGTCGCTGCGCAGATCGATCATGGTCGTTCCAGAAAGTTTTTGAGCATGGCATGGCCATGCTCGGTCAGGATGGATTCTGGATGGAACTGCACACCCTCAATGTCCAGCTCGGTGTGGCGCACGCCCATGATCTCGCCGTCATCCGTCCAGCCCGTGACCTTCAGGCAAGGCGGGCAAGTGGCCCGCTCAATGGCTAAGGAGTGGTAACGGTTGACGGTGAATTTTTCAGGCAAGTCCGCGAACACGCCTTCTTGCGTGGTCGTGATGATGCTGGTCTTGCCATGCATCAATTCTTGCGCCCGAACGATCTTTCCCCCAAAGGCCGCACCAATGCTTTGGTGCCCCAGACATACGCCCAGAATTGGCAGCTTGCCTCCGAAATGTTGAATCGCAGACACCGAAATACCCGCCTCGACAGGCGAACAGGGGCCAGGCGAGATCACCAAACGGTCAGGCTGGCGGGCTGCAATGCCTTCGAGCGTGATTTCATCGTTGCGAAAGACTTCGACCTCCGCGCCCAGTTCACCGAAGTACTGCACGATGTTGAAGGTGAAAGAGTCGTAGTTGTCGACCATCAGGAGTTTGATTTTTTTCGCCATGTTCACTCCAAGCCTTCTTCCACCAACTCGCTGGCGCGCAACAAGGCACGCGCCTTGTGTTCGGTTTCGCGCCATTCCATCTCGGGCACCGAATCGGCCACCACCCCAGCCGCCGCCTGAACGTACAGCATCTGGTCCTTGATGACGGCGGTGCGGATCGCAATCGCCACATCCATATCACCCGCATAGCTGATGTAGCCACACGCACCGCCGTAGATGCCGCGCTTGACGGGTTCGAACTGATCGATCAACTCCATCGCATGAACCTTGGGCGCGCCTGTCAGGGTGCCCGCCGGGAAGGTGGCTTTGAGCACGTCCATATTGCTCATGCCCTCATTGAGCAAGCCCTCGACGTTGCTCACGATGTGCATGACGTGGCTGTAGCGCTCGACCACAAAGGCCTCGGTGACCTTGACGGAGCCAATTTGAGCGATGCGGCCAATGTCGTTACGGGCCAGGTCGATCAGCATCACATGCTCGGCCCGCTCCTTGGGGTCGTTGATCAGTTCTTGCTCGGCCACCTTGTCCTTTTCGGGCGTCGCGCCTCGAGGACGTGTGCCCGCCAAGGGGCGGATGATGACTTTGGCGCCGTCCTCGGTTTGCTCCTGGCGCACCAAAATTTCGGGGCTGGCCCCGACGACATGGAAGTCGCCGAAGTTGTAGAAGTACATGTAGGGGCTGGGGTTGAGCGAACGCAGCGCACGGTACAAGGACAGCGGGCTTTCGGTGTAGCGCTTTTTAATGCGCTGACCCACCTGCACCTGCATGAAATCGCCCCCGGCGATCAGCTCTTTGGCTTTTTCAACCGCGGCGATGTAATCGGCCTTTGGAAAGTCACGCTCAGCCGGGTAAGACTGAGTGGGTTTGACCACCGGGGCGCTGACCGAATATTTGAGCTGCTCTTTCAAATCGCGCAGGCGTTTTTTCGCACCCACATAGGCCTCGGGCGTGCCCGGGTCTGCATAAACAATCAGGTAGAGCTTGCCCGACAGGTTGTCGATCACGGCAAGCTCTTCACATTGCAGCAAAAAAATGTCTGGCGTGCCCAATGTGTCGGGTGGGCACGATTTTTCGAGTTTTTTCTCGATGTAGCGCACAGCGTCGTAACCAAAGTAGCCAGCCAAGCCTCCACAGAAACGGGGCAGGCCAGGTCGCAGAGCCACCTTAAAGCGCTTTTGATACTGCTCTATGAAGTCCAGTGGATTACCCGCGGACGTTTCCATGACCACGCCATCACGCACCACTTCGGTCTTGGCATCAGCACCAAAGCCGCTGGCGCGCAGCAGGGTGCGCGCGGGCAGACCGATGAAGCTGTAGCGGCCAAAACGCTCGCCGCCCACCACGGATTCCAACAAGAAGCTGTATTGGCCGTTGTCTTTGGTGTGGGCCAGCTTCAGGTAAAGCGACAGGGGGGTTTCCAGATCCGCAAAAGCTTCCAGCATGAGTGGAATGCGGTTGTAGCCTTGACTGGCCAGGCTTTTGAATTCAAGTTCGGTGATCATGGGCAAGAGCCTCCAAAGCGCTCAGCGACCTCTGGCGAGGTGCTTTCATTCATCCAGGTGCCCAGCCGATGCTGGGCGCGGGTGGCGGGCATAGCCGCACGGTCGAAGTGTCAGGCTGGCTGACGCCAGGGCCAGGCTCCCCGGCCTTCCGCTTGGGAATGGCTCGGCAGGCTGACTGCGCAGGAGTGGATGAGGATGAGGCTCATGATGTCATTGAGTGTATCAAAGCTGGCCGCCAGTTTTCAAACCAGCATCATGGCCTGGCTGCGCGCAAGCAGTCAGGCAACTGCGCCAATGAGTCCAACCAAGCAGCTGCCGGGGTTTCTTGCACCGCTTGCCCATGGTTGTAGCCATAAGTCACCAGCACCACGGGGCACCCAGCGGCATGGGCCGCTTGGGCATCGTTGCTGGAATCACCGACCATCAAGGTTCTGTCTACCGACGTTCCCAAAGCCTCGCAGGTTTTGAGGATGGGCAATGGATCGGGTTTTTTGCGCTCAAAGCTGTCACCGCCAAAAACATGAGCGAAGAAATGATCCAGCGATTTTTCTTTCAACAAGGTCTTGGCGAACAACAAAGGCTTGTTGGTGAGGCATGCCATGGGCAAGCCCTGTGCAAAAAAGGCCTCCAACGCGGCCAAAACGCCTGGATACACATCCGCGAACTGACCATTGATTTGGAGGTAATGGTGCTGGTAGCGCAGCCAAGCCCGCTCAAACAAAGCATCCACGGAGAGCGCTGGACAGGCCCGCCCCAAACCCTTGACCTCTGGCCTTGCAATCTGGTGGGCCAAAAGTGTCCGAATCAGGTGCTCCGAGCCTTTGCCAATGGTCTGCTCGATCAATGCATCAGAAACAGGAGGCAAATCCAGATCGGCCATGGTGCGATGCAAGGCCACTTGAAAATCACCCAAGGTGTGGACCATGGTGCCGTCCAGGTCAAAAATGACCGCTTCGATCTGGGTCAGATCAGTTGGGGTAACCGTCATGCTCAGCCCAAAGCCAGGCGCATCTGGTCAACCACGCCTTTGTAATCGGGCTTACCAAAGATGGCACTGCCTGCGACAAACGTGTCCGCACCAGCGTCCGCCACACGACGGATATTGTCTACTTTGATGCCACCGTCCACCTCGAGGCGAATGTCGCGCCCACTCGCATCAATCAGTTTGCGTGCGTGCTCAATCTTGCGCAAGGCCGAATCAATGAAGCTTTGCCCCCCAAAACCGGGGTTGACGCTCATGATCAGGATCAAGTCAATTTCGTCGAGGGTCCACTCCAGCACATCCAGCGGTTCAGCTGGGTTGAACACCAGACCCGCTTTCACGCCCTTGCTTTTGATGGCCTGGATGCTGCGGTGCACATGGCCACTGGCATCGGGATGAAAACTGATCAAATCAGCCCCCGCTTCGGCAAATGACGCCGCCAACGCATCAACGGGCGATATCATCAAATGCACATCGATTGGAACCGCCACCCCGGAAGCCGTTTTGGCATGCGGCTTGAGGGCTTGGCAAATCATGGGGCCAAATGTGAGGTTGGGCACGTAATGGTTGTCCATCACGTCAAAATGAATCCAGTCAGCGCCTGCGTCGATGACGCTTTTGACTTCTTCGCCCAAACGCGCGAAGTCAGCAGAGAGGATAGAAGGGGCAATTCGGTAGGTCGTCGTCATGCTTGAATTGTCGCAGTTAACATGCGCAAATGTCTTCTTACACCGTCCAAATTGATGTGCAGCCCCAATATGTGGCTGACCAGAGCAATCCCCTTCAAAAGGTTTTTGCCTTCGCTTACACCGTCACCGCGACGAACACAGGCACTATTCCCGTGCAACTCATTTCAAGACACTGGGTGATCCAAGACGAAAGCGGCCACACAGACGAGGTGAAAGGTTTGGGCGTTGTGGGCCAGCAACCCCTGCTGCGTCCAGGAGAGTCTTTCCAATACACCAGCGGCTGCCGCTTGCATGCGCCCAGTGGCACCATGCATGGCAGTTACTTTTTTGTCGCCGAAGACGGGCACCGTTTTGATGCGCCCATTGCTCCTTTCGTTCTCGAGTCGTCCGGTTCAGGTCTGTCGGGTCGAACGCTCCATTGATTCCACGTTCGGGTAAGCTCTTGGCCATGGGCGAATTTGACCTGATTGAACGCTTTTTCAAGCGTCCGCCTCGCAAAGCGGATGTGGGGATTGGGGATGACTGTGCTGTATGGTCTCCTCGTGCTGGGCATCAGCTGGCTTTTTCTGCCGACATGCTCGTCGAAGGTCGACACTTTTTATCGACCGTTGAGCCGTCTCGACTGGGCCACAAAGCACTGGCCGTGAATTTGAGCGATTTGGCCGCCTGCGGAGCCACTCCTCAAGCTTTCTTGCTCTCTTTGTCCCTGCCCAGAGCAGATGAATCCTGGTTGTCTGGTTTTTCGCATGGCCTGTTTCAATTGGCCGATGCCCATCACTGCGAACTGATCGGCGGCGACACCACACAAGGCCCCTTGAACATTGCCATCACCGTGATGGGGGAAGTCCCTGTGGGTCAGTCCATTTTGCGAAGTGGCGCTCAAGCGGGTGATGACCTGTATGTGAGCGGTCATTTAGGCGATGCACGCCTGGCGCTAGAGGCTTTTCGGGGTTCGGTTAGCTTGCCTCAATCTGTATTCGACGCCGCACGAATACGCATGGAACGGCCCACACCCCGCGTGGCTTTGGGCATGGCCCTTCGAGGTGTTGCACACGCTATGGCCGATATCAGCGATGGCTTGCTGGGTGATTTGGGTCATATCCTCAAAGCCAGCCGTGTGGGTGCTGAAATTGATCTGGCCGCCATGCCTGCCCTCATGCAAACCACCCAACTCTGGACGTGCCCACCTGATTTGGCACTGACCTGCGTTTTGTCTGGTGGCGATGATTACGAGCTCGTTTTCTGTGCTCCGCCTTCAGCCTCCGAAACCGTTCATGCCGTATCGAAGGCCTCCGGCACACCCGTTACCAAGATTGGCCGCATCACCGATCAACCTCAACTGGTCTTATTAGATGCCCAAGGGCAGGCTGTTCCGTCGAAGTTTCGCTCTTTTGACCATTTTGCATGACGCTCCAACAACCCACATCTGAATCTGACCTCCTTCGTGGCCCGATCAGGCCAACGGTGGCATTCATGCTGGCACACCCTGCCCATTCAATGGCTTTAGGGCTGGGTTCGGGCCTGGCACCCAAGGCTCCCGGGACTGTTGGTAGTCTGTGGGGTTGGCTGTCGTGGCTTGTCATTCAACATTACCTCTCTTGGTCCGAGCAAGCACTCTTGATCACAGCCACCTTTTTCGTTGGCTGGTGGGCTTGTACGGTCACTGCTCGCCACATGAGGATCAGCGATCCCGGATCTATTGTTGTGGACGAAATTGTGGCGATGTGGCTGATTCTGTTCTTGATCATGCCCATCAACTTCTGGGGGCAATTGGCCGCTTTTGCCCTGTTCCGGTTTTTTGACGCCACCAAGCCAGGGCCTGTCGCATGGGCCGATCAGCTTTTCAAGGGCTACGGTTGGCGCGGTGGTTTCGGCATCATGTTTGACGACTTGGTGGCTGCTTTTTGCACCTTGCTGATGTTGGCTTTTTGGAGGTGGTTCTGATGTCCGATGTGCCCCAAAAACTGGCTGAACGCTTGTTAGCGCTCCAATGGCAAATGGCCACGGCAGAAAGCTGTACTGGAGGCCTGATTTCGGCCTGCTGCACGGACTTGGCTGGATCCAGTGCTTGGTTTGACCGCGGATTTGTGACCTACTCCAATGACGCCAAAACTCAAATGCTGGGCGTTCCCGCAGATTCGATTTCAACGCATGGCGCCGTCAGTGAGACTGTCGCACACGCCATGGCCATTGGAGCGGTTTACAGATCCAAAGCACAAGTGTCCGTTGCCGTTACTGGCGTCGCAGGTCCAAGCGGTGGCAGCCCTGAAAAGCCTGTGGGAACCGTTTGGTTTGGATGGTGCATCAACGGCCTGGTTGCCACAGAGTTGCAACATTTTGAAGGCGACCGCCAATTTATTCGGCAGGCGACGGTGTTGCACGCTCTGACAGGCCTTCTCAATCGCTTGCCTACCTCGACCTGAAAGGTCGTTAGAAACGAAAAAACCCTCCGAAGAGGGTTTTTTTGATCTTCAACCGAGGTTGAAACTTGGTTGCGGGGGCCGGATTTGAACCAACGACCTTTGGGTTATGAGCCCAACGAGCTACCAGACTGCTCCACCCCGCGGTATTTTTACATTGTACCTTACTCTGCTGCTGTTTCAGCAGAAGAATCAGCGCGATCAACCAATTCAACCAAAGCCATCGGTGCGTTGTCACCCACGCGGTAACCCATTTTCAGGATGCGTGTGTAACCACCAGGGCGCGAAGCCGAACGTGGGCCCAACACATTGAACAATTTGGTGACGCTGTCGCGGTCACGCAAACGGTTGAACGCCAACCGACGGTTCGACAAGTTATCCACTTTGGCCAAGGTGATCATGGGCTCGATCACACGGCGCAATTCTTTGGCCTTAGGCACTGTGGTTTTGATGACTTCATGCTCGATGAGCGAGTTCATCATGTTCTGCAGCATCGCAAGACGGTGCGAGCTGGTGCGATTGAGTTTACGAAGGCCGTGTCCGTGACGCATGGTGCTTTCCTTTCTTTATTAAACAGACAGCCGTATCAGGTACTGCCCGTGCACAACCCGGATCAAGTCCGGGAACTTTGAATTAACGCTTTTCCAGACCTGCTGGCGGCCAGGCTTCGAGCTTCATGCCCAAAGTCAGACCACGGGAAGCCAAGACTTCCTTGATTTCGTTGAGTGACTTACGACCCAGGTTAGGGGTTTTGAGCAACTCATTTTCGGTGCGCTGAATCAGATCACCGATGTAGTAAATGTTTTCTGCTTTGAGACAGTTGGCAGAACGAACTGTGAGTTCGAGCTCATCCACTGGGCGCAACAGGATCGGATCGAAACTGCCTGCACCACCGCGTTGGGCTGGCTCATTGAATGCAGACAATTCGCTGCCTTCAAGTTGAGCAAACACAGCCAACTGCTCCACCAAAATCTTGGCCGAAGAGCGAACTGCGTCTTCTGCAGTGATGGCACCGTTGGTTTCGATCTCAATGACCAACTTGTCCAAGTCGGTACGCTGCTCAACACGAGCGCTTTCAACGGTGTAGCTCACGCGCTTGACCGGAGAAAACGACGCATCCAGAACAATGCGGCCCAAAGCCTTGGTAGGCTCGTCAGCAAAACGACGCATGCTGCCGGGCACATAACCACGGCCTTTTTCGACCTTGATCTGCATGTCCAACTTGCCGCCATGCGACAAATTGGCAATGACGTGCTCAGGGTTGACGATTTCGACATCGTGTGGCGTCTGGATGTCAGCTGCAGTCACGGCACCTTCGCCGTCTTTGCGCAAACTCAGTGTCACTTCGTCGCGGTTGTGGAGTTTGAAAACCACACCTTTGAGGTTCAACAAGATGTTCACAACATCTTCTTGCACGCCATCAATGGAAGAGTATTCATGGACAACACCCGCAATGGTCACTTCAGTGGCGGAATACCCCACCATGGAAGACAGCAAAACGCGACGAAGCGCGTTTCCGAGTGTGTGACCATAACCACGCTCGAAGGGCTCCAACGTGACTTTTGCACGGTTGGCAGCAAGTTGTTCGACTTGGATGGCTTTGGGTTTCAACAGATTGGTTTGCATTCAGACTTCCTCTCAATACCCCCGGTCCGTTACACCGGTAAGGCTGATGAAGCACCCGGAGCTGCTTAGGAAGACAGCCCGGGAACGATTGAAACGACTCAGAATTAACGCGAGTACAGTTCGACGATCAGAGATTCGTTGATGTCTGCAGCGAATTCATCACGATCAGGAACCTTCTTGAAGGTGCCTTCTGCCTTGTCGGCGTTGACTTCAACCCAAGCAGGCATGCCCACTTGCAAAGCCAATTGCAAAGCTTCAACCACGCGGTTTTGCTTTTTGGATTTTTCACGAACAGCGATCACGTCACCGGCCTTGACCAGGTACGAAGGGATGTTCACAGATTGACCGTTCACGGTGATGGCTTTGTGAGAAACCATCTGACGTGCTTCAGCGCGAGTAGAGCCAAAGCCCATGCGGTAAACCACATTGTCCAAACGGCATTCGAGCAAAGCCAACAAGTTAGAGCCTGTATTGCCTTTGCGGCGATCGGCTTCAGCGAAGTAGCGGCGGAACTGCTTCTCCAACACACCGTACATGCGTTTGACTTTTTGCTTCTCACGCAACTGCAAACCGTAGTCGGAGGTGCGCTGACCCGAAGTGCGACCGTGTTGGCCAGGCTTGGTGTCAAATTTGGACTTATCCGCGATCGAACGACGAGCGCTCTTCAGGAAAAGATCGGTGCCTTCGCGGCGAGAGAGTTTGGCCTTGGGGCCGAGGTAGCGTGCCACTTGATTTTCCTTTTATGCAACTACCGCATCAAAAATGCGGGAGCCAGGCGATGCAAGCATGGCCTGGCGGTGGGCTTGGTTTGAAATTAGATACGACGGCGCTTTTGTGGGCGGCAGCCGTTGTGCGGGACCGGTGTCACATCAGCGATCGATGTGATACGGATACCCAGAGCACCCAAAGCGCGAACGGAGGACTCACGACCTGGGCCTGGACCCTTGATCTCGACGTCCAAGTTCTTGATGCCTTGTTCTTGCGCTGCACGGCCAGCCACCTCAGAAGCAACCTGAGCTGCGAAAGGCGTCGATTTACGCGAACCTTTGAAGCCTTGGCCACCCGAAGAAGCCCAAGACAAAGCATTGCCTTGGCGGTCGGTGATGGTGATGATGGTGTTGTTGAACGACGCGTGAACGTGTGCAATACCGTCAGCAATGTTCTTGCGAACCTTCTTGCGGACACGTTGTGATGCGCTGTTTGATTGTGCTTTTGCCATAGTGGTCTCTCAATCCTGCTTATTTCTTCAGAGCCGCAGCGCCTTTGCGCGGACCCTTACGAGTACGTGCATTGGTGCGTGTACGCTGACCACGCATGGGCAAGCCACGACGATGACGGAAACCGCGGTAGCAACCGATGTCCATCAAACGCTTGATGTTCATGGTGGTTTCGCGACGCAGATCACCTTCAATGGTGAAGACTGCGATTTGATCGCGAATTTTCTCGAGATCAGCGTCCGTCAGATCTTTGATCTTTTTGGAATAAGCGATGCCAGAGGCCTCGCAAATTTGTCGAGCGCGGGTGCGACCAATACCAAAAATGGCTGTCAAGCCAATTTCAGCATGTTTGTGCGGCGGAATGTTGATGCCAGCGATACGTGCCATTTTCGTCCTCTAAAACTAATTCAATCAGCCTTGACGCTGCTTGTGACGTGGATCTGTGCAGATCACACGAACAACGCCTTTACGGCGAATGACCTTGCAGTTACGGCAAATTTTTTTCACCGAAGCAGAAACTCTCATGGTTCTCTCCTAAAACTCATCGATACCCAGACTTCTCAGACCAGGTGAAAAATATGGCCTTGCACAAATTGCGCAAGGTTCTTTACCAACCCTCGATCAAATCAATCAAGACTTGAAGCTCGCCTTTTTCAAGAGCGAATCGTACTGTTGTGACATCAAGTAGTTTTGTACTTGAGCCATGAAATCCATGGTCACGACCACGATGATCAGCAACGATGTGCCGCCAAAGTAAAACGGAACATTGTATTTCAGAATCAGAAACTCAGGCAGCAAACACACGAAGGTGATGTATGCAGCACCGACAGCCGTCAAACGCAAGAGAATCTTGTCGATGTGCTTTGCCGTTTGGTCTCCGGGGCGAATACCAGGAATGAAAGCACCGCTCTTCTTCAAGTTGTCTGCAGTCTCACGGCTGTTGAAAACAAGCGCTGTGTAGAAAAAGCAGAAGAAAATGATCGCAGCAGCGTAAAACATCACATAGACAGGCTGCCCTGGAGCCAATGCGTTCGCCACATCCTTGAAGAATCGAACGACAGCACTCTCAGAAGAGCCTGAACTGAACCAACCAATCAGTGTTGCAGGCAACAAAATGATCGAAGACGCAAAAATCGGGGGGATCACACCAGCCATGTTCAGCTTCAGAGGCAAATGGGATGACTGACCGCCATACACCTTATTGCCAACTTGACGCCGAGCGTAATTCACAAGAATTTTTCTCTGGCCGCGCTCAACAAACACCACAAAGTAAGTGACCAAAGCCACCACCACAATGATCAACATCGAGATCAGTGGGTTCATGGCACCCGTGCGAACCAACTCAAACAAGCCACCCAAAGCACTTGGCAAACCAGCAGCAATGCCTGCAAAAATCAGGATCGAAATACCGTTACCCAAGCCTCGCTCAGTGATTTGTTCACCAAGCCACATGAGGAACATGGATCCAGCAGTCAAACTCACCACTGCCGTCATCCTGAAACCCATGCCAGGATTGATCACCAAACCCGCAGAAGCTTCTAGCGCAACAGCAATACCGAACGACTGAAACAGAGCCAAGCCCAAAGCACCGAAGCGCGTGTACTGGGTGATTTTTCGTCGCCCAGCTTCGCCTTCTTTTTTCATCTGTTCAAACGATGGCAGAACATACGTCAACAACTGCATCACGATGGAGGCAGAAATGTACGGCATGATGCCCAAGGCAAAAATAGTGAACCGGGACAATGCGCCGCCGGAAAACATATTGAACAGATTCAAGATGCCGCCTTGCTGACCATTGAACAACTGCTTGAGTTGTTCAGGGTCAATACCAGGCACAGGAATGTGTGCGCCTGCACGGTAAACAACCAGGGCAAGCAACAAAAACAGAAGACGACGACGTAAATCGCCGAACTTGTCTGCTTTAGCTGTTGAATTAGCGCTGGTTGCCACAGTGTTTCTCGCTTATGAACATTCAGGCGATGGAGCCACCAGCAGCCTCAATGGCCGCCTTAGCACCTGCAGTTGCACCAATGCCTGTCAACTTGACAGCTTTGGACAACTCACCAGTGTTGATCACTTTGACCACTTTGGCCATTTGTGAGACCAAACCAGCTTGCTTCAATGTCAAAACATCCACTTCAGCCAGGTCCAAACGGGACAAGGTCGTCAAAGTGATTTCTGCGTTGTACTTCAGCAAATGCGATTTGAAACCACGCTTTGGCAAACGACGCTGCAAAGGCATTTGACCGCCTTCGAAGCCCACCTTGTGGTAGCCGCCTGAACGTGATTTTTGACCTTTGTGACCACGGCCGGCGGTTTTACCCAAACCCGAACCGATACCACGGCCCACGCGACGTGGCGCGTGCTTAGAGCCTTCTGCGGGCTTGATGCTATTGAGTTCCATCATTCGCCTCTTAGAGAACTTTGACCAGATAGCTGATCTTGTTGATCATGCCGCGCACTGCGGGCGTGTCTTGCAACTCGCTCACAGAATTCAGCTTGCGCAAGCCCAAGCCACGCACTGTCGCGCGGTGTGACTCTTTGGTGCCAATCGGGCTGCGAACCAGTTGGACTTTCACGGTTGATTGTGTCGTCATGTTCGATCTCCGGTTCAGCCGAACAACTCTTCAACCGACTTGCCACGCTTGGCAGCCACGTTGGAGGCTGTTGTGCAATTGGACAAAGCGTCCAATGTGGCACGAACCATGTTGTAAGGGTTGGATGAACCATGGCTCTTGGCCACGATGTCAGTGATGCCCACCACTTCGAACACGGCGCGCATAGGACCACCAGCGATGATGCCGGTACCCTTTGGCGCTGGAGCCATCATGACGCGTGCTGCGCCGTGGTGACCGTGCACTGCATGGTGAATCGTGCCGTTCTTGAGGTGAACTTTGGCCAAGTTGCGACGGGCTTCTTCCATCGCTTTTTGCACGGCTGCTGGCACTTCTTTCGATTTGCCCTTGCCCATGCCCACTTTGCCATCGCCGTCACCGACCACGGTCAAGGCTGCGAAACCGAGAATACGGCCGCCCTTCACCACTTTGGTCACGCGGTTGACCGCGATCATCTTCTCGCGGAGACCGTCTTCAGGACCGTCGCTCTGCGGTTTTGCTGTAAATTTAGCCATTTGTAACTCCGATCCGTTTAGAACTGCAGACCTGCTTCACGGGCTGCTTCGGCCAAAGCCTTGACGCGACCGTGGTAAGCGAAACCTGCGCGGTCGAAGGCGACCTTCTCAACGCCAGCTGCTTTTGCTTTTTCAGCAATGCGCTTGCCAATCACTGTGGCTGCAGCGGCATTACCGCCTTTGCCAGTAGCGCCCAAGGCCGTGCGCACTTCGGCTTCGGCTGTAGATGCGCTGGCCAACACTTTGGTACCGCAGCCAGAGATAACGCTGGCATAGATGTGCAGGTTGGTGCGGCTCACTGTCAAACGCGCCACGCCTTGCTGTGCAATGCGGATGCGTGTTTGGCGTGCACGACGGAGACGCTGCTCTTTCTTGGTCAACATGATGCAGCTCCTTATTTCTTCTTAGTCTCTTTGATCGTGATCTTCTCATCCGAATAACGGATGCCCTTGCCTTTGTAAGGCTCAGGAGGACGAACAGCACGGA
>NZ_JAXITC010000024.1:0-13077 GCF_034680285.1 Limnohabitans sp.
GCGTTTGTTAGCTAATTAAAGCTAAGTTCCGAAGAACTTGGCAATCACCATCAAACGCCCACGCTTATCGGCTGTATATTTTTAAAGAACCCAGGCAACTCTCATTACCTTATCTTGCTACGCTGCGATCAGCGAAGCCTTGAATTATGACACAGTTTTTAGCGCTGCGTCAAGTTTTTGAAAATTTCTTAGATCGCCAAGATCTTTTCATCAACCAACTTGCTGCTCTTGCTTGGCTTCTTTTGAAACCTCACTTGTGATCAGCGAAGCCCTCGATTATGGCACAGTTTTTTGGTGATTGACAAGTTTTTTGAACCTATCTTCCCTATTTCGTACAGCCCGGCCCGGATAATGGGACCATGGCTTTACTCACACTATTGAACGCGTCCTTGGCTTTTGGCCATGTCGCACTCCTCGATCATGCCGACTTCTCTCTGGAGACGTCCGAGCGCATCGGCTTGATTGGTCGCAACGGCACGGGCAAGTCGTCCTTGCTCAAGATTCTTGCAGGCATGGAGCGCCCGGACGACGGCAACTTGCATCTGCAACAAGGCGTTCGCATTGCTTATGTTGCCCAGGAACCGCTCTTGATTGCAGAGCACACCATCTTTGAAGCCGTACGTGAAGGCTTGGCTGAAGTGGTGCAATGGATCGACGACTACACGCACAGCCGGGGTGACCTCGATACGCTGCAAAGCCAAATTGAGTCACGCGACGGCTGGGGCTGGGAGCAACGCCTTGATGAGACGCTTCAGCGCTTACAACTCGACCCTAACGCCATCGTGCAATCGCTGTCCGGCGGCATGCGCAAGCGTGTGGCCTTAGCCCAGGCTTTGGTGACCCGTCCTGATGTGCTCTTATTAGATGAGCCTACCAACCACTTGGACCTGAACGCCATCACCTGGCTGGAAGACCTGCTGATTGACTTCAAGGGCAGCGTGATCGCTATCACGCACGACCGGGCTTTCCTGGACCGCATTGCAACCCGCATTGTCGAACTGGATCGGGGCAAGCTGCGCCCTTACCCCGGCAACTATGCCGCCTACCAAGTGCAGAAAGAAGAGCAACTTGCACAAGAAGCGGTGATTCAGGCCAAGGCCGACAAACTGCTGGCCCAAGAAGAGATCTGGATTCGCAAAGGCGTGGAAGCACGCCGTACGCGCAGTCAAAGCCGCATCACGCGATTGCAAAACCTGCGGGGCGAGCGTGCTGCTCGCCGCGAAAAAGTAGGCAACGTGAAAATGGAAGTGGCCTCAGGGGTGCCAAGCGGCAAGCTGGTAGCGGAATTGACCGATGTGAGCAAAAGCTTCACCCAGCCAGACGGCTCTGTGCGCACCATCATTCAGAAGTTCACCGGCACCTTGCTGCGGGGCGACAAGATTGGCTTGCTGGGTCCCAACGGCGCCGGCAAAACCACCTTGCTCAAACTGATTTTGGGTGAACTGGAAGCCGACAGCGGCGAAGTGCGTCGCGGCACCAAGATGGAAGTGGCCTACTTTGACCAGATGCGCGATGCGCTCGACCTGAATGCCACGCTGGAAGACTTCATCAGCCCGGGCAGCGAATGGATCGAGATTGGCAACAAGCGCCAACACGTCAAAAGCTACTTAGGAGACTTCCTGTTCTCGCCAGCGCGGGCAACTTCGCCCGTGCGCTCCCTGTCGGGCGGCGAGCGCAACCGCCTCTTGCTGGCTCGCCTGTTTGCCCGCCCGGCCAACGTGCTGGTGCTGGACGAACCCACCAACGACCTGGACATCGAAACCTTGGAGCTGCTTGAAGAGCTGCTGCAAACCTACGAAGGCACCGTGTTTCTGGTCAGCCACGACCGCGCCTTCATGGACAACGTGGTGACCGGCATCATCGCCTGCGAAAGCGCACCGGATCAACCGGGCCTCTGGCGCGAATATGAGGGCTCGGTGCAAGACTGGCTGGTGCAGTCGCAACGCAGCCAGGCCATCCGGGCCCAAGCAGCGCAGCGAAGTGGGTCGACGCCAGCGGCTGCGGTAGCCCCGGTCACGAATACCGCCGCCACGGCCGCTGCAACACGCAGCAAGCTCAGTTACAAAGAGCAACGCGAGTTGGCCGAGTTGCCCGCCAAAATCGAAGCATTGGAAAAAGAGCAAGCTGAGGCCCGCGCGCAATTGGCGGACGGCAGCATTTACCAGCGCGACCCGGGTCTGGCACAGAAGCTGTTCAAGCGCGACACCGAAATCGACGATGTGTTGCTGGCGGCCATGGAACGCTGGGAAATTTTGTCAGTCCGCTGAGCACTGCTGCGCTCACAACAGTTCAGCGCGTGTCTTGGCCAGGGCTCGCCAGAACTTGTCGTCTTGGGTGCTGGCAAAGTTCACCCGCATCAAAGAACCCGGCCTGCGGTCGGCATGGAACAAGGAGCCGGGTGCCAACAGGTACCCGGCATCGTGCATGCGCAGCGCGAGCAGATCAGTGTCCACCCCCACATCCACCCAACCAAACAGGCCCTGCGGCGGTGCCACAAACTGACAACCGTGCGCCAGTGCCAGCTTCACACTGCGGCTGCGGGCAGCGTCCAGCAACTGCGACAAGCGCTCGGTGTGCCGCCGAATGGCGCCTTGCTCCAGGCAAAGCGCCAGCGCCTTTTCAAACAATACCGGAGTGGTGAGCGTGGACAGGAGCTTGGTGTCCAAGAACGCATCTTTCAAGTCGGCTGGAGCGGCCATGTAGCCCACACGCCAACTGGGCGCGAGGATCTTGGCGTAACCGCTGACGTAAATGGTTTTCTGCAAGTCATCGAGCACCGACAAGCGCACCGCATGTGCCGGGGCCATGTGCCCGTAGGTGTCGTCTTCGACCACATGGAAGTTGTAGCGGTGCGCCAAATTCACCAGCTGGTGGGCAACGGGTAACGACAAGCCGTAACCCGTGGGGTTGTGCAAGACCGACACACTGACCATCATCTTGGGCGCATGCAACTGGGCATAGCGCTCCACCACATCCAAATCAGGCCCCGTCTCCAATCGGGGCACGGGCAGGATGCGCACACCCAGGTTTTGCAAACGGGCAAATTCAATGGCCCATCCGGGCTCTTCGACCATCACGCAATCACCCGGACGCAACAAGGTGCGGCTGATGATGTCCAGCGCATGGGTCGCTCCCACGGTGGTGATGAGCTGATCTGGCGCGGCGTGCAAACCCATGCTGGAAAGCTTGGACGAGAGGGCTTCGCGCAAACCGGTGTCCCCTTGCGGCTCACCGTAGCGCAAGGACGACTCGCGCAAAGCCGGGCTGCTCACCACTTTGCGCAAAGCCGCCGACAAGAAATCGGCATCCAACCAATCCGCAGGAAATACGCCCATGCCCGGTTGTGGCTCGGCGCTGGGTTGATGGAACATGCCGCGAATCAAACTCGCGGCATTCACAGGCGGCGGGCTGGGCAACACGCCACCTGCAGCTACAGGTGTGGGTGGGGGTCGTTGCACCCGGTCGCGCACAAAAAAGCCCCGGTTCGGGCGAGCCTCCACCCAACCCTGCGCCACCAACCAATCGTAGGCCGCCACCACGGTGGAGGCACTCACGCCATGTATCTGGGCGCATTGCCGCACCGAAGGCAAACGCGCCCCCGAGACCCACAACTGGTCACGCATGCGCGTCACAAAGCGCTGCGCGAGTTGTTCGGTCAGGGGTTGGCTGGATTCACGGCTGAGCAAGGACATGGGAAGCGTTCAGACAAAAAGTGTGCAGTCAGACGGGGCAATACAGTTTTCAAAATGATCTCGCAAACTGTACCGATACTGTACTCATTTCGGCACTACATTCAAAGGCATGACCTCCTCAGAACTCAGCGCCCTGTTGGTGCTTGCCACCGTGAGCAGCTTCACGCCCGGGCCCAACACCACACTGTCGACCGCCATGGCCGCCAACCACGGCCTGCGCCGCGCCATGCGCTTTGTGTGCGCGGTGCCCGTCGGCTGGGGCATTTTGTTCACCCTGTGCGCCACGGGCTTGGGTGGTTTGGTGGTGGCCTTTCCCCCTTTGCGCTGGGGCATCGTGACGGTGGGCACGGGTTATTTGCTGTGGCTGGCCTCGCGTTTGTGGCACAGCGGCAGTTTGCAGCAGGCCGACAGCGCCAAGCTGCAAGTCGGCTTTGTGCAAGGCGTGGGCCTGCAATTCCTCAACATCAAGGCCTGGATGCTGGCGCTCGCCATCGTGGCGGGTTGGGTGGCAGGGCGCGAAGACGCCACGGCTCGTACGCTGGTGCTGCTGCCCATCATGGTGGCCTATGGTTTTTTCAGCAACCTGACCTACGCGGTGGCCGGCTCGATGCTGCGGCACTGGCTGGCGCACGGCCGCCGCTTGCTGATGTTCAACCGCTGCATGTCGGTGGCACTGGTGGCCACAGCTTTGTGGATTTTGAACGGCTTGCGCCAAAGCGCAGGTTGATGTCTGCATGAACAACACCCCTCAACACCGCGAGAACCTGGGCCTTTGGCTGGGGCTTCTGGGCGTGTTCATTTTTGGACTCACCTTGCCCATGACGCGCCTGGCCACGGGCACGGTGGACGCACCGCAAATGTCGCCCTGGTTTGTCACTTGGGCGCGTGCGGCGCTGGCCGGGGGCCTGTCGCTCGTTTACCTTCTGGCCGTGCGTGCACCACGCCCCACCCCCGAGGAGCGCGGCCCTTTGCTGCTCTCGCTGGCAGGCAACGTGATCGGTTACCCCTTGCTGCTGGGCTGGGCGCTGCGCCATGTCACGGCCAGCCACGCCGCCGTGATCACATCCTTGCTGCCACTGGCCACGGCGGCCGCCGCTGCTTGGCTCATGCACCAACGCGCCCGCTTGGGGTTTTGGGTGTTCGCCGCTTTGGGCAGCGCCTTGGTCGCGGTTTACAGCCTACTGCGTGCAGCACAGATGGGCCACGGCTTTGGCCTGACCTGGGCCGACACCCTGCTCGTGGGCGCGGTGCTGGCCGCATCCCTGGGTTATGTGGCCGGGGCCAAAGTCACAGCCAGCTTGGGCGCAGAAAAAGTCATCAGCTGGGTGTGTGTCATGGCCTTGCCCATCACGCTGCCCGGGGCCTGGCTCACCTGGCCCGACCAAACCATAGCGCCCCTCTCGTGGCTGGCCTTGCTGTACGTGGGCGTGTTCTCCATGTGGGCGGGCTTTTTTGCCTGGTTCCGCGGCCTGTCGCTGGGCGGGCCGCTGCGCGTGAGCCAGCTGCAATTGCTGCAACCTTTCATCACCATTCTGGCCGCAGTGCCTTTGCTGGGAGAATCGCTGGATGCCATGACCCTGGGATTTGCCCTGCTGGTGGTGGCCACGGTTTTCATGGGGCGGCGCATGGCGAACGCCCCCAAATCGAACTGAACAAAAAATTGAGGAGCACAACATGAACTGGAAACTGGCCCAACGCGCCGAAAAAATGAACCCCTCGGTGATCCGCGAAATCCTCAAGGTCACCGAAAAGCCCGGCATCATCAGCTTTGCGGGTGGCCTGCCCTCGCCGCAGACCTTCCCGATCGACGCCATGCGCGAAGCCAGCGAACGCGTGCTAAGGGATGACGGCAAAGCCGCTTTGCAATACGCCGCCAGCGAAGGCTATGCGCCGCTGCGTGAATGGGTCGCACAAGACCTGCTCAAACAAGGCATGCATGTGAGCTCCGACCAGGTGCTGATCACCACCGGCAGCCAACAAGGCCTGGACCTGGTCGCCAAGATCCTGATCGACGCAGGCAGCCGCATCCTGGTCGAAACCCCCACCTACTTGGGCGCACTGCAAGCCTTCACCCCCATGGAGCCTGTGGCCGTGGGTGTGGACAGCGACGACCATGGCGTGGATGCGGACGACCTGCGTGCCAAAGTGGGCACCGGAGCCGACAAAGCCCGCTTTGTGTACCTGCTGCCCAACTTCCAGAACCCCACTGGCCGCACCATGACCGAAGCGCGCCGCGCCGCCGTGGCGCAGGTGGCTGTCGATTCTGGCTTGCCGATCATCGAAGACAACCCCTACGGCGACCTGTGGTTTGATGCCCCCCCCGCGCCCTCGCTGAGCTCACGCCATCCCGATGGCAGCGTCTACCTAGGCTCTTTTTCTAAAATTTTGGCCCCCGGTTTGCGTCTGGGCTACCTGGTCGCGCCCAAAGCGCTCTACCCCAAGCTCTTGCAAGCCAAGCAAGCGGCCGACCTGCACACGCCCAGCTTCAACCAGCGCGTGGTCGCTGAAGTGCTCAAAGACGGCTTCATCGAGCGCCATGTGCCCACCATCCGAGCCCTGTACAAACAGCAGTGCGAAGCCATGCTGGCCGCGCTCGACCGCGAAATGGCGGGCCTGGGCCTGAACTGGAATCGCCCGGTGGGCGGCATGTTCTTGTGGGTGCAACTTCCCAAGGGCCTCAAGGCCATTCCCCTGCTGGCCAAGGCGGTGGACAAAGGCGTGGCCTTTGTTCCTGGCTCGGCTTTTTACGCCGAAGGTGCGGACGAAAGCACCCTGCGCCTGTCGTTTGTGACCGCCACGGTGGACCAGATCAACACCGGCATGAGCGCGTTGGCTGACGCGATCCGCGAATCACTTTGATCAACTTGCATCCAGAAACCGCCATGAAAACCCGCGCTTTCCAACAAGTCGACGTCTTCACCGACACCGCCTTTCTGGGCAACCCGCTGGCCGTGGTACTGGACGGCACAGATCTGTCTGATGCACAAATGCAGGCCTTTGCCCGTTGGACCCAACTGAGTGAAACCACCTTTGTGCTACCCCCCACACCCGAAGGGGCTGCGGGCGGGGCCGATTACCGGGTGCGCATCTTCACGCCCGGCGCTGAGCTGCCGTTTGCGGGCCACCCCACGCTGGGCACTGCCCATGCCTGGCTAAATGCAGGCAACACGCCCCGGCAAAGCGGTCAACTGGTGCAGGAATGTGGTGTCGGTCTGGTCAGCTTGAAATCGGTGGATGGCCGCTGGGCTTTTGCCGCCCCGCCCTTGCAGCGCCAGACCCCAGCACCAGCCCTGCTGGCCGAGGTGTTGGCGGCACTGGGCCTGCACGCCGACGAGGTGCTGGCCGTGCAAGACCTGAACAACGGTCCGCACTGGATGGGTCTTTTGATCGACTCGGTGGACAGCCTGCTCGCGCTGGAACCGGACCATGCGGCGCTCAAGCGCCTGAACACCAAAGTGGGCGTGGCGGCCAAACGTGAGGCCAGCGCCAACCACTCAGCAAATGGCCTGATCCGCCGCGCCAACCGCGAGGCCCGCGCCTTTGCGCCGTCTACCCGCATCACCAACGACCCCACCGATCTGGAAGTACGCGCCTTTGCCGCCCCGGTGGGCATCGCCGAAGACCCGGTCACCGGCAGCCTGAACGCGTCGCTGGCGCAATGGCTGATGGCCGAGGGCCACATGCCGCTCCGCTTCAGTGCCCGCCAAGGCACTGCGCTCGGCCGTGCGGGCCAAGTGTTCCTCTCCAAAGACGCACAAGGCCAAGTCTGGGTCGGTGGCGACGTGGTCGGCTGTATCCAGGGCACCGTCACCCTCTGATCACCCCAGCGACAGGTGAAAACGCACAAGCTGCGCACAATCGCAGCCCATGGGAACCCTCTATCTGGTCCGCCACGGACAAGCCTCTTTCGGGGCCGATGATTACGATCAACTCAGCCCATTGGGCCGTCAGCAGGCCGTGCGCTTGGGTGAGTATTTGCGGCCCAAGCTGCAAGACAAACCCATCGAGGCCGTGATGATGGGCAGCTTGAAGCGCCACCGCCAAACCTGGGAAGGCATTGCCGAGGGCGCGGGTCTGCCCCACACCCCCTCGGTCTGGCCGGGCCTGAACGAATACGACAGCCACGCGCTGATCGAGTCCATCCACCCCGAGCCGCTGGCCAAGCCTGATACGCCGGAGCTGTACCGTCACCACTTTCGACTGCTGCGCGACGCCCTGCAGGCCTGGATGGCCGGACGCACCCAGCCACGCGACATGCCCAGCTACGCCGACTTTGTGGGCGGCATCGAAGCCGCTCTCGACCATGTGCGGCAAAACCACACAGGAGACGTGATGATCGTCTCCAGTGGTGGCCCCATCTCGACTGCTGTGGGCCGGGTGCTGGGCACGCCGCCTGAGACCACCATCGAGCTGAACCTGCGCATCCGCAACACGGCGCTGACCGAGTTCGTCTTCACTCCCAAGCGGCACATGCTGCTGACCTACAACACCTTGCCGCACCTGGACAGTGACGCGCACAAAGACTGGGTCACTTTCGCCTAAACAGAAGGCCGGGCTCATTTTTTGACACCCGGCCAATGTCAGGGCACGTTCATGGTGCACAGGTACATTCCCTAGGAAATACCCCTTCGGTTTGCAGGCAGAATCAAACCATGAACAGTTCAACCGCCTGGTTGGCCCTCCAGTCCTTGGAGGGCGGCATCCAGCTCACCACCCTGCAAGCCGCCGATGCTGACCGGCTGGCTCGCGAGTTGGTGGTTTTGTTGGACGAATGGGCGCTTGCATCAGCCGTTCAGACCTTGACCCTTCCCTTGCAAGGTACACAAGCGGCACTGATCTGCACGCTGCGGCCCGACTTCAGAGCGCGGTGCATGCCGGGCCACGACACCTTGGCCTTGCACGATAAGCTGGGACACACCCCTCAAACAAACGAAGCCTGGGCCTTGGAGCGCGAAATCTGGGTGGCCTTGCTCGGGTCCCCCCACCGTTTTCAGTTTGCCAGCCTCGACTCGCTGACCTCGCACATTCGGGTGCGGCGCAACATGGCCTTGGACGCCCGCAAAACCGCTTTGGCTTTCAAAACCGATGCGGCCGAGCGCCCACAAGCCTTTTGGCAAGACGGGGGCGACGACGCGGGATTCATTTTGCAGCCCGGTCGCTGCTTGGTCGAGGCACTGACCGCAGCCACCCAACCCGATGCCACGGGCAAGCTGTACGACTTTTCTTGTTACCGGGCGACCGAGTACGTGATTTTGTTGGGCATCGCGCAAGAGCTCAAATCCGAAAACCCCGAACTGCTGGCCCAGTTGCAAAGCCTCAACCAAGTCCACGCGGTGCGATCGGGTCAATTCCATGAGGTCTACCTGGTCGAATACGGCAGCATGGAAGCGCCCTTGCCTGGGCGCTTTTATGTGCCGGGCGACCGCCTGTGGTTTCGCAACCCGGATGAGCGCTCCTCAGACGTCACCGGCTACGAAGGCTCGTGGGTCCTCTACATGGGCAGCGGCTTGTTCAGCAACTTCTGGAAGCGCGACACGCCCTACACGCTCGAGTCCAAAGCCATCGAAATCTTCCACTGGAAAGATGGCGCGTACACCGATGCCCGAGGCACGTTGCAGATGGATGAGACAGTGGTCGAAGCTCTGGTGGCGCAAACCGAAGCCAACCCTGCAGCCCGCGCCCAGGTTTTGGAGCGCATGCTGCGCATGCGCGACCCCAAAGGCGTTTATGCCGAAGGCGGTTGCATCGACACCACCCGCGAATACCCCAAGAGCGTGAGCCGCGGGCACTGCGAGTTGGTGCTCCCAAGCTTCTGAAGACCGGCTGTTTTCAGCCCACCGTATCACTCAGGGTGTCGGGCGGCAAACGGTCAATTTCACCCAACAACTGCGCAAGCGCCCGACCCGAGGCGCCCAGCAAAGCCTGGCCTTTTTCGGCAGTGGCGGCCAAAGCGTTGCCTGCCGCGCCGTGGCGGTTGTAGTCCTGCATTTGCCAGCCCAACTTGGCGCTTTTGCCATTGCCCAAAATGGCAAAGCGTTCAGCGCGGTCTTGCGAGGTAGATCGGAAGTTTTGCGCCAAGTCCATGCGCACACGCTCGGGCTGCAGCGCCAGCATCATCGAGGTTTCGGTGTCCCCCGCGTGCACACCAAAGCGGTGTTCCTCGGGCGAGAAAAGCGCATTCACGTCAGCGCCTTGCGCATCGCGCAGCGGCAAATTGAACCAACTCACGCTGTAGACCAACATGCCCAAGCGGGCCCGTAAATCCCGCGCCACGATGTCCATCACGCTCACTTGGCCGCCGTGGGCATTGAGCAAGACCAGCTTTTTCACGCCACTGGCCGCCACAGACTCGCCGATGTCGGTCCACAAACGGATCACGGTTTCGGCCTTGAGCGTCAGGGTGCCCGCAAAACGCGCGTGCTCAGGGCTCAGGCCCACCGTTTGGGTGGGCAAAAACAAAGCGGGCAAGTCGGCAGGCAAGTGCGGCAAGCAAGCCGCCACCACGCCGTTGACCAAATCGGTGTCCACCGACAGCGGCAGGTGTGGGCCATGTTGCTCGGTGGCTGCGACGGGCAAGATGGCGATGGCCCGATCGATGGCACGGCCTGGTGCCAAGGCCTGAAAATCGAGGGTGGTCCAGTCGGCCCAAAAACGCGAAGGGTTTTGCATGTTCGGCATCTTAATGGAGCCCGGGCGTGTACAGTGCCTCTCGCACTGTAAAGAAGCCCCCCGGCCGAGGTCTTGGGGGTCAGAAAGAAGGATTGGCGTGAAAGTTTCCGTGTTCTCGCGTGGCTGGGCCACTGTTCAAAGCTGGGGCTTGGGTCTGGTGGGGCTGAGCCTGATCGCCCTTTTGTGGGCGCCGCTGCCCAGCCAGGCGCAAACTGGCCCTTTGTTTTCGAACAAGTCCCCCCCCGCCAGCACCTCGGGCACGGCCGCCTTGCTCGGCGGTGACAGCCATGTGGTCAACACCGAACAGGTGCGGGCCGAAATGCTCGTGCATGCCCCCGAGGGCATTCGCGCCGGACAAACGTTTTGGTTGGGTCTGCAGATCGAGCACCAGCCGCACTGGCACACCTATTGGCAAAACCCCGGCGACTCGGGCCTGCCCACCCGGCTGCAGTGGCAGCTACCTGAGGGCTTGCAAGCGGGTGACATCGCTTGGCCCCTGCCCAAAAAAATCCCCATTGGCACTTTGGCCAACTATGGCTACGAAGGCCGTTTGCTGCTGACCGTGCCCGTCACGGTGGGGGCGGACTTCCGCTTCCCGGACAGTGGCCCCCTGACCCTGGGCTTGCAGGCCGAATGGCTGGTATGCCGCCAAGAGTGCATCCCACAAGAAGGCCGCCTCAGCTTGAAGCTGGCCTCTGCTGCGCCCCAAAAAACCCACGCGGCTGGGTTTGAAGCGGCACAAAAGCTCAGCACCAAGCCGATGGTACAGCTGCAACAAGGCGGCACTTGGATCACGGGTGGCCAAGCAAGCTTGTCCGCTGACGCCAAGCAGATCAATCTGCGCGTGCACGGCCTGCCTGTGGGCTGGCGTGGCCAGACCTTGAGCGCCTTCCCGGTCACCCACAATGTGGTGCACAACGCGGCCGTGCAGGGCAAAGACTGGACACAAAGCTGGCAAGGCGCGGTTTGGAGCGCCCAGATTCCGGTATCTGAAGAACGTGGCGACAGCCCGAAATCGATGCGCTGGGTGATCGCGGTGGGGCCCGAGTCTGCCCCCAAAGCCCCTGCTTTTGACATCGAAACACCGGTGCAAGGCACTTGGCCCGCGCTGACCCAGGCTGCGCCCGCTGAAATTTCACCCGCCTTGGCCAAAGCGCTTGCCGAGAACGCCAGCGCGGCGCAAAAACCAGCCGCTTCCTCCACCACCGCTTTGGGCCTGACGCTGGCCGTTTTGGGGGCCTTGGTGGGCGGGTTCTTGCTCAACCTCATGCCCTGCGTGTTCCCGGTCCTCGCCATCAAAGTGATCGGTTTTGCGCAGGCCGACACCTCACAGGCCCAACACCGCGCGGCTGGCATGGCCTACACCGTGGGTGTGGTGCTGTCGTTCATGCTGTTGGGCGGCCTGATGCTGGGCCTGCGGGCTGCGGGCGAGCAACTGGGCTGGGGCTTTCAATTGCAATCCCCCCCCGTGGTGGCGGGCTTGGCGCTTTTGTTCACCCTGCTGGGTCTGAACTTGGCGGGTGTTTTTGAATTTGGGCAGATGCTGCCCAGCAGCCTGGCCACGCTGCAAAGCCGTCACCCCACGGTGAACGCCGGTTTGTCGGGCGTGCTGGCCGTGGCTGTGGCCTCGCCCTGCACCGCGCCCTTCATGGGGGCATCTTTGGGCCTGGCCATTGCGCTACCCGTGTGGCAAGCGCTGCTGGTCTTTGCCGCCATGGGCGTGGGCATGGCTGTGCCTTATCTGGCGGCCAGCTGGTGGCCGGGCATCGCCCGCGCCCTGCCGCGCCCCGGGGTCTGGATGGAAACTTTCCGCCAAGCCATGGCGTTTCCGATGTTTGCCACCGTCATTTGGCTGCTGTGGGTGCTGGGTCAACAAACCGGCATCGACGGGGCGAGCAGCCTGCTGGCTGGGCTGCTCACGGTCGCCTGGCTGGTGTGGGCGCTGGGCCTGAGCGGCCGCACGCGTTGGGTCTTGAGTGGCCTGGCCTTGGCCACTTTGCTGTGGATGGGCAGCACTTGGTTGCCGCAGGCATTGCGAGAAGCACCGACAGCCCCGATAGCAAGCACCAGCCAAGCTACACCCGGCAAATTGTCCAGTGCCAACGGTGCCACTACTTGGCAAGCTTGGTCCGAAGCGGCCGTGCAAGCGCAGCTGGCCGCAGGCCGCCCGGTGTTTGTGGACTTCACCGCCGCTTGGTGCGTGACCTGCCAGTACAACAAAAAAACCACGCTGGCAGATGCCCGCGTGTTGGCCGACTTTGCGGCCAGGCAAGTGGTGCTGATGCGGGCCGACTGGACACGCCGCGACCCGGCGATCACGCAGGCGCTCACGGCACTAGGCCGCAGCGGCGTGCCGGTCTATGCCTTGTACGCCCCCAGCCGTACACCCGTGCTCTTGTCGGAGCTGCCCAGCGTGGCCGAAGTGCAAAGCGCACTCCAAGGCATCCCCGCTCGTTAAGCCCCCTCTGTTGAAGCGCACCAGTGTCGCGGATGGCCCTCAAAGGGCCGTTGGTTCCCGTTCGCGGCCTGCCACAATAAGGGCATGAGCTCATTTGCCCCACTCCAAAACGACACCTTCCTGCGCGCTTGCCTGCGCCAAGCCACCGACCACACCCCCGTCTGGCTCATGCGCCAAGCTGGGCGGTATTTGCCCGAGTACTGCGCCACCCGAGCCAAGGCCGGCAGCTTCATGGGCTTGGCCACCAACGTCGACTAC
>NZ_JAXITC010000025.1:0-10725 GCF_034680285.1 Limnohabitans sp.
GATCCAGAAAGTGCTCAGTTTGCCGGACAACACCGAGCTGTTCATGTGCCATGACTACCCGCCCGAGACCCGCCAGCCCCAGTGCGTGACCACCGTGGCCGATCAGAAAAAAGCCAATGTGCATGTGCACCAAGGCGTGAGCGAGGCCGAGTTTGTGGCCATGCGCGAAAAGCGCGATGCCACTTTGTCCATGCCCGTGTTGATCTTGCCTTCTGTGCAAATCAACATGCGTGCTGGCCACATGCCGCCACCCGAAGACAATGGCCAGCGTTACCTGAAGATCCCGGTGGACGCTTTGTGAGTTCGGCACTTGAGCGCTGGTTCCCCTTTCTAAGTTGGGGGCGGCGTTACAACCGTTCGCTGCTCACCGCCGATGGTGTGGCTGCCGTGGTGGTGACGCTGATGCTGATTCCGCAAAGCTTGGCTTATGCGCTGTTGGCGGGCTTGCCTGCACAGGCGGGTTTGTACGCCAGCATGGCCCCTTTGGTGCTTTATGCCTTGATGGGCAGCAGCGGCACCTTGGCCGTGGGGCCTGCGGCGGTGACCTCGCTCATGACGGCGGCCAGTGTGGGCGCGGTGGCGGCGCAAGGCAGCGTGGCTTACACCGAGGCGGCTTTGATGCTGGCCCTGCTCAGCGGGGCCATCATGCTGGTGATGGGCGCGGCGCGGCTGGGCTTTTTGGCCAATTTTTTGAGCCACCCGGTCATCTCAGGCTTTGTCTCGGCGTCGGGTTTGCTGATCGCGGCCAGCCAGCTCAAACATTTGTTGGGTGTGCCCCTGCACGGCGAGAACCTCTTGCAGCTGCTGCCGCAGCTGTGGCAAAACTTGTCCAGCCTGCATTTGCCGACCAGTGCGATGGGTCTGGGTGCTTTGGCTTTGCTGCTGCTGGTGCGCCGTCAGCTCAAGCCCTGGCTCAAGCGCTTGGGGGTGTCTGCGGGCGCGGCCGAATTGGCGGCCAAGGCGGCCCCGGTGGCGGTGCTGCTCTTGAGCATTGCCTTGTCAGCCGTGTGGCAGTTGGCTGAGCAGGGGGTGCGGGTGGTGGGCACTGTGCCACAAGGCTTGCCGCCGCTCACGCTGCCGGGCGTGTCATCAGGAGCTTCGGCGACAGGTGGGTGGGCCGCCCCATGGGCGCTGGCCCAGGCTTTGTGGGTGCCTGCTTTGTTGATTTCCTTGGTGGGCTTTGTGGGGTCGGTGTCGGTGGGCCAGTCCTTGGCGGCCAAGCGGCGCGAACGCATAGACCCCGATGCCGAGCTGCGTGCGCTGGGCCTGAGCAATTTGGGCGCAGGCCTCACCGGTGGCTTTCCGGTCACGGGCGGGTTTTCGCGCTCAGTGGTCAATTTTGATGCGGGTGCACGCACGCCTGCCGCAGGCATTTACACCGCTGTGGGGCTGGCGCTGGCGGCTTTGTTCTTGACACCTTGGCTGTTTCATTTGCCGCAGGCCACTTTGGCCGCGACCATCATGGTGGCCGTGCTCACCTTGGTCGATGTCGGGGTGTTTGCCCGCACCTGGCATTACGCCAAGGCCGATTTCATTGCTTTGTTGCTGACCTTTGGTCTGACCTTGGCGGTGGGCGTGGAGGCCGGGTTGATCGCGGGCGTGAGCGCCTCGATGCTGTTGCTGCTGTACCGCACCAGCCGCCCGCACATCGCGGTGGTAGGGCAGGTGCCGGGCACCGAGCATTACCGCAATGTGCTGCGTCACGCGGTGCTGGAGCAGCCGGGCATTTTGGGCCTGCGCGTGGACGAAAGCCTGTACTTTGCCAACGCCCGTTTCCTCGAAGACACCATCGCGGCCCAAGTGGCTGTGCGGCCAGGTGTGCGGCATGTGGTGCTGCAATGCTCGGCGGTCAATGACATTGACGCCAGCGCACTCGAAAGCCTGGAAACCATCAACGCCCGTTTGCAGGCTTCAGGTGTGCAGCTGCACCTGTCCGAGGTTAAGGGCCCCGTGCACGACCGTTTGCAGCGCAGCCATTTGTTGGCACAACTGAGTGGCCAAGTGTTCCTGACGCACCACCAGGCGGTACAGGCTTTGACGCAGGTCGTCTGAGACCTTGAGTTCTGAGCCCACTTCATTGGTGCTCCAACACCGTTGAGGCCTCTCCAATTGGCCAAAGCCGGGATGCCGGGATTGAGGGATTTGTGTATTGGAAATTGATTAAATTAAGCAATAGCTTAATTAACTCATTACCAATATTGAATTGTCCTGAGCTTCGGTCCTTCTTAAAGTGGAGCCCTTCTTCCTCACGAAGGGTTCCTCCCCATGCTGCAAGCATTGATCTTTGACGTTGACGGCACCTTGGCCGACACCGAAATGGCGCATTTGGCGGCGTTCAACCACGCTTTCGCCGAGGTGGGGCTGGACTGGCGCTGGGATGTGCCGCTGTACAAGCGCTTGTTGGCGGTGTCGGGTGGCAAAGAGCGCATCAAGGCGTATTGGCAAACGCTGGAGACCCAACCCAAGGACATCACGGGCGCGGGTATGCAGGAGACCATTGACCATCTGCACGAGATCAAGACCGCCGCGTATGAGCAAGCGGTGCAAGACGGTGCAGTACAGATGCGCCCCGGGGTGCTGGCACTGCTGTCAGCTGCCGGTGCGGCGGGGCTCAAGTTGGCCATTGCCACCACCACCTCGCCCGTCAACATCGCGGCCTTGCTGCGCCAAGCCATCGGGCCGGACTGGAAGCAGCATTTTTCGGTGATCGAAGATGCCTCGACTGCGCCGCGCAAAAAGCCCGACCCGATGGCCTACCAGCAAACCCTGTCTCGCCTAGGGCTTATGCCTGCGCATTGCCTGGCGTTTGAGGATTCCGAAAACGGCCTGCGCGCCGCCATGGCCGCAGGTCTGCGCACGGTCATCACCCCCAACGATTTCACCGACGAGCACGATTTCAAAGGCGCATTGCGCAACGTCCCCAGCCTGCAAGGCGTGGGGCTGGCGCAGTTGCGTGAATGGCACCAAACCGCTTTCAAGGCCCAAGTATGAACCCCGTCCGCATCGCCCCCTCCATCTTGTCCGCCGACTTTGCCCGTCTGGGCGAAGAGGTTCGCGCCATTGAAGCCGCAGGTGCGGACTGGGTTCACTTTGACGTGATGGACAACCATTACGTGCCCAACCTGACCATTGGCCCGCTGGTGTGCGAGGCGATCCGTCCGCATGTCCAGATTCCAATCGATGTGCATTTGATGGTCGAGCCGGTCGACGCCTTGGTGCCTTTGTTTGCCAAGGCCGGGGCCAACATCATCACCTTTCACCCGGAGGCCAGCCGCCATGTGGACCGCACATTGCAAATGATCCGTGACCACGGTTGCAAAGCGGGCCTGGTGTTCAACCCGGCCACCCCGCTGGAGTGGATGGACCATGTGATGGACCGCTTGGATGTGGTCTTGCTCATGAGCGTGAACCCTGGCTTTGGTGGCCAGAAATTCATCCCCTCGACCTTGCCCAAGTTGCAAGCGGCCCGCCAGCGCATCAACACCCATGTGGCGCGCGGTGGCCAATCCATCGTGCTGGAGGTGGACGGCGGCGTGAAGACCGACAACATCGCCCAGATCGTGGCAGCCGGTGCCGACACCTGCGTGGCAGGTAGCGCCGTGTTCGGTGCGCCCGATGCCGATGGGGGCTACCGGGGGGTGATGCAAGCCCTCAAGCAAGCCGCTGTGGCTTGAGCCAAATTAAGAACTGCCGAATTCCCGAATTTTTAAAACTACAGAGAGTGTTTGCCCCATGTCCTTGAGCCCCCGCACCACGCCCACCTTGACGCAGTACCTGATCGAAGAGCGTCGTCGTTTTCCCGATGCCAGTGGTGACTTCAATGCTTTGATTTTGGATGTGGCCATGGCCTGCAAAGCCATCGCCAAATCGGTCGCCTATGGCGCTTTGGCCGACATGTACGGCAACCACGCGGTCGATGCCGGTGGCAGCATCAACGTGCAAGGTGAGACCCAGAAAAAGCTGGACGTGGTGAGCAACGAGTTGTTCATCCGCATGAACGAGTGGGGTGGTCACTTGGCTGGCATGGCGTCTGAAGAGATGGACTTGCCCTACGACATTCCACCGCAACACCCCCGTGGCAAATACCTGCTGGTGTTTGATCCGCTGGATGGCTCCAGCAACATTGACGTGAACGTGTCGGTGGGCAGCATTTTCAGTGTGCTGCGTGCGCCTGACGCCACCGCAGAAGGCGGGCCCTTGACCGAGGCCGATTTCTTTCAGCCCGGAACAAAGCAAGTGGCCGCTGGCTACGCCCTGTATGGCCCCACCACCATGCTGGTGCTGAGCGTGGGCAATGGTGTGGCCGGTTTCACACTCGACCCGGTGATGGGTGAGTTCATGCTGACCCACCCCGAGTTGCGCGTGCCCGAAGACACCCAGGAGTTCGCCATCAACGCCTCCAATAGCCGCTTTTGGGAAGCCCCGGTCAAGCGCTATGTTGACGAGTGCCTGGCCGGCAAAACCGGCCCGCGTGGCAAGGACTTCAACATGCGTTGGATTGCTTCCATGGTGGCCGAAGCGCATCGCATTTTGATGCGTGGCGGCGTGTTCATGTACCCCCGAGACACCAAAGACCCGAGCAAGCCCGGTCGCCTGCGCCTGCTGTACGAAGCCAACCCGGTGGGCTTCATCATGGAACAAGCCGGTGGCCGTGCCAGCACGGGCCAGGTGCCCATGTTGAGTGTGCAGCCCACCAGCTTGCACCAGCGCATTGGCCTGGTGTTTGGCTCCAAAAACGAAGTCGAGCGCATCGAGCGCTACCACGCCGAACCAGCCAAGCAAGACAGCTTTGCCCCCCTGTTTGCCGAGCGCAGTCTGTTCCGCGATTGAGCCACCCACAGGGCAAGCACCGAATTTCAAAACTACAAGGAGATCCCCATGTCTGAACGCCACCCCATCATCGCCATCACAGGCTCATCAGGTGCAGGAACGTCTACGGTGACGCGCACGTTTTCCAACATCTTTCGCCGCGAAGGCGTGAAAGCGGCCATCATCGAAGGCGACAGCTTTCACCGCTATGACCGCAAAGAAATGAAGCAGCGTGGTGCAGACGCAGAAAAAGAGGGCAACAAACATTTCAGCCACTTCAGTGCCGAGAACAACCTGTTTGGAGAGATTGAAAACCTCTTTCGCACCTACGGTGCCACAGGCCAAGGCAAGTCACGAAAATACCTGCACAACGCCGAAGAGGCCGCACCGTACCAACAAGAGCCCGGCACCTTCACACCCTGGGAAGACCTGCCGAGCGACACCGACATGCTGTTTTACGAAGGCTTGCACGGCGCTGTGGTCACGCCCGAGCACAACATCGCGCAGCACCCTGATTTGCGCGTGGGCGTGGTGCCCGTCATCAACCTGGAATGGATTCAGAAACTCTGGCGCGACAAGCACCAGCGTGGCTACAGCACCGAGGCGGTGACCGACACCATCTTGCGCCGCATGCCCGACTATGTGAACTACATCGTGCCGCAGTTTGAGCACACGCATGTCAACTTCCAGCGTGTGCCTTTGGTTGATACCTCCAACCCCTTCATCTCGCGTGACATTCCGTCGGCCGATGAAAGCGTGGTGGTGATCCGTTTTGCCAACCCCAAAGGCATCGACTTTCCCTACCTGCTCAACATGATCAACGACTCCTGGATGAGCCGTGCCAACACCATCGTGGTGCCCGGCGGCAAGATGGAAATCGCCATGCAACTGATCTTCACGCCTTTTGTCTGGCGAATGATGGAGCGCCGCAAACGCTCTCTGGGCCAGGCTTGAAGCGGGGACAAAAGCACATGAACTCCGCTGCAAACACATACGCCCACCCCACACCTGAGATGGCCCGCCGCATGGCCAACGCCGTGCGCATGCTGGCTGTTGACGCGGTCGAAGCCGCCAAGTCTGGCCACCCGGGTGCCCCCATGGGCATGGCCGACATCGCTGAAGTGCTGTGGAACCGGCATCTGAAACACAACCCACTCAACCCGCAGTGGCCCGACCGCGACCGTTTTGTGTTGTCCAACGGCCACGGCTCGATGCTGATTTATGCCTTGCTGCACTTGACGGGCTATGACTTGGCTTTGGACGAGCTGAAGAAATTCCGTCAATTGCACAGCAAGACCCCTGGCCACCCGGAGGTGGACATTACCCCGGGTGTGGAAACAACCACGGGCCCACTAGGCCAGGGCATCACCAATGCCGTAGGCATGGCCTTGGCCGAAAAGATGTTGGCCGAAGAGTTCAACCAGGAAGAGGGCGGCCAGCGCCTGGACATCGTGGACCACATGACCTATGTGTTCCTGGGCGATGGCTGCTTGATGGAAGGCATCAGCCACGAGGCTTGTTCACTGGCGGGCACTTTGCGCTTGTCCAAACTGGTGGCGCTGTACGACGACAACGGCATCTCGATAGACGGCCATGTGGAAGGCTGGTTCACCGACGACACACCCAAGCGCTTTGAAGCCTATGGCTGGAACGTGATCGCCAAGGTGGATGGGCACGATCCACAAGCGGTGAACGCCGCCATCGAAGCGGCCAAGGCGCAAGCCCACAGTGCGAATGGCAAACCCACACTGATCTGCTGCCAAACCGTGATCGGCATGGGCTCACCTAACAAGGCGGGCACCCACGATGTGCACGGCGCAGCGCTGGGCGCTGCCGAAATTGCCGCCACCCGCGAAGCGCTGAACTGGCCCTATGCCCCCTTTGAAGTGCCAGCCGATGTGGCCAGTGCTTGGGATGCCCGGGCCAGTGGCATACGTGCGGAAAACCAATGGCGTGAGCGCTTTGCGACCTATCAGAGTCGCTACCCGGAAGACGCGGCCGAATTCGAGCGCCGCATGAGTGGCGACTTGAGTGAGGCCTACGCCCAGGGTCTGGCAAAAGCCTTGTCGGCCATCGTGGCCAAGCCCGATGCGGTGGCCACCCGCAAAGCCAGCCAGAATGCGCTCGATGTGTTGGCCCCTTTGTTGCCCGAGTTTTTTGGCGGCAGCGCTGACCTGACGGGCTCCAACCTCACCAACTTCAAGACCTGCACCAAAGCGGGCCGAGACACCTGGGGCAACCACCTCTCGTATGGCGTGCGCGAGTTTGGTATGGCCGCCATCATGAACGGCATGGCGCTGCATGGGGGTTACATCCCGTATGGCGGCACGTTCCTCACGTTCTCGGACTATTCGCGCAATGCCATCCGCATGGCAGCGCTCATGAAAAAGCGCGTGATCCATGTCTTCACGCACGACTCAATTGGCTTGGGCGAAGACGGCCCCACACACCAAAGCGTGGAGCATGTGCCCAGCTTGCGCATCATCCCGGGGCTGGATGTGTGGCGGCCCGCCGATGGCTTGGAAACCGCCGTGGCCTGGGCCTGTTCGGTGGAGCGCCGCGACGGCCCGAGCGCCTTGGCGCTGTCGCGCCAAAACCTGCCGCAGCTGCTGACCGACGCCGCTGATGCGGCCAAGGTGCGCCAGGGCGGCTACATCCTGAGCGACATGCCGGGTGCCCAAGCCATCATCGTGGCCACAGGGTCCGAGACCTCTTTGGCCATGAAAGCGCAAGCCGAACTGGCCACCCAAGGCGTAGCCACACGGGTGGTGTCCATGCCCTGCACCAATGTGTTTGACCGTCAAAGCGAGGCCTATCAGGACATGGTCTTGCCGCTGGGCTTACCCACCGTAGCCGTGGAAGCGGCACACCCCGATTTTTGGCGCAAATACGTGGGTCGCACCGGCATGGTGATTGGTATGAACAGCTTTGGTGAGTCAGCCCCAGCCCCGGCTTTGTACGCGCACTTTGGCATCACCACCGAGCGTGTGTGTGAAGCGGTGCGCACCTTGGTGCATCGTCACACCCACCGCCAGGCTCAAGTCCTGCCCGAGCACATCGTGCCCTCAGACAACTGAGTCGTGACCCCGTTGCAATGAGAGAAGAAATGTCAACACCACAAGCCTATTTTTTTGACCTCGACGGCACCTTGGTCGAAACCGCGCCTGAAATCGCCGATGCGGTGAACGACACCTTGCGCTATTTCGATTGGCCCGAGGTGTCGCAGCAACAAGTCAACGACTGGATTGGTCACGGAACCAAAGAGCTGCTGATCCAAGCGTTGGCCAGTGTCACCCAGACCCCGGTGGAAGCCGTGCGCAAAGGTGAAGATCTGAAGCAAGCGCTGCCGATTTTTGACCGCTACTACCAAGACCGTTGCGGTACACGCAGCAATTTGTACCCCCAGGTGCGCGAAGTGCTCGCGGCGCTGCGAGCACGTGGCTGCAAACTGGCGGTGGTGACCAACAAGGAAGGGCGTTACACCGACACCGTGCTGCGCGTGCACGGGCTTCAAGAGGCCTTTGACGTGGTGGTCAGCGGCGACACCTTTCCAGTCAAAAAACCCGATCCCACCAGCGTGGTGGACTGCTTGAAGCGTTGGGACCTGAAGGCCACACAAGCCTTGTTTGTGGGTGACTCGTCGATCGACGCAGCCACCGCCCGCAACGCAGGTGTGCCGGTCTGGTTGCTGCCTTATGGCTACAACATGGGCGAGTCGGTGCACGCCTGTGCGCCGGACCGCGTGATCGAGGATTTTTCGGCGTTGCTGTAAGTGGCCCTGTGCCACACGCATCAAAAATTCACTTTTTGAAGAATGAAAGAGACTGACATGAGCACAAAAATTGGCATCAACGGATTTGGCCGCATTGGCCGCATGGTGTTCCGCGCGGCGGTTCAAAATTTTGATGACGTCGAGATCGTCGCCATCAATGACTTGCTGGAGCCCGAGTACCTGGCCTACATGCTGCAATACGACAGCGTGCATGGCCGCTTCGAGGGTACCGTGGCGGTGGAGGGCAGCACCCTGATCGTCAACGGCCGCCCCATTCGCCTCACGCAAGAGCGCGATCCGGCCAACCTGAAGTGGGACGAAGTGGGTGCAGACGTGGTGATCGAAGCCACGGGCTTGTTCCTCGACAAAGAAGGCGCGGGCAAGCACCTGGCAGCAGGGGCCCAAAAGGTGGTGATTTCGGCTCCTTCGAAAGACGATACGCCCATGTTTGTGTTTGGCGTGAACCACGCCAGCTATGCGGGCCAAGCCATCATCAGCAACGCCAGCTGCACCACCAACGCATTGGCGCCTTTGGCCAAGGTGCTCAACGACAAATGGGGCATTCGGCGCGGCCTGATGACCACCGTGCACGCAGCCACCGCCACCCAAAAAACCGTGGACGGCCCGAGCAACAAGGACTGGCGCGGCGGGCGCGGCATTCTGGAAAACATCATTCCCAGCAGCACGGGCGCAGCCAAGGCTGTGGGCGTGGTGATTCCAGAAATCAAGGGCAAGCTCACGGGCGTGTCGGTGCGGGTGCCCACCAGCGATGTGTCGCTGGTCGACTTGACGGTGGAGTTGGCCACGCCCGCCACCTATGCCGAGATTTGCGCCGAAATGAAGGCGCAAAGCCAAGGGGCTTTGAAGCGCGTGTTGGGTTACACCGAAGCCAAAGTGGTGTCGACTGATTTCCGGGGCGAGGTGTGCACCAGTGTGTTCGACGCCGAAGCGGGCATGGCGCTCGACAGCACCTTTGTGAAGCTGATGGCCTGGTACGACAACGAATGGGGTTACTCCAACAAGTGCCTGGAAATGGCCCGTGTGGTGTCCGGCCAAGCAGGAGGTGCACGATGAAAGTCTTGCGTTTTGCCGATGTGGCCAAAAGCGGCTTTGCCGAAAACCGCCGCGTGTTCATCCGTGCCGACCTGAACGTACCGCAAGCCGATGACGGCAGCATCACCGAAGACACCCGCATTCGCGCCAGCGTACCTTGCATTCAGATGGCGCTGGCGGCCGGAGCCGCTGTCATGGTGACCAGCCACCTGGGCCGCCCGACCGAGGGCGAGTTCAAGCCCGAAGACTCGCTCGCCCCTGTGGCCAAGCGCTTGGGTGAGTTGCTGGGTCGCGAAGTGCCGCTGATCGCCAACTGGGTGGACGGCGTGACCGTGGCCCCCGGCCAGGTTGTGCTGCTCGAAAACTGCCGTGTCAACCAAGGCGAGAAGAAAAACAACGAAGACTTGGCCCGCAAGATGGCCCAGTTGTGCGACATCTATGTGAACGACGCTTTTGGCACCGCCCACCGCGCCGAAGGCACCACCTATGGCATCGCCCAGTTCGCCCCCATCGCCTGTGCTGGCCCTTTGCTGGCCGCCGAGATCGACGCCATTGGCAAGGCCTTGGCCAACCCCAAGCGCCCTCTGGCCGCCATCGTGGCGGGCAGCAAAGTCAGCACCAAGCTGACCATCTTGAAGAGCCTGTCGCAAAACGTGGACCAACTCATTGTGGGCGGTGGCATTGCCAACACCTTCATGCTGGCTGCGGGTCTGAAGATCGGCAAGAGCCTGGCCGAAGCCGACTTGGTGGAAGAGGCCAAAGCCGTGATCGACGCCATGAAGGCGCGTGGCGCTGAAGTTCCGATTCCGACCGATGTGGTGACAGCCAAGACCTTTGCCGCTGACGCGGTGGCCACGGTCAAGAAAGCCACCGAGGTGGCTGACGACGACATGATTTTGGACATTGGCCCCGAGACGGCTGCCAAGCTGGCCGCACAACTCAAGCAAGCGGGCACCATTGTGTGGAACGGCCCGGTGGGCGTGTTCGAGTTTGCGGCCTTCGAAAACGGCACCAAGGTGATTGCCCAGGCGATTGCCGAGTCCAGCGCCTTCAGCATTGCAGGCGGTGGTGACACACTGGCCGCGATTGCC
>NZ_JAXITC010000026.1:0-2769 GCF_034680285.1 Limnohabitans sp.
TTCATTCAGATGATCGTTTTTGCGATTCTGGTGTGGTTCACGATGAAATTCGTGTGGCCCCCGATCACAAAAGCGCTCGACGAACGGGCACAGAAAATCGCTGACGGCCTCGCTGCCGCCGACAAAGCCAAAGCCGAACTCAGCAACGCCAATGCGCGTGTTGAAGCCGAACTGGCCCAGTCGCGCACCGAGACGGCTTCGCGCTTGGCAGATGCTGAGCGCCGTGCAAATGGCATCGTTGACGAAGCCAAAGCACGTGCCACCGAAGAAGGCAACAAGATCATCGCCGCTGCAAAAGCTGAAGCTGAGCAGGAAGCTGTCAAAGCGCGTGAAGCCCTGCGTGAGCAGGTTGCAGCTTTGGCCGTGAAAGGCGCCGAGCAGATTCTCCGCAAGGAAGTCAATGCTGGTGTCCACGCTGATCTGCTGAGCCGCCTCAAGACCGAGCTGTAAGAAGCTCCAGCCAGAGAAGACCATGGCAGAACTTGCTACCATCGCCCGCCCTTATGCCGAAGCGCTTTTTAAAGCGCAGGCATCCGATCTTGCTGGCACGGCCGCTTGGCTGGATGAACTGGCCGCAGTTGCGGAAAACGCGCAATTGCAACAGTTTGTTGACAGCCCCAAAGTGTCCGATGAGCAGGCATTCGAGCTGATCTCTGGCGTGCTTCGTACAGCACTGCCCGAGGCTGGCAAGAACTTCCTGCAACTGGTGATCGAAAACCGCCGTCTCAGTGCACTGCCTGTCGTCGCACAGCAGTACCGGGCACTGATGAATGCGCAAGGTGGCACTGCTGATGCAGTTGTTTACAGCGCATTTCCCATCGACGCTTCGGCTTTGGCCGATTTGTCGTCCACGCTCGAAAAACGCTTTGCGCGCAAGCTCAATGTGAGCGTCGAGCTTGATGCCGCCTTGATTGGTGGTATTCGTGTGGTGGTGGGTGACGAGGTGCTCGACACCTCTGTCATAGCCCGACTGGAACAAATGAAATCGGCCCTCTCCGCATAAGCGGACGAGACCGGACATATTTAAAGAAAGAAGGAAAGAGTCATGCAACTCAATCCCGCAGAAATTTCTGAACTGATCAAGAGCCGCATCGAAGGGCTGTCCGCCAGCGCCGATATCCGCAACCAAGGCACTGTGGTGTCTGTGACCGACGGTATCGTTCGCGTCCACGGTTTGTCGGATGTGATGCAGGGCGAAATGCTCGAATTCCCAGCGACTGCTGATGGCGCTGCCACATTTGGTCTGGCCCTGAACCTCGAGCGTGACTCGGTCGGTGCCGTGATCTTGGGCGAGTACGAGCACATCTCCGAAGGCGACACTGTCAAGTGCACAGGCCGTATTCTGGAAGTGCCCGTAGGCCCTGAACTGATTGGCCGCGTGGTCAACGCATTGGGTCAGCCTATCGATGGCAAAGGCCCCATCAATGCCAAGATGACCGACGTGATCGAAAAAGTCGCCCCTGGCGTGATCGCACGTAAATCGGTGGATCAGCCTATGCAAACTGGCTTGAAGTCCATCGACTCCATGGTGCCCGTGGGCCGTGGTCAGCGCGAATTGATCATTGGCGACCGTCAGACCGGCAAGACTGCCGTCGCGATCGACGCCATCATCAACCAAAAAGGTCAGAACATGACCTGCGTTTACGTCGCGATTGGCCAAAAAGCCTCGTCGATCAAGAACGTCGTGCGCGCTTTGGAGCAAGCTGGCGCGATGGAATACACCATCGTCGTGGCTGCTTCTGCCTCTGAATCCGCAGCCATGCAGTACGTGTCTGCCTACTCTGGCTGCACCATGGGCGAATACTTCCGTGACCGTGGCGAAGACGCACTGATTGTTTATGACGATCTGTCCAAGCAAGCTGTCGCTTACCGCCAAGTGTCTCTGTTGTTGCGTCGCCCACCAGGCCGCGAAGCTTACCCCGGCGACGTGTTCTATCTCCACAGCCGTCTGCTCGAGCGTGCAGCCCGCGTGAACGCCGACTACGTCGAAGCCTTCACCAAAGGCGCTGTGACTGGTAAAACGGGTTCCTTGACGGCTCTGCCCATCATCGAAACCCAAGCCGGTGACGTTTCTGCCTTCGTGCCTACCAACGTGATTTCGATCACTGACGGTCAGATCTTCTTGGAAACATCCTTGTTCAACGCCGGTATCCGCCCTGCGATCAACGCCGGTATTTCGGTGTCACGCGTCGGTAGCTCCGCCCAGACCAAGGTCATCAAAGGTCAGTCCGGTGGTATCCGTACCGATTTGGCCCAGTACCGTGAATTGGCTGCTTTTGCGCAGTTCGCTTCCGATCTGGACGAGTCCACACGCAAGCAGCTGGACCGCGGTGCCCGCGTGACCGAATTGCTCAAGCAAGCCCAGTACAGCCCCTTGTCGATCAGCTTGATGGGCGCCAGCTTGTTTGCTGTGAACAAAGGCTTTATGGACGACATCGATGTCAAGAAAGTCTTGGCTTTTGAGCACGGTTTGCACGCTTACTTGAAGGACAAGTGCGCTGCATTGCTGGCCAAAATCGAGAACTCCAAAGCTTTGGACAAAGAGGCAGAAGCCGAATTGAACACCGCTGTGGCCGCTTTCAAGAAAAGCTTTGCTTAATTTCTACCTGATCAAAAGGAGCCGCTGATGGCATCGGGCAAGGAACTACGCACCAAGATCAAATCGGTGGAAAACACCAAGAAGATCACCAAGGCCATGGAGATGATTTCCGTCTCCAAAATGCGCAAGGCGCAGGAGCGTATGCGCACGGCCCGGCCTTACAGCGAGAA